>JBJMGP010000220.1:0-67926 GCA_045807865.1 Pyrinomonadaceae bacterium
ACGGTTCACGGTTTACGGTTCACGGCTTTTACTACTGAAGTATCGGGTGCCCGCCGCCGCGGCTGTGGTCGTAAGTCTGTTGATAGAGGCGACGGTCGTTGTGGTAGAGGATGATGTGTTCACCCTCGTAGCGCGCGACGTTGGCGATGCGTTGGAAGTCGCGTTCGTGCTCGGCGATCAGGAAGGCGCCCGGCTCCATCGAGAGCACCATCCCGGCCGCGTAGACGTACCCGCCCTTGTCGTAGACGCTCCCGGCGTACTGCGCCGCGCCGATGGCGATGTCGGGCGAGTAGGCGCCCGCCGAGTCGCGGTCGCGGTCGGCGCGGCCGATGAAGACCGTGTAGTCCGCGTAGTTCAACCCCTGCCGGTAGCCGTGGCGGGCGGCAACGACGAACAACTCCGCGAGCCCGCTGTCGATGGCGCGCAGGGCCTCGGGCCGCGGCCGGTTCACCGAGTAGACGCGCACGCCGCGCGGCGTCTGCGACTCGAACTGAAAGCGGTCTCCCGAATACTGTTGGGCCATCGCCAACAGGCGCGGGTTCGCGCCCCCCTGCGCCGCGGGCGCCGGCGCCGGCACATAGACTCTGCGCCGCCACTGCGCCGTGGCCTCGCCCCCGAGCGACGAGAAGAGCGCGCCCCACACGGTCAAGGCGAAGATTCCGACCCTCAAGATTTTGAACTTCACTGCTCCTGTACCCCCTGGAAAAAGATTCAGGCGCGTCGGGCGGGGGTTTCTTCAACGCCTCCTCCGGCGCGCCTGCTGTCCGGTGCCTCTACGCCGCGCGTAGACGGCCCACTTGTCCGCGGGTCGCGTGCCCTTTCAAGGGGACTTGGGCGACGCTCCCCAAAACAACCTTATGGCCTGCCCCCGCGCTTGCCGCTGTCGTTGTTGCCCTTGTTGCCGCTGTTGTTGTTGTTATCGCGGGGGGGCGGCGACTCCTTCGGCGGGCGGGGGACGTCCTGCTTCTCCTTCGGCGGCGGCGGCTTCTCGTTGCCCTTCTGCGGCTCGAACGCCATCGCGCTGACGGCGAGCACGCTTGAAGCGATAACCGCGACGATGAACTTCTTTAACTTCATGGTTCCTGCCTTTTGCCTCCTCATGTTCTGCGTCCGCGCACGGGAGGGAGAAGGAGAGACGCGCGAGTCTCGCCGACTCAAGTGTGCAAGGCCAGTGCCACGGCGGCGCCCCTCGACTACAAAGCCTTTTACGGCCCGGGTTTTACGTTAAAGCCCTTCGACTCGCACCGTATGGTCGGGGCTCGCACCGTATCGTGTATGTCTCAGTGCGAGTCGCGGCGGCGTCCGGTTTTGTGCACAGAGTGCACAACCTTCAACGTCTGACGACGATTCTCGCGCTGCTCACGTTGCCACTGCCGTCGATGGCGCGCAAAGAGATGGTGTGCTCGCCCGCGCCCTCCAGAGGCAGTTCGAGCGCGTACGTCTCGCGCGGCCCGTCGGCGATGCCGTCCTCGGGGAAGACCGCGCGCCACTCGCCGCTATCGACCGACACGTCCGCACGGCGCACGCGCCCCGAGGCGTCTTCGACGGTGAAGCGGACGTGCGCGCGCCCGTCCGGCCCCGCCTGCGGCTGCCCTTCGGCGCGCACGACCGGCGGCGTGCCGTCCACGTCCACGGGCTCGCTCACGCGGTCGCCCGTCAAAGCCTGACCCAGAGAGTTCTCGGGCGCGTCCGTGGCGACGACCTTGAAGATGTAGCTGCCGTCGCCGAGCGCGGCGCCGTCCACGGAGAAGAAGTTGTCGCGCAGGTTCTCCTTCAGCAGGTGGAACGTCGCCTCGCCGACCGAGCGGTAGTAGACCGAGTAGAGGAGTTGGTCGCCGTTGCGGTCTTCGGCCTGCCACTGCAAGGAGACGGCGCCGCGCTGGAACATGCGGCGCGGCGGTATCTGCACCTGCGGCCCGATGAGCGAGGGGTCGAGCCCCGACGCCTCGATGTTCGGATCGACCTGCACCTGCACGGCCGACTGGAGCGAGATGCCGACGGGGAGGACCTGAATCTGCAAGACCTCGGGCGCGACGTTGCGCGGCAGGTACGAGAGGTTGACGTACTCTATGCGCGGGTCGGTGCCACCCGCGGGCCTCAGCACGGCGCGCCACTGGATGAAGCGCGCACGCGGGCTCGCGACGGAGGCGCCCGCAGGGTCTCTGTAGGACGCGCTCCAGTCGCTCCAGGTCATGTCGGGGCGCTCGGTGTTGCCGGTGCGCGTCTGCAACTCGACCTGCCCGCGCCCGCGCCACCAGACGCGGCCCCAGGAGGCGACGAACTTCGCGTCGCGCACCGGCGACTCGTAAGTCCCCTCGGCCGACTGCTCGGCGCCGAGGCGGAAGAGCTTGCCCTGGTTCGAGGAGGCCGCGAACACGTCCGAGCCCCGCACGGCGAAGGAGGAGATCTGGTCTTCGCTCGACTGAAGGAGCAGCGTGTCACGCCCGTCGTCGGTGACGGAGTAGATGCGCCCCTTGTCGCTCGTGCCGATGAGCACCCCGCCGCGCGGCGAGGCAGCGACGGAGAAGGCCGTCACGGCTTGCGAACTCCAGAGCACGTCCGCGCCTCCGTCGGCGGCGATGCGGAAGACGGCGCTGCGCGCGCCGTTCAGCTCGTTGCGGCTGCGCGCGGGCGTCTGCTGCTGCGCGGCGAGCGCGACCGACTGCGCGGTGCCGTCGTCGGTCGTGACGGTGCCGGTCACCGTGCCGCCGGTGGAGGCGGTACTCACCGCCGTCGTACTCGTCGAAGAAGCGCGCGGGCTCGTCGCCGCGTCGCTCACGGCGAGCGCGTAGAGCGAGCCGTCGGCTGCGAGCGAGAGCGCGTGTATCTCGCGCAGAGGCGAGTCGAAGAGCGCGAACGCCTTACCTTGCGGCGAGACGCGCAGCACGAGCCCGCCCGGGTCTGTGCCCGCGAGCAGGTTCCCCTGCTTGTCGGCGACGAGCGAGATGACGTGCGTCTCGTTCGTATCGACGAGGAGCGACGCCTCGGGCTTGGCCCCGGCGGCGCTCACGCGGTAGAGCTTGCCCGTATCGCCCGTGCCGATGGCGAGCGCGCCGTCGGGCAGAACCGCCAGCGACCAGATGTACTTGTCCGGCGGGTCGAAGTAGACCTCGGCCTTGCCGTCCGCGGTCACGCGGTAGACCTTGCCTTCGGGCGAAGTGCCCGCGTAGAGCGCGCCGTCGCGTCCCACCACGAGCGCCGTCACGTCCAACTCGGCCGCGTCGTAGAGGAGCGCGCCTTTGCCGTCGGCGCCGACGCGGAAGATGCGCCCGTCGTGCCCCGTCCCGAGGTAGACATTCCCCGCGGCGTCGGCCGCGCTCGACCAGACGTATGCCTGCTCGGTGTCGAAGACCTGCGTGAAGCGCGGCGCGAGCATCAGCGCGCCCGTGTCGGTGACGGAGACGCCGTGCGACTCGCCGGAGAGGAGCTGCGCGCGCGAGTCGGTCTCCCAGACCACGGGGCCGCCGGCCTTCGCGGCCTGGACGCCGAAGATGACTATGGCAATTGAGAGGAGAAGGAGTCGAAGAGTACGAAGGGGCATGCGTCTGTTTGTCATCAAGTATGAAGGTTCGCTTTCAATGTCGGGGCGGACTCAAGGCCGGGGCGACGTTCGTTCACGCCCGCCTTCATGAATCATAACCCGAAAGCGCGGTGCACGAAACTAAGAAACAAGAGTCCGCACGCACCCTTGATAAAACTAGGTGCCCACATACCGCGCATAGACCGACCGGGCCACCGCCGCATCATCCGTCCCACGCACGATGGCGCGCGCGTCGCGGAAGACGGTCAGCTCGTAGGCGCCCGCGCGCAGGCGGACGAGGTACTCGTTGGCCTTCACCTCGCCCGCGCCGCTCAGGCGCGCGGCCAGGGCGTCGAGGTCGAGCGAGGTCGTTGCCTGTGGCGAGACCTGCACGGCGTTGCGCCCGCAGAGCACAATCGTCAGGTCGCCCGCCTCCGCCTCCAGAGTCTCGAACCGCCGGAGCCCGCACGCGGGGCAGTCCGGCGCTCGCTCGCCCGCCGAGATGCCGCGCCACTCGTTGCGCCACACGTCGAACTGCATCAAGCGCCTGTGCAGACTCTCGACCCTGCCCGTCAGGAGCTTCAGCGCCTCGGCCACCTGCACCGCGGCGACGATTGAGATGACGGGCATGATGACGCCGGCCGTGTCGCACGTCGGCGCCGTGCCCGCGGCCGGCAGTTCGGGGAAGAGACAGCGCAGGCAGGGCGTCGTGCCCGGCCTGACCGTCAGAGTCACGCCGTAGCTCCCCACGGCCGCGCCGTAGAGCCACGCGACGCCGCGCTTCACGCACGCGTCGTTGATGAGGAAGCGCGTCGCGAAGTTGTCCGTCCCGTCCAGCACTACGTCGCAGCCTTCGACCAGACGCTCGACGTTCGTGTGGTTCACGTCCGCGACCTCCGCCTCGCACACTATATCGGAGTTGATCTCGGCGACCCGGCGCGCGGCGGCCACGGCCTTCGGCGTCCGCTCGCGCGCGTCGCGCTCGGTGAACATCGTCTGCCGCTGTAGGTTCGACTCTTCGACGAAGTCTCGGTCAACGATCCTCAAACGCCCTACACCAGCGCGCGCCAGCATCTCGACCTGTGCCGACCCCAGCGCGCCGCACCCGACGACCAGAGCGCGCGCCGCGCCCAGACGACCCTGCCCCTCCTCGCCGATGCCCTCGAATAGAATCTGCCGGCTGTAACGCTCCATCTCTTGACGCCGATTCAACTCCCGAACAACTTCTTCTCCGCCGCGTCCCGCATGACGCCGGCCGGCGCCGCGCGGGCCGTCCAGAGGCGGAACTGCTCCTCGGCCTGCGCAACGAGCATCCCCAGACCGCCGACGGCCTTGCAGCCGGCCGCACGCGCCTCGCGCAGGAAGCGTGTCTCGGCAGGGTTGTAGACCATGTCGTAAGCGACGCGCGCGCCTCGCAGTTGCGACTCGACGGCCGCCGTCTCCGACTCGCGCCCGCCGCGCGTGCCGAGCGGCGTCGTATTCGCCACCACGTCGAAGCCTTCGAAGCTCGCGCCTTCGAGGCGCCCGAGGTCTGCGCCGAACTCTTCGACGACCGCACGCCCCCGCGTCTCGTCGCGCGCGAAGACCGTTGCGTCCGCACCGCGCTCGCCGAGAGCCCACAGCAGGGCACGCGCGGCACCGCCCGCACCGAGCACCGCGACTCGCGCCCCGCGCAGTGCCACCAGTCCCGACAACGGAACGACCGAAGCGTCCGCGTCGGTGTTGAAGCCTTCGAGTCCGCGCTCCTCCGAGACGACCAGCGTGTTGACCGCGCCGATGCGAGCGGCGTTCGGCGCAATCGAATCGAGGTGCGGAATGATGGCCTGCTTGTGCGGCGCGGTGACGCTCAGGCCGCGCAGGTTCCAACGCAGCTCGCGCGTGCGCGGGTCAATCATCCGCCTGATGAACTCCGACAAGTCCGCGACCTCGAACGGCAGGTAGACTGCGTCGAGCCCCAGCGAGGCGAACCCCGTGTTGTGCATGTCAGGCGACAGCGAATGTCCGACGGGCGAACCGACGATTCCCGTCACGGCGGTCCGCTCGCTCAAGCCGTGCACGCGATAGAGGCTGCCCAGCTCACGCGCGTCTATCTGTCCGGGGGCGGTCGCCTGCCTCGCGTCGAGCGAGCCGTAGGTGAGCACAGCGCCGAAGGCCGGCGCGAGCACGCGCGTCA
Organism: Pyrinomonadaceae bacterium; assembly: GCA_045807865.1. Lineage (GTDB taxonomy): Bacteria > Acidobacteriota > Blastocatellia > Pyrinomonadales > Pyrinomonadaceae > QHXN01. The sequence continues at coordinate 5,694 of JBJMGP010000220.1, forward strand.
AGACGCCCGCCGCGCCCATCGAGACGGCAATCACTCCGCGCCCTTCGCGCCGCCCGCGTTCGAGCAGACGCATGAGCGTGAGGCTGTCCGTAATCGAGTTCGCGCGCGTCGCCAGCTTCGAGACGTCGGCGCGCGTGCGCGCTATCCGCTCGTAAATCAGTTCGAGGTCGGCGGGCGTCTCTTGAAAGTCGTGGTGTGAGCAGATGACCGTGAAGTTGTCGAAGAGCGCGCCGAGCGTCTCCGCATGCGCGGACTCAAGCAGGTCTAACTCAACATCGACGAAAGCCCTCGCGCGCCCGCCCGCCCCGCGCAGCCACGACGGCACCTCGCGCCAGAAGGCCGCGCGCTCCTCCAAGTTCAAGTCCACGCCGCCGCCCTGTTCCCGCGGGCGGTAGGTGATGAGGAAGGGCCGACCCGTCTGCGTCAGGATGTCGCAGAGCTGCGCGCGCGCCGCGTCCAGCTCAGACGGTTCGAGGCAGTCGAGGCGCAGCTCGACGATGTCGCCCAACTCGGCGGCGCGCTCGATTGAGGGGCGCAGTTCCGGCGCACTCCTCACGCAGACGGGGACGCAGACGCGCCCCACGCCGCTTTCGCTTATCTCCCGCATGACGTTTGGAGACTAACACAGCGCGGCGGGCGCGCTCACTCGCTAGGCTTGCGCTCGACGGGGACGCCGAGGTGGCGCGTGGTGCCTTCGGTGACGCTGGGCGGCGGGATCATCTCGCCGGTGTCGCGCGGCGGCAGGGCGCTCGCGGGGCGGGGCGGCGGGACGGCCGTATACGTCGGATTGTGGGCCGGGGGCGCGAGCCTCTTCCGCTCCTCCAGGAGACGCAGGTACATGCCGACGCCTTTGGAGAGCATCGCCGCGGCCGGCAGGAACAACCAGTATCCCCACGTGAAACCGCCCGGCATCCGCATGATGACGGCGAAGGCGATCAGCACGAAGGCGATGCCCATGAAGATACTTTTGATGGCCCTCTCGATGCTCGGCTGCCGGTCGTACTTGTAGCGGCGCCGGCCGTGCCGCGTGTCGTCGTCGGCCGCGGCCATACGCTCGGCCAGCGCGCCGCTCACGGCCTGCGGCACGAGACTGATGTCCGTACCGCAACCCCGGCAGAACCTCGCGTCATCCGCGTTCTGCGTCGCGCACTTTGGACAGAACATTCAGTGAACCTCCTGGGGAGCGTGAACCGTGAACCGTGAACCGTGACGAGATAAAACCGTGTTCCACCTGTCACGGTTTATGGTTCACGGTTCACGGCCTCCTCATCATACGCCTCTTTGCGCCGGGCGGTTCGCTGGCGGACGGCTTCGTAGAGCAGGATGCCGGCGGCGACCGAGACGTTGAGCGATTCTATCTGTCCGCGCAGGGGGATGTGGACGAGCACGTCGCAGCGCTCGCGCACAAGCCGGCGGAGCCCCTCACCTTCGCCGCCGAGCAGAAGGGCACAAGGCTGCGTCCAGTCCCAGTCCGTGTACGAAGTCTCCGCCCCGGCCGCGGTGCCGACCGTCCAGACGCCGCGCTCCTTCAACTCTTCGAGCAGCCGCACGACATTGGCGGCGCGCGCGACCGGCACGTATTCGAGCGCCCCCGCCGCGCCCTTCGCCACCGTCTCAGTCAGCCCCGAAGCGCGCCGCTCGGGGACGAAGACGCCGTGCGCGCCCGCGCACTCCACGGTGCGTATGACCGCGCCGAGATTGCGCGGGTCTTCCACGCCGTCGAGGACGACGGCGAGCGGCGGGTCTGGTGTGCCGACGCGCGCGGCGAGCGCTTCGAGCAACTCATCCGAATGCGTGTAATGAGCGGCGGCGATGGTCGCGATGACGCCCTGGTGGTTGGCACCTGCGGCGATGCGTTGCAACTCCGTGCGCGGCAAGCGCCGGACGGGGATGTCCGCGTAGCGCGCGATCTCAAGAATCTCACGCAGCCTCGACTCGTGCGCGCCCTCGGCCAGCGTCAGACGCTCGATGGGCCGCGTGCCCGCGCGCAGGGCTTCGAGCACGGGCTGCACGCCGAAGACGTGCGCGCCGTCGTCGGCCGCCTCGTGTCTGCGCACAGGCTCGCGCGCCGCGGCCGGACGCACCAGGGGCGGGCGGTCTCCCTGCTTGCCGCGCTGCGGGCGCTCGCGTTTGTCTTCGCCCGAGAAGGCGCGCGCCACGCGGTCACCCGGCGACTCGCCGCGGCCCTGCGGCCTGCGTTCGCCTCCTTCGGCGCGACGGCCCTGCCCGCGCTTCTCTCCGTCGTAATGTTTCATGAATTTTCGGCGCGCGCGCGCAGCACCAACAGGTGACGCAGCCGCGCGTAGCGCCTGAACTGTGTCTCGTTGCTGACGGTCGTCACGGCCTCCGTGTTGAAGCGCCGCACGCTCTCGCGCCGGAGGCCGAGCGACTCGGTGCGCTCGGCGGAAGGCCAGACGTCCGAGAGCATCGGGCGCAGTCGCGCGTACTCTTCGTCGTACAAGGCCGTCGGCACACGCCCGCGCAGTCCCGCGACGAGCGTCTTAAAGTTATCGGCGGCGAGCAGCCCCTTGCCCGCGCCCAGGCAGGAGTAGTCGAAGCCGCCCGACAAGACGCGGAAGCCCGCGCCCCCCGCCCCCTGTGCTTCGTGCTCGTCAACGGACGACGTGTAGAGATCGAGCACGGCCTCGTCCGCCGTCAGCTCGCGCGTCTCGACCGTCTCGCTCCGCCCGCCCGGGCTCCGCTTGCGCTCCGCGACCTCGACGCGACGCGACACAACGCGCCCCGTCACGAGCAGCACCACCTCCGACCAGGCCACGCGCCGCGGCTCGGCCTCCGGCCCGGTGCGACAGACGAGCGCGCCCTCTTCAAACTCGAACGCACGCACGCGCGCGGGCCTGCGCGCCAGCACCTCGTCGGGGAAGACCTCCGTGTTGAGGCCGAGCGCGCGGAGCCTTTCAACAATGAGCCACGCCTCGTCGGCCGAGGCCACCCGCGCAAGCGGCATGGCCCGACCGGCCGCCATGATCTCCTTGAGCACGCCGGCATCGAGGCGTAAGAGCGATGCGACCTCCTCCGTGTCGCCATACGTCAGCACGCCGCCCCCACGCGCGAGCGTGACGACGTTGAAGCCCTGCTCCCAATCCTCAAGCCTCTTCAGCGTCGGGCGCCAGAGCGCCGCGCTCTGCTTCGTCCGCGGGAGCGCCGCGCCGCAGTAGAGGCACGCCGGGCGCGTGGGCGGGTTGGCGCGCAGGCACTCCTCGCACGCAACCATCTGCTCCGGCGCGAACGGCCGCGCCCCGCCCTCGCCTAAAGCGTCGAGCCCGCCGAACCTCTCCTCTTCATCCTCGCGCGACAAATTCCCCTCCGCTCACCTCAACGACCCCCGGGCGTCCGTTGCCCCGCGCACGTTCTTGAGTATAATCCCTCTCGCAAGTTTCCCCTTCAACATTTTGCCTTAATGTCCCAGCGCTTGCCATGACTTACGCTCGAAGGATCGTCTGCGGTGTCGTTCTCTACTTGATTGCTCTCGTGCTCGGCGCGTGCGCCTCGGCGACGAGACCGGCCGGCGCGGAGCGCCCGCGCGGGAACGAGTCGCCGCGCTTCGCCGTCCTCGCCGCGAGCGACGAGCGGCGGGCGGCGGCGCTCGCCAACTGGAAGGCGGTCGTCGGCGAGCAGGCCGCGACCGGCTCTCCGACGCCCGAACTGCGGCCCGTGACGGCGACGCTCGCCTCACTGCCCGCGGAGCTGCGAGACTTCCCACGCCTCCCACTCGTCGTCGCCGGCGACGCGCAGAAGCGCACGGAGGAGGAGACGCGCGAATCTCTACGCCGCTTCCTCGCGACGGCCGCGCCGCTGCTCGGCACGGACTTGAAGCAGTTGTCGCTCGTCGCCGTCGCGGACGCGCCCTCAGCGGGAGGAGGCGCGAAGAGCGCCCTCTATCTACAGAACCCTTTCGGGTACCCGTTGCGGAACGGCTACGGCATCGTCCGCGTCGTCTTTATGCCCGACCTGCGCGTCGTCGCCCTTTCGAGCACGGCCCTCCCCGACGCCGAGCGGCTGGCGCGCACGCTCGCCGCCGTCCCGAAGACACTCGACGCCGCACAGGCTGCCGCGGCGCTCGACAACCGCGCCGTCACCTACACAGACCCCGGCGGCACGCAGCACACGCGCACCGTCACGCCGGCCGACAGGAAGCAGGCTCAGCAGCTCGTCGTCTTTCCCGTCCGCCGCGGGGACGCGGCCGCCTCCGCGCTCGAACTCCACGTCGCCTGGGAGGTCGCCGTCGGCGAGTCTACGTCCATGCCGCTCTTCGTCTACGTGGACGCCGTCAGCGGAGAGGTGCTCGGCGGCGCGGTCGGGTTGGGCGTGCCCGCGGCCGATTGAGTCGGGCCGGGGCGTGCCGTGTTGTCGTGCCGGCAAAATTCGTGGTTAAATAAGTTGTCGCCGCACCGAGGTTGAGCGTCGTTTTAAGGTTTGGGCTCGTGTTTTGAATCGTGGCCGGGGCGGCGCGGGCGGGCTTCAGGGCTCCGCTGATGTTTGAAATCTAGTGAATCTGAAACTCGAATGGGGTGTCTTTCGCATGCATTATGATCCCACTAACAACATCTCCTGGCAGTTAGGTTACAGAGGCAGGGTGGCGGTTTTCATCGACGGCAACAACCTTTTTCACGCGGCGCGGTTCCATAACATCGACATCGACTACAATAAGCTCCTGCGCGTCCTCCTGGGCGACGGGAGGCTTCTGCGCGCCTTCTTCTACACGGGCGTCGATGTCGGGGCCGAGCGCCAGCAGGGCTTCCTGCTCTGGATGCGCCGCAACGGCTTCCGCGTCATCCACAAGGAGTTGAAGACCTTCTACGACGGGACGCGCAAGGCGAACCTCGACGTTGAGATCGCCGTGGACATGCTCTCCCTGGCCGGCCGCTACGACACGGCCGTCTTGGTCTCGGGGGACGAGGACTTCGTCTACGCCGTCAACGCCGTGGCCTACAAGGGCTGTCGGGTGGAGGTCGCCGGCTTCCGCTCGAACACGGCGCCGAAGCTGATCGACGTGGCCGACTACTTCATCGACCTCGGCGACATCGCGCATAAGGTTCGCAAGGAGCCCGCGCACTCGCACCGCTACTACGAGAACCACGCGCCGCACGACAGCAACGCGCCCGTGAACTCCTACGTTAACCACACGCAGCCCGCGCCGCCCACGGACGAAGAGTTGGAAGCGCACGCCCGCGAGCTGCTCTGCGACGCGGAGGCCCAGCGCGACGACGCGCGCCGCACCGAAGAGTTCGACGAGACCGTCCAGATCATCGCCGAAAGCGTCGAAGACGAGGGCGGCCCCAAAGTCGCGGACTTCATCCGCGTCACGGACGACCAATAAACGTGAGCCGTAAACCGTGACCCTTGACAAGAAAAAATGTCTTTCACTTGTCACGCTTCACGGTTTGCGATCCACGAGAGACATATGAAGCTTTTCACCGTCGAAGAGGCGAACGCGCTGCTGCCGACCGTGCGCGGGATCGTGCGGCGGATTCAGCGCGCGTACGCGCGCGTGTCGGCGGTGCAGGAGCAGGCGCGTCTGGCCGCGGAGGGGGCGGCCCGCGGCGGCGGCGGGATGGAGGGCGGCGGGGATTACGTGCTGTCGCTCTCAGACCTGGCCGAAGCCTCGGGCGAGTTGGAGGAGTTGGGCGTGCAGCTCAAGGACTATGAGCGCGGCCTCATCGACTTCCCGACGACGCGCGAGGGGCGCGTCGTGCTGCTCTGCTGGCAGTTGGGCGAGGGCGACGAGCTGGAATGGTGGCACGACCTTGAGGCGGGCTTCGCCGGACGCCAGCCGCTTTAGTAAAGATTCAAACCTCGACGAAAGGTTCTTCCCGAATTGGCGACGACGGAGATTGAAGAGAAGTCGGGCGAAGCCGACGAAGTGCGCGGCCAGACGGGGCTGCCCCGCAGCCTCTGGCGCGAATACTTCGAGTCGGGCGCGGTCGTGCTGGTCATGGCCTTGTTCTTCATGACCTTCGTCGCGCAGGCGGCCGAAGTCCCTTCGGCCTCGATGGAGAACACGGTCTACGTCGGCGACCGTTTCCTCGTCAACAAGTTCATCTTCGGGCCGGGGCCGCACCTTCCCTTTCTCCCGCAGCGCGACATCCACCGCGGCGACATCATCGTCTTCAAGTACCCCTCGGACTACAACACGGACCAAACGGTCGTCCAGTACAAGACCCTCTTCATCAAGCGCGTCATCGGGCTGCCCGGCGAGACCATCGAGGTGCGCGGGCCGGACGTACTCATCAACGGCCAGGTCCTGCCCGAGTACCGCCGCGTGGCCCGCGACGTGCACACGAGCGTCAAGGCCGAGTTAAAGGACTTCGTCGAACCCGCTCGCGCACGCGCGGGCGAGCCCTACACCGTCTACTACTCGCCCAAGACCATCGAAGACGCCGAGCGCGGACTGCGCGCGCCCGACTACGGCTTCAAATACGGCGTCGGCAAACCCTACCAGATTCCGCCCGACGCCTACTTCGTGATGGGAGACAACCGCGACAACAGCGCCGACAGCCGCGTCTGGGGCACCGTCCCGCGTGACCTCATCGTCGGCCGCGCGATGTTCGTCATCTGGTCTTCCGACCTCAGCGCGAAGCCGGAGGAGGGCTGGATGGGGTTCGTCAGCGGCTTCTTCAAGAACACACGTTGGGGCCGCATCGGAACCTTCCTGCGCTAGACGGGCGCGCCCCGCGCCCCCCAAATATTGTACCTGCCTCACTCTCAAACACAGCGGCTTGTACATTTTCTGGTTGACGACTTAAAGTAAGTTCTGATAGCATCCGCCGCGACTCCGCAGTGGGCATGGATTTACAGGCATGTGCCCTTCGCCCCTCGAACAAGAGACGCAGACGACAGGGAGGTCGCGCTTTTAGCGATGCAGTGTGCCGTTTGCAGCGAAGAGTACACGGACGAACAAGACGAAGGCCCTCTATGCCTGACGGTGGAGTCGGCGCCGAGAGACAACCCCCCTCGAAGCGGCTGATCTAAAAAAGCCTGACGCGCACCGACCGGCGCCGCAGGCCGACGCTCTTAATATGACCGATAATTCGAACGTCACGACCCGCTCTACGCAAGCACAGAACAACTCGACCCTCATCGAATTTCCCGGCGTCAACCGCCCGGCCTGGCGCAGAGAGCTGAGCGAGCGCTTCCGCGAAATCCAGCGGAAGCGTGCGCGCGAGGCCGACCACGAAGCCGGAACCGCGCCGCCTGCGACCGCCGAGCAGTCTCAAGCGGCCCTCGACGACGCGCGCGCCTCGGCCAAGAGTAGGGCGGCCGAGTCGGCCTCCAAGCAGCTCGGTCTGGTGCCGACGCCGGACGAGCCGGAGCTGAACCCTCTGGTCGCCGCCGCACTGCGCCGCATCGAGCGTGCGCGCGCGAGCGCTCCGGCCGCGCGCACGGCCTCGGGCCGCGGGCAGGCCGCCACGGCCGCCGCGCGTGTGGTCGAGGAGCAGGCCGTGCCGGAGGCGCCTGAACCGGTCGTGCCTCCCCCGCCGCCCCTCGTCGTCGTCCAGCCGAAGCCGCCGGCGGTCAAACCCGAGCCGGTCAGGGTTGAGGTCAAGACCGAGACTCCGGTCGAAAAGGTCGAGGCGCCCGCGACAGTAGTTCAAACGCCCGCGCCTCAGACGTTGGTGACCCGCGAGGTCGAGCCCGTCGCCGAGCCCTTCAAGAAGACGGAGGTCGCGGCGCAGTCGAGCGTGGCTGCAAAGGCGGAGGCCGAGGCTTCCTCCGAGATGGAGGCTCAATCCGCTTCAGCGCGCCAGCCGCGACACCTGACGGGTGTGCTCGACGAGTTCTGGCTTGAGCGGCAGGGCATCGAGCTTCTGCCGAAGGTCGAGGAGAAGGAGCTGACGTACGATGACCGCGCGCCGCGCTTCAAGCGTCTAACCGCAGCCTTCGTCGATCTGCTCGTCGTCGCCCTCCTCTGCGCGCCCTTCGCCGCGGCCATCGAGCTGAGCATCGGCAACTGGGGCGACCCGCGCGTGTCCGGCTCGATGGCGCTGATCGCGGCGCTCTTGATGTTCCTCTACCACACCTGCTCGGTCGCGCTGGCCGGGCGGACGCTGGGGATGCTTCTCTGCTCGCTCCAGGCCGTGGACGCGCGCAAGGCTTGCGTGCCGACCACGGGTCAGTGCATGCGCCGCGCATTCGTCTACATACTCTCGCTGGCGGCCGGCGGCCTGGGCATCCTCTACTCGCTCTTCGACGCGGAGGGGCGCACCGTGCACGACCTCCTCTCCGGCACCGTCGTCGTCCGGAAGTAGCGTCCAGAACAGCAGACACGGGGAGGCGCGTCCCGCCGGGACGCGCCTCCCCTTTTTTGTCAACGCGCGGAAGTCTGTTAGCCTTTGCGCGAACCTCTACAGGCGAGCACGGATGAACGAGCAGTTGATCGGCGAAGTGTTGGATGAGCTGCGGCCGGCGCTCATGGGGCGGCCGTGGGGCAAGGTCTTTCAACTCTCCGCCAACACGCTGGCGGTGGACTTCCGGACGGGCGACGGCCGCTACCTGCTGCTCTCGGCCGACCCCGCCCGCCCGCGCCTGCACCTCATCGCGCGCACCGTGCGCGAGCTTGAGCGCGCTTCGCTCGCGCCCACGCCCTTCGCGCTCTTCCTGCGCAAGGCACTCGGCGGCGCGAGGCTGCGCTCGCTTTCGAAGGACGAGGGCGAGCGCGTCGTGCGCTTCGAGTTCTCCGTCCCGGATGTCCTGGGCGAAGAGAACGAGGCGACACTCGTCGCGCAGCTCACCGGACGCTCTTCAAATCTTCTCTTACTGGACGAGCACGGGCGCGTACGCATGTCTGCGCGCCCCGCGCGCGGCGTGGGTCAGACCGAGGGCGAGGTCTACAGCCCGCCCGTGCGGAGTCCCGACGCCGCGCCGCGGGAGGTCGAGACGAAGACGAGGCGCGCCGGCCCGGACATCCCCCGTGAGGGCACCGCGTCGCTCTCCGAAGCGCTCGACCGTTATTACCTTCGACAGGAATCTGTGCGTGCCTTCGACGCGCGCGCGGGTGCTGCGGCCACGCGCCTGCGGCAGAAGGTCTCGAACCTGCGGAAGCTGCGCGACAACCTGCGCCGCGACCTCGAAGGGCACGGCGACGCCGAAGAGCACAAGCGCGCCGGCGACCTTCTGCTCGCGAACATCGGCACGGCCGTGCGCTCGGGTGGCAGGGTTCGACTGACGGACTTCTACGCGGAAGAGACGCCGACGGTCGAGCTTGAGATTGACGAGAACCGGACTTTGCAGGAGGAGGCCGCGCGCCGCTTCGCGCGTTACACGAAGGCCAGGCGCGCGGCGCGCGAGATTGCGGAACGGCTCGAAAAGATCGAGCCGGAGCTGGCCGCGCTCGAAGCGAAGCAGGCCGAGCTTGAGCGGATAGTCGCCGCGCGTGACGAGGGCGCGCTCGCGGGCTTCGTTGGCGAGAAGAAGGATGAAAGGACTCGGGACGGCCGTCGCGGCACGGTCGAACGGGAGAAGGGCTCGAAGAAGTCTTCGGCCGAGAAGGGGCGCGCGCTCAGGCGCTACCGCTCTTCGGACGGCTACGAGGTCATCGTCGGCCGCGGTGCGAGAGAGAACGACGAGTTGACCTTCCGGGTCGCGCGTTCTTATGACACATGGATGCACGCGGCCGACTACCCGGGCTCGCACGTCGTCGTCCGCGCCCGTGGCAAAGACGACCCGATTCCCCACCGCACGCTCGTCGAGGCCGCGCGCCTCGCCGCGCACTTCAGCCAGGCGCGCAAAGACGCCAAGGTCGCCGTCAACTACACGCAGCGCAAGTTCGTCTCCAAGCCCCGCGGCGCCGCGCCCGGCCTCGTCTATCTCTCCTCCTTCCGCACGCTCCTCGTCGAGCCGGCGGAAGAGTTGGAGCGCATTTGAAAGGCGTCCTTCACTTCCGCCTTCGGCCGTTCCTGTTTTAGCATGGGGGCATGAGCGCAACCGAGAGAGACAGGCAGCAGAGTTCAGAAGAGTTATACGCGCGCGCGGTCGAGCTGATGCCGGGCGGCGTCAACTCGCCGGTGCGTGCGTTCCGCGGCGTGGGCGGCACGCCGCGCTTCATCGCTTCGGCCAGCGGCGCGACGATGACCGACGTGGACGGGCGGACGTACATCGACTACGTCGGCTCCTGGGGGCCGATGATCCTCGGCCACGCCGCGCCGGAGGTCATCGACGCCTTGCACGAGGCACTGGGCCGCGGGACGAGCTACGGGGCGCCGACCGAGTTGGAGTGCGAGATGGCCGAGGAGATCATCGACGCCGTCCCCTCGGTCGAGATGGTACGCATGGTCAACTCGGGGACGGAGGCGACGATGTCCGCGCTCCGCCTCGCGCGCGGCGCGACCGGCCGGGACAAGATCGTCAAGTTCGAGGGCTGCTACCACGGCCACGGCGACAGCCTGCTCGTCAAGGCCGGCTCCGGCGTGGCGACTTTGGGACTGCCGGACAGCCCGGGCGTCACGGCCTCGGTCGCCGCGAATACCATCACCGCACCCTTCAACGATGCCGCTGCCCTTGAAGAAGTTTTCGCGGAGCACGGCGAAGAGATCGCGGCCGTCATCGTCGAGCCCGTCGTCGGCAACATGGGCTGCGTCCCGCCGCGCGCAGGCTACCTGCAAGTCTTACGCGACATCACGCAGAGGCACGGCGCGATCCTCATCCTCGACGAGGTGATGACCGGCTTCCGCCTCGCGCGCGGCGGCGCGCAGGAGCTTTACAACGTCAAGCCCGACCTCACCACACTCGGCAAGATCATCGGCGGCGGACTCCCCGTCGGAGCCTACGGCGGCCGGCGCGACCTGATGGAGCAGGTCGCGCCCGCCGGCCCCGTCTACCAGGCGGGCACGCTCTCGGGTAACCCTCTGGCAATGACTGCGGGTCTGGCCGTGCTTCGCCGCCTGCGCGACCGTTCAGTCTACGAGCGACTCGAAGAGGCGGGCCGCCGTCTGACCGAGGCCGTGTCTGAGGCCGCGCGCGAGGCGGGCGTCGAGACGTACACGAACCGCGTCGGCTCGATGTTCACGACCTTCTTCAACGCTTCGGGAGTCTACGACTGGCCCACGGCCGCCGCGTCAGACCGCGAGCGCTACGGCAAGTTCTTCCACGCGATGCTCGAAGAGGGCGTCTACCTCGCGCCCTCACAGTTCGAGGCCGCCTTCATCGGCACCGCGCACACCGACGACCTCCTCGACCGCACGGCCGAGGCCGCGCGCAAAGCATTCCGCGCTCTCTAGAGGAGTGGCCTACATCCCGGAAGAGTTCGCGTGGGCCACTGTCGCGCTGCACGGCGAGGCGGGGAGGGTTTGGCTGAGCCAACTACCCGGCCTCGTCGAGCGTTGTGCCGCGCGCTGGTCTCTCACGGTCGGGCCGCCCTTCCCTTCACTCTCATACAACTACGCCGCGCCGGCCGAAGGGGCGCGGGGCGAGCGGTACGTCCTGAAGGTCGGCGTGCCCGTCGCGGAACTTCTGTCGGAGGTGGAGGCCTTGAGGCTGTTCGACGGCCGGGGCGCGGCTCGTGGACGTGGACGCGGAGTGGGGCGCGCTGCTGCTTGAGAGGCTTGAGCCGGGGACGCAGCTCGTCGCGCTGTGCGAGGAGGAGGACGAGGCCGCGACCGGCGCCGCGGCCGGCGTGATGAAGCAGCTCTGGCGACCCGCCCCCGCCGCGCACAACTTCCCGACGGCCGCCGACTGGGGCGGAGGTCTGCGCAGGCTGCGCGAGCACTTCGGCGGGGGCACCGGGCCCTTCCCGCGACGTTTGCTCGAAGAGGCCGAGTCGCTCTTCGCGGAACTGCTGGCGTCGTCCGAGGCGCCCGTCCTCACGCACGGCGACCTGCACCACGGCAACGTCCTCGCCGCCGCGCGCACGCCCTGGCTCGCCATCGACCCGAAGGGGCTCGTCGCCGAGCCCGCCTACGAGGTCGGCGCACTGCTGCGCAATCCCCTGCCTCAACTACTGCGTTGGCCCGATCCCGTGCGCGTGACCGAACGACGCATCGCACAACTCTCGGACGAACTCGGCTTCGACCGCGCACGCGTTCGTGGGTGGGGGCTGGCGCAGGCCGTGCTGTCGGAATGATGGTCGATTGAAGACACGGGCGAACAGGGCGAGTTCAGCTTCGCGACCGCGGAGATTCTTGCCGCCACGAAAATCTGACTTCAACTTTCGAATTCTTAGGGCTCGGGCGAGAGGGGGAGGTCGATGGTGAAGCGCGTGCCCTGACCGGGCGCGCTCTCGACACGGATGGAGCCGCCGTGCTGCTCGACGATCTGCTTGGCGATGGAGAGCCCGAGCCCCGTCCCTTTCTTCTTCGTCGTGAAGAAGGGCTCGAAGATGCGTGCGCGCGTGCGCTCGTCCATGCCCTCCCCGCGATCCGTGATCGAGACGCGCGCGCCCTGAACTTGGCGCCCGCCCTCGCCGTTGCGCCGGTCGCCCGCGGCCAAGGTGACGCGCTCGGCCGAGATGGCCAGAGGACTCTCGGCCGGCCCCGCGTCCACGGCGTTGGCGAGCAGGTTGACGAAGACCTGTCTCAACTGATCCTCGTCCCAGTGGCCGCGCACGGGCTCTTCGGGGAAGCGGCGCTCGACGGGCGTGCGTTTCTCGCGCAGCTTTTCGGTGACGAGGTCGAGGCTCTCGTTCAGCAGCTCGGCGAGGTCAACGTCCGCCGCGAGGTCGAGCTGGCGGCGGCGCGAGAACTGCGTCACGTCGAGCGTCAGTTTTGAGAGGTGCTCGATGCCGCGCTCGACGAGGTCGATGGTGGTGATGGCATCCCGTTCGCGCGCCATGTCGCGCAGCATGGCGACGCCGAGGCGGATGCTCCCCAGAGGGTTTTTAATCTCGTGCGCCACCTGCGCCGCGGCCTGCCCGACCGCCGCCAGCGATTCGCTGCGCCGCAGCTCCTGCTCGGCCTCGGCCGCTTCCGTCACGTCCACCAACGTCAACAACTGACCCAGCTCGCCTTCAATCTCCAGCGGTGAAGAGTAGACGTCGAAGGCGTGCTCCTTCACGTCGCCTTCGGCCGACATGCGGAAACGGCCGTGGTAGGCCGTGCGGCGGACGCGCGTCGAAGTCGCCGCGGCCAGCAGCCTGAGCCCGTCGTGTGTCGTGAACTTGTCGTGGATGGAGGCGCCGACCGACGCGCCGGGGAAGACCTGGAAGAAGGCCGCGTTGGCCGAGCGGATGCGGTCGCGCCGGTCAACCGCCGCCACGGCCGAGGGCGTGCCCTGGAGCATCTGCGTGCTGAACTGCCGCTCGCGTTGCAGCTCGACGTAGCCGCGGCGCATCTGCCGGAAGCGCCGCCACACCTCGAAGATCGCGGCCGCGGCGACGACCAGGCCCGTGAGGGCCGCCAGCCACATCAGAGACATGATCCCGCGCTGCGTGTCTTTCAGCCGGTCGAGCCGCTCGTCTTCGAGCCGCGTCCGCTCCTGTCCGAGGTCGGACATCAGCCCGCGCAGCTTGAGGTCGAGGTCGCGGTTCTGCTGGAAGCCTCCGAGCGAGTATGTCCTGGAGTCGCGGGTCGTCGCGACGTACTCGACGGCGCGGTCGTGCACGTCCTGCTGCTTGGCGCCGTCGGGGAGGGACAGCCGGTCGAACTCGGCGAGCAGCTTCTCGAACTCGCCGCGCTCGGTGCGCAGGCGCAGGTCGGAAGGCGGCAGCATGACGTCGCCCGTCCCGGCTTCGAGGCGCGCGCGCATCCGCGCCTCCGTGTCGAGCCGGCTCAGCGCGAGGCGCAGGTTGAGCAGCGTGTCCGAGGTCGTCGAGAGGCGCAGGTACTCGTCCTTCGTCCCGTAGTTGACCTCGCTGACCTTCCCCGCGCTCTTGTACCCGAGGCCCAGGACGAGCCCGACGAGCAGCGCGAAGCCGACCGACAGCGGGACGAGCGTCTGCCACAGCGCACCGTACGCGCCGTCCGCCGCCCCGCCGCCCGAAAGGGGCGCCGACGCGGGACGCGCCTCTCCCTCGCCGCCCTCCACGCTCGGCCGGCTGTAAACAACGCGCCCCCCGTCCCGCTTCTCATCCATAAAAATCCGTGAACCGTGAACCGTGACAAGAACAAGACTGCTTTAATCTTGTCGCGGTTCACGGTTCACGCTCATTTCTTAACGTCCATCCAGTTCTCACCGACGCCGGCCTCGACTTCGAGCGGCACGTCCAACTCGACGGCCGTCTCCATCTCCCGGCACAGAATCTCCTCGACCTGCCTGGCCTCCTTCTTCGGCGCCTCGATCAGCAACTCGTCGTGCACCTGCATCACCGTCTGCGCCTTGAGCCCCGCCGCGCGCAGCGCCTCGTCCACCTTCAGCATCGCGATCTTGACGATGTCGCTCGCGGTTCCCTGGATCGGCATGTTGATGGCTTCGCGCTCGGCGCGGGCGCGGATGTTGCCGTTGCGGTCGTTGATGGTGGGGACGGGGCGGATGCGTCCGTAGAGGGAGCGGACGAAGCCCTCCTCACGCGCCTTCTCGGGCACCTCGTCCATAAAGCGGCGGACGCCGGTGTAGGTCTTGTAGTAGTCGTCGATGACCTGCTTGGCCTCCTTGCGCGAGATGCCGACGCGCTGCGACAGCCCGAAGGGCTCGACGGCGTAGGCGATGGCGAAGTTGACGATCTTGGCGAAGCGCCGCTTCTCCTTCAGCTCCTCTTTGGTGCGCGCGCCGAAGACGAGGCGGGCGGTGCGCTCGTGGATGTCTTCGTCCTTCTGGAAGGCGTCGAGCATCTGGGGGTCTTTCGTGACGTGCGCGAGCAGGCGCAGTTCGAGCTGCGAGTAGTCGGCCGCGACGAAGACGTTCCCCGGCTCGGGCACGAACGCGCGGCGGATGCGGCGCCCGAGTTCGGTGCGGATGGGGATGTTCTGTAAGTTCGGATTCGAGGACGACAGACGCCCCGTGGCCGTCACCGTCTGGTTGAGTTCCGAGTGGATGCGCCCGTCGGGGCCGACCAGCGCCGGCAGCGCGTCGGTGTAGGTCGCCTTGAGCTTGTCCAGCTCGCGAAACTCGATGAGGAGGCGCGGCAGCTCGTAGCCTTGCGCCGCCAGCTCGTCCAGCACCGCGCGGCTCGTCGAGACCTGCCCCGTCGCGGTCTTGCGGCTCGTGCTGATGTTCAGCTCTTCCAGCACCTCCCCGACCTGCTTGGGCGAGTTGATCTTGAACTCGCGGCCGGCGACTCGATAAATCTGCGCCGTCAGCTTCTCAAGCTCCGCGCCGAACAGGGCGGAGAGCTCGCCGAGGACGGAGGTGTCCACGCGCAGGCCCGCGCGCTCGATGCGATAGAGCAGCGGCGCGATGGGCAGCTCAATCTCGTTGTAGATGGCCTCCAGCCCCTGTTCGAGGATGCGGCCGTGGAGCACGTCCGCGACCTGCGCGGTGAGGTCTGCGGCCTCGGCCGTGCGCCAGTGCTCGGCCGACCAGCCCTCGCCCGGCGTCTCCGACCAGGCCTCGTCCACGCTCAGAGCCTCGCGCGCGAGGTCGCCGAGGTCGTAGCGGCTGCGCACAGGGTCGAGCAGGTACGCGGCGAGCAGCGTGTCGTCCGAAACCCCTTCCAGCTCCACCCCGACGGCCGCGAGCAGCGCGAAGGAACGCTTCAGGTCGTGGACTGACTTCGAGAGCAGACCGTTCGACAGAACGTCCCTCAACATCGAGACGGCCGCCCCCGGCCCGCCCTCGAACTCTCCGAAGTTGACGAAGTGCGCCGTGTTCGGCGCGTACGAGATGGCGATGGAGGTCGGGGCACTCCCCTCGCGGACGCTCGTCTGCTGCCCGGCCCCGGCCGGCGTCGCGTCCCCGACGGCGAACGCCCAGTGGTCAACCTCCCAGAGCTTGCGCGTCAGCGACTCAAGCTCCGCGGCCGTGCGCACCTGCGCGTAGACCTTGACGGCCGCACCCATGTCAACCTCGGACGCGGCGTCGGAGAACTCGCGCGTGAGGGTCTGGAATTCCAGTTCGCGGAAGAGCTTGTAGGCGGCGGCGCGGTCGGGGGCTTTGCAACGGAGCCGGTCGAGGTCGAGCTTGATGTTAACGTCCGTGCGGATGGTCGCGAGCTCTTTCGATTGGAGGATCAGCTCGCGGTTGTCGCGCAGGGACTCGCGGTAGGTCTTGTGCTTGACCTCCTCCCAACGCTCCAGAGCGTTCTCGATGGAGCCGAACTGCTGGACGATCTGCACCGCGCCCTTGGCGCCGATGCCGGGCGCGCCGGGGATGTTATCGACCGAGTCCCCCATCAGCCCCAGCAGGTCAACGATCTGCGTCGGCTTGACGCCGAACTTGTTCGAGACCCACTGCTCGTCACACCACTCGACGGGCGGCACCGGCTCCTTGCGCTTGACGTTCTGCGAGTTGTTGCGCATGCAGACGACCCAGGGGTCGCGCACGAGCTGCGTCATGTCCTTGTCGTTCGAGACGATGACGGCCTGCAAGCCCTCCGCGGCCGCCTGCACGGCGAGCGCGCCGATCACGTCGTCGGCCTCGAAGCCGGGGACGTTGAGGATGGGGACGTTGAAGGCTTCGCAGACGCGGATGATGTAGGGGATTTGCGACTGCAAGTCGTCGGGCATCTCCGCGCGGTTCGCCTTGTAGTCCACGGACATCTCGTGACGGAACGTCGGGACGCCCGACTCGAAGACGGCCGCGATGTAGTGCGGCTTCTCGTCCCCGAGCAGCTTGCGGAGCATGTTGGTGAAGACGAAGACGGCCTGCGTCACCTGCCCGCGGCTGTTCGTCAGGGGCTCGCTCCGCCCCCCCATCGGCGCGAAGAACGCGCGGAAGATGTGCGAGAACGAGTCGATGAGAAAGACCCGCTCGGTCGGCTCTTTCGGCTTCGATTTTTTCGACGGCATGTGCCCCGATGATAAGGAATGACGGCGGCGGGTGACAAGCTACGGGGCGTATGTGCCTTTAGGAAGTAGTACGCGCGTAACATCTGGCGGAAGGCCCTTAGTGTTTTGCTATGTCCTTCGGTCTTTCTTTGCTCTAAGTACCGTGTGAGGGCTGTGGCCGCGAACACGGGGAAGGCAATACTGTTTTGAATCTTTTCATACCCCTCGCCTGCAAGGGCGTAGAAGTGCGCCTGCCGCCCGTCGTAGCGCCAGATTTCCGGGACGCCCAGAGCAGCGTAAATTTTAAACTTTTGAAGCGACTCGCTTGTCGAGTCGATCTCAATAACCAAATCGGGCGGCGGGTCACTCTCCAGGTTGGTTTCGAGGTGGTCAACGACACGCGCGGCATTCTGAATGTAAAAACTTTCGTCCGGTTCCGCGCCGATCTCAAGTTTCTTACGCCGGAGCGTTGCTGTGCCCGACGGCTCAATGTCCATCTGTTGTTCTTCCGCAAGCAACCCCACAATGCTGCCGATAAAAAATTTGTAAGCCTCTTGATCTCGCTTCGGACTCATGATGTCCAGCCTCCCGCGGTCGTAGCTCAGACGGTGGCCGGGAAACATCTCCATCTGAGACAGAAGGTGCTCGTACTCGTCCCAGGCAACGTCGGGGAGTTGGAGCTTTGCGCCGGCGGGTAAGCGCTCAATAATTTCTAAGCAGTCAGTAGTAAGCGTGTTCATTATCTTTCGACCCCGAGTCATGCCGGGCCATTATCCGCCCGCGGCGCGGCATGGGCAAGAATTTTGTGGGCGTGTGTGGCGCGGGTGCCACAGGGCGGGCCGTGTTTGTCGCCCGCGTGCCACAGGGCGGGGCCGGGCTGTTTGAAAGTGTCGGGGTTTTGGCGTGCAACGCGGGGGCACGGGCGTTGCTCTTATATTTTGCGCTCCTTCATAAACGGTAGACGAAAGGTCTGAGACCTCGCCTTGATCAAACAGACGACCATCGCCGCGCCCGTCGAGACGAGCGGATTGGGGTTGCACACGGCCGCGCCCGTGCGCCTGCGCCTGCGCCCCGCGCCGCCCGACACCGGCCACGTCTTCCTCCGCACAGACCTCGACGACTTCGAGATTCCCGCCTCGGTCGAGTGCATCGCCCACTGCTCCTACGCCACGACCTTAATGCGCACCGGCGTCATGCTCTCCACGGTCGAGCACCTGCTCGCGGCGCTGCGGGGCTTGGGCGTGGATAACGTCTACGTCGAGGTCGACAACCTTGAACTGCCGATCATGGACGGCTCTTCGGACGACTTCGCGGCGATGATCATGCGCGCGGGCGTGGTCGAACAGCCGGCGGCGCGCAGGGCCCTGCGCGTGCGTCACAGGGTGGAGGTCGAGCAGGGCTCGCGCCGCGTGTCGGTCGAGCCGCTCGAAGGGTGGGAGATCGAGTGCATGATCGACTTCGCGCACCCGCTCATCGGCGTGCAGCGGATGACGTTCGACGCGCTCGACGCCGAGGCGTTCCTGCGCGAGATTTCGCCCGCGCGCACCTTCGGCTTCACGCAGGAGATCGAGGCGCTCAGGCGCGCGAACCTCATCCGCGGCGGCTCGCTCGACAACGCCATCGTCCTCACGCCCGACGGGATGCTCAACGAGACGCCGCTCCGCCGCCCCGACGAGTTCGTCCGCCACAAGATCCTCGACATCGTCGGCGACCTCGCGCTGCTCGGCATGCCACTGCTCGGGCTGGTGCGCGCCGAGCGCAGCGGCCACCTCCTCCACGCGGCACTCATGTCGAAGCTGCTGCGCGACGAGTCGGCCTGGGAGATCGTGGACATGCCGGTCGGCGCGCGCCTGGCCGTCGCCGGTTAACAACTGTCAGAACAATTAACGGGGGTGGACAGGGTAGGCGGGATAAAGGTTTACACCCTTATCCTGCCTACCCTGTCCACCCCCGTTAATTCATTCTCCCTTCATCTCAGGCGCGACGTAGCGCACCGCTTCAACGTCTGCGAGCGCCGAGAGCCTTCGACGGGCAGGCGGCCGATGACGACGTGATGCCCGCGGCGGAGGGTTCCTCTCTGTCAGCGGGGAGTGTGCGCGTCAGTCCGGCTGGACGATCTCGTAGACGATGTGGAGGCGCAGCTCGCGGCCCGTCACCTCGTGTCGCACGTCCGCCGCGCGCAGGCGCAGCTCGTCGGTGCGCGTGACGGGGACGCGCGCGCCGAGTTGTTCGGCGCGGAGGATTTCGACCGGGTTGACGCGCTCGTCGATGGCGTCCTGCACGAGCCCCGTCAGGCCGCCGCCGAGCAGAGACGTGGGGACGTTCTTCAACTTCAGATCGCGGACGGTGACGCGCGCCGCGAGCACTTGGCGCTCACGGTTGAACTCAAGCTGGAAGGCCGTGTCGGCCCAGCCCTCGAACCGCAGGCAGCCGATGAGCGGCGCGTCGTAAGAGCCGCGGAAGGCGATGGGCGCGGTGATGCGCCCCTCCGAGAAGTGCACGCCCGTCCTTGCCCCTCCGGCCTCGGGCAGAAGCTGCACGCGGCTCTCGCACTTCTTCCCCCCGCCGCCCTTCGAGAGGGGAAAGCTCGGCGGCTCCGGCCGCGAAGCCACCGCCACGAGCAGCGAGTTCAAAAACTCCTCGCTCAACACGACGACCACCTCGCCCGCCGGGCTCACGCGCTCCGCGCGCGCGACACCCGATGACGAGAACGTCAAGAGGACGCTCAGCAGTATGGCGAATGTTTTCATCTCAGAGCCCGCTGCGGACGATGTCGTGGAGGCGGAGGAGGCCGACGCAGCGGCCTCCGGAATCGACGACGGGGAGGACGGCGATCTGCGAGGGCCGGTTCTCCATCAGTTGGAGGGCGGCGTGCGCGAGCAGGTCGGGCGCGACGACGACGGGCGCGCGCGTCATGAAGCCTTCGGCCGTCAGCCCCGCGAGGTCTTCGAGCCGCACACGCTGTAAGGCACGGCGCACGTCGCCGTCCGTAATGATCCCCGCGAGGCGGCCGCCGCCGTCGAGCACGTTGACGGCGCCCAACCCCCCCCGGCCGATGGCCTGTACGACATCGAGCAGCGACGCTTCCGTCCCGACCGTCGGGTTCTCGTCGCCGCCGCGCATGAGGTCGGAGACTTTGACCGTGAGCCGCTTGCCCAGACGCCCGCCCGGGTGGTTGAGCGCGAAATCCTCGGGCGTGAGCCTCTTCACAGACATCAGCGTCATCGCCAGCGCGTCGCAGACGGCGAGCGCGACGGTCGTGCTGGTCGTCGGCGCGAGGTTCAGGGGGCAGGCCTCCTGCTCGACCGACGCGTCGAGCACCACGTCTGCGCGCCGCGCGAGCGCGCTCGCGGTGTTGCCGACGACCGCCAGGACGGCCGCCCGCCGGTGTTGCAGGTACGGCAGCAGCTCAAGCAGCTCGGCCGTCTCGCCGCTGTTGCTGACGAAGAGGCACACGTCGCCCTCCGTCACCAGCCCCATGCCGCCGTGCAGGGCGTCGGAAGGGTGCAGGAAGACGGCCGTCGTGCCCGTGCTCGTCAGAGTCGCCGCCGCCTTCTGCGCGATGTGGCCGGACTTGCCGACGCCGACCGTGACGACCTTGCCGCGGCACGAGGCGAGGAGTTCGACGGCCCGCTCGACCTCCGACGCGGCGAGGCGCGCGGCCGTGCCGGCGATGGCCTCGGCCTCCAGGCGCATGATCTCTACGACTTGTTCGTGGCGGCTTTTACTCATCGGCCCAAGGCGACGAGGATACGACGAACCGGCTTAGTCCGACAACCGACCGCCCGGTGCCCTTCGTTCAATCCACGTTCGTTCCCGAGCCATTCCCCGAATAGACAACGCGGCGGCGTTAGTCTATATTTCGGCTCTCGTTCCACAACAGCCAAACCGACCGGTCAGGGAGAAATCTGTCCATGGCGCGTTTCAGCCTGATTCCGAAGGAGGAGCAGTACTTCGCCCTCTTCCGCCAGATGACCTCACACATCTACGACGCGGCCAGCAAGCTCGCCGAGATGCTGTCCGGCAATGCGTCCGAGTTCCAGACCCGCCTCGAAAGCATCAAGGCCATCGAACACCAGTGCGACGAGCTGACGCACTCGATCTCGAAGAAGCTCAACTCCTCCTTCATCACCCCCTTCGACCGCGAGGACATCTACATGCTCTCGGGCGCGCTCGACGACATCGTCGATCTCATCGACGACTCGGCGCGGGCCGTCGTCATGTACAACGTGAAAGAGACGACCGACTACGCGCGCCAGTTCGGCGACGTCATCCAGCGCATGGCCGTCCAGCTCCACGAGGTCGTCTCGACCCTGGAGCGCCCGGCCGGCATCGCGCCCCGCCTGGTCGAGATACACCGCCTGGAGAACGAGGGGGACGACCTCTACCACGAGGCCATCGGCGACCTCTTCCAGGGCACGCCCGACCCCATCCGCGTCATCCGCTGGAAGGACATCTACGACAAGCTCGAAACCGCCGTTGACCGCTGCGAGCAGACCGCCAACATCATCGAGACCATTATCATCAAGCACGCATGAAAGGCCGTCAGCCGTAAACCGTGACAAGTGAAGGCACGCTTTTTCTTGTCACGGTTCACGGCTCACGGTTCACCCGCTTCAGCCTATGACTGCCACACTGACCTTCGTCGTCATCATCATCGTCATCGCGCTGATTTTTGACTACAGCAACGGGTTCCACGACGCGGCGAACTCCATCGCGACGGTGGTCTCGACGCGCGTGCTCTCGCCCGGCGTGGCCGTCGTGTGGGCGGCCTTCTTCAACTTCGTCGCCTTCGCCATCTACGGGACGCGCGTCGCCAAGGCCATCGGCGACGGCGTCAACATGACCCTCATCGCGCCCGACGACCGCCTCTACGTGCTGCTCGCGGCGCTCGTCGGGGCGGTGGCCTGGAACCTCATCACGTGGTATCTGGGGCTGCCGACCTCCAGCTCGCACGCGCTCCTCGGCGGCTACGCGGGCGCAGGCATCGCGGCGTACGGCGGGGTGGCGGGGCTTTTGAAGATGGAGGTGTGGACGAAGGTGCTCATCTTCATCGTGCTCTCGCCGCTGATCGGGCTGACGCTGGGGCTGATTCTGATGGTCGCGGTCTACTGGATTTTCCGCAACTGGTCGCCGCACCGCGTTGACCGCCTCTTCCGCTCGGGGCAGCTCCTCTCGGCGGCCGCCTTCTCGCTCGGCCACGGCGGCAACGACGCGCAGAAGACGATGGGCATCATCACGGCCGTGCTCGCGGCCGGCGGCCTGCTCGCCTACGGGCCGAACGGATCGCTGCCCGCGATTCCTCTCTGGGTCGTCCTGTCGGCGCACGCGGCCATCGGGCTGGGGACGCTCTCGGGCGGCTGGCGCATCGTGCGCACGATGGGCACGCGCATCACGAAGCTCAAGCCGGTGGGCGGCTTCTGCGCCGAGACGGGCGCGGCCCTCACGCTCGCCTACGTGACGCTGACGGGCGTGCCCGTCTCCACGACGCATACCATCACGGGCGCCATCGTCGGCGTCGGCGCGACGCGGCGGCTCTCGGCCGTCAAGTGGGGCGTGGCCGGGCGCATCGTCTGGGCCTGGCTCCTGACGATCCCGCTCGCGGCCATCATCTCCGCCGTCTCGTTCCTCGTCTGCCGCTTCGTCGGCCGCCTCTTCTAGTTCAGAGCAGCGACGTGAGCCGCTGCCAGATTCCGTCGAGCAGGAAGAGCAGCGTGTAACTCCCGAACCAGCCGAAGGCAAAGCCGAGGAACGTCGGCAGCCTCCCCGACTTCAAAGGCGCGCGGTCGAGTGACACGGCCGCGACGAAGCTCAGCCCCAGTGCCAACGGCGCCAGCAGGCTGAAGAGGAGCACGAGCCCCCACCCCAACACCCACGCCGGCCACCAACCCGAGATGGTGAGATAAGTGAAAGAGTATCGAAACAGCGAGAGCACCCCCAGGTATCCCGCCGCGTAGGCGAGCCCCGAACGCTCGCGCGGCACGCCCGTAAGCAGTGCCGCCAACGAATCGCGGAAGAACGTCCCGCCGCGACGCTTCAGCACCACGGCCCCGCCCTCCCCCGACGTAGTCACATAAGCCCCGCAGGCCCCGCACGCGCGACGCTCTATCACGAACTCTCGCATAGTGCCTTTTACACGCCGCGCCCCTCCTGAAGTTCCCGAGGCGGAAGGCACGCCCCTTGCGGCGGAGAGGGAGGGACGTTCGAGACGCACGCATCCCGTACAAAGAGACTTTCAGACGACAGGAGAAGAGCACCATGGCAGAACAGCGCGAGGGCGGCGAGAGTTTCCCGAAGAACGAATCGACCGGCGCAGGCTCAAACTCAGGCAACGCGGGCGAGGGCAAACCGCGCACCGGTGAAAACTATGAGGGCGAAGGCACCACCGAGCCCAACGTCGCCGGTCAGGGCACCGGACAGATCGGCGGCGCGTACGGAGACAGGGAGACGAGCAGGTAAAGGGGGTGTTGGGTGCTGGGTGTTGGTTTAAGACCGTTTCTTACCCGACACCCGGCACCTAAAACCCAACACCCTCCCTTACGGGTTGCTGCCGGCGAGATTAGCTTCGCCGCCGCGCTCCCAGAAGAAGGGCGGGCGCAGCTTCTGCTCGGGGTAGACTTCGTCCATGTTGTCGGCACTGTAGAGCACGCCGTTGGCCATGACGTAGCGGATCGACTCGGAGTTGCGGATGTCGTCCAGAGGGTTCTTGTCGAGCACGACGAGGTCGGCCAGCTTGCCCGGCTCAAGCGACCCGAGGTCGCCGTCGAGGCCGAGGTACTGTGCGCCGCTCAGCGTCGCGCACCGCAACGTCTCCAGAGGCGTCAGGCCGCCCTGCTGAAGCATCCACAACTCCCAGTGCGCGCCCAACCCCTGCAACTGCCCGTGCGCGCCGAGCTGCGCCTTCCCGCCCGCGCGCACCACGTCCCTCACGCTCTTCGCCAGCTCGAAGTGATAGAAGTCGTCCTCGGGCGCCTGCATCCGACGACGTGCGCGCGGGTCGATGTGCCCGCGCGGCGTGAAACGCAGGAGCTTCTGGTTCTCGTAGACGTTCGTGTGCTGGTACCAGTAGTTCTCTCCCCACAGGCCGCCGTAGCCGACGATGAGGGTCGGCGTGTACTGCGTCCGGCTCCTGGCGAAGAGCGTCACCGCGTCTTTGTAGAGCGGCGCGATGGGGACGGCGTGCTCGATGCCTGTGTGGCCGTCGAGAATCATCGACATGTTGTAGGCGTAGGTCGAGCCGCCCTCGGGGACGACCATCATCTGCAAGTCGCGCGCGGCCTTGATGATGCGCTGGCGGTTGTCGCGGCGGAGCTGGTTGTAGCTCTTGACGGAGAAGGCGCCGACGGCCTTCAGACGTTCGAGGTGCGCGCGCGCGTCCTCGTAGGAGTTGATGACGGCCTTCTCGGGGTTCTCGGCGCCGTAGAGGACGAAGCCGGTCGAGAAGATGCGCGGCCCCACCATCGCGCCCGCCTTGACCATCTCGCTCTGCGCGAAGACGGTCTGCGTCGCGGCCGAGGGGTCGTGCGTCGTCGTCACCCCGTAGGCGAGGTTGGCCCAGTAGGGCCACTGCTTCTCGGGGATGATGTCGAGCGTGTCGTAGGACATGTGCGAGTGCACGTCGATGAGGCCGGGGATGACCGTCTTGCCCGCGAGGTCGATGCGCTTCGCGTCCGCGGGAATCTGCACGCGCGCCCCGACGGCCTTGATGCGGTTACCCTCGACGAGCACGGTTCCCTTCTCGATCACCTCGTCGCCGCGCATGGTCACGACGCGCGCGTTGGTCAACGCGACTACGCCGTGCGGCTTCGCGGGGTCGAAGTCGAAGCCGATGACGGTCTGCCGCGGGGCGGGCGCCTTCTCGTCTTTGGCGGGCGAGCGCAGGACGTTGTCGAGCGACTGCTCGTAAAAATTCTCGCCGGCCGTCCACTCGACCGACTTGCTGTCGGCAGACCACGCGAGCCAGTCGCCCGAGACCGTGGAGACGGGATGGACGGGCACGCCGGTCTCCGTCGAACTCAGACGGACGGTCTTGCCGACCTTCGGCAGCGGCGCGACGTAGAGCTTGTGCTGCTCCTTGAAGAAGACCCAGTTGCCGTCGGGCGAGGGCACGATCTCTGTGACGTAGTTGCCCTCGATGTGTCGGCGCGCGTCGTCGCCGTCGAGCTTGACGCTCGAAAGATACGTGATGAACTTCGCCGGCTCGGTCGGCCCGCCCCCGCCGCCGGCACCCGCCTCCATGAAGTAGATGCGCTCGCCCTCTCTGTCGAAGCCGAGGACGGGCATGCGCGCGTTCGTGCCGCGGCTCTGCAAGTCCATCACGTAGTGGGACTGGCCCGCCTCCCAGTAGTGAATCTCGAAGGTGGACTCGCTCGCCAAATCCTCTTCGTGATAGACGCTGCCGCGCCCCTTGAGGTACGCGACCTTCGTCCCGTCGGGTGAGAAGACGGGGTTGGCGTACTGGTCGGGGGCCACGGTGAGCTTGCGCCGGTTGGTGCCGTCGGCGTTGGCCGTCCACACGGCCCCCTTCTCGGAGTCGCTCCACGTCACGAACGTCAACTTCGTCCCGTCGGCGCTCAAGGAGGGTGCATACTCAAGGTAGTACGTGTCGAAGAGCCGGCGCGGCGCCGCGTCCCCCTCTTTCACATAGATTTTACCGAGGGCGCTGTAGACGATGCGGTCGCCGCCGCGCTGCGCCCAGCGCAGGAGCCGCGCGCGGTCGTGCTCGGGCGCGACCTTGATCGGTGAACGCACGGCCTCCGTCACCTTCTGCGAGACGTGCGCGGTGAAAGGGATCGGCGTCGCCCTCTTCCCTTCCACCTCGACCCGCACGAACTTGCCCATCGCCGTGATGACGATTGATTTGCCGTCGGGCGTCCAGGCGTAGCCGGGGTACGTGCCGTAGACGGCCCACGTCTCCTGCTGGTCGTGTGTGAGGCCGTCGTAGACGGGCCACTCGCGGCCCGTGTCGATCTCGCGGAGGAAGAGGACGGTCTTCAGGCCGACGCGGCGGATGAAAGAGAGATACTTCCCGTCGGGCGAGACGGCCGGGCGGATGGCGCCGCCCGCGCCGCGGACGAAGGTCGAGCGCCTGCCCTTCTGCGTGTCGTAGCGGTCGATCCAGTAGATGCTGTCATAGACGTTCTTGTTGTAGTCGAAGGCCGTGCTGGCGACGAAGTAGACGAAGCGCCCCTGCGGGTCTGCCACGGGCTCGCCGATGTTGGCCGTCCAGTTCGGGCGCTCGGTCAACTGCACGCCCTTGCCGCCGCCATTGACGTGGTACATCCAGATTTCGCCCGCGCCCAGCGAGCGCGTGTCCACGAAATGCTTGCGCGTGAGGAGGTACTGCCCGTCCGGAGTCCAGTCGGGCGTGTTCAAAAGGCGCTGCGTCTCCTTCGTCACCTGCCTTCGTTCACGGCCGTCCGCGTCCATCACCCAGATGTTGTCGCCGCCGTCGCGGTCAGAGGTGTAGGCGATCCACTTGCCGTCGGGCGAGTAGCGCGGCTGCCACTCCCAGGAGGCGCCGCCCAGAAGCAGCTCCGCCCTGCCCCCTTCGATGGGCATGCGGTAGATGTCGCCGAGGATGTCGAAGACGATGGTGCGGCCGTCGGGCGACACGTCGCAGCTCATCCAGGTGCCCTCGTCCGTGTCGAACTCGACCGTGGTCACGGGGCCGTGGTCGCCCTCCACGTCCCAGGGCTCGGGCTTCTTCGACGCCTCCTGCAACTGCTCGATCTTCTTCTGCGCGTCTTGCAACTGCTTGTCCCTGTCCTGCTGGTTCTGCGCGAGCACGGGCGCGAACGTGGAGAGCGTGATTGACAGGGTCAGGAGGAGCGCCGGGAATCTTCTGGACACAGTTTGACCTCACTCTGGGCGATTTGAATTTGGAGCGGGCTTGTACGTTGAGATGGTCGGCAGGCTCGCCGTGCGTGCACTTTACCGTTTTTGGAAATACAGGGAAAGTCGAATACGCCCGGTAGGATTTGAACCTACGGCCTCTCGCTCCGGAGGCGAGCGCTCTATCCACTGAGCTACGGGCGCGAACTCAAGTCGGGAGTAAACATAACACGGCCCGCCCTCCCTTTCCAGCGGGCCAAGACTTCCAAGTGCATCCCATCACCCCTCCCGTCCCTTTCGTCACTTAGCGGCTGGCAAACATCTTCCCGCCGGTTTATCATCGAAGACACCTGCATTCATGGCAGCAGACGTAATCATTTGGAGGGGACATGCGTAGATTGACCACGGCCGGCCTGGTGCTGGCCTGTTTGTTCGCGGCGCTGCAAGTGCCGCAGGCGCAGCAGCCGCAGGGGGCGCGCGTCGCGGCGACGACCGGCGCCGCGCCTTCCGCCTACTTCGCCGCCGAGCGCGCGGCCGCCGAGCGCATCACGGCCGAGGGGATGAAGGAGATTCTGTACGTCATCGCCTCGGACGAGTACGCCGGGCGCGACACGCCCTCGCCGGGCCAGGACAAGGCCGCGCAGTTCATCGCCGACCACCTCAAGCAGCTCAAGATCAAGCCGGCCGGCGACAAGGACTCTTACTTCCAGCGCATCGCGCTGACCAAGACCGAGGTTGACCGCGAGCATTCGACGGCGCAGCTCGGCGACAAGCCCTTCCGCATCGGCCAGGACTTCCTGCCCGCCGGCCGCGCGAGCGGCGAGGCGGAGGCGCCGCTCGTCTACGCCGGCTACGGCTGGGTCATCAAGTCGAAGAACATCAACCCCTACGAAGGCATCGACGTGCGCGACCGCATCGTCGTCGTCTCCGGCGACGGGGCCGCGCCGCCGCCGGGCATCGCCGCGTCCTCTCTGCGCCCGGGCGACTGGGAGACGCCCGTCAGCTACGCGCAGAAGAACGGCGCGCGCGCACTCGTCCTCGTCCCGCGCAACTTCGAGAGGCGCTGGCGCTTCGGCGCGTTCCGCGTCGCGCAGGCCACCTACTCCGTCCCGCGACTCGAAGGCGCCGAGACGGAGGACGAGAGTGAGGAGCAGTCGCCGGCGGCGCCGGGGCTGGTCTCGATCATCCCCTCGCGCGCGATGCTCGACGCGCTCTTCGCGGGCGAGCAGTTGGACGGCGCGGCCGTGCTCAAGCTCGCGCAGGCCGAGACGGCGACGGAGCAGCCCAGAGCGTTCGCGCTCAAGGCGGAGAAGCGGCTGCGCCTCAGCCTCAAGCTCGCGGTGACGGAGTCGCACACGCAGAACGTCGTCGGCGTGCTCGAAGGCAAAGACTCGAAGCTCAAGCGTGAGTACGTCGCGCTCGGCGCGCACTACGACCACGTGGGCGCGAGCGGCGCCTCCGGGTGCCGCCCCGTCGGGGCCGACTCGATCTGCAACGGCGCGGACGACGACGGCTCCGGCACGACGGGCCTGCTGGCGATGGCCGAGGCGTTCGCGAAGGGGCCGCGCCCGAAACGCTCCATCCTCTTCGTCTGGCACACGGGCGAGGAGAAGGGGCTGTGGGGCTCCGAGTACTTCACGCGTTACCCGACGGTGCCGCTCAACCAGATCGTCGCGCAGCTCAACATCGACATGATCGGGCGGAGCAAGAAGGCGGGCGACACGAACCCCGCGAACAAGATGCTGACGGGGCCGGAGGAGATTTACGTCATCGGCTCGCGCATGATGAGCACGCAGCTCGGCGAGCTGAACGAGGCCGTCAACCGCGAGTACCTGAACCTCAAGTACAACTACCACTACGACGAGCCGAACGACCCCGAAAGGCTCTACTCGCGCAGCGACCACTACAACTACGCCAAGCACGGCGTGCCGATCATCTTCTACTTCGACGGCGTCCACGAGGACTACCACCGCCCGGGGGACAGCCCCGACAAGATCGACTACCAGAAGATGCAATCAATCGCGCGGACGGTCTTCATCCTCGCCTCCGAGCTGGCCAACGCGCCGGCGCGCCCCGTCGTGGACAAGCAGCTCCCCGGGGAGCGCCTCTCGCGCTGAGGACGACCTACGGCCGTTTGACATCGCCTCCGCGCCCCGTGTAATTTGTTTCGGCACATGGGCCGGTAGCTCAGTTGGTAGAGCAGCTGACTCTTAATCAGCGGGTCACTGGTTCGAGCCCAGTCCGGCTCATCGTTAATACTAAAAAAGAGAGGGGCAGCCAGGCCGGCTGCCCTTATCTTTTTTTGTGTGCCTCTCACGGCGGCGCGGGTTGAGGCGCCGCCCGCACGTGTCGAGCGGAGTCTTCCCCGCGTCGAGACGACTTCGACGGGCGTTGAACCGTCTCCGGCCCGTGTAGAGATGACCCCGGCCCGTGTAGAGATGATTCCGGCGGGCGTCGAAATGACTCCGCCGCGTGTAGAGATCGTCCCTCGGCGTGTCGAGCGGAGCTTTCAGCCCGTAGAGATGACGCGCACACCCGTCGAGCAGACCTGACAGCTAATTCAATTTATCCGCACACCCGTTTAGATAAATCGCATTTATACAAAATCGACTTGCACACGTGTAGAGATGAGTTGTTAGTCAGTTCAATTCATACGTGAGCTGGTAGAGATGAATCGCATTTATAGCGATTTGCACTTGGATGCGACTGGTGCGGAAGGCGGCAAGTCAGTACCGCCTGCGGGAGCGGGCGGGTAGCGCGCACGAGACCCGCCCGCTCCCGCAGGCGGTACTGACTCATCCGCGGTCGCACTCATGCGCAAGCCGCTATATGCAAAATCCCTCCGCACACGTGTAGAGACGACCTGCGGGCGTGTTGAATCTATATTTACGAGCGTAGAGCTAAATCGCACTTGTGCAAAACAGACCCGCACGCCTTTCGAGACGGCCCCGACAACGACTCAATCCGCTCCGACGGCCGCGGGCAATCGCCCCCGCTTACCAAAATCCTCCCGCGCTGTTATCATCGGAGCATTCCAGGTGTTCCCCCGCGAGTTTCAGTCAAGAAAATCTTTTTCGAGGAGCCTACTGCCATGAAATCTTTCTGGTTTCGGTGTGCCGCTGTGGTGTGTGCGGTCGTGTCGGCGTTGTTGATCGTAGGGGCGACGGGTTCGGCCGCGCTGCGCGCGGGCGACGGCAAGGGCGCGAAGGCGGAGGTGCTGCCGGGGTTCGATCTGTCGAGCATCGACCGGGGCGCGTCGGCCTGCCAGGACTTTAACAAGTTCGCCAACGGGGGTTGGAAGGCTGCGAACCAGATACCGGCGGCCTACTCGCGCTGGGGACGGTTCGAGCAGCTGTCGGAGCAGAACAACGAGCAGCTCCACGTCATCCTCGAAGGGCTCACGAAGCAGAAGAACCTCAAGCCGGGGAGCAACGAGCAGAAGCTCGCGGACTTCTACTCGTCCTGCATGGACGAGCCGGGGATCGAGGCGCAGGGCTCGAAGCCTCTGGAGCAGGAGATGGCGCGCATCGACGCCATCAGAGACCTCGGCGGCGTCGAAGAGGAGGTGGCGCGCTTCCACGCGCACCGCATCCCCGCGCTCTTCGGCTTCAGCGCGACGCAGGACTACAAGGACTCGACCGCCGTCATCGCGCAGGCCGGGCAGGGCGGCCTCGGCCTGCCCGACCGCGACTTCTACACGAGGGATGACGCGAAGTCGAAGCAGACTCGCGACGAGTACGTCGCGCACGTCGCGCGCACCTTCCAACTCCTGGGCGACGACGCCGACCGCGCCGCGGCCGAGGCGCGCACCGTGATGGCCGTCGAGTCGCGGCTCGCCGAGAACTCCGCCACGCGCGTGCAGTTGCGCGTCCCGGAGGCGCGCTACAACCCGCGGACGAAGGCGCAGCTCATCGAGATGATGCCGCACTTCGACTGGGGGCTCTACTTCCGCAACATCGGCCTGCCCGAGGTTGACAAGATCAACGTCGGCCACCCGCCCTACTTCGAGGCCGTCGATAAGATGCTCACGGACGTGCCCGTCGCGGACTGGAAGACCTACCTGCGCTGGCACCTCGTCAACGCCGCCTCGAACACGCTCTCGTCGAAGTTCGTCGAGGAGAGTTTTAATTTCAACGGCAAGTTCCTCAACGGCACGCAGGAGCAGTTGCCGCGCTGGAAGCGCTGCGTGGCCTCGACCGACCGCGCGCTGGGCGAGGCGCTGGGGCAGCTCTACATCGACAGGACGTTCACGCCCAAGGCCAAGGCGCGCGCGCAGGAGATGGTTAAGAACCTCGTCGCCGCGCTGCGCGACGACCTGGGCACGCTCGCCTGGATGAGCGACCCGACGCGCCAGCGCGCCATCGCCAAGCTCGACGCCTTCGTCCGCAAGATCGGCTACCCGGACAAGTGGCGCAGCTACGAGGCGGTGCAGGTGAGCCGCGGCGCCTACTACAACAACTCGGTCTCGGTGGGCGAGTTCGACTTCCGGCGCAACCTCGGCAAGATCGGCAAGCCGGTGGACAAGACCGAGTGGGGCATGACGCCGCCGACCGTCAACGCCTACTACAACGCCTCGATGAACGAGATCGTCTTCCCGGCCGGCATCCTCCAGTCGCCCTTCTTCAGCGAGAAGGCGGACGACGCCTTCAACTACGGCGGGATCGGCGCCGTCATCGGCCACGAGATGACGCACGGCTTCGACGACTCGGGGGCGAAGTTCGACGCCGACGGCAACCTCGTCATGTGGTGGACGCCCGAGGACTTCAAGAAGTTCAACGCGCGGACGGACTGCGTCGTCAACCAGTTCAGCTCCTTCGAGGTCGAGCCCGGTCTCAACCAGAACGGCAAGCTGGTCGTCGGCGAGTCGGTGGCCGACCTGGGCGGCCTCACTGTCGCCTACGCCGCCTACAAGAAGTCTCTCGAAGGCAAGCCGCGGCCGAAGACCATCGCGGGCTTTACGCCCGAGCAGCGATTCTTCCTCGGGTGGGCGCAGGTCTGGGCGCAGAACATCCGCCCCGAGGCCGCGCGCCAGCGCGTCGCCACCGACCCGCACCCCCTCGGACAGTTCCGCGTCAACGGCCCGCTCTCGAACATGCCCGCCTTCGCCGAGGCGTTTCAATGTAAGGTCGGCGACGCGATGGTGCGCCCCGCCGACAAGCGCTGCCAGATCTGGTAGGAAGCATTAACAGGGATGGACAGGATGCTCAGGATAAAGCAATTTCAGATTTGAAATTCAAATCTCTAAACCTGAACATCCTGTCCATCCCTGTTAATTTACTCACCCGCGATTCTCTTCTCCGACCGAATCATCGACGACGAGCTTGTTCTCCCTGATCGCCTTCACGGCCTCCCACGAGACGGTCTTCGGCTCCGCCTGCGTGAGGCCGAGCCGCTCGAAGAGGCCGAGCCGGCCGTAGACGATCTCGCCCACGACGCGCGCCGCGTGCGGCTCGCCGTACTCCGGCTCGCCCCGACTGCGCAGGTCGAAGACGTGGCCGAGGAAGCGGCCCGACTCGGTCACGACCTCCATGTACTGAAACTCGTGCGCCCTCATCCCGAACCCGGCACCCTCTCCAAAAGTTTTGAAGCCTTCCTGTCCGCGCGCCCGAGTCCCAGCTCTTCGCCCCTCGACCTGAGCTTGACCCTCTCCGTCACCGACTCGACCTCAGACCAGGGCACACGCGTCTGCCGCGTCCCGAAGACCCACGCGGCCAGCCCCTCGAAGACCGACGGCAAACGCCTCGTCCACGCTCCCGCGCCGACGAGCAGCGCCGTCACACGCAGCTCGCCGCCCGGTTCGCCCGACACTTCGAGGTCGTCCACCATGCCGCACGGCAGGTTGTTCGAGTCCACGACCTCGTGATCCAAGACCTGTCGCACAATGTCCAGAAAGTCATCCTTCATCCCTGCCCCCCCCGCGTGGCGATCAGCAGCGGCACGGCCAGCAGCGCCGCCAGCGTCACGATGACGAGGTAGAACCAGCCGACGACCTCTGCGAACCGACCGTTCACGTGCTCATCCCCCATCACGCGCCTGTCGCCCGCGATGACCAGGACGGGGAAGTACGTGAAGGGGAGGATGACGACCGAGAAGACTATCGAGTACTCGACGACGCTCACGGGGTCTACGCCGGTCATGACGACGAGCGCCGCCAGCACGAACGTCAACACCCACGACAGGCTGAACCGCGCGGCCGTGCGCGCCGGCCGGTACTTGCCCCACGGCCAGCCCAGAAACTGCGCGAGGTTGTAGGCGGACGAGAGCGAAGTCTCGATGGCCGCGCCCGCGAAGGCGAAGAACATCCCGCCGACGGCCGCGAGCAGTCCCGCCCTTCCGAACGTCAAAGAGGCGGCGAGCGCGGCTTGGCCCGGGAGCTGCGGCTCTATCTGACGCGGCCGGAAGACCTGCGCGCCGCAGACGACCAGCGCCACCGCCAGCAGAGACCCGAGCACCGACCCGACGACGGAGATGATGCGGTTGAGGTTCACGTCGCCCGGGTTCCAACCGTCCTCGATGGCGCCGGACGCGTAAAAGTATGTCTCGTAAGGCAGCATCACGGAACTGAGGATCGCCACGACGAAGTAGGCGTAGAGCAGGTACTCCGATGACGACTCCAGGTGCGGCACGCCCGGCACGAACCCGGCCGCGACCTCGCCCCAGTCGGGCTTGAGGTAGTAGGCCGCGGCGAGGTAGGTGCACATCAAAAGCCCGAGCAGTCCGAACACGCGCTCGATCCACTGGAAGGAGAGCACCCAGACGACCAGGAGCAGGAAGACGAGCGCCAGCAGCGCGAGCCAGCGGTAGGGCCAGCCCGTGAGCAGTTGCCACAAGAGCGCGATGCCGCCGATCTCGGCCGTGCAGGTCAGCAGGTTGACGAGGTTCGCGGCGACGAGCGTGACGAGCCCGGCGTTCAGTCCCGCGCGCTCGCGGATGAGGTTGAAGACCGGCTGCCCCTTGACGGCCGCGACGCGCCCCGCCATCTCGCAGAAGGCGATGATGCCGACCGTGCCGAGCGCGACCACCCAGAGCAGCCGGAAGCCGAACTTCGCGCCCGCGTTCACCGAGAAGACCAGCTCGCCGACCTCGACGAAGCCGCCCATCGCCGTCAGGATGCCGAGAAAGACCTCAACGAAGTTCTTCATCGCCTTCGGGCGCCCCGGCCCCTACTCCTTCAAGCCCTCTTCGAACTCCGACAGTTCCGCGGAGAGGCCCGCCAGGTTCTTCCGCGCGGAGTCGGCGGCCTGCGTGTCGTCTCCCGCGCCCTTCAGCGCGTTCAAAGCGCCGCCGAGCCGCCTCGCAAGGTCCGCGGCCTGCAACACCTGCGCGGACAATTCCGGCTCGAACTCGTCGGCGCTCAACTCGTCGCGCGTCTGCTCGACGCCCTTCAACATCTGTCCGGCCTGAGCCTCGACGTAGTTGCGCGTGAGGCGGCCGTCCCGCGCCTGCTCCGCGATGAGTTGGCCGACGCCGGCCTGTGACTTCAGCTCCGACACCGCGTTCTTCAGACTGTGACTGTCGGCCCGGGACTGCTGGGAGCCGACGAGCGTGGCGCCACCTGCCCCC
The DNA here is from genome assembly GCA_045807865.1 of Pyrinomonadaceae bacterium. Taxonomy (GTDB): domain Bacteria; phylum Acidobacteriota; class Blastocatellia; order Pyrinomonadales; family Pyrinomonadaceae; genus QHXN01. The sequence continues at coordinate 39,902 of JBJMGP010000220.1, forward strand.
AGAATCAGGAGGAGGATGGCCGACGCCAGCCAGCTAGACCAGGACCTCGCGCGCTTGTGCATGGAGAACCGAACCCCTCTTCCGGACGCAGCACCGCCGCCCGAAAACCTTCTCTTCCCGTGCAACGTGCGTGCCGACTTATTTCCGTTGGTGCGGCCGTGCGTCTGCGCCGTCTGTAATGATGCGAAACTAAACACGTGCCGGCCGGCGTGGTCATTATCAATACAGGCCGCAACCGCAGTGATGTCGCCTTCGACCAAGGCCGGCGGCGCGATAAGGCTGCGTAAAACGCGGGTCTGCTTGCAGTTGGTCGTCTGTGGCAGCGTTGCGCGCCCCACTGGCATGGCCGTTGCCATTGTCTGTGTCCGAACCGGGAGGGGCGGTAGGTCGTTAGTAAAAAACTTCTGAACCTAAAGGGAGGGTTTGTAGGATGCTCTGGACGATTCTGGTTATTCTGCTCGTGCTCTGGCTGCTCGGGCTGGTCGCACACATCGGCGGCGGGCTGATTCACCTGCTGCTCGTCGTGGCGCTCGTCGTCTTCGTCATCAACCTCTTGACGGGCCGCCGGACGGTGTAGCCGGGCCTTTACGATTCAACAAAGTTCCTTGCCCCAGACTTGGGCAACTCACAAAGAGGCGGCGCCCTTTCTCTTGAAAGGAGCGCCGCCTCTTTTCTCAGAAGCTCGGTGGCGTGAGCTTCTAACACAGAGACACAAAGACACAGCTTGAAGATTGATAACTTCAAAGCTGTGTCTCTGTGTCTCCGTGTCTCTGTGTTAGAAGCATCCTCCACGCTCGACCAAAGATATCTATAAGTCTTTAACGGTTGAGCGCACTCATCGACTGCTCCGGGTAGCGCTCGCCCGCGACCGCCGCGTCGCTCAAGACCTCTTCGATGCGCGCGAGGTCTTCCCCGTCCAGCTCGACCTCGGCCGCGCCGACGTTCTCTTCCAGGTACGTACGCCGCTTCGTCCCCGGAATCGGCACCACGTCCTTCCCCTGTGCCAGCACCCACGCGAGCGCGAGCTGCGAGGGCTTGCAACCCTTCTCGGCCGCGACCTCGCGGACGCGCTCGACGAGGCGCATGTTCTGCCTGAAATTCTCCTCGCGGAAGCGCGGGAACTGCCGGCGCCGGTCGTCCTCGGGCAAATCTTCCGGCTTCTCGAAGCGCCCTGTTAAAAAGCCGCGCCCGAGCGGGCTGTAGGCCACGAACCCGACGCCCAGCTCCCTGCACGCCGGCAGAATCTCCGCCTCCACGTCCCGCGTCCAGAGCGAGTACTCGCTCTGCAAGGCCGCGATTGGATGAACCGCCGCGGCGCGCCTCACCGTCTCGGCCGAAGCTTCGGAGAGACCGAGGTAACGCACCTTGCCCTCTTCGACCAGCCGCGCCATCTCGCCGACCGTCTCCTCGATGGGAGTGTTCGGGTCTACGCGGTGCTGGTAGTAGAGGTCGATCACCTCGACGCCCAGACGACGCAGCGACGCCTCGCACGCCGAGCGCACGTACTCGGGCCGACCCGAGACGCCGAGGAAGCTCCCGTCCTCGCCGCGCACGTTCCCGAACTTCGTCGCCAGCACGACGCGGTCGCGCCGGTCGCGTATCGCGCGCCCGACCAACTCCTCATTGCGGCCGACGCCGTACATGTCGGCCGTGTCGAGGAAGTTGACGCCCAGCTCCAGCGCGCGGTGGATGGTCGCCACCGACTCCTCGTCGTCGCGCCCCGAGTAGAACTCCGACATGCCCATGCAGCCCAGGCCCAGCGCCGAGACCTTCAGACCGCTCCTGCCCAACTCTCTCTGCTCCATCCCCGTCCCCCTTTGAAATGCCGATGCGGATTTTGGTTTCCGAGATTATAACCGTTCTGAGTTACTATCTCACCACACAGGTTCACTCTAAAACTGTTGGAGAAGCTCATCCACGAACAAAGGAAGAACTCCCGATGATGAAACAAGCCTTCTTCCCCTCCCTGGCCTTCTGCCTCCTGACCTTCGGCCTGCTGCTCGGGCATGCGCGCGCGCAGAACTCTTCGGACACGCCGCCGCGGCGCACGGACGTTGAGAGTATGGACGGCATCATCAGGGCCGTCTACGACGTGATCTCCGGCCCGGCCGGGCAGAAGCGCGACTGGGAGCGCATGCGTACGCTCTTCGCGCCCGGCGCGCGCCTGATTCCGACCTCGCCCGTGCGCCCGCCCGGCTCCGCGCCGGACGCCCCGCTCACCGGCGCCGAAGCCTACGCGCCGCACGTCTACGACCTCGAAGGCTTCATCGAGCGCGTGGACAAGAACACGCAGACGCAGGGCTTCTTCGAGCGCGAGACGGCGCGCCGCGTCGAGACCTACGGCCACATCACGCACGTCTGGAGCACCTACGAAGCCCGGCACAAGGCCGACGACCCGAAGCCTTTCATCCGCGGCATCAACAGCATCCAGCTCGTGAACGACGGGCGGCGCTGGTGGGTCGTCACCATCTTCTGGGAGGCGGAGTCTCCGAAGACGCCCATCCCCGAAAGGTACCTTAAGAGCCAGAGTTGAAGCTCTCTTCTCGTCTCAAGCGTTCTACGTCATTTGAAGTTTAACCACAGAGACACGGCTTGAAGAGAACTACTCAACCGGCCGTGTCTCTGTGGTTAATGACCCTATTCATAATTTTTATGTTGACTTCAACCACCCCGCCCGCGATTTGAGAAACCCGCCCGCTCCGGTAAAATCCCGTTTTCGTTAAAAAGCATCGAAGGGCACTCTTACCGGCATGTCTGACAAAAAGGTTCTGGCGATCATCGTGGGCGGCGGGCCCGCGCCCGGCATCAACGCGGTCATCTCGGCCGCCGCCATCGAAGCCATCAACACCGGCTTCGAGGTCATCGGCGTGCAGGACGGCTTCAAGTATCTGATCCGCGAGGACGCCTCGCACACGCGCCGCCTGAAGATCGAGGATGTCTCGCGCATACACCTCCGCGGCGGCTCCGTCCTCGGCACCGCGCGCGACAACCCGACCAAGTCCGAGAAGGCCACGCGCGCCGTCATCGAGACCCTGCGCTCCTTAGGCGTCACGCACCTCGTCACCATCGGCGGCGACGACACCGCCCTCTCTTCGAGCTTCGTCGCCGAACGCTCCGGACACGAGATCAAGGTCGTCCACGTCCCGAAGACCATCGACAACGACCTGCCCCTCCCCTCTCACATCCCGACCTTCGGCTACCAGACCGCGCGCCACGTCGGCGTCGAGCTGGTGCAGAACCTGATGGAGGACGCGCGCTCGACCAAGCGCTGGTTCGCCGTCGTCGCGATGGGGCGCAAGGCGGGCTTCCTCGCGCTCGGCATCGGTAAGGCCGCCGGGGCGACGCTCACCGTCATCGGCGAGGAGTTCACAGACCGCGAGACGGTCGCCTTCTCAGACATCTGCGACATCGTCGAGGGCGCCATCATCAAGCGCCGCGCGATGGGCAGACACTTCGGCGTCGCCGTCCTCGCCGAAGGTCTTATCGAAAAGCTCGACCCCGCCGAGCTGGCCGAGTTGCAGGACGTGGAGCGCGACGAGCACGGCCACATCCGCTTCGCCGAGGTTGACCTCGCGCGCCGCGTCAAGGTCGAGGTGGAAGGCCGACTCAAGTCGCGCGGCATCCGCGTCACCATCACCAACAAGAACATCGGCTACGAGCTGCGCTGCGCCGACCCCATCCCCTTCGACGCCGCCTACTGCCGCGACCTCGGCTACGCCGCCATCCGCTTCCTCCTACAGGGCGGTTCCGACGCGATGGTCAGCGTCCAGGGCGGGCGCATGGTGCCCATCGCCTTCACGGAGATCCGCGAGCCCGGCACCGGCCGCACGCGCGTCCGCATGGTCAACACCGAGAGCGAAGGCTACCGCGTCGCGCGCGAGTACATGATCCGTCTGGAGCCGTCCGACTTCGAGGACGCCTACTGGGTGCAGAAGCTCGCCGGCGCCGGCAACCTGACCGACGAAGAGTTTAAAGAGAAGTTCGGTTACTTGAGCGGCCACGTCTCGGCATAAATAAGTGAAAGCTGTGCAAACCTCCGCCGCGGAGCGGCGCTTGAATTTAGCCCGGCCTTTCAAGGCCGGGTCAATGTCGGGACGAATGATGTCGCGTCGCGTCAGCGACGGCTGAACGGTTCAGTCGCTGACGCGACGCGGTATTCATTTAACGCGCAGCTCCCCGGCCTTGAAAGGCCGGGCTAAACTCAGACGCCGCTGATGCGGCGGTATACGGAATCATTATGGCGATTAAAAGATTAGGCATCCTCGTCGGCGGCGGCCCCGCTCCCGGCACGAACGGCGTCATCAGCGCCGTCGTCATCGAGGCGATCAAGATGGGCTGTACGCCCGTCGGCTTCCACGACGGCTTCGAGTGGCTCGCGCAGCGCTACACCGACGAGCAGCACGAGATGACCATCGACGAGGTCTCGCGCATACACCTCGACGGCGGGAGCGTCCTCGGCACGGCGCGCACGGACATCACGCGCTCGCCCGAGAGTTTAGAGAACACCGTCGCCGCGCTCCGCAAGCTCGGCATCGAGGGGCTCGTCACCGTCGGCGGCGACGACCTCGTCCGCAGCTCCGCGGCCGTCGAGCGCGCCACGAACGGCGCCATCAAGGTCGTGCAAGTCCCGAAGTCAATCGACAACGACCTCTCGCTCCCGCTCTCCGTCTCCACGCTCGGCTTCGAGACCGCGCGTCACGTCGGCGTGCAGCTCGTCCAGCGTCTGATGGAGGACGCGAAGACGACCGGGCGCTGGTACCTGGGCGTGACGATGGGGCGGCCCACGGGCCACCTCACGCTCGGCATCGGCAAGGCCGCGAGCGCCACCTGCACCATCATCCCCGAGGAGTTCCGCCGCGACCGCGTCTCGCTCTCCGACATCTGCGACGTGGTCGAGGGCTCCATCATCAAGCGGCGCGCGATGGGACGCTCGCACGGCGTCGTGCTGCTGGCGGAAGCCCTCGTCGAACTCTTCGACCCCGCGGAGGTGGCCGAGCTACAGGACGTTGACCGCGACGCGCAGGGCAACATCCGCGTCGCAGAGATCGACCTCGGGCGCAAGGTCAAGAGCGAGGTGCAGGCGCGCCTGGAGCGGCGCGGCATCAAGGTCACGCTCGTCGATAAGACCATCGGCTACGAGCTGCGCTGCGCGCCGCCGATCCCTTACGACGCCGAGTACGCGCGCGACCTCGGCTATGCCGCCTTTCGACACCTGCACGGCGGCGGCTCCGGCACGATGATTATGATTCAGGGCGGCGAGTTCCGCCCCGTCCCCTTTTCCGAACTGGTCGAGACGGAGTCGGGCCGCGGCCGCGAGCGCCCCGTGGACGTGGATACGGAGAGCTACCAGGTCGCACGCGACTACATGGTGCGCATCGAGCGGAAAGATTTTGAAGACGAAGGCTGGGTCGCCAAACTCGCCGAGGCTGCCGGCCTCCCCAGGGACGAGTTCGTCGCGCGCTTCGGTTCGCACGCCTAAAAATCAAGGGAAGTAGCGAGGCAAAGTCTCGCAGAGGCGCCAATTGTCCGCTCTCCCGCCCCCAAAAGCACCTTTCCCATTGAAACAGATGCCTTTGGCACTGCAATAGACGCCTCCGGCGGCGAAACAGACGCCTCCCGCAATGGAATAGACGCCGTCCACATCGAAACAGACGCCGTCCGCAGCGAAATTTATGCCTTCCGCAGCGACACAGATGCCTTCCGCAACGAAATTTATGCCATTCGCAGTGACATAACTGCCGTCCGCAACGAAAATTATGCCGTCCGCAGTGACACAGACGCCGTCTGCATCGACACAGATGGCTTCCGCAGTGAAATTTATGCCGTCCGCAGCGACATTTATGCCGTCCGCAACGAAATTTGTGCCGTCCGCAGTGACACAGATGGCTTCCACATTGAAATTTATGCCTTCCGCAGCGACACAAATAGCTCTTACAGATAGAAAGTCGAGCCTCTGAGGGTGTTGATTCTCTCCCCGGAGGCTCGACTCTCATTTTTCGGTTAAAAATTACTCGATTGCGGCCTTTGATATTCACCGCAGAGGCGCCGAGTCTCTGAGGAAGTCCACCCCCTTTAAGCGTCCTCCCGCCGCGCCCCGGCGCCCCCGCGATGAAGCGTGCCCGCGCAGCGTCTCGGCTTAAAAACCGGCGCGCGCGAGTCGAAGTCGTATCAGTCCCCGGCCGCGCCCTCCAGGGCCACTTCCTTCCCGTAGCCAGCGGACGCCCCCGCCTCCGAAGTAGCCGGCGCGACCACGCGCCCGAAGGCAGACTCGGCGCCGAGATGATAGCCCGCCTCGCCGTGCAGCGCGATGTCGAGGCCCGTCAGCTCCTGCTCCTCGCTCACGCGCAGGCCGATGAAGAGGTCAACTATCTTGAGTATGGCGAGCGAGGCCACGCACGCGATGCCGACCGTCAGCCCGACCCCGAGTAGCTGGTTGAGCAGCTGCCCGCCGTTGCCTTCCAGCAGGCCGACGGGCAGCGCGTTGCCGGCGGCGTCCTTGAAGATCGGGTTGACGGCGCTCGTGGCGAAGACGCCCGTCAGCAGCGCGCCGATGGTGCCCCCCGTCCCGTGCACGCCGAACACGTCGAGCGAGTCGTCATAGCCGAGCCGCTTCTTCAACTCCGTCACGGCGAGGAAACAGCCGAGCCCCGTGATGAACCCGATGGCGAGCGCCGACATCGGCGTCACGAACCCGGAGGCGGGCGTGATGCCCACGAGGCCCGCCACCGCGCCCGAGATCGCACCGAGCACCGTCGGCTTGCCCGTCCGCACCCACTCGGCCGCCGTCCACCCGAGCGTCGCCGCCGCCGCCGCGAAGTGCGTCGCCACGAACGCGCTCGTCGCCAGGCTCCCCGCCGACAGGGCGCTGCCGGCGTTGAAGCCGAACCAGCCCACCCAGAGCATGCACGCGCCGACGAGACTCAGCACGAGGTTGTGCGGCTCCATCGGCGCCTTGCCGAAGCCGACGCGGCGTCCGACCAGCAGCGCGCACATGAGCGCCGAGAAGCCCGAAGAGATGTGGACGACCGTGCCGCCCGCGAAGTCGAGCGCGGGGATTATGCCGCCGAGCGCGGCGTTCAGGAGGCCGCCCTTGCCCCAGACCATGTGCGCCAGAGGGAAGTAGACGACGCTCGTCCAGAGCACCGTGAAGGCCAGCATCGCGCTGAACTTCATCCGCTCGGCGAAGGCGCCCGTGATGAGCGCGGGCGTGATGACCGCGAACATCAGCTGGTAGATCATGAAGGTCTGCTGCGGGATGGTCGCCGCGTACGTCTCGTTCGGGGCGGAGCCGACGCCTTGCAGGAAGAGGTACGAGAGCCCGCCCGCGAACGGCGTCCCTTCGGCGAACGCCACGCTGTAGCCGAAGAGCGCCCAGAGCATTGTGACGACGGCCATCAGGATGAAGCTCTGTAACATCGTCGTCAGGACGTTCTTGCGCCGGACGAGCCCGCCGTAGAAGAGTGCGAGCCCCGGCCCCGTCATGAAGAGCACGAGCGCCGCGCAGACCAGCATCCAGCCATTGTCGCCCGCCGTCTGCGCCGACGCGGCCGCGCTCTCCAACTTCGACAGGCGCTCCGCAACCGCCACCTCCGCCTGTGCCGAAACCGCGAGCGGCGCCGCGACCAGAAGCAGCAGAGACCAGACACACCTCGACGCACCTGTAGACCTTCTCATCATCAACGTCTCCCGTTTAAGTTTTTCGTATCGACCCTCGCGCACTGACTCCGGCGCGGGTGGAGTTGAAGGCTGTCACGTGAACTCGGATTAACAACGCACGTGCCACGCGGCACGGCCGTCGCTATGCACAGGCGTGTGAGCGATGCGGGGTGAGGCCCGCCCGGCTTTTCCAAAGGTTTTCGGCCGAGAAGTCGCGGTCTTTGGGCTTTCCGCATCTTTGACGTAGAGGACAATATTGTCGCACCCGGCAAAGCATCAGACAATATTGTCGCGCGCGGCGCGAGGCGTAAGTTTGAAGGCAATTTTGTCGTCGCGCCGCTCGTTGACGACGATCTTGTGGGTCTTGGAATGAGTATCCACCGGCGCGCGGAGGGCGCAACCGGTTACGAGGCGTGACAATTATGTCGCGGCCACAACTTGGCAAGACATATTTGTCGCGCGTACACTCAACAAAGTTTGGGCGCCGCGGCGCCCGCGTGCTGCACGAAACGAACAGGCTCCTTCATGGAAAACGTCTTGAACCTTCCCCAGAACCTTCCGCATCCACTCAGACAGGGTCAGACCGACGCGCGCGAGATGGCGACGCTGTTAGAGATCGGGCAGACGCTGGCCGACGCGCGGCACCTGCGCCCCGCGCTCGGGCGCGCGCTCGAACTACTCGGGCGCACGCAGACGGTCACGCGCGCCTTCATCATGCTGCTCGACGCGGAGGCGGACGAGCTGCACGTCGAGGCCGGCTTCAACCTGGACGACGAGACGGCGCGGCGCGGCGTCTACCGCGTCGGCGAGGGCGTCGTCGGGCGCGTGGCGGAGACCTGCAAGCCGGTGGTGGTGCCGCAGGCGAGCCGCGAGCCGCTCATGCTCCAGCGCGTCGCGGGGCGCGAGCGCGCGGCCGCGCGGCAGGAGTTCTCCTTCGTCTGCGTGCCGCTCACGGTGGGGCGCGGGGCCGTCGGGGTGCTCGGCGTGGACGTGCCGTACGCGGAGGCGCGCGACTTCGAGCGGCTGACGAAGATCATCTCGGTCGTCGCCTCGATGGTGGCGCAGGCGGTGAAGGTGGAGCGCCTGGTCGAGTCGGAGCGGTCGCGTCTGGCCGACGAGAACGCGCACCTCAAACAGGAATTGCGCGAGCGCTTCGACTTCGGCCACATCGTCGGGAGCAGCAACCCGATGCGCCACGTCTACGAGCAGGTCGAGCAGGTGGCGCGGACGAACACGACGGTGCTCCTGCGCGGCGAGTCGGGGACGGGCAAGGAGATGGTCGCGCACGCCGTCCACTACAACTCGCTGCGCGCGAGCAAACCCTTCGTCAAGGTCTCCTGCGCGGCGCTGCCCGAGACGCTCATCGAGGCCGAGCTGTTCGGGCACGAGCGCGGGGCCTTCACCGGCGCGATGGCGCGCAAGAAGGGGCGGTTCGAGCTGGCCGACGGCGGCACGCTCTTCCTCGACGAGATCGGCGAGCTGAACGCTTCGACCCAGATCAAACTCCTGCGCGCCATCCAGGAGCGCGAGTTCGAGCGGCTCGGCGGCACGGAGACGATTAAGGTCAACGTGCGCCTCGTCGCCGCGACGAACAAGGAGTTGGAGAATGCCATCGCCGCGGGCGAGTTCCGCGAAGACCTCTACTACCGCCTCAACGTCTTCAACATCTTCATGCCGCCGCTGAGGGAGCGGAAGCCCGACGTGCTGCTCCTCGCCGACCACTTCCTGGAGAAGTACGCGCGCGAGCACGGCAAGCACATCAAGCGCATCTCGACGCCGGCCATCGACATGCTCACCTCGTACCACTGGCCCGGCAACGTGCGCGAGTTGGAGAACGTCATCGAGCGCGCCGTCGTCGTCTGCGACTCCTCGGTCATCCACGGCCACCACCTGCCGCCGAGCCTCCAGACGGCCGAAGGGAGCGGCACGGTGACGCGCCTCTCGCTCGCGACGGCGGTCGAGTCGTACGAGCGCGACATCATCCAGGACGCGCTGAAGTCCGCGCGCGGGAGCCGCAAGAAGGCCGCGAAGCTCCTCGACACGACCGAGCGCATCATCGGCTACAAGGTGAAGAAGTACGCCATCGACTGCGAACGTTTTCGCTGAAGGCCGCGCGCAACTTTCTCCACACAAGCAACAGCCTTCATGAACAGTCAGGGTGTAGACTCGGGCCGTGAGGGTTGAAGCGCCGGTCAGGCTCTACATCTTCGACGCGGACGGGACGCTGCGGCGGACGACCGTGGAGGGGCTTCCCTGCCCGAACAGGCCCGGCGAGTGGGAGCTGATTCCGGGCGTGAGGGAGCGGCTGGCGAAGATCGATTGGGGCGCGGGCGGCGCGCGCTTCGGCGTGGCGAGCAACCAGGGCGGCGTCGGTGTAGGTTATCTCTCGCTCACGGCCGCACGGCGTCTGCTCGAAGAGATGGTCGTCCAGGCTTTCGGCGTGGCGGAGGCGCCGCCCGGCTCAATCGAACTCTGCCCGCACGCCCCGCAGTCCGGGTGCCCCTGCCGCAAGCCGCAGCCCTTGATGCTCAAGCGGCTCATGCGCCGCTTCGGCGCCGAGCCCCACGAGACGCTCTTCGTCGGCGACATGGACAAGGACGAGGGCGCGGCCCGCGCCGCCGGCACACGCTTCGTGTGGGCTCATGAGTTCTTCGACAGGCACGAATAAGTAGGGGTTAACGCGGAGAGACGGGGAGACAGCTGGTTGACTTACTGTCTTCAAGCTGTCTCCCCGTCTCTCCGCGTTGAAATCGCCCCGCTACGGCTCACAAACTCACCGCCCGCCTTCTTCAACATCCTGCGTCTCTTCCTCAGTCTCTTCCGAACCCGGGGGCGGGCCGATGAGATCGAGGGCGCAGCAGGCGGCGTCCATCTCGGCAGACTTGATGGTGCGCCCCGCCCCGCGGATGCGCTCGCCGTCGAAGACGGCCTCGACGTGGAAGGTGCGCGCGTGCGGCGGGCCTTCCGTTCCGACCAGCTCGTAGGTCGGCGAGAGGTGGCGCTCCGACTGTAGGCGCTCCTGGAGCAGCGTCTTAAAGTCGGCGGCGGCCGCGGACTCGGGCGTCGCCTCAACGAGTTCGCTCCCGAGGGCGCGGCGCACGAAGCCCTCGGCCGCGTCGTAGCCGCCGTCGAGGAAGACTGCGGCGAGCAGCGCCTCGAAGGCGTCGGCGAGCAGTGCGCGCTTGCGCCGGCCGCCGGTCTTCTCCTCGCCGCGGCCGATGCGCAGGTGCTCGCCCAGGGAGAGCTGGCGCGAGACGCGCGCAAGGGTCTGCGTGCTGACGAGCCGGTGCTTCATGCGGGAGAGCTCACCCTCCGTGACCTCCGGGTGCGAGCGGAAGAGGGCGTCGGCGACGACGAGCCCGAGGACCGAGTCGCCGACGAACTCCAGCGCCTCGTTGTGCAGGGCGCGCGCCTCGCGCTCGCCGCCCGCGCCCACCGACTCGTGCGCCCACGAGCGGTGCGTCAGCGCGCGTACCAGCAGGCGCCGGTCGCGAAAGCTGTAGCCGATCTTCTCTTCGAGCGGGCGCGGGTCGGGCGCGGGCGGGGCGGAACTCTCTACCGGCGGGTCGGGGCTCTCCTCGTTCGTCATGCGCCGGATTGTAGCAAGAAAAAAACGCCGGGCGTACCGTCCGACTTTCGTCTTCGGGTGCGCCCGGCGTTCGGAGGTTTCTAACGACCGATCCTCGCCCGTCGTTACGAGCGGGGCGGCTTCTGCGCGGCCGGCGTCGGCTTCGGCGTAGGCGTCGCGGCGGGCTTGGCCGTCGCACCGCCGGCCGGCGTGGTGGTCGTCGGCGTCACGGCGGCGCCCGTGCCGTCCGAGGCCGAGGCGGCCGGGGTCGGCAGCGGCGGCTCCTGGCCCGGGAGCGGGAGCGGCTTGCTGAGCACGCTGCCGATCATCTCGTTGAGCCCGGTCTCCTGCCCTTCGTGGCGCTGCTTGTAGAGCGTCGTCAGCACGGGCCGGAGCGCGGTCGCCGTGGCGGCGTACTTCGGGTTCGCGTTGCTGAGCGCGATGGCGCGAGCGTAGGCGTCGATGACGCGGTCAAGCGCGTAGTTGATTTTATTGAGCAGGACGTCGCACTCGTGCGACGCATCCTTGTTCTCGCACTGCGCCTTGTACTGGTCGGCCATCTTCTTCACGTCGCCGTTGTAGACGGAGGCGCCGAGAAGTTGGAAGGTGGCCGGCTCCTTCGCGACGCCGCCGCCCGACTGCGCGATCTTGAGAAGCTGAGTGGCCGACTCCTCCGGGTTGGATTCGAGCGACCACGCCGCGATGTAGTAACGCAGCCCCCCTGGCGCGTCCTGCTGGTTAGTGAAGGGCGCCCACGTGTCCGTGGTCTTGCCCGACTCGATCATCTGGAGCGCCGTGCGCGCCTCGGCGGCGGCCCGTGCGTTGAGGCTGTTGTCCTTATTCGTGTAAGCCTTGATGCCGGCGCCGACGAGCGCGAGGTGCGGCCTCAGGTCGTCGGGCTTCGCCGCGATCCACGCCTTGCAAGCCTCGAACGCCTGCGCCGGGGTCTCGTTGGCGGCCTTCTGGCAGTTGAAGACGAGGGTCGCTTCCTCGTACTTGTTCACCCAGTTCTGGATGTACTTGATGATCGTCAAGTCGGCGGGGTCGGTGCAAGCGCCGTACTTGCCCAGGTACTCCTTACCCGCGTCGTAAGCGACCTTCTGCAGGTTGGCATCCTTATTGAAGTTCTCTCTAAACTTGCCGTAGAGGGCGGCCTTCGCCTCCGCCTCGCCACAGGGGCCGGCGGCGGCGGGCGTCTGAGCCGCCGCCGCGTCCTGCGCGTACGACGGGAGCGCGAAGACCATTACGAGCGCTGCAAAGAACAGAAGTCGTAACACGTTTTTCATCGGTCGCAAATCCTCCGTGCACTGATACTGACTAATTGTTGGGAGATTAATTTCGGTGCGCTGCGCCCGTTCACACCGGCGTCGCATACGAACCTCAGATGCGCGCCCGTATCGGCCAGTTGCCGCCGTCGGGGACTGTGCGCGGGCTCCACGTGGGGGAGCTTTAAGGCCGTCCGTACTAACCTTGAACGATTTACGCGCCTGATACTGCATCAAGCGTATGAAAAGTGTCAAGCCAAACGCCCTTCTACCTTAAGGTAAGCAATCCTGAGTCCGGACGCCGGAAAGGAGGCGCGGAGTTTCGGGCCCGAAACGGGAACGCAACGAGAAAAGAACGAGAAATGAAGAAGGCCCGGCTCTTGGAACCGGGCCTTCATTTCTAACTCCACTCGGCGGGCTGCGGACTCTCTGACTACGGCCTGTCCGAGACGCGGCGCGGGCGCTCGGAGCCGTTGTTCACGGGCACGGGCGCGGCCGTGTTGTTGGTGTTCGGACGGGGGGCGGCCGGCGCCGGCGTGGCGACGGGGCGCTCGCTCGTCTTCGAGGTCTTCTGGAGGGCGGGGCGCTGCGTGCCGGTGGCCTCGTCGTTCTCGCTCACGACGAAGGCGTCGGCGGCCTTCTCGTTGACGGCGTCGGCGTCGTCGTCATCGTTCTCTTCGTCGGAGACCACGGCGGCCTTGCGCGGGTCGATGTGCGGGCGCGGCGCGAGCATGTCGTTGGCGAGCATCGGCTGGCTGCCCGGCTTCGGCGCGAAGCGCGCGTCGAGGACGAGACGGCGGTAGACATCGCCGGCCACGACCGCTGCCTTCGGGCCGCTCACGCCGGAGTTGCGGAGGATGACGGAGACGGCGAGCGTCGGGTCGCTCACGGGGCCGTAGGAGGTGAAGAGGCCGAGCTTGGAGCCCTGGCCGGTGCAGGTGCCGGTCTTGCCCGCGATGGTGAACGGGGCCGCGGCGCGCCGGGCCGTGCCGTAGCTGGTGGCGCCGATCATGCCGGGCAGCATCAGGCGCATGTTCTCCTGCGGGATATCGACGGCGCGCTTGACCTCGGGCTTGAACTTCACGTTCTCCTCGGGCGTGCGCGGGAGGTGCGGGACGAGCAGCTTGCCGCCGTTGGCGATGGCCGAGGCCACGCGGGCGAGCTGGATGGCCGTGACCTCGATGTCGTCGCCGTGCGAGGACATGTGGTTGACGGCGTAGCCCTCCTTAAAGACGGGAAGCTTGCCGGGGCTTTCGAACGGGTGGTTGATGCCCGTCGGCTCGCCCAGGCCCAGCTTGCGCGCGTACTCCATCATCTTCGGGAAGCCGACCTGGCCGCCGACGCGCTGGAAGTAGCCGTTGTTGGAGTAGGCGAGCGAGTCGGTCAGGTCGAGGCTGAAGCTGCTGGTGCCGATGTTGACCGTCTGGACGGGGTCGATGACGTGCTCGGAGAGCCCGGCGAGGCCCGTCACGAGCTTGATCGTCGAGCAGGGCTTGAAGCCGCGGCGCAAGGCCCAGTCCTGGTTGACGACCGTGTAGACCTGACCCGTCTTCGGGTTCATGACGACGACCGTCCCGGCCTTGTCGCCGAGCGCGTCGAGCGCGGCGCGGCGGACGGCCAGGTCTTCGCCGGTCGTCTCGTCCTTCGCGATGTTGGCGGCCGCCTCGTCCTTGAGCGCCTGGTCGGCGGCGCGGCGGCGTGCGATGGCGAGCGCGATCTGGCGCGCTCGCTCGGCGGCCTCGCGGCGGCGGCGCTCGGCCTCGGCGCGCGCGGCGGCGATGCGCTCGCGCTTGCTCATCTTGCGCGACGTGCTGGCGGCGGCGCGCTCCTCGGCGCGCCCCTTCTTACCCCTCCGCTGCTCCGCGCGCTCCGACTTCGAGCCGCGGCGGTCGTTCTTCCCCTTCCGCGCGGAGGCGGTCTCGCGCCCGCCGCGCTTCGAACGGGCCGGCGCCTTGGCGGCGGCCTTCGCGGGAGCCTTCTTGGCGGCGGATTTCTTGGCCGCGGCCTGTGCCGACGCGGCGGCGAAGAGTAGGAGGGCAGACAGGGCGAGCGCGACGTGGGGGAATCTGAACTTTGGGGTCATTGAGCCTTTCCTCGCTTAAACAGCAAAGCAGAAGAGACCGAATCAGGGCGCTGACTACACGAGGGAAGCGCACGACGCGGCCGGGTCAAACCGCTAAGATGCACTTAACAGAGTTTTGATTGCGCGCGAATCGCGGCCGGCGCCGTGTGTGCGCCGCCGCAGGTGCCGAACTCGAAGTGTCGAAAAAGCCATGCCCAAGCCTGTGCCGTCCGAGGTCTACAGTCCCTTCAAAACTTCAAATCGCACCGAATGGTTTATTGGAGAGTACCTGCGGTCTCCGGAGGGGTTTGCGCTGGAGACCGTGGCGACTATAACATCTGTCAAAGCCGCAGGGCAACTACCTTTTGCTTAAGCTTTGACGAAAGCTCCCGCGGGGCGGACGGACGGCGTCCGGCGCCGACACCGACGAATGGGACTGCCGAGACTCTTCTACAGCTTCCGCACACGCCTGCTGCTGGTGATGGCGCTGCTGCTCGTCGCCACGCTCGGCGTCCAGTACTACTTCGGCCGCGCCCGCTCGCGCCAGCGCGCCATGACCGTCGCCGCGCAGGAGCAGGCGCTCACGGCCTCCATCGCGCTCGCCAACGAAAGCATCACCTCGGGCAAGTACATGTTCGAGCTGGAGAAGGCGCGGGGCAAGTCGCTGCTCGCGGAGCAGGCGGGACGCATCATCAACGTCCTCGTCGTCCGCGACGAGGACGGGCGGGTCGAGGACAGCCTTGCCCGGGACTTCAGGCCCGAGACGCTCGACAGCGGCGAGGCGCACTACTACTTCATCTCCGACCAGCACGTGAAGCTCTACGACTTTGTGGACGCGGGCGAGGCGTCGGCGGGTTTCAAGCGGCTGGTGCCGTCGCTGTCCCCGACGACGGAGCCCGTCTCGGGCAACCCGCGCACCTTTGCCATCCCGCTTGAGACCGAGCGCGGGCTCGTCTACATCGTCATCGTGCTCGGGAAGACGCCGATGAGCGACACCTCCTTCTTCGAGACGATGCGGCCCATCGCCCCGACGCTCGCCATCCTGCTCATCTCCACGCTCGTGGCGGCCGTCCTCGTCTGGCGCTTCACGCGCCCGCTGAACGAGCTTTCGCACGGGACGCAGCGCGTCGCGGCCGGCGACTTCTCGTTCCGCGTCCCCGGGGCCGAACGCCGCGACGAGGTCGGGCGCCTCGCCGCGACCTTCAACGAGATGGTCGAGCAGCTCGGGCGCATGCGCGAACTGGAGACGCAGTTCAAGCAGGCCGAGCAGTCGGCGATGATCGGCCGGCTCGCCTCGGCCATCGCGCACGAGATACGGAACCCGCTCAACTACATCAACCTGACGCTCGACCACCTGCGCACCTCGCTGGCCCCTTCAGACCCGCAGAAGCGCGCGCTCGTCGAGAAGCTGACGCTGCAACTGAAGGCCGAGGTCGCGCGCATCAACACGCGCATCACCGAGTTCCTGAAGTACACCCGGCCCGCGAGCCTCGACCTCAAGCCGCTCGACCTGCGCGAGACGCTGCGCGACGCGCTCTCGATGATCGACGTGCAGGCGTCGGAGATCGGCGTCGAGACGCGGCTCGAAGCGAACGGGGCGATGCCGCCCGTGCTCGGCGACCAGCAGGCTTTACGTTCGCTCTTCACGAACCTTATCATTAACGGCATGCACGCGATGGAAGGGCGCGGGGGCAGCCTGACGGTGAGCCTCTCGGCGGAGGACGGGGTCGCCCGCGTCCGCGTCTCCGACACGGGGGTCGGCATCGACGCCGACCACCTCCCCAAAATCTTCGAGCCCTACTTCTCGACGAAGGAGACGGGGACGGGGCTCGGCCTCGCCATCGCCAAGAAGGCCGTGGACGAGCACAACGGCTCCATCCGCGTCGAGAGCAAGCCCGGCGCGGGCACCACTTTCACGGTCGAGATACCAATCGCAGGAGGGAGTACCGGGTGATGGGTTTTGGAATTTAGGTTTTGGTAGAAGCTTGTCCTCAGCCAACACCCAACACCCGGCACCTATCACCCATACAACATGGCACGCAAAAGCATCCTGGTCGTCGACGACGAGAAGCCGCAGAGGGAGATTCTTGAGGCCATCCTGACCGACGCGGGCTACGACGTGACGACGGCGTCGTCGGGCGAGGCCGCGCTGCGCATCCAGCGCGAGCGGCGCTTCGACCTCGCGCTGACCGACCTCAAGATGACGGGCATGGACGGCATCGAGCTCTTGTCGAAGCTGCTCGCCTACGACTCGTCGATCATCGTCATCCTGCTCACCGCCCACGGCTCCATCGAGTCGGCGAAGGAGGCGCTGCGGCGCGGCGCGTTCGACTATCTCGAAAAGCCCTTCGACAGCGAGACCCTCCTCGACACCATCCGGCGGGCGCTCGCGAAGCTCGACGCCTTAGATCAGGAGATCATCTCGGCATCGACCGAGATGGAGGCCGTCAAGAAGATGATCCTCAAGGTCGCGCGCTCGAACTCGACCGTGCTCATCCGCGGCGAGTCGGGCACGGGCAAGGAGCTGATCGCGCGCGCCATCCACACGCAGAGTCCGCGCGTCTCCGAGATGTTCCAGGCCGTCAACTGCGCCGCCATCAACGAGAACCTTATGGAGTCGGAGCTGTTCGGCCACGAGAAGGGGTCGTTCACCGGCGCGCACGCCGAGAAGAAGGGCCTCTTCGAGATCGCCGACAAGGGCACGCTCTTCCTCGACGAGATCGGCGAGCTGGACGTGTCGATGCAGGCGAAGCTTCTAAGGGCCTTGCAGGAGCGCGAGATCCGGCGCGTGGGCGGCACGCGCCCCATCAAGATCGACGTGCGCGTCGTCGCGGCGACGAACCGCGACCTGCGCGCGATGGTCTCGGACGGGCGCTTTCGCGACGACCTCTACTACCGCATCAACGTCCTCTCCATCGACGTGCCGCCTTTGCGCGAGCGGCGCGAGGACATCCCCGTCCTCATCAGCTTCTTCCTGAAGAAGCACACGCGCAACACCTCGCGCCTCATCCGCGGCCTGACGCCCGAGGCGCGCAAGGTGATGCTCGACTACGCCTGGCCCGGCAACGTCCGCCAGCTTGAGTCGGCCATCGAGCGCGCCATCCTGCTCGCCGAGGCCGATTACATCACGGTCGAAGACCTCCCGCTCGAAGCGCGGCAGGAGTCACGCCCCGTGGCCGAGGGCGCCGGCTTCAAACTCCCGGCCGAGGGGGTCAACTTCGAGGACGTGGAGCGCAACCTGATCCTACAGGCGATGGAGCGCACCGACTACAACATCACGAAGGCGGCCAAGCTCCTCGGCCTCACCTTCCGCACGCTCCAGTACCGCCTGGAGAAGTTCGGCATCAAGCGCCCCGAACGCCACGGCGCGAGGGACGAAGAGGAAGAGGAGGCCGGCGCCGAAGAGTAACGCGCCGACTTTTCAAAGAGCCCCCCTCAAAGGACTTGAGATGAAAAGATTCCCCCTGCTCCTTTCCCTGCTCGCCTGCGCGCTGCTCGGCGCCACACAGGCGGGCGCGCAGACGCGGCCCAACACTTCCGGCTTCCGCGGCGCCTGGAACTACGCCGCCTACGCGCAGGACAAGTCGGAGCTGCCGCCCGCCTACCAGAGCATGAAGCTCGAAGAGGTGCCGCAGTACGCCATCGACATCACCATCAGGCAGACCGGCAACCGCCTGCGCGCCACCTGCGGCATCGTCGCCAACTACCTCGCGCGGGTCGAAGACTGTGGCTTCACGGCGAACGTCGTGAACGGCACGGCGCAGTTCCGTTTAAAGAGCAGCTTCGGCGGCTCGGCCACCATCAAGCTCACGATGTCGGGCGACAAGTTGCGCTGGCGGACCGTCCGACGCAACGGCGTCAGCTACTACCCGGAGGACGTGACGCTCCGCCGCCTCAAGCCGGGCGAGATGCCTCCCTACTTCGAGAAGGACGACGCGCGCCGCAGGCCCCTCGACTCGACGCAAGCGGCCCCCGCCTCGCCCGTTCAGACGTTGCTCTAACAGACCGGCCCCGGAGAGATTCTATGAGACTGCTGACAACACTGCTCCTCGCGCTCGCGCTCGCCGCGGCGGCCGGCTGCGCCGCCGGCTCCAACCGTGAAGCCGCGCCGCTGGCCTCTGCGCCGCCCACTTCGGCCGCGTCCCAGCCGAACGCGGGCGGCGGCGGCAACGACGCCACCATGAAGGCCGTCTCGCTCGAACGCACGGAAGACCCCGCCGCGCCGCAGCCACAGGGCGCGACGCCTGCGCCGGCCGAGCGCAAGATCATCCGCAACGCCACGCTCACGCTCGAAGTCGAGCAGCCCTCGAAGGCCATGCAGCGCATCGCCTCGGTCGCGGAGGCGCGCGGCGGGTTCGTCGTCACCTCCGACTCGCGGCAGCAGACGGGCGTGAAGGGCGAGCGCGCTTACGAAGTCATCACCGTCGAGATGCGTGTCCCCGCGGCGCAGTTCGAGGCGACGCTCAACGACATACGCGCGGCGGGCGGCAGCGTCACCGCGCAGAAGATCACGGGCAAGGACGTGACCGAGGAGTACATCGACCTCGAAGCGCGCCTGCGCACACAGCGCGCCCTCGAAGAGCAGATGTCGCAGATCCTGAAGCGGGCTGACGAGATCGAGGACGTGATTAAAGTCCAGGACAAGCTGACCGCCGTCCGGACGGAGATCGAGCGCATCGAGGGTCGCCGCCGCTTCCTCGAAAATCAGGCGAGCCTCTCGACCATCACCGTCACTTTGGAGCCGCCCGCGCCGCTCATCGGCACCACGGGCTTCTTCCGCAGCGTCGGCACGGCCTTCGGCGAGGGCGTGGACATCGCGGCCGCCATTACGCTCTTCTTCATCCGCCTGCTCCTGGCGCTCATCCCGGTCTTGATCTTCGTCGGGCTGCCGGCCTACTTCATCCTCCGCTTCCTCGTGCGCCGCCTCCGCGCGCGCCCCGCGCCGCCCGCGCCGCAGCCGCAATACCAGCCCCCGCCGCCGCAAGACTTTCAACAGCCCCCGTCAGCCGTGTGAGGCGCTTCAGTCTTTGAGATAAACTCTGAGCCATGCGACGAAAGAATCTGTTCCCGAGCATCTTCATCTGTCTGCCCCTCGCCTTCGCCTCGTGCGGCGGGGGGCGGTCGAACGCGAACGGCGTCGCGGCCTCCTCGACGCCCGCGCCCGGTCAGGCCGCGCCCGCGGCCAGCCCTTCTGCGACGGCACAGGCCGCGACGGGACAGGCCGCGCCCAGCCCCCCGCTCCAGGCGCAGCCCGTCACCGCGTCGGTCGCGGAGGCGCGGCTCGACGCGGGCGGCGCGGGCGAGGCCAGCGTCCGGTTCGACATCGCACAGGGCTATCACACGCACGCCAACCCGGCCGCGGACAAGTTCTACATCCCGACCGAGCTGCGCGCGGAGCCGCAGGAAGGCATCACGCCGGGCAAGCCCGTCTATCCGGCGGGCGTGTCGCGCAAGCTCGGCTTCTCCGAGAAGCCGCTCTCCCTCTACGAGGGCAGCGTCCAGATCAAGCTCCCGCTGCGCGCCGACAGGGAGGCCGTCAAGGGGCGCCACACGCTCCACGCCAAGCTCCGCGTCCAGTACTGCAACGACACGCAGTGCTTCCCCCCGGTCAACATCGACGCGCCCATCCCGGTGACCATTAACTGAAGAAGTAAGACGGAATGATGAAGGACGCGGGCTTCGACTTCGCGCGCGCGTGGAGGCTTCTGGCGTACGCGCTCGGCGCGGCGACGCTGGTGCTGCTCTACCTGCGCCACACCGACGTGGCCTTCGTCACGGCCGCGCTCGGGGTCTCGGCGTGGTTCCTCAACGTGCGGGCCGGCATCAAGCGCAAGCACGACCTCGTCAAGGACGGCCCGCGCAACTGGCGCCCCCGCGCCGAGGTCGAAGCGCGGGAGGCGGAAGAGGAAGAGGAAGAGGAAGAGCGTGAACCGTAAACCGTAAACCGTGACCAGAAGGAGACGGCCTGCCTTTCTCTGGTCACGGTTTACGGTTTACGGTTCACGCTCTTAAAGAAAAGATAACTGTGCGTCGTCCTGTGCGGACTCTTCCGCGTGACGACGCTTCGAGCGTGAGTTGGTGTCGGAGCCGTCGAGGGCGCGGTAGACGGCCTTGAGGTTGAAGCGGAGCAGGCGTGAGGTCAACCGCACGCAAGGGATGCGGCCGTCGCGCGCCAGGCGTCGCACGGTCGATTCGCTCACCTGCAAGACCTCGGCGAGCTGGCGCGCCGTCAGAAACTCCTCGCGCGCCTCTTCCCTGTTCGGGTGCCCGTCCTTCACTGCGTGCCCTACTTCTTCGATTTGAGCGAGAGCGCGACGCGGTAGATGGCCGCGCCCTCGACGCTAACCTCTTCGCTGGCCGCCTCCATCCCGTCGGCCTTCGCCGTCAGGCGGTAGTGGGCCTGCCCCGGCATGAGCCTGAAGCTGAAGGAGCCGGTGGCGTTCGAGACGCGGCTGTCAACCTTCTTGAGCGTGCCGTCGGCCTCGGTGCGCGCCAGCTCGACGTTGGCCCCGGCGAGGCTCCTGCCGGCGGCGTTGAAAACGCTCCCCTTGATGAACACGAGGGCGCCTTCGTCGAGCGGCAGGAAGAGTCGGTCTTTGAGCGAGAGGGTCTTGCCCGCGCGCACCTCCGCGTCCTCCATCTTGCCGACCTGCAAGCCCGCTTTGCGCAGCGTCAGAGCGTAGGTGCCGGGCTCCAGTCCCTTGAACTCGAACTCACCCTTCGCGTTCGTCGTCTCGCGCGCGACCTCCTCGGCGCCGCGTCTCAAGATGACGCTCACGCCCGCCGGGGTCGCGCCCGTATCCACGCGCACGCGGCCGCTGATGGCGCCCGTCGTCGGCTCCTGCTGCTTCTTCGACTTCTTCTGCGCCGCCCCGGTCGCGACCAACGTCAGCGCGAGCAGCGCCGCGCACGCGGCCGACAGAAATTTTCTTCCGAGCATCTTCACGAATCTCTTTCTCGAATCCTTCGCGCGCATCAAAATTGCGGCGGCGCGGATTATAACACGCTGTTTCCGGTTGGTTGATGCGCCGTGGGTGGGGGTTGTTGCCCGCCGCGGGGAAAGCTCTGGCGCACTCGCGCGGCGCGACGTATAATCCACGCGCCGGCCACTCCTCCGCCGCGTGTCGGACGCCGCTCGTATGCCGTTTATGTCAGGACACAGGTTCAAACTTCCCCCCCGCGCCGCGCTGTCCGCAGCCGCCGTGCTCGCCTGCCTCTTCTGTCTGGCACAGCCCCCCGCGCCGCGCGCGCAGGAGCCGGCGCCCGCGACTCCCAGGCAGCGCCCCACGCCCGAACCAATTGAGCTGGGCGAGGACGACGTGCTCAAGATAGACACCGACCTCATCCTCGTGGACGTGACGGTGACGGACGCCGCGGGGCGCGCGGTGAAGGGGCTGCGCCCCGAGGACTTCAAGCTCTTCGAGGACGGCGAGCAGAGACCCGTGGCCTTCCTCAACGTCGAGCGGCGCGCGGGGGCCGAGCGGCCCGTGGCCGTGGTCTTCGCCGTGGACGTGTCGGGCAGCATGACGCCGGAGGAGATGGAGCGGCTCCGGTCGGCGATGACGGCCTTCTCCGAAAAGCTCTCGAACCGCCCGGCCTCGTTCGCGCTGATGAGCTTCGGGATGAACGCGCGCGTCGTGCAGAGCTTCACCTCCGACCCGCGCAAGCTTGAGAAGGCGCTCGGTAAACTCGCGCGCGAGACGAACGGCCTCTCGACCCACGCCTACGACGCGGTGGACGACGCGGTGCGCCTCCTGCAACGCAGCGCCCCGCGCACGCTCGACCGCCGGCTGCTGAAGAGGGCGGTGGTCGTCGTCACGGACGGCTTCCCCGTCGGCGACACCGTCCACCCCTCGACCGTCATCGAGCGCGCCAACCAGGCCGAGGTGAGCGTCTACACGGTGACGCTGCCCAGCTACACGCGCCTGCTCGCGTCCAACACGCCCGAGCGCGTGCCGCTCCCGACCCCGCTCGACGTGTCGGGCCTGGTGGAGAAGACCGGCGGGACGAACTTCTACGCCACGGCCAAAGACTACGACCCACTGTTCAAGGCGCTGGCCGAGGAGGTGACCTCGACCTACGTGCTCGCCTTCTACCCGCCCGAAGAGAAGAGGCGCGACGGGCGCCTCCACACCATCCGCGTGGAAGGCCCGCGCGCCCTCTCCGTCCGCCAGAACCGCACGAGCTATGAAAGCCGTAAACCGTGAATAGTAAATCGTGAATAGTAGGTCTTAACTATTCACGATTTACTCTCTTTAGTATTCGTCGTCTTCGTCGTCCTTGTAGTCGTCTTCGTCGAGGTCTTCTTCGGCGATGTCGAGTTCGACGGGGTCGAGCCCGACGATCTCCAGCTCGGTTGCGCACTCGTCGCAGGTGACCGTGTCGCCCTTGTCGGCGTCGAGGTCAACGTGGACTTCGGCTTCGCAGTCAGGACACGTTCCTACCGGCACTGTTCCTTCCTCCAGGTTTCACGTAGACGTGGGAGGCACACCCGACCCTACCTACTTGGGAAAGTCCCCCGCGCCCGCAGCTCTGAATCTCCGCCGACAATCTAACCGCGCGCGCACTATTTTGCAATAGCCATCTCCGCACCGCACGCGACCGTACGTTTCAAGCTTTTCCTGCCGCTTTTCTTGAGTGCCGGCGCGGAGAAATTTAAATTGACCGCCCGGCGGGAAGCCGTCTGTTTCGATGGGAAATCCGAAATTCAGTTAAGGGCGGCGCGCGACGCTTCGAGACGTTTGCGCGCCTCGGCGGCCTCGGGGCTGCGCGGGTGGCGGCGGAGGATTTCGCGGAAGGCCGCGCCGTCGTAGCGGTAAGTTTGGGATGCCGGGTCGAAGTCGAAGACGACGCCGAGCCGTCGGTAGCGGTCGAGGCCGTTGTAGTTTCGGAAGTAGCTCGCGACGGGAGCGCCGCCCGCATGCATCTCGGCGGGGTCGAGCCGGCGTCGCGCCTCGCGCGTCAGGCTTTCGGCGGCCTCTGCGGCCGCGTCGCCGTAGATGAGCAGCGCGGACGGCCGCAGCGCCGAGCGCGGGAAGGCTTCGAGCATGAGAGACGCGCGTGCGAGTCGGTCGAACTCCGCCGAGCCGCGCACGAGTCGCAGCAGGCGCGCGTCCTCGCCCGCACGCGTCGGGCGCGCGACCGCTTCGGCCTGTAGCCAACCGCCCGTGCGGCTCGTCAACAGCACACGCAGGTACGTCGCGCCGCCCGACGCCCGCTCGCCCTTCACGGTCACGTAGCGGCCGCGGCTCAACCTTTGAATGAGATTCGCCGTCGGCGACGGCGCGTCGCGCAGCGCCGCGAGCCGCTCGTCTACGACGACCGCCGCCCCGCCGCCCGCGGGCGGCCGACGCCTTCGCTGCGCCTCGACGGCGCAGGTCATCAGCAGCAGGACGAACGCCGCGGCGGCGGTCTGCCTGACGAGTGTTGAGAGTTGAAAGTGAAGCACGGCCTCCCTCCTTTGTCGGGACAGGTTTGAGGTCAGCCCCTGGCGGAGGGATTTTGTACTGCGGAGCGAACTGGTTGAACGTCGCGACGCTAAAGCTCGGCGCTCAACGCGGGGCGCGGCGGCGCGGGTTTGCGGCCAGCAGCGCTTCGAGCTGTGCGCGCGCGGGCGCCGTCTTCCCCTTCGAGACTTGCGGCCGGCTGCCCTGGTGCATGTGCGTGACGGCGACGGCCAGCGCGTCGGAAGCGTCGAAAGGCGTGGGCGGCTCCTTCAGCTTGAGCAGGACGCGCATCATCTCCTGCACCTGCTGCTTCTCGGCCGCGCCGTAGCCGACCACCGTCTGCTTGACGAGGCGCGGCGCGTACTCCGCGATCTCGACGCCCGCGCGCTCGGCCGCGAGCAGCACCACGCCGCGCACGTGCCCGAGCTTGAGCGCCGTCTGCGGGTTGACGGCGAAGAAAGCCTCCTCGACGGCGCACACGTCGGGGCGAAACTTTTCGATGAGCGCCTCGACGCCCCGGCTGATCTTCAGCAGCCGCGCCGCGAAGCGCTCACGCGCGTGGGCCTTCACCGTGCCGAAGTCCACCATGCGGTAGCGGCGCGCGTCGCCCTCGACCACGCCCCACCCCGTCGTCTCGCTCCCCGGATCGATACCTAAAACGCGCACGCGCCTTTATACACCAAGACTCGACCCTTGTCGCCCACATTTACCGGCCGGGCGCGGGTTGCAGCGTGAGCAGGTACAAGTCGTTCTCCCTCAGCGGCAGGTCGCGCGAGAACGTGCCGGCGGCTTTGACCTCGACGCGCGCCGTCGTGAAGGGCCTCCCGTCATTGCGCTCGGCCAGCGCGCGCACCTGCTCGCGGCTGAGCGTCTTGGGCGAGCCCAGCTTGAAGTAGTCCGTGTACACGTCGTTCACGCCGTAGCCGACGCGGTAGACGCGCAGCGTGTAACGCCCGGGCCGCATCCCCGCCAGCGAGACGCGCACCCCTCCGAGTTCTTTCGAAGGGAGGTCGCGTTTGAAGTAGACCTGGTCGCTCTCCTCCGTGCGGGGCGGCGTGTAGTTCCAGAAGAGCACCTGCGCCCCTCCGCCGCCGCGCGTGGCCCAGCTCTCCGCGTCGCTCGACACAAGCTCCTCGCCGCCGAGGCGATTCAGAAACCGGTAGGCGTAGAAGGAGGGCTTGCGCAGCCCTTGAAAGTTGATGAGCCCGAAGCCGCCGTGGAAGGGCGAGGGCACGGGGCCGTTCTCCTCGAAGATGTCTGTGAAAGTCCAGTAGGACATGGACTCCGCGTGGCCTTCCGCCCCCTTGAGCCGCGAGACGATGTAGGCGGCCGAGAGGTATGCGTCGTGGACGGGGTCGCGCGGCGAGTAGGAGGTGCTCCACTCGGTGTAGTGGAGCGGGAGGGTCGGCATCGTTGACGCTCTGATCTGCTCGCGCACGCCGCGGACGCCCGAGATGATGGCGCCGGGGGCGGGGTCGAGGAAAAGTCGCTGGTTTCCTTCGGCGTCGAGGCCGCGGCCGCTCACGCCGTAGTCGTGCGTGGTGATGAAGTCGAGCGGCACGCGCTCAAGGGCCGCGTGCCGGATCATCTCGGGCACCCAAGCGCGCCCCGCCGTGGCGGGGCCGCCGACGCGGTAGTCCGCGTTGACGCTTTTGACGGCGCGCGCCGTCACGTCGTAGAGCTTGAAGTACTCCGACTGGTCGCCCGTCCAGAAGGCGTCTTTCAGATTCGGCTCGTTCCAGACCTCGAAGGACCAGCGGCGCACCTCCGCCGGCCCGTAACGCTCTGTCCAGTGTTCGACGAGCGCGCGGACGAGCCCCTCCCACTTCGCGTAGTCGCCCGGCGGGGTGACGTTGCCCTTCCACCAGAAGATCGTCTTCTCGCCGCTCGCCAACCGCTGCGGCATGAAGCCGAACTCGACGAACGGCCGCATGCCCGCGCGCAGGATGGCGTCGTAGACGGCGTCGATGTATTGAAAGTTGTAGACCGGCCGCCCCTGCCTGTCCTCGGAATAGACGCCGAGCTCGTCTTGCAGGAGCCCGTGGAAGCGCAGGTACTCGAACCCGCACTCCCTGTGGACGAGGGCGAGGTCGCGCTGCCAGTCGGCGCGCAGCCCCTCGGCGGCGCGCCCCGCCCCGACGACGAGTTGCGGGAAGCGGTCGCGCTTGCCCTTGACCCGCCGGTAGTCGGCCGAGATGACGCGGGACGGCGCGGACTGTGCGAGCGCCCGCGCGGGCACACAGAGCAACGCGCACGCGCCGAGCAACGCCGAGATGAGCCTGCCAACTTTCCTGTTCAAGAGTTCTCCCCGGTGCGGATGCACGAAGGCGGGCGCAGGGCGTCCAAACGCCCGCGCCCGCCCCCAACACTTAAAGCCTCTCTGTCGTCTTACGCGCCGGCCATGTCCGCCTCGTCCATGTCGAAGTTGGCGGAGACCTTCTGCACGTCGTCGTGGTCTTCGAGCGCCTCCATCAGCTTGAGCATCTGGCGCGCCTCCTGGCCTTCGAGCCTCTTGTACTCCTTCGGCAACAGCTCGACCTCGGCGACCTGCGGCTCGATGCCGGCCTTCTTGACCGCTTCGAGTACGGCGTCGAAGTCGTCGGGCGCGGTGATGACCTCGAAGTTGTCGCCGTCGTCACGCAGGTCTTCGGCGCCGGCGTCGGTGACGATCTCGAACAACTCGTCTTCGGGCTTGGCCTCCTTCGCGACGACGATGTAGCCCTTCTTCTCGAACATCCAGTTGACCGCGCCGGAGGTGCCGAGGTTGCCGCCGTTCTTCCCGAAGATGTGGCGAATCTCGGCGACGGTGCGGTTGCGGTTGTCCGTCATCGAATCGACCATCACGGCGACGCCGCCCGGCCCGTAGCCCTCGTAAGTGATCTCCTCGTAGCTGACGCCCTCTTCTTCGCCCGTGCCGCGGCGGATGGCGCGCGCGATGGTGTCGTTGGGCATGTTGGCGCCCTTGGCGTCGGAGACGGCCTTGCGCAGGCGCGCGTTGGCGTCCGGGTCGCCGCCGCCCGTGCGCGCCGCGACCGCGATCTCCTTAATGAGCTTGGTGAAGACCTTGCCGCGCTTGGCGTCCAGCGCGCCCTTCTTGTGTTTGATAGTGTGCCACTTCGAGTGTCCGGACATCTTGATGAGTTCCTTGGCTTGAGTTTGTAAGTTGAACCAGAAGCGGGTCGGAAATATACCACACCGCCCGGACTTTATTCACTCCCCGGCGGCGAGCCGCGCGAGGTCTGCGGCGCGCGCGCCCGCGACGCGCACGAGCTTCAGCTTCGACGCGTGGCCGTTGACGATCTCGACCGAGCGCGCGGGGACGCCCAGGGCCTTCGCGAGAAAGCGCGTCAGCTCGGCGTTGGCCGCGCCCCCCACGGGCGGCGCCGCGACGCGCACCTTGAGCGCGCCGTCGTGCACACCCGCGGCCGCCGTCTGCGACGCGCGCGGCGCCACGCGGACGCGGAAGGTGAGCGCGCCGCCTGTCTCGTTCGTCTCGATCATACGGGCCGGGGGTCTACTCTCAGAACTGGAGCAGCACGGCGGCCACCGCGGTCTTGAGCATCCAGATGAGCAGCAGGGCGACGAGCGCCGAGAGGTCGAAGATGCCGAGCGGCGGGATGATGCGCCGCAGTGGGACGAGCAGCGGGTCGGTGGCGTTGACGAGGAAGCGCATCAGGCGGTTCGCGTAGCTGACGTTCCCCCAGGAGAAGACGATGCGCATCACGATGAGCAGCGCGTAGATGTCCAGGAAGCCGTAGAGGAGGTAGCCGACGACGGCGATGACCTTCGCCTCAAGCACCGCCTTGTGGATGCCGAGCAGCATGATGGCGATGCTCTCCACCAGCTGGAGGACGAACCAGCCGAGCACGATGGAGATGAGGATGACGACGAGCGGCGTGATGTTCGGCCCGAAGCCCATTTGCAGCAGGCCGCGGCGGACGGGGTTGACGAGCGGGTCGCTCAGACGGCGGACCTGGAGGACCATCCGGCCGAAGGGGTTCACGTCGGCGTAGTTGATGATGAGCCGC
>JBJMGP010000221.1:0-26360 GCA_045807865.1 Pyrinomonadaceae bacterium
CTCTCGGGCGTCGCCACGTTTCAGGCCGCGCTCTTCGTCGTCATCATTCTTCTACAGGTCTACCTCGGCATACGCCTCTCGCGGCGCGCGCGAAGAGCCTCGGCCGAGCCCGCGTTGCCCGGTCTGCCGCCGCCCGCGGCCATGAAGAATCTGACGGTAAGCCACGCCCTCTCGCTCCTCTGCTGGTGTGGACTCTTGTTCCTCTTCGCATGGTACGCGCTCATGCTCAGGTGAGACGGCAGTAAGCAGAAGGCAGTAAGCAGAAGGCAGAAGGCAGTCGAGAAGCATGTCGCCTCTTGACTGCCTTCATTTATTCAGCACGGAGCACGCCCGTTCGGCTTTGACTGCCTACTGCCCACTGCCTACTATCTTTTCCATCCCGCCCATGTACGGCCTGAGCGCTTCGGGGATGAGGACGGAGCCGTCCTGCTGCTGGTAGTTCTCAAGTATCGCGAGCCACGTGCGGCCGACCGCGAGGCCCGAGCCGTTGAGCGTGTGCACGTACTCGGGCTTCGCGCCGCCCGCGCGTCGGAAGCGTATCTGCGCGCGCCGCGCCTGATACGACTCGAAGTTCGAGCAAGAGGAGATTTCGCGGAACGTGTTCTGCGACGGTAGCCAGACCTCTATGTCGTAGGTCTTCGCGGACGCGCCGCTCATGTCGCCCGTCGAGAGCGTGACGACGCGGTAGTGAAGCCCGAGCTTCTGTAGGATTGCCTCGGCGTCGCGCGTCAGGCCTTCCAACTCGTCGTAGGAGTTCTCTGGGAGCGAGAGCTTGACCAACTCGACCTTGTCGAACTGATGCTGGCGTATGACGCCGCGCGTGTCGCGTCCGTAGGAGCCAGCCTCGGAGCGAAAGCACGGCGTGTAGGCGACGAACTTCATCGGCATCTGCGACGCGTCGAGAATCTCGTCCCGGTGTATGTTCGTCACGGGCACTTCGGCCGTCGGGATGAGGTAGAGGCCGCGCTCGTCCGTGAGCTTGAAGAGGTCTGCCTCGAACTTCGGCAACTGCCCCGTGCCGAAGAGCGCGTTCGCGTTGACGATGAAGGGCGGCAGCGTCTCCTCGTACCCGTGCTCGCGCGTGTGCACGTCGAGCATGAAGTTGATGAGCGCGCGCTCCAGACGCGCGCCCGCGCCCCGCAGGATGGCGAAGCGCGCCGAGGCGATCTTCGCCGCGCGTTCGAGGTCGAGGATGCCGAGCCGCGTGCCGATGTCCACGTGATCCTGCGGCTCGAAGTCGAAGCGCGGCGCCTCGCCCCACTGCCGCACTTCGACGTTCGCCGCCTCGTCTACACCCACGGGGGCGGACTCGTGCGGTATGTTTGGTATAGTCGAAAGCAGATCGTGCATCTGCTTCTCGATATCATCACGCGCGCTGTCTAAAGTGGCTATGCGGTCTTTCAACGAGCTGACGGCCTGACGACGTGCGTTCGCCTCTACTTGCTTGCCTTCCTTCATCAACGCACCGATTTCACGACTCGATGCATTACGCTCCGCGTTGAGCTGGTCGGACTGGCCAATGATTTCTCGCCGCGAATTGTCTAACTGCTCAAACGAGTCAAGCACAGAGGTTTGGGCCCCCCGCGCTTCAAGCGCAGCGCGCACGCGCTCAAGGTTCGAGCGGACGTAGTTCAGATCGAGCATGCTTTAGTTATCCTTCGGCCTCTGTTCGATGTTGCGCGAAGATTTGGTTGGCCTCCTCCAAAGTCTCCTTCGACCCGACATCGTACCAGATGCCCGGCACGCGCCACGTGTAGAAGGGCGTGCGCTCGTACATCCACTGCACGAGCCGGCCCGGCTGGTCCGGGTTGTTGCCCTCCTCGACGTACCGCCGGATGAGGGGCAGCGCCGGCTGCGGGTAATAATAAAGCGCGATGCCCGTCAAAGTGCTCTTCGGGTTCGCCGGCTTCTCCTCGAAGAAGGTGATGCGGCCGTCGCCGTCCACGTCGATGGAGTTGTACTTCTTGATCGCTTCGAGGTCGCCCACGTCGTAGACGGCCAGCACCGGCGCCCCCTTCGCCCGGCAGTACTCGCCGAACTCGCCGAGACGTTCGCTGAAGAGGTTGTCGCCCGCGACGACGGCGATGTCGTCAACAACCGCCGCCTGATTCAAGACGAGGTTGAGGTCGCCGATGGCGCCGAGCTTGTTCGAGTCGTCGGTCGAGTGGTCGTTGACGACCGTGATCTCCGGCCCCCCGCGCCGCGTGCGGCGGCCCTCGGCCCAGCGCTCGAAGTGGCCGGCGAACTTGCCGTTGGTGACGACGTAGACGTGGTCGATCTCCTCGACGGGCGCGAGGTTGTCGAGCACGTGTTCGAGCATCGGCTTGCCGGCCACGTCGAGCAGAGGCTTCGGCTGGTTCAGCGTCAGCGGGTAAAGCCGCGTGGCATACCCCGCCGCAAGTACGATTAACTTCATGCCCTTCCTCCTCGGATGTCGTCTGGCGCGCTTCGGACTAATCTTTACAATAAAACCAGCCTTCCGCCAAACGGCTGTGGCCGCCCCCTGTGTTAAGATGCCCGTTCGCACGACCACACATTAACGGAGGAAGAAAAGTTTGAGTGCCGAAGTGAAACCCTTTGCAGGGCGCGCGGCCATCGTCACGGGCGCCACACGCGGCATCGGCCGCGCCATCGCCCTGGAACTGGCGCGGCGCGGCGCCGACGTGGCCTTCAACTACGCGCAGAGCGCGGAGGCGGCCGAAGGTCTGAAGGCCGAGATCGAAGGCTTAGGCGTGCGCGCGCTCGCCGCGCAGTGCGACGTGGCGAGCACGGAGGCCGCGGCCGAGATGGTCAAGCAGGTGAAGGCCGAGCTGGGGCGCGTAGACCTCCTCGTCAACAACGCCGGCATCACGCGCGACAACCTCATCCTGCGCATGAAGGAGGAGGACTGGGACTCGGTCATCGACACGAACCTTAAAGGCGCATGGAACTTCTCGCGCGCCGCGCTCCGCCACCTGCTCAAGAACGAAGGGGGCGGCTCCGTCCTCAACATCTCCTCCATCAGCGGCGTCGTCGGCATGGGCGGCCAGTCGAACTACTCGGCCTCGAAGGCCGGCATGATCGGGCTGACGAAGGCGCTCGCGAAGGAGGTCGCCAGCCGCAACGTCTCGGTCAACGCCCTCGCCCTCGGCCTCGTCGCCACGGACATGTCGCTGGCCCTTAACGAAGAGTACCAGCAGAAGCTGCGCGAGCAGATTCCCATGGGCCGCTTCGCAGACCCCGCCGAGGTCGCGCGCATCGCCTGCTTCCTCCTCTCCGACGACGCGCGCTACATCACCGGCCAGGTCATCCAGGCCGACGGCGGCTTAGCCATGTAGAAGAGTTATTAGAACCAAAAAGAAGAGCGCCCCGTCGGTCTAGGGTAAACCGGCGGGGCGTTTTTTTCGGGCAGGCTCGGAGATTCAGGGTGGCGTTTGGCTTTTGCTGGAGATCGTCACATACGGGCGATCCGGCTGTTTTGGCGGTCGTGTTGGATGGGCGGAAAATATAGCTTTAGAACTGCTCAACCTTACCGGAGCAAAAATTTAAGAATCGCTCCCGCCTGTAAGGCCGAATGAACCAACCCGGCCGCTCTTGTCAATCATCTTCGAAGCGCTGCTCTAATTAAGTTTACTGACTGCTTCGTGACTTGGTGAGGAATTATACGTATTTTCCGTTAACTGTCAAGAAGAAAATGCAACGTTCTCAACAAATTTGTGACAGGCGCGGAAGGTTATCGTAAACCTTTGAGTTTTAAAGGTTAAAGTAATTTGTGAAAACTCGCGCACTAAGCTTTGTAAATCTTTTCGGTTGGAGGCGGTGAAGAAATTTTTGCTTCGGCGACGCTCGCCGCCAGAATTTGTGTCGGGCGCGCGTAGAGGTCGGGCTCGCCTTTGGGTCGCGTCTTCCAGCGCTTGTGGATCCAGAGCCACTGGTCCGGGAACATGCGCACGTGGCGCTCGATGGCGGCCGTGAAGTTGGCCGTGTTGATTTCTACGTCGCGGCGGTCGTCGCCCGTGCGGACAAGCTCGATGACGGGGCCGCCGCGGAAGACGAACTTGCCGCGCCGTTCGTCCCAGGGCGCGCAGACGGGAATGACGGTGGCGTCCGTGCGCAGTGCGAGCGTGGCGACGCCCGCGGTCGTACAGGCGAGGTGGTCGAAGAAGGGGACGAAGACGCCCTCGCGCTCCTGCGTGTTGAGGTCGGCTAGGACGCCGAGCGTGCCGCCCTGCTTGAGGAGTCGGAGTGCTGTGCGCGCGGCGGCCCCCTTGTCGATGGGGCGGTTGCCGAAGCGCGTGCGCAAGGATTCGACCAGCCGGTCGATGCGCGGGTTGTCCAGGGGGCGGACGAGGAAGCTCAAAGGCTCGTAGAGGGCGGAGTGCGCGAAGCAGAGCATCTCCCATGCGCCGAGGTGCGAGGTGAGGAAGATGACGCCGCGGCCGCGCTCGCGCGCCACGTCTAAGAGCTTAACGTCCTCGCTGTCATACTCTGCGACCGCGCGCAGGCTTTCGGGCGTGGCGCGCGGGAACTGGCTGACCTCGCCGAGTTGGCGGCCCAGGCTCTCGAACGTGCCGCGCAGGATGCGTGCGCGCTCCCCCGCGCCCATCTCGGGGAAGGCGAGTTCGAGGTTGCGCAGACCCGTGCGCCGCAAGCCCCCGGCTACACGGTAGGCCGCGCGGCCCAGGGCGCGCCCGACGGAGACGGCCGCCGGCCGCGGCAGCGCGCCGAGCCCCGACAGCAGCGCGCGCGCGGCCGCGTACTCCAGAAATTCCTGCGCCTTCCCTTTTTTCCCCATGACCGTTCCGACGAAGTTGCACAGTGTACACGCCCGCCCGACGCACGAGCAAACGGCTGGTCTCCGCCGCGCGGCACATGCTATAAGCAGTGGCCAGTAGAAGAACACTCTTTCTGCTGACTACTGTCTACTGCTCCTATGCCTTCGGGAAAAACTCACGACATGGTGACGCTGGTGTTGGCCCCGCCGACGTTCGCGGCGGCGTGGGGGCTGACGGGGGGCGTGTGGTTGAGCGCGGCGGCGACCGTGGCGATGCTGTTCGGGGGACTGATGTTCGGGCCGGACCTCGACATACAGTCGCGACAGTACACGCGCTGGGGGCCGCTGCGGTTCCTTTGGTTCCCATACAAGACGGTCTTCCGACACCGCTCGCGGTGGTCGCACGGGATCGTCTTCGGGACGCTGATTCGAGTCGTCTACTTTGGGGCCGTGTTGACACTCCTGGCGTGGACGTGCGTCTACGCGCGTGCGGTCTTTCTCTCCGGGGGCACGGCGCCGGGATGGCGTGAGGTCGTCCAAGGTTGGCACTTCGTCGAGGCGTCGGCCGGCGCTTACGGGGTGGGGCCGCGCGCGCTCGTGGCCGTGCTCGCCGGCCTCTGGTGGGGGGCCGCCAGCCACACCCTCACCGACGTGGCGTGGTCAGTCTTGCGCAAGGGCTCCGAGATTTTCTGAGCGCGCTCAGGCAGCTTCCGCAGGGCCCCCCCGCTTCGGGACGTACTTCAACTCCGCCAAAGTCTGTCCGATGTCCCACGCGAGGAGATCAAGTTTATCCCTATACTCGGGAGAACCGGGCGTCACGTCGGGGCTAACTTCGCGTGGCATCCCGCCGGGTTCGTCGTCCTCGAAGAACTTGTAGCCGACAAGTTCATGCAACTCCTCCGGCCCGCCTTCCGCGGGAGTCGTCACGACCTTGAAGATGCGTGAACGGCCGCCCGGCCGCAGGCCGCCGTGCCTCTCCGCGCTTTTCGTGAACGCCCGCAACTCACGGAGACACCATTCCGACCTGACGTAGGCCGGTGAGAAGACGACGACCAGAAGCAGCGTATCGAACAACCTGTCGTTTATAGAGTTCTCAAAGAGTTCATCGCCCGCTGGCCGTTTCTCCCACCAGATAACTGGTTCCCTGCCGAGTATCTGACTCAGCTTCACCCTGAGTTGATCCTGAAATATATCAACCCACCCTTGGTTGCTTTCCGGGAGAGGCATGTTGTCGAGGTGGGCGTAGCTGATGAGTACGTCGTTGGCGAATAATGGAAGACTCTCCTGCCACTGGACCTCGGCCATGTCTGTGGCGGGCGGTTGTTCTCCCGCCTCGCTACGCCCAGACATTTCGCGCCGCTTCGCCGCGACCGGCTCGGTGACTATCCGGTCGAACGCCTCACGCAATTCGCCGGGGCCGGAGTAAGAGTGGATAGGCAAGACCGAGGGATACTTCTCCCGCAACTCGACGGGGAGTTTAGATAACATGACGCCTTGGTGGATGGGGAGGAGGGGCAGACCGGTTTGCGAGAGGAAGATTTCGAGCAATCTTCCGATGTCTTCTTGAATCTGGGCCGGTGCGGTCAAGTCGGCGATGGCGAAGCGCGCGAGGGGCGCGGCCACATGCGTGGCTTCAGCGGGGTTAGATCGGTATGGCAGAGGGTAGGGGAAGACGAGCGGGTCGTAGCCTCGTCGGCGCAACTCTTCGCGGAGGACTTCGCGATTCTCGACGTGGTCGGTGCCGAAGAAGCCGAAGATGAGCACCGCGTTGACCTCGGCGGCGGCCAGCGCCTCGGCCGCCACGCGGCGCACTTCGGCGTCCTCGTCGCCTGCGGCGAAGAGGAGCGTTTCGAGTGCGGCCTCGCTCCTATTCTTACTCAGAGCGTTGACCGCGGCGAGGCGTACGCGGCCGTCCTTCTCAGTCCACACGGCCTCGGTCAACGTCTCCAACGCGCCCGGAGAGTCCGAGCCGGCCAGCGCCTCTAAGGCTCTGACTTTCTCTTCGAACTCCCCTGACATGGCGCCACTGCTTCTGAGTCGTTCGAGCCCCAATTCTATCGCCGCTTCGAACTCCGCCCACCCACCCTCGGCCGATAAGTCCACGTGTTGATAGCGGGCCAGCGCTTGCGGGAATTCGCAGGGCTCCAGCAGCGCCGGGATGATGAACACGTCGCTCTTCGACCTGTCGGCCGCGCGCATGAGCGCGTAGTCGATCACCGCCCGCCGCTGCACCCTCTCATTCGAAGGGTTCTGACTGAGGAAGAAGATGAAGAAGTCGGCTCTCTCCATGGCGACCCGCACGGCCTCGTCCCAGCGCTCGGTAGGAGAGAGGGAGATGTCGAAACGCGTCTCGTAGCCCTTTTCTTGAAGCACACTGTAAATCTTCTCTACGCGTGGCCAATCCTCCCGGGCGTAGCTGAGGAAGAGCTGGGGCTTCGCGGCCGGGAGGTGGGAAGGCTCGGGAGTCGGTACTATCTCGGGATTCGGCGCGGGCTCGGGGCTTTGCACGCTGTAGGCGCGCAGCAGGTCGGAGGCGGGGCGGAGGCGGACGCCGCCGACGTCGAGTTCTTCGTCGCCGAGGCCGGAGAGGAGCGTTCGGGCGCGCGCGTGGTCGCCGGCTTCGAGGGCCTGGAGGCCGGCGGCGTAGTTGAGGACGTGGCGGTATTTGACGAGCGGGGAGGAGAGCGCGGTGGCGAGGCCGCCTAAACGCAGGCGCGCGGCGAACTCGCCGCCCGGGGTGGAGATACCTTTGAGCGCGGCGGCGAGCTGGCGCGCGGCGGCGTCGGGGTCGAGGAAGGCGAGCGCCACCCAGCGCTGCACTTCGAGGTAGTCGCGCCAGAGGCGGTCGAGGCCGCCGGCCGCGCGCCGCTCCATCTGCTCGACGTAGTGTAGGAGGAAGTTGGCGACGCGCTCGATGCGCGGCGTGCGGTCGGCGGCGTAGTTGGCCGCGAGGTTGTCGAGCAGCAGCGTGCGGACGTGCGGGCCGAACTCGAAGTAGCCGCGCCCGACCTCCTCGCACAGCGGCGAGAAGAGCACGTCGGCCTCGGCCGCCGCGTCGTGCAGTTCGCGCGGCAGGAAGTTGAGCTTGAGCAGGTGGAGCAGGTCGGGGCGGAAGCTCTGCGGGACGGCCGCGTGCATCGCGAGCCGCAGCGCGCCCTCGCCGCGTCGCCGCGCGAACAGCATCAGCGCCTCGTAGGCTTCGAGCGGGCTCATCGTCGAAGGCGTCATCTTCATCGCCCGGCGCGTACGTCCGGCCCTCGTCCTCCTTAACCGCGACGCAGGCCACGCAGGATGTCGACGGCCGTGACCAGGCGCTCCTCGTTCAGCTCAAGCATCTTGAGGCGCGTCAGCTTGGAGACCGCCTCGGCCGTCGTCCGCTCCCAGCGGCTGCTCGGCATCGGGTTCATCCAGACGGCGGGCTGCCACTGCTCCCGCACACGCCGCCAGAACTCGGCCGCTTCCTCTGCGCGCTCGGCGTTGCGCGCGCCGCGCGCCGCGCCCGCGTCGCTGACGAGCATGAGCGTACTCGACTCGTGGCGGACGAGCGCCTCCTTGAGCGTGACGGGGTCGGAGAGCGTGGCCGACTCGTAGAGCCTCTCGTGCGGCGAGTTGTGAAAGTAGTAGACGTGCGCCTCGCCGAGCCGGCCGCGCCTGAGCGACTCGACGAGCGTGCGCGAGAACTCCTCCCACGGCTGCATGCTCGGGCTCACGTCGATTAAAAGCACGAGCCGCGCCTGATTGCGCCGCGCGGGGACGAGGACGGGCTCCGCGAGGTAGCCGCGGC
Organism: Pyrinomonadaceae bacterium; assembly: GCA_045807865.1. Lineage (GTDB taxonomy): Bacteria > Acidobacteriota > Blastocatellia > Pyrinomonadales > Pyrinomonadaceae > QHXN01. The sequence goes on from JBJMGP010000221.1 coordinate 8,538, forward strand.
GGCACTGCTCGGCGACGGTCGCCGCCACGTCCAGCTCGACCTTCGGCCCGGCGCGCATCGCCGCGCGGTAGCGGCGCCAGATGATGACGAGCGAGCGTAGGGGGATGAGCGGGCGCGGCTCAAGGATGAAGGCCTCGTCGTGGCGCGGGCGTGCGTCCGCGCGCGGCAGGCCGGTGTCGGTGCGCTCGCCGCGCGTCGGCGACTCGAAGCGCGGGAGCGGCGCGGGCTCCTGCTCCTCCTGCCCGCGCGCGTGGCCGGGGGGCGCGTCCTTTGCGCGGGCGTCTGCGTCGGCGGCATCAACTTCAGGCTTCGGCCGGGGATGCCCGGTCAGTCGCTCAAGCTCACGCGCCGCCTCCTCTTCGGTCGGCCGCGGGAGGCGGCGGAAGGCACGGTCGAGCTGGCGCGACTCCTCTTCGGTGCGCGCCCAGAGCGCGTCGAGCAGGGCTTGCAGGCGCGCGCGGCTGCCGAAGCCGTAGCCGGCGCGCAAGGCCCTCAGCGCGTCGCGATAGTCGCGCACCCCGAGCGGCATGCCGCCCCCGACGAGGTGCATGAACAGGTCGCGCAACGCCAGCTCTTCGGTCAACTCGCCCCTTCCGTCAACTCGTCGGCTGCTTCTGCCGCGCCTCGGCCAGCGTGCGGTGCGCGTCGAGGTCGGCCATGTTCTTGAAGAGCAGTTCCCAGTAAGGCGGCAGCAGCGTCTCGCCCTTGAGGCTCTCGGGGTCGGCTGCGCGCCAGTGGAGAATCTTGACCCAGTCGATCAACTCGCTGGTCGTCGGGGGCTTCTGCGCCGTGCCGACCGCGGCCCCGCGCACGCGCCGGAAGGCGGCGACGGCCGCGTCCAACAGCCCCCGATTAATATCGACGGCCGTCTCGCCGATGTTGTTCTTCAGGATGATGTCGGTCAGCTCGTCGGCCGAGTCGGGGAAGCGCAGGCGGATGTAGATGCAGCGGCGGAGGAAGGGCTCGGGCAGACGCTTCTCGCGGTTGCTGGTGATGAAGACGATGGGGCGCGCGCCGCCCGCTGTGACCGAGACGGTGCGGCCGAAGCCCTTCTCCGTCAGACACCGCTCCTCCTCCTCCTCGGGCAGGTCTTCGAGCTGGAAGGAGAAGTCGTCGAGCACGTCGAGGAGGTCGTTGGGGAAGTCGATGTCGGCCTTGTCCACTTCGTCGATGAGGACGACCGCGCGGCGCCCCTCGTGGATGGCGCGGCCGAGCGGCCCGAGCGAGAGGTACGGGTAGATGAACTGCGCGCTCTCGTTCTTCAGGTTCTGCGCGTCCTGCAAACGCCGCAGCGCGTTGACGCGGTAGAGTAAGTCCTGCGCGCGCGAGGTGCTCTTGACGGCGACCTTGACAGGGCGCCCCAACCCCTTCTCCGCGGCGACCGAGTAGGCGAGCATCGTCTTGCCGCAGCCGGGCTCGCCCTCGACGAGGACGGGGCGGTTGAGGGCGACGGCGAGGTTGACCTTGTCGGCCACGTCCGCCGGCGCGACGTAGAAGTCCGTGGCCGTGCCGGTGTATTCGGGTTCGCTCATTCACTCTTCTCCTTGGGGCCAGAGGTCTTCACCCCGCAGCTGGTCGAAGACGCGCAGAGGGGTGCCGTCGAGCAGTCCGTCCGCGCCCTTGAGCACGGCGTCGGCGATGCGGCCACGTCGGCCGGGGTTTCCGCCGGGCGGCTTGTCCGGCACCTTGAGGGCGTTCATCCAGAGCATCAGGTCGGCCTTGTTGAAGGGGCGGAGCGGGGGCAGGCGCAGGAGGCGCGAGTAGGCAGGGGTCGCCCCCTCGTCGAAGTCTTCGACGGCCCCGCCCCGGGCGTCGGCCCGGCCCGAGTAGTCCGCGACGAAGCCGACCAGCCGGTGCTCGGTCGGGCGCTCGGCGCGCAGCTCCTTGAGGCGCGCGTAGAGCGGGAGCCAGACCTGCTCGCGGAAGGCCGCGACGCCGCCTGCGAAGCGGTGCACCTGGTCGAGCACGAAGCAGAGCTGCTGCTGCTGGAGGCCAGCGTGGACGGCCTCGGCCAGCTCCGGCGGCGTGGAGGCCGCGCCGCCAGCGAGCCCGAGGCTGCCGCCGAGCTGCTGGACGAGTGCCGCCGCGTCGCACCCGTCGGGCGGGAGGACGATACGCGGGGGGCGCCCGGCGCGCACCTCATCGGTCATCCGCAGGCGTTGGAGGAAGGCGCGCTGGCCCGCGTACTCGTTGCCGCTCGCGAGGAGCACGAGCCCCGGCTCCTCTGGGTAGGCGGGCGCGACGGCGAGGGCGTTCGTGATGGCCTGCAAGTGTTTGTCGCGGCCGAGCAGCCCCAGCTCCTCCTCGGTCGGCAGCCTGCACTCGGGCGCGGCCTCGGTGACCTCCACGCCGCCGCGCGCGGCCTCCATCGGCGTCAGCCCGCGCCAGTGGCTACAGATGGCGATGATCCACTTGCACAGCTCGTCGCGGTCTTTGAAGTCGCGGACGACGCGCCAGCCGCCGCGCACCTCTTCGTGGAACTTCTTGAGGCGCTCGCCGTGGAGCCGCCGCTCGGTGTCGTCGCCGCCGACGAGCGCGAGCGCCTTCGTCTCCAGCTCGCTCTTCGCCGCGCTTGGGTCCTGCGGCATGAAGACGGCGATGGGGAAGTCGGGCTGCGCTCGCTGCCGACCCAGCGCGCGTTTGAACTCCATGTGTGTGATGGAGACGGGCTGGCCCGGGGGGAGCGAGCCGTACCAGTAGGCGAAGATGCCGATGAAACCGCCCGACGCGTCCACCGCCTTCAGGCAAGCATCGACGGTCGGGACGTACTCGGCGGCCATCTTCTCGCCGAGGAAGCAGGCCATGCCGAGGAAGTCGTTGAAGGTCGCTTCGACCTCCAGCCGGTAGTCTTCAAGGTCACGGCGGGTTGAACTGACGAAGACCGTGGAGAAGGCATGCGCGTTCCGGGCGCGCATGGTGAGACCGCTGCTGCCACGGTACTCCGCCGGGGCTGTGATGTGGACGTTGCCGCTCATGAAGGTTCGGGCTGAGGCGCAGACGCCTTCTGCGGGGCGGCGCCGCGCCCGTGGAGGATAAGCGCGGCCCACCTTCAAGTCAACGGAATTCGAGATGCTAATGGCCGCGCGCGGTGGCGAGCCGGAGCGCCTGGCGGCGGACGGCGTCGGAGACGTTGCGGTTCTGGCCGAGCCCCTTCAGCTCCTTGGTGTGGAGGCGCGGGAGGATGGACATCGCGGTCGGGAGCGGCGTGCGCGGGTTGCGTGCGAGGTTGTGGATGATCGGGTACTGGCGCGCCCAGTTCCGGTTCATCGCGATGAGGCGCAGCACCTCGTCCGAGACGGTGCGCATAGCGGAGATGGCCTCGACCTCCTGGTCGGTGATGCGCGGGTTGTTGATGACGGCCTGCGCGACCAGCTTGTTCGAGTCGCGGATGAGGATGGAGCGCGCCTCGCGGTCGCCCTTCATCCCGAGCTTCATGCGATCCTTGACCTTCATCAGCATGATGCGGCGGATGAGCGAGACGCGCTCGGGCGCGGCCGACTCGCCGAGCGCCTCCGCGACGAGCCGCTCGGCCGCGGCCTGCCGTTGCTCGAAGGTCTCGTCGAGCAAGTCCTCGTAGCGCTCGGACGGGAGCCACGAGTCGTCTATGTCAACGTCGGAGACCTCGATGTGCTGCGCGATGAGCCACGCGTCGTCGAGGCTCAGGCCCCCTTCGACGTTGAACGACTCGGCCGACTCGACGAACTCGGCGGCGGCGCCCATGCCGCGCGCGCGCATCTCCCCGGCGACCTGGCGCGCGCCGCGCTCCTTCTCGAAGAACTCGGCGCGCGTCTCGCGCACGCGGCGGTCGGCTTCGGACGTGCGCGCCTGGTTGGCGAGCACGGCGTCGATGATGGCCGGGGCGCGGATGAGGCGCTGCTGGTTGAGCGAGACGAGTTCGAGCACGGCGCCTTCGGCGGTCACGCGCGCGAGCGCGGCCACGGCCTCGTCGGGCGTCGTGGCGTTGAGCGCGAGCGACTCCTGCACCTCGCGCGCGAGCCCCGGCCGCTCCGCGAGGTAGGAGAGCACGGACGGCGCCGTCTCCTGCGCGGAGGCCACGCTGAGGAGCGTCGTCGCGTCCTGACCCGCGAGCGTCTCCTCGGCGGCGTGCGCGACCGCCTCGTCCGCGTCGGCGCGCAGCGCGACGAGCAGCTCGATCAGCACGTCCTGCGGGACGGGCAGCATGCCGCGCGCGGCCGCCATGCGCGCCGGCTGCGGCGCCGAGCCCGAGAGCACGGCCTGCACGATGGGGTTGTTCGAGGTGGTGTTGGCGCTCATTCGCTCGCGGGGTTGAATCTTACAGGCGCGGCGCGCGGACGGTACGCCCTGAAGCGCACCGGCCCCGCCCGCGTCAGTTGAAGTTGTATTCCAGAACCACGAACTGCGAGACGGGCCGGCCGTCGATGGACGCGGGCTTAAACCTGATGCCCCGCGCCGTCTCGACGGCCGCCTCACGCTTCTCGAAGACGGGCTTGCGCGTCTCTTCGTTAGAGTCCGCGGGCAGCGGGTACTGCTTGTCGGCCCGCGCGGTTTCGCTGACGTAGGCGTTCAGCAGGCCGATGCCCTCCGCGATCAGTCGCTTGCCGCGCTCGAAGTCGCCGGCGGGGCCTTGCGCCCGCGCGGCGAAGGGGGCGAGCGCGAACGCGAAGGCGAGCGCCGCGGCGGCGCCCCTGAGCCCGGATCGAGTCGTGCCGTAAGTCATGTCCTTTAGACTTCCCTCGACGTGTCGCCGCGGCAGTCAGTAGATAATGCTGAAGTTGTATTCGAGCACCACGGCTTGCGAGACGGGTCGGCCGTCCAGGGTCGCGGGCTTGAACTTGATCTTCCGCGCCGCCTCGATGGCCTTCTCGGTCAGGCCGTTCGGCAGCCGCTTGATGACGGTGATGTTCCTGATCTGGCCGTCGGAGCCGAGCACGGCGCGCAGCCTGACGGTGCCCGTGGTGTCACGGCTCCGCGCCTTCCCGCTGAAGCCCGGCTCGGGCTTGTAGGTGATGAGCGCCCGCGTCGTGACCTCGGTAGAGGAGTAGATGTCGCCGGGGGCGCGCTCGCCGGGCCGGCGGCCCGAGATGCGGAGCGTGTCGGCCTGCTCGCGCAACGCCGCGGCCTCGGGGGCGTTTGGATGCGCGGCCGCGAGGGCTTCGAGTCGCCCGGCCAAGTCGCGCAACCCCTCCTTGAAGGGCGCGAGCGCGGGCTCGCGCTTCTCCGTCATGAGCTGTATCTCTTCCTTGCCGGCGCCGGGGCTGATGGGGTAGAGGCGGGCCTGGCGCGAGAGTTCGACGTAGTAGGCGTTGAGCAGTGCGTCGCCGGCGATGCGCAAGGCCGCGGAGAACTCCGGGTCGGCGCGCAGTGAGGCCCATGCTTCCCTGACCGCCTCCGTAAACCTCTCCTCGCGGAAGCGCAGGGCGGCGACGACATAATGCGCCGCGGCCTGCTGCGGGGCCGCGGCCAGCGCGAGCGCGGCCTCGCGCTCGGCGTCTTTGGGCTTGTCGAGCAGGAGCAGGGCGTAGGCGAGTCCGGCGCGCGCCTGCGCCGAGTCGGGTCGGAGCTTGAGCGCGCTCTCGAAAGCCTTGTGCCCGTCCTTCGGCTTGCCGGCGCGCGTCAGCGCGAAGCCGAGGTAGTACCAAACGTCGGCGTCCGTCTTACGCCGCTCGGCGAGGGGCTTGAGCGCGGCGACGGCGGCCGCGGCCTCGCCCCGCGCGAGCATGCCTCTGGCGCGCTCCAACTCTTCGTCGGCCGCGGGGGGCTGTTGCGTCGTCGTGGGCGCGTTCTGTCGTGCGGCGGGCGCGGCGGTCGGAGTCGCGCAGACCGGCGCGGCGAGCGCAGAGGCGAGGAGAAGAAGGTTCAGCGTGCGAGGCATAAACTACTCCGTGAGACTTTCCTTAAGACTTAATCGGGAGGAAGGCGGGGCGGCTCCGCAGCCTGGCCCCGCCTTCATCATAGCACCAATTCTACCGCGGCCGCCCGACCTCAGGCGCCGGCGCCGCAGCACTTCTTGTACTTCTTGCCCGAGCCGCAGGGGCAGGGCGCGTTCGGCCCGACCTTGGGCTGGTCGCGCGTGACCGTCTTGGTGCGCGCGGCCTCTTCGCCGGCGGCCGTGGCGCCCTGGTTGGGGCCGGTGAAGGTCATCGACGTGGGGCGGCGCTGGCGGCGCTGCTGCAACTGCTCGGGCGCCTGCTCGGCGACGACCTGGAGGTTGAAGAGCGTGCGGACGGTGGCGGTGTCGATGCGGTCGAGCATCGCCTGGAACATGTCGAAGCTCTCCTTCTTGTACTCGACGAGCGGGTCCTTCTGCCCGTAGCCGACGAGCCCGATGCCCTGCTTCAAGTGATCAATCGCGAGCAGGTGATCCTTCCACTGCGCGTCGATGATGTTGAGCATGATGATGCGCTCGTAGGTGCGCAGCGCCTCCGCCCCGACCTGCGCCTCCTTCGTCTCGTACGAAGCCTTCGCGCGCTCCCAGACCGCGTCGTTGATCTCGGGCGGCGTGAGCCGTTCGAAGTCGATGCCTTCGGCCTCCGCGTCGAAGGCGTAGGTCGCCTGGAGCTGGAGCTTGAAGTTCTCCGAATCCCAGTCGTCGGGCGAGGCGTCCTCGGGGAGATACTGCTTGACGAGGTCGCCGAGCAGGTCTTCGGCGACGCCGAGGACGTACTCGCGCTGGTCGGGCTCCTCCATCAACTGGCGGCGCAGGCCGTAGATGGTCTCGCGCTGCCGGTTCATCACGTCGTCGTACTGGAGGAGGTGTTTGCGCGTCTCGAAGTTGCGCGCCTCGACCGACTTCTGCGCGGCCTCGATGCGCTTCGAGACCATCTTCGACTCGATGGCGACGCCCTTCTCCATGCCGAGGCGCTGCATCAGGGCTTTCACCTTGTCGCCCGCGAAGATGCGCATCAGGTCGTCTTCGAGCGAGAGGAAGAAGCGCGAGCTGCCGGGGTCGCCCTGGCGGCCGGCGCGGCCGCGCAACTGGTTGTCGATGCGGCGCGACTCGTGGCGCTCGGTGCCGAGGATGTGCAGGCCGCCTAAGCTGACGACCTCCTGGTGCTCCTTCTTGACGATGGCCTCCGTGTAGACGATGGCGTCCGTGATGGCGGCCACCAGCGGGTCTTCGGGGCGGCCTGCGCGGACGCCGCTCGCGTACTCGCGCGCCTCCTGCCACTGTGCGGCCGTCGCCTCGTCGGGGTCCATCTCCTGGCGCTTGAGGTGCTCGCGCGCCAGGAATTCCGTGTTGCCGCCCAGCAGGATGTCTGTGCCGCGGCCGGCCATGTTGGTCGCAATCGTGATGGCGCCCTTGCGGCCCGCCTGCGCGACGATCTCGGCCTCGCGCTCGTGGTGCTTGGCGTTGAGGACGTGGTGGTAGTTCGGGATCGTGCCGTCGCCTTCGATGAGGATGTTGCCCGCCTCGTCGCGGTGGCGGATGCCGGCCTTCGTCAGCCGGCGCGAGATCAGCTCCGAGTTCTCGACCGAGACCGTGCCGACCAGGACGGGCTGGCCCGTCTCGTGGCGCTCGACGATCTCCTCGACGATGGCGTCCCACTTCTCGGGGAGCGTCCTGTAGATCACATCGGAGTTGTCCTTGCGGATCATTGCCTTGTTCGTCGGGATGACGGCGACTTCCAGCTTGTAGGTCGCGTCGAACTCGGCGGCCTCGGTCTCGGCCGTGCCCGTCATGCCCGAGAGCTTGTCGTAGAGGCGGAAGTAGTTCTGGAGCGTGATCGTCGCGAGCGTCTGGTTCTCGCGCTCGATCTTGACGCCCTCCTTCGCCTCGACCGCCTGGTGCAGCCCGTCCGACCAGCGGCGGCCTTGCATCAGGCGTCCCGTGAACTCGTCCACGATGATGATGGCGCCGTCCTGATTGACGTAGTGGTGGTCGAGCCGGTAGAGCGTGTGCGCCTTCAAGGCGTTCTCCACGCAGTGGAGCATCTCCATGTTCGAAGGGTCGTAGAGGTTGCCGACGCCCAGGAGCCGCTCGGCCTTGTCCACGCCCTCCTCCGTCAGCACCGCCGAGTGCTGCTTCTCGTCGAGGACGTAGTCGCCGGGGCCGGCCTTGCCTTCTTCGTTCAACTCCGCCTTCTTGAGGTGCGGGAAGATGGCGTTGGCCTGGTAGTATTTGTCCGTCGCCTCGTCCGACGCGCCCGAGATGATGAGCGGCGTGCGCGCCTCGTCGATGAGGATCGAGTCCACCTCGTCCACGACGGCGAAGTGGTGCTGGCGCTGGACGCAGGTCGCCAGGTCGAACTTCATGTTGTCGCGCAGGTAGTCGAAGCCGAACTCGTTGTTGGTGCCGTAGGTGATGTCGGAGGCGTAGGCGTCCTTGCGCTCCCAGTCGTCGAGGTCGTTGACGATGGCGCCGACCGTGAGGCCGAGGAACTTGTAGATGCGCCCCATCCACTCGGCGTCGCGCGTGGCGAGGTAGTCGTTGACGGTGACGACGTGGACGCCGCGGCCCGTCAGCGCGTTCAAGGTCGCGGGCAGGGTCGCGACGAGCGTCTTGCCTTCGCCCGTCCGCATCTCGGCGATGCGGCCCTGGTGCAGGGCGATGCCGCCGATGAGCTGCACGTCGAAGTGGCGCATGCCCGTCGCGCGCACCGAAGCCTCGCGCGTCAAGGCGAAGACCTCGGGGAGGATGCGGTCGAGCGCCTCCTGCGTGCGGCGCTTGCGCTCCTTGCGCGCCTCTTCGCCCTTGGCGGCGGTGTCGCCGACCTCTGCGATGACCTGCTCGCGCAGGGCCGCGATGCGCTCGCGCATCTGCTCGTCGGACAGTTTTTTGACCGACGGTTCGAGGTCGTTGATCTGCTGGATGAGGGGCAGCAGCGTCTTGATGTAGCGCTGGTTGCTGCTGCCGAAGACCTTCGTCAGAAATTTATCAATCATGATTTTGATCCCGCCGGGGCTTGAAGGCCCCCTCTCCGAGCCGCGCCGCCGCGGGGCAGGGCAGTGTCACCCTGTAGAATCCCGCCGCCGTCCGCGACATGATGCCGATGTTCGATTGTATGTGAGCGACCGGAGGGGCGCAAGGAGGGGAAGAACGGAGCGTCGGTGAAGGGGGAAGGGGTAAAGGATAAAGGCTTTCAAACCCTTCCCCTTCCCCTTTAACCTTTAACCGACGGGCCTCCCCGCCGCGCGCAACGCGTTAGTTCGGCGTGATCTGGCGCAGCAGGATGTTGCCCAACTGCTCGCGGGGCATGTCGAGGTTCATGAGGAGCTGCTTGCCGCTCGCGGAGACCTTCATGCCGCTCATGAGCGCCCCCTCGTCGGTGCCGCGCTTGGCGAGGCGGCCGACGTTGAGGAGCATGCGGTAGTTGCGCGCCATCTCCTCGGCGCGCGCTGCGGAAGGCGCGTCCGAGGTCGTCAGCGCCTTGAAGCGCTCGCCGTCGAGCGTGAAGTTCATCGAGACCCGGCTCACGTCGGTGAGCACCGCGAGCGCGTGGCTGTCGTTGACGGAGTTGACGAAGTCCTGCGCGACGGCGCGCAGGGCCGGGTCGGCGGCCGACTCGCCCGTGATCTGGACGTTCGTGAGCGTCCCGTCCTCCTGACGGTCGCCGGCGACCAGAATCGAATACTGCTTCGAGAGGTCGAGCTTGCCCTCCTCGTGCAGCCTCTTCGAGCGCGCGAGGAAGGCCTTGATGGGTTTGACGCTGACCTTCGTGCCTTCGGACTTCGGCCCTTCCGTCTTCGGCGCCTCGGACTTCGAGGTCTTCTTGACGCCCGCGTCGGTCGCGGCGACCCCGCCGCCCGTCTTCCGCGCCTGTGCGAGCGCCGCCCAGCCGCCCGGCACGACGCCGAGCACGAAGGCGCCGAGCACGGCGAAGCGCGCGAACAGGTGCGCCGCCTCGCCCCGCCCCTGCGGCCCGTCCCCGGCGTGGAAGATCGTGCTGAAGAATTCCCTCATGGTTCGTTCTTTGATTCTCAAACCCGTACCCAAACCCTCTCAGCTTCTGGCCTGTGGCGTGGCCGCGGCGCTGGGCTGCGGCTTGCTGGCCTTCTTCGCCAGCATCTCTGTAATCATCTTCCCGGCTGCCTCCTTCGGCATCTCGAAGGTCATGGCGAACTGCTTGCCTTGATTATCGAACTTGAGGTTCTCGTAGAGGATGCCCTCGTTCGTCCCCTTCTTGGCGCTGCGGCCGATGGCCACGAGCGTCGAGCAGCCGAGCGCCGTCTTCATCGCTTCGTCTTCGGTCGCAAGGTCGCTCGTGACCGCGATCCTGACGGTCTGCTGGTCGAGCTTGAGCGAGATGCGCACGTCCTTCGCGCCCTTGCCCTCCGGCCCCTTGAGGACGACGAGCACCTTGCTCTGGCTCATGGCGGTGATGAGCTGCTGCGCGAGGTCGGCCGTGTTCTGGTCGCTCGGCGGCGTCGCCCAGTCGATCTTGACGGTCTCGGGCTTCAGCGTGCCGTCGTCGTTCAACTCGCCCGTGGCCGTCACGTCGATGGCGCCGCTGAGGTTGAGCTTGCCCTGGTCGAAGAGCTCTTTGCCCCTGACGGCGATGTCTTCGAAGGGCTTGGTGTTGATGTTGCCGGGCGGGCGCGCGATGCCATTCTCCTTGGCGACGCGCTCCATCTCGGCCTCGGCGCGCTTCTCATCCTCGGCCGACGGCGTCGGCGTCGGCGTGGCCTGCGCGACCTCGGGCGTCGGCGTCGGCTCGGGTGTCGAGACGACGCGCGGCGTGCGCGTGCGGCGCGGCCGGTAGACGGGCGCGGGCGGCGGAGGCGGTGCGTACTGCTGCACGACCGCCACGTCGAGCTGCGTCGTCTCGGCCACCTCGGGCGCGCCGAAGTAGTCGGGCGGATAGTAGAGCCGCTCGTGCGGCTCCAGCTTGACGATGGTCGCGCGCTGGCCGACGAGCGTCGGGTCGTAGTCCTCGCTGACGAACTTGATGCCGGAGACGGCGGAGGCGACGTAGAGGAGGCTCCGCAGCGTCGGGACGTAGACGACCGCGACCAGGAAGACCCCGTGCAGGACGAGCGAGAGCGCCACGAGCCGCGACATCAGCGGCCAGCGCGGAACGCGGTTAATTTCAAATCTGTCGAACAGCTCGCTCATGCCTCTTTATAGACTCCGCGCGGCCGGGGCGCGCAAAACACGAACGATTAGACGCTTTGTGTGCCCCGGGCGTTGCGAAAGTTACATAAAAGTTAGCATTACGCGGGGGCTTTCCACAAAGCTCCTGAGGTAAAATCCCTGTTTATGACGCGCTCGCGCAGAGGAGACAGGGGACGCCGCCGCGCTCCCCACGCCGTTCAAAAGGGCAGGCGCGACGACGAGCCGCACGACTTTCGTCAAACGCATTCCGATCAACCTTCCGACAACCGCGGGCGGGGCCGCGACGGGCAGGAGAATCATTCGCGCACGGCGGCGGCCGCGGCGGCCGACTCGGCCTCGCGTGTCGCCACGCGACAGGCGCGCACGCGCCCCCTGCGCCAACTCCTCGAAGGCATCGGCACGCCCGCCCCCGCGCCGTTCAAACCAGACCCCTTTCAACTCGAAGCCCTCGGCGCGCTCGAACGCGAAGACGTGCTGGTGACGGCGCCGACCGGCAGCGGCAAGACTTGGATCGCGCGCGAGGAGATTCGCAGGCTCCTAGCCGAGGGGAAGCGCGCTTGGTACACGAGCCCCTTGAAGGCCCTGACCAACTCGAAGTTCCACGAGTTCACGGCCGAGTTCGGCGAGGAGAAGGTCGGCATCTTAACCGGCGACCGCAAGGAGCGTTCCGACGCGCCGCTCATCGTCGGCACGACCGAGGTCTATCGCAACCAGCTCTTCGACGCGCTCAGGCGCGGCGAGCAGTTGCAGGCCGACCTCGTCGTCCTGGACGAGGCGCACTATCTCGCCGACGAGGAGCGCGGGCACGTCTGGGAGGAGGCCATCATCCTGACGCCGCCGCGCGTGCGGATGCTCCTGCTCTCGGCCACGGTCGGCCGCGCCGAGGAGTTCGCCGACTGGATTGCCGAAGTGCGCGGCCACCCCTGCCGCGTCATCCCGCGACCGGGCGCGCGCCCCGTCCCCCTACGCGCGGCCTTCCTCTTTCCGGACGGGGGCCTGACGCCGCTCTTCGACGAGCGCGGCCACTTCAACAACGAGATCGCGCGCTTCATGCAGACCTCGAAGAGCGAGCGGCAAGGGTCGCACGGGCGCTTCCAACGCGGGCCGCAAAGACGCGCGGGCATGCCCCAGATGCCGCCCTCCATCCTGCTCGCCGCGCTCGGCTCTTACGACCTTCTGCCCGCCATCGTCTTCCTGCCCACGCGCCGCCGCTGCGACGAGGCCGCGGCCGAGGCGGCCTACGCGCCGCGCCGGGGCGTCGGGCCGGAAAGAAGAGAGGCGCGGCGGCGTGTGCTGGAAGAGCTGGCCGAGCAGTACCCGGAGGTGCGCAAGCACCGGCACTGGGACATGGTCTTGCGCGGCGGGGTGGCCTCGCACCACGCGGGACATCTGCCCGCCTGGAAGCTCGCCATCGAGAAGCTGATGAGCGCGGGACTACTCGACGCCATCTTCGCCACCATGACCGTCGCCGCCGGCGTGGACTTCCCCGCGCGCACCGTCGTGCTTGAGAACATCGACGTGAGGCGCGGGCAAGGGTGGCAGACGTTGAGCGCCTCGCAGCTCCAGCAGATGACCGGCCGCGCCGGACGCCGCGGGCGCGACCGCGTCGGCTTCATCGTCGCCGCGCCCGGCCTCCACCAGAACCCGCAGAAGCTCGCTTCACTTTTACACGCGGACCCCGACCCGCTTGAGAGCCAGTTCCGCGCGACCTACACGACGCTCCTCAACTTGCTCGACGCCTACGGCACCTTCGCGCAGGTGCGCGAGATAGCCGAGCGCTCCTACGCCCGGCGCGACGCGGCCGAGGAGGCGGCGCGCATCGAGCAGGCCCGCGCCGAGGCCGAACGGCGCTTGCAGACCAAACTCTCCGAGGCGGGCTGCGACCTCCCGCCCGAGGTCGCGCGCGGATTGGAACGTCTGGCGAGCGCGCGCTCGCGCCTGCTCGAAGACGCGCCGCAGACGCGGACGGACGCGTACCTGCGCTGGCTCGACAAGGAGGTCGTGCCCGGGCGGGTCGTCTCGGTCGGCCGCGGCACCCGCCGCCTCGTCTTCGTCACGGAGCGGCGCGGCGACGGCCTCGCCGGCGTGCGCGACAACGGCAAGCGGGTCACCCTCGCGTTAGAGCGCGTCGGGCGCGTGTGGGAGGAGACACACGCCCTGAATGAGGCGGCGCGCGATACAGCCTTCGAGCTGGTGCAGACGAACCGCGCCGTTCCTCTGCGCGAGCCGCGCCTGCGCGAGGCGCGCTCTTCGACCGAGGAGGCCGTCGCGCTCATCAACGAACTCATCGAGTCGCTCGCGGGCGGCGACGGCGACCGCACGCGCTGCGAGGAGGCGCTCTGGTCGGTCACGCAGGAGGCCGAAAGTATCGAGCGTCTCGGGCGCAGGCTCGAAGCCGTGCACGACGAGGCGTGGTATCCGTTCGAGCGGCGAGCCCGCGCGCTCCACCACTTCGGCTACCTCGACTTCTTCGCCGAGCGCGTCACCGAGCGCGGCCGCTGGCTCGCAGACCTGCGTCTCGACCGCCCGCTCCTCGTCGGCGAGGCCATCGGCCGCGGGTTGTTTGCCTCGCTCGACGCGCCGCGCGCCGCCGGCCTGATGGCCGCGCTCGCGGCCGACGCCGAGCGCGACTACGGCGAGCTTGAACTGGACGACGCGCTGATTACGGCGCTCGCCAGGTTCGACCGCATCGCCTACGAAGTGGCGAGCGTCGAGTGGCAGCAGGACTTAGAGCCCGCGCCCGAGATCAACTTCTCGGCCGCCGCCACGGCCACGCGCTGGGCCGCGGGGATGGACTGGCCCACGCTCGTCCGCCGCACGCGCGCCGAAGAGGGCGACCTCTTCCGCATGCTCTCGCGCACGGGCGAGTCCTTGCTTCAAGTGTCGAACCTGACGGACGCGCACCCCGACGCGGCCCGCGTCGCCGCCGCGGCCGCCGCCGCGGTGCTGCGCGAGCCCGTACGCTCCGAGGCCGAAGTTTGAAATTGATAGGGAGTGAGGCAGACTCAGGCGCCGCGGCGGAATTCCGTGGGCGTCAGCCCCGTCCAGCGCCGGAAGGCGCGGTGGAAGGCGCTCGACTCGGAGAAGCCGAGCAGGTACGCGACCTCGCCGACGGACATCTCACGCTCGCGCAGGTAACGCTCCGAAAGCTCGCGCCGTATCTCGTCGAGGAGGCTCTGGTGTGAAGTCCCCTCCTCGCGCAGCTTCCTCTGGAGCGTCCGCGCGCTCAACCCCAAACGTCTCGCCACCGCCTCAAGCCCCGCGTCGCCGCCGCGCCCCAGCGCCCCGACTATCTCCCGGCGCACGCCCTCGGCGCAGCCCGTACGACGCGGGAGGCGTGAGAGCAGTTCCCGGGCCTGTCGTTCGAGCACGGCCGAAAGCGCCGGGTCGGCCCCCAGCAGCGGGAGCTTGAGGAGCGAGGCGTCGAAGACCACCTCGTTCGCCGGGCGCGAGAAGCGGACGGGGCAGCGGAAGATTCTGCGGTGCTCGTCGGTCTCGGGGGGCGCGGCATGCCGGAAGCTGACTTCGAGCGGCGACCAGTCAACCCCGGTGGCGGCGCGCCCGAACGTGACGACGAGGCCGAGCGTCATCTCGCAGTCCTGCCGGCAGGTCGCGCCGTCGAGGCTGAGGTAGCGGTAGGTCACGCGCGCCCGCCCTTCGGAGGCGTCCATCTCGCAGACCGCGCCGTCGTTCCAGATCGATTGGTAGCGGGCGGCGCGTTCGAGCCCCTCGCCGAGCGTCGGGCTGTTCATGAGGACGTAGCCGAGCAGGTCGAAGACGCGCAGGGAAGTGCGCTCGCTCATGTGCAGGCCGAAGGCATCATCGCCGGTGAGGCGGGCCGCCTCCTCGTAGAGCGCGACGACCTGCGCGTAAGGGATGCGGCCGTCCGGGTCTTCCGCCGCGGCCGGGTCGAGCGCGGCGGCGCGGCACAACTCTCTGGGCGCGACGCCGCGCTCGCGGGCCGCGTCCAGAATCTTGCCGACGGCTTTGACCGAGATGGTGCCGGAACCGGCCATACAGAAAGCCCTCACACCTTAGACAAAATTTAGCCCACGTCCCCGAGACCCCACAAGCCGCCCGCCCCCGTCTTTGTCGTGAGCGGTCAATCGGCTGTCGCACAAAGTCATCCGCTTTCCATGCCCGGCGTTGTAGATTAAGCGCCGGCCCACGCAGATGAGAGCGACGGGCCGCTCTCCGCCTGCCGGCAGCCGAGGAGGAATCATGCCGCGCCTTCCGACTTCGCTCGTCCTCTCCTTCGTCTTCGCCTGCGCCTGCGCCGCGCCACTCCGCGCGCAAGGCGGCATGACTGCGACGCCGACTTACAGGAACTACATGCCGCCGCAGTACACGGAAGCGGTCGTCAGCTCCGCCTACGTGTTGACGCGTGACGGCGTGCGCCTGGCCGTTGACGTGGCGCTGCCGAAGGGTCTGCCCGCGGGTGTGCGCGTCCCGGCCGTGCTTGAGCAGACGCGTTACTGGCGTGCGCGAGAGGGGCAGCGCGAGGCCGGCGCGACACAGAGGTTCTTCACCTCGCACGGCTACGCCTACGTGACGGCGGACGTGCGCGGGACGGGCGCCTCGACGGGCGTGTGGAGAGCGCCCTGGTCGCGCGAGGAGATCAGGGACGGCGGCGAGCTGGTCGAGTGGATCGTCCGCCAGCCCTGGTCGAACGGGCGCGTCGGCGCGCTCGGCAACTCCTACTCGGGGACGAGCGCGCAACTCCTCGCCGTGCCCAACCACCCCGCGGTCAAGGCCGTCATCCCGCGCCACTACGAGTTCGACGTGTACGCCGACAACGTCTTCCCCGGGGGCGTCTTCAACGAGTGGCTGGTCAAGACCTGGGACGAAGGCAACCGCCAGCTCGACCTCAGCCCCGGCGTCAAGCCCGTGGAGTCCGACGCGGACGGGAGCGTCCTGCGGCAGGCCCTGAAAGAGCACGCGGCGAACATAGACCTCTACAAGGCCGCGCGCCTGGTCAGCTACCGAGACGAGCGCCCGTTCGCCGCGCTCTCGACGGAGGACTTCAGCGTCTATGCCTTCGCCGCAGAGATCGGGCGCTCGGGCGTCGCCATCAACTCCTGGGGCGGCTGGTTCGACGCGGGCACGGCCGACGCCGTCATCAAGAGTTTCCTGACGCTGCCCAACCCGCAGCGCGCGGTCATCGGCCCCTGGAATCACGGCGGCGGGCAGAACGCGAGTCCGTACCTCTCGCCCTCTTCGCCGCAGGCGGCGCAGCGCATGGAGTGGCTGCGCTTCTTCGACCAGCACCTGAAGGGGCTCGACACCGGCCTCACGTCGGAAAGGAGTCTCACCTACTACACGCTGGGCGAGGAGCGCTGGAAGACGACGAAGACGTGGCCGCCGGCCGGGGCGGCGAACGTCCGCTGGTACTTCGCGGAGGGGCACGCGCTCTCGCGCGACGCGCCGAAGGGCGCGGAGGGCTCGGACTCCTACACCGTCAACTTCGAGGCGACGACGGGCGAGCACAACCGCTGGCGCACGCAGCTCGGCGGCAAGGTCGAGTACCCCGACCGCGCCGAAGAGGAGACGCGGCTCCTGACCTATACGAGCCCGCCGCTCGCGGAGGACACGGAGGTGACGGGCCACCCGGTCGTCAACCTCCAGGTCTCCGCGACGACCGCCGACGCCGCCCTCTTCGTCTACCTCGAAGAGGTGGATGAGCGCGGCCGCGTCACATACATCACCGAGGGGCAACTGCGCGCCTCGAACCGCGAACTGTCTAAGGACGCGCCCTACCGCTGGCCCGCGCCCTTCCACCCCTTCAGGAAAAAGGACGCGGCGCCGCTCGTCCCCGGCCGCGCGGCCGAGATAAGGTTCGCGCTGCTGCCGACCTCCGTCCTCCTGCGCAAGGGCCACCGCATACGGATCGCCGTCGCCGGGCACGACAAAAGCGTCTTCGCGCGCACGCCCTCGGAGGGCACGCCCGTCCTCACCTTCGAGCGCAACAAGGGGCGCGCCTCCTTCGTCGAGCTGCCCGTCATCCCGCCCTCCCGCCGCGACGCCGCCGCGGCGGACATCCTGACGATAGCGCCCGCGCCTGCCGCCCCCGCGCCTGCCGTGCCCGCGGGCCTGCCGACGGTCGAGCAGATTCTCGAACGCTACGTCGCGGCGGTCGGCGGTCGCGCCGCCATCGAGAGGCTGACGAGTCGCGTGTTGAAGGGGACGTATACGGTCCCGGGGCGCAACTTCAGCGCGCCGGTCACGATCTACGCGAAGGCCCCGGACAAGCTCGCCATCGTCGTCGCCGACCCGGAGCACACGATGATGCAGGGGTTCGACGGCAAGGTCGGCTGGGAAGAGGAGTTCGGCAACCCGGGGCTGCGCGAGCTGAGCGGCGTGCCGCTCGCCGAGCTGAGGCGGCAGGCCGACTTCTATCACGCGCTCCATCTCAGGGAGAGCTACCCGAAGATGACGTTGATGGGGACGGCGAAGGTCGGCGACCGCGAGGCTTACGTCATCGAGGCCGTCCCCGCGGAGGGGCGGACGGCGCGCCTCTACTTCGACGCACAGACCCACCTGCTCGTCCGCCGCGACCTCCTCGCCGACCCGCCGCAGGAGCAGCCCATCGCCGAAGCCCTCCTCGAAGACTTCCGCGAGGTGGACGGCGTGCGCATTCCATTCACCCGCCGCACCTTCTACCCGCTCGCCGGGGAGGAGAGAAGAGTGGTCGTCATCACCCTCGACGACCTCAAGCACAACATCCCTATCGACGACTCCAGATTCAAGAAGCCCTGACGGAAGGCAAAAGGCAAAGGCCAAGGCAAAAA
>JBJMGP010000222.1:0-16518 GCA_045807865.1 Pyrinomonadaceae bacterium
CGACGTAGAGGCGTGGCGCGACTGGCTGGCGCGAGCGAAGCCGGAGGGGTTGGGACTCAAGGCCAACACCGTCTACGCGCGGGTCTGCTTCCTCTCCTCCTTCTTCGAGTGGGCGATGAAGGAGCCGGCGCTACGAGGGCAGATCGGGAGCAACCCGGCGCGGCTCGCACTTCCGAAGGCGCCGAAGGCTTACCAGACCGAGAGCGTCAAGGCGTGGACGGACGAGCAACTACAGGCCATTGTCGAGGCGGTGCGCGCCAAGGCCGCGGCCGGCGAGGTAGTTGGCAAGCGTGACTACGCGCTGCTGCTCTTCTACCTGACGACCGGCATGCGGCGCGAGGAGGTCATCTCGCTCAGGGGTGGGCAGGTCAAAGTCGAGGGGGACGCCATCACGCTGACGGGCAAGGTCAAGGGCGGAGACTACGTCGGCAGGGAGGTGCGCGACCCGCTGCTGAGGGAGGCGCTCTTAGACTATCTCTCCTCCTCGGGGAGGCTCTCGGCCTTCAAGACCGACTCCCCGCTGTGGACCCGGCACGACCGGGCGGGACGTTCCGGAGCGGCGCTCTCCTCGCACTCGTTCGTCAAGAACCTCAAGCACTACGCCAGAGAGGCTGGTGTGGGCGACGTGCACCTTCATCAAACCAGGCACAGCTTTGCGCGCATCGTGGCGGAGGAGACCGGCTCGATCACCGACACGCAGGACGCGCTCGGACATCGGAACGCCGCGACGACTCGCGTCTACGTCCAGCGCATCGCCGTGAAGCGTGACAAGCATAGCGGTCAGGTGACGGAGCGTCTGAAGCGGCGGTGAGTCGCACGCCCTCGTCACACCCTCCCGGGGAGGGAGGGCTCCGCCGACAATGAGCCGCTCGGAGGGGAGGGCGGGGGACACGTCGTTCGAAGGTGTGGAGAGGTTGGGTGGGCGTCGATGCTGGCCGGCCTCTCTTACCCCGGCCGCCGCGTGAGCCACGCCTCCCGCCCCTCCGGGCTCGGCTCAAGCCTCCTCTCCGGCGTGAGCCTGACCAGCCCGAGCCCGCACAGGGAAGCGATTGCGTCTCTGGCGGCGTCTTCGTCCACCTCCGCCGCGCTCCCGAGCACGCGGTCAACGACCCACCCGGCCAGCCCCACGCGGTCTTCACCCACCGACGCCGCCAGCCTTTCGGGGCCGTAGCGCGATGGCAGCTCCGCGATGACACCCAGCAGCGCCAGCGGGATGCCCGTCAGCCCGGGTGCCGAGAGGGGCGAGTTAGTAGAGGGAGTTGACGCCGCGGGATTGCTCACGGCGGCCGGTACGTCCGACGGATGCGTTGCAAAGATTATTTTCAAGCGCAGAAGTGCTTAGAACACCTTTTGCTAAGCAGCGATCCCAAACAGACTCTCGACGAACTTCGCCTGGCCCATCGCATCACTTCCGGCTAATCTTTTGACCTGCCCCTTCCTCATCATGTTCACGGCTTCAATACCCTCCAGCGTTCGCTCCGCGGTGTGAAAGTGCTTGAAGCATTGTGACGCTCGCACCTTCTTCTTGATGAATCTGTGATCTTGCTCGATCACATTGTTCAGGTATTTCACGCGCCTGAGTTTGCAGTCCTTCGGCACGATCCGCTCGACTTGTGAAGTGCTGAATGCCTCGGGGTAAGCCGCATTCTTATCGACGCTGATCGAGAATGGCAGGCGGCGATGCTCGGCCCTCATCATCTTCTTGAAGAAGCGTTTCGCCGCGGAAACGTCGCGTTTAGCACTGAGCATGAACTCGATTATAGGTGTTCGTGACGCCACCGCCGCTTACTCCCGACGACTTAGCTTTGCTACCGTTGCCGGGCGTTAGGCGGAAGGTGGGACGTGCCGGGCGGGCGTGACGAATCATGAACTCGGAGCGTCCTGACGCTGAAGACGATTACTTCGCACACCCGCCCGCGTGCTGTGGCTCCACAACGAACACTCAGATGACGGCGGCCTTGCGGCACGCCCCAACTATAATGACTTCGCCGAGCCTCGGCCAGTATGTCCCTGTCACCGGAATTCTTCTCCCAAGGAGGGATCATGCCCGAATACGCTGCACTGGTCGGCATCGACTGGTCCGATGCTAAACACGATGTCTGCCTCCTCGACTGTGCTTCGGGGCGGCGCGAGGCTGCCGTCATCAAGCACACGCCGGAAGAGCTCGACCAGTGGGCTGACTCTTTGCGCCGGCGTTACTCGGGCCAAAAGATCGCCGTCTGCCTGGAGCAGGCGCGCGGCCCGCTCGTCTACGCACTGCTCAAGTACGACTTTCTCACTCTCTACCCGATCAATCCGAAGACGCTGGCCAAGTTCCGCGAGGCGTTCACTACCAGCCGGGCCAAGGACGATCCCGGCGACGCCGCCTACCTGGCCGACCTGCTCGCCCTGCACCGCGACAAGCTCAAGGCGTGGCTGCCGGACGACGAGAAGACGCGCACGCTTCAGTACCTAGTCGAGCACCGCCACCGGCTCATCGATGACCGCAGCCGCATCAGCAACCGGCTGACCTCACTCCTGAAGGGCTACTTCCCGCAAGTCCTCGACTGGTTCCCCGACCTCTGCACGAAGTTGGTGGCCGACTTCCTGCTGCGGTGGCCCTCGCTCGGTCGCTCAAGCGGGTGCACGACACGACCCTCCGGCGGTTCTTCCGCGAGCACCACTCGACGCGCCCGCAGGTCGTTGACCTCAGGATCGAGCGCATCAGGTCGAGCACCCCGCTCGTGACCGGCCGGGCAGTGATCGCCGCCTCGGTGGTGATGGTCAAGGCGCTCGCCGCGCAGATGAAGGCCACGGTCGAGGCGGTCGCCGAGTTCGACCGCCAGATCGAGCGGCTGTGCCAGGCGCACCAGGACTATGAAGTCTTCGCGAGCCTGCCCGGCTCGGGCACAGTCTACAGCTCTCGCTTGTTAGCCGCCTTCGGCACTGACCGTACCCGCTTCGCCTCGGCCGAGCGGGTCGCCTGTCTGGCGGGGGTGGCGCCGGTGGTCGAGCGGAGCGGACAGAGTAAGTGGGTGCACTGGCGGTTCTGCTGCCCGAAGTTCCTGCGGCAGAGCTTCGTCGAGTACGCGGGCGAGTCGGTTCGTCATTCCTTCTGGGCGAGGGCGTTCTACATGCAGCAACGTGCCAGGGGGAAGTCACACCAGGTGGCGGTGCGGGCGCTGGCCTACAAGTGGATCAGGATCATCTACCGGTGCTGGCAGACGCGCCAGCCCTACAATGAGGTCGAGTACCTGGAGAGCTTACGACAGAAGGGATCGCCGCTGCTGAAGTACGCCGCCGAGAATCCGGTGTGAGAGCAAGAAATCTGTTGACTGAACGCCTCAGATGTATGGTCTGCCCCTCTTTATCTACCGCGCGGTACAGATACTTACACGTCTTCCCGACCTTGATGTAGGTCTCGTCTATACGGAAGGACGCGCCGCTCATCTTCAAATGAGGTCGGATGCGCTTGAGTACCATCTGACGCACAACAGTATTACGGTCGGCTCGAAGTGGCGCCATTTGAACGAAGACTTATTTCGCTTCAAGAGTATGATTCCGAGAGAAGATTGGATGAGCTGACGGGCGGATTATAGTCGGTGAAGCAATTCCTGCAACACTGCCCGCAGGGAGCGGACGCGCGGTATGTCGCGCTCAGAAGCGTGGGGCCTCTTTTTTGTACGCAGCTCGGAATGGGATGGCTTCATAGTTGGGCGTGTGCTAAGCTTCCGCAAAAGCCTTACGGTCTTTATTCGGGCGTGACGTTATCGCCCCATAGTTACAGTCCATTCGATCTAAAAGTGGCCGCCTGAATCGTCTTAAGGCCGAACCATCGTATCCAGAGGTACCGGTTAAAACCTCTCTCTGGGTGTGCAATTTGTTCATACGGATACTGCCATCATCAAGCTCGGCTTGATCCATTTATAGTGTCTCACGCCCGCGCGCAGACAAGTGGATTGGAGTGCCCGGGGCGTGTCAGTCTTACGCAAGGTGGTCACTATTGAACGTCTCCGCTCATATATCCAAACAGCGCATTAAGAGTGTTCTGAACCTCTTATTCATCCCGCTCGTCGCGTTCATCCTCTCCCTGAAGCTCCAGGAGTTCTTTAACATCAATCTTGTCTTAATCGCGGCGGCGCTGATTTACGTTCTGAAGAATCTTTTTTTAGACGACTTCCGGCCGGGGTTTATGCGGCTGAACGCGCTGGACGTTTCCGCGTACCTCGTGGCGCTCGTCGAAATCGTCGGCTACTTCACCTCCACGTATCGCGCGAACAGTTTCTACTATCTGGCGGAGGTCTTCTTCCTCCTGCTTTTTTATTGCCTGATAAGGTACAACCTACGGTATGAGTACCAACGCCTCACGCTGTTTTTCTTTATGGCCTTGTGGGCGGTGTTCTTGGCGGCGGTAGGCTTCGTCGCCTTCTACCAGCTAAACGCCCGCCTCCGCGCCGCCGGCTTCAACGACATCACCAATTTCAGGTACAGCATCTACGTCCTCAATCCTATCGGTCTGGCCATCGGCGAATGGGTGACGACGCTCCTCCTCATACTGCCTTTCCCCTTAATGCTCTTCATCCGATTCAGAGGCTCGCGTTTCGGCCGGGCGCTCTTTTGCCTGGCCGCGACGGCGCTGCTGGCGGTCACGCTGATGACTTTCATCCGGGGGGTTTACGTCGCGGTGGCAGCGTTCGTCCTGCTCGGGTCGGCCTTGTTTCGCCTTTACGGACTGTTCTCTCTCAGGCAGATTCTTCAATTCAATGCGGTCGTGGCTCTGCTAACGATGGTGACGCTGATACCTGTCGCAAAGCCTGCGCTGACGACTGTCTCGATGCTCAAGACCACCTCGCAGGTGCGTAGCTTCGAGGGGAGGAAAAGCATCTGGAAGAATTCGCTTGAGATAATCAAAGACCACCCGCTGCTCGGCATCGGCGCTTACAACTTTTCGATGCAGTATGTGGAGTACAAAAGGCAGGATGAGGAGAGCGGCGTCGCCATGCGCCCGTTCAACTACTTCCTCCAGTTGTTGATCGAGAAAGGCGTCGTGGGGTTTCTCGTGTACTCTCTTCTGACCATCAATTTCTTCAGAGTCTCCCACAAGAAGATCAAACTTCTGGGAGACGACACATACCGGAAAGCGGTCGTGATCCTCTTCATGGTCGCTTACGCCGCCGTCATCGTCCGCGACCTGAGTGAGTCGTCCATCTTTATCAATCGGGGAGCCCATACCCTTCTGTGGTTCATGTTCGCGCACAACGCGCAGTTGGAGGACTCGGAAGGGTAGGTCTACTTTTTATGGCCCGCAAATCCGTCCGCGAACTCCTACCTCTGGGGCTGATGCTCATCGCGCTTCTCGCGTTCGTCGGCATTCACGTCAGATACCGCAGAGTCCGCGAGGCTGAGAACTCGCTCTCCTCCTTCATCAGACACCTGGGCCGCTCCGAATTCAGCCAGGCCGAGAGCGAGATCGACAAGGCCGTCAGCATCTCTCCTCAGAACGCACACTATCTCGCCAATCAGGCGCTACTGCATGAGCGCGCGCTTCAATCCGAGTTCGAGTTCGACCGTTGGCGGAACCCGGAACTCGGCGCGGAGCAGAGGCGGCATGTTGAAGAGGCGATTCGGCAATATCAGCAGGTGCTCGAACTCAACCCGAGCGACGATTTCGTCTACCACAATTTGGGATGGCTCTACTGGCTCTTGCAGGATAAGCAGCGGGCCGCCGAATGCCTGCACAAGGCGCTCTCGATAGACTACAGCGTCCCGCTCTACCACGTCAGCAACGGGTTGTTACACGAGTACACCGATGACTTGCAGGGCGCGGCAGGGGAGTACGCGCTGGCGCTGCAAATGTCGCCGGGCTTGCTCGATTCACGCTTCTACGCGGAGCTTCGACAGCGCGCGCCGGAAGCGTCGCGGCAGATTGTCGCGGATTCAATCGCCCGCCTCGAAGAGCAATTAGGGGGTGCGGATAATCCGATGCTCAAGGCCAAGCTCGGCAAGCTCTACCTCCCGGAGCAGCCAGATAAAGCCCGGCCCCTGCTTGAAGCCGCAGCCACGCAGCTACCGAACCTGTACCGCTCATGGTTCAATCTCGGGTACGCGTACGAGTTGCAGGGTGACGAGCAGCAGATGGAACGATGCTATCAAAAGAGTTCATTTATAAACCGCCTGGAGGCCCTCCCCCATTTCAGGCTCGGCGCATACTACGACCGGCAGGGTCGTCCGAATGACGCCATCCGCTACTACCGGCTGGCCCTCAACGCCAGGTCGGGCCAAACCTCCGCCCACTCGACCCGAGTCCGGCGCATCTACCTCTCGAATTACACAGTCCGCGACGACATCATGCCGCACGGGCTGTTTACGTATTTGAGTCCCGATTTCGACCTGCGATGGACGTACTCAAGGTTGTCCGAGTTGTATTGGCAGACCGGCGACGCACAGTCGGCCGACCAATACCGGCAGCGGGCTGCGGAGCTTACACTGAGGTCGGCCGTGGAGCCTTAGCGTGGGGGCCTTGGGCGGGCCGTGCTCATTGACTTGCCGCAGGTCTTTAGATAACAATCCAACGCCACGGTGACCCCACGATCCGTGGTGGAAGCTTTACGCCGGAGAAGTCAGTGATTCCATTCTCAATGCACGAGATGTAGGCCGAAGGGCCTTCTCGCCTTTGGCGCAGGCAGGTCGCTTGCGCCCCCGGGCACACTCCCTTTAAGGGGGCGAACGCCTCTCG
Source organism: Pyrinomonadaceae bacterium (assembly GCA_045807865.1). Classification (GTDB taxonomy): domain Bacteria; phylum Acidobacteriota; class Blastocatellia; order Pyrinomonadales; family Pyrinomonadaceae; genus QHXN01. The sequence goes on from JBJMGP010000222.1 coordinate 6,716, forward strand.
CCCGATGCTCTTTTTGGCGCGGGGGTTAAAAGGTCTTCGCCGTGGCCCCTCCTTCGCGCGCAGCCTTGATTCGACACAGCGCCCGACTCACTCGACGCCCCATGCGATTTTTAGTAAGAGATAAGCGCAGCCCATCCGCCATGTTCCTGAGATGCCTGCTGCTGCTGGGCTCCACGACGATCCTGTTACTCTGTGTCACCGCCGTCTCTTACGAGAATACGATCGACCCGGGCGGTATCATCATCCATCATTCCGTGGTAACCACTACTCCCTTCAGCACCCCGGTCGATCTTAAGACTTTGGAAAGCTCTCACGGTCGCAGGGGGTTCTCCATATTTTACTGGGGGCATTTCTACCGCATCGGCTATCACTATCTGATTTTCCCTGACGGGACGGTCGTCGCCGGACGGCCCGAGCGTTGCCGCGGTGCCCACGCGGTCGGTCACAACTCTGACCTTGGTATCTGCCTCATCGGCGACTTCAGTTCACACGAGGCTTCTCAAAGCGACCCCGACTCGCACCGCCCGACCGAGGCCCAGATGCGCGCCCTGCTCGAACTCTGCCGCCGACTGTGCGCGCGTTATCACATACCCGTCGAGCGTGTTCAGCGTCACCGCGATGTCAACGACCGCACGGAATGTCCGGGAGACAATTTCCCATTTCAGGAGTTCATTAACGAGTTGAAAAATAGTTCCCGGGATGATTCGTAAAGTCACCCGCAGACGGCACTCCTGACGATTACTGACTCAAGTGCCGGACCCGCGGCCTTTCAAGAGCGCGGGCCGCGTGGAACGACGAGAGGCATCAGGCGAAAAGGTGATCCATGAAGAACAATAAAGGCGGCTCCGCGGGCGCGCAGCTCACGCCGGCGCAACGCGAACTGCTGGCGCGACTGCTGGAGGAAGAGGGCATCCAGACGGCCGCGTGCGGGCGCGTCCGGCGGCGCGGGCCGGATGAGGCGTTGCAGTTATCATTCGCGCAGCAGCGGCTCTGGCTGCTCGACCAGCTCGAACCGGGCAACATCGCTTATAAGATCTCCAGACTATTTCGGCTCACCGGGCCGCTTAACGTACACGCGCTGGAGGGCGCGCTTGGCGAGATAGTCCGCCGCCACGAATCGCTACGCACGACCTTCACAGTCAAGGACGGACGACCTCTCCAAATCATCGCCGACTTCTCGCCCCTCGTACTCCGGGTCACCGACCTTGCCGGGTTGGAGGCGGAGTCGCGCGAGGACGAGATGTGGAGGCTGGCCGCAGAGGAAGTTGCGCGGCCTTTCGATTTGGCGCGTGGGCCTCTGTTCCGCACAGGCTTACTGCGGCTCGCCGACGACGACCACGCGTTGTTGATCACGATGCACCACATCATCAGCGACGGCTGGTCGCTGATGGTCTTCAACCGCGAGCTGTGCGAACTCTATCAAGCCTTCAGTCAGGGTCGGCCTTCCCCGTTGGAGGAGCTGCCCGTCCAGTATGCAGACTTCGCCCTCTGGCAGCGCGAGCAACTCGCAGGCGAGACGCTGGAGCAGCAGTTAAGCTACTGGAGACAGCAACTAGCCGGTCTCCCGCCAGTACTCCAACTGCCACTGGATCACCAGCGCCCGACGGCTCAGACCTACGCCGGCAAACACCTATCCTTTGAACTCGACGCGGACTTGACGAACGCCCTCAAAGAGGTCAGCCGCGAGGAGCAATGCACGCTCTACATGACGATGCTGGCGGCCTTCGCCGTGCTGCTCTCTCGCTACACGCACGAGACGGACATTCCCATCGGCTCGCCCATCGCCGGGCGCAACCAACTGGAGCTTGAGAGGCTGATCGGCTTTTTCGTGAGCACGCTGGTGCTACGCGTGGACTGCGGCGGCGACCCAAGCTTTCGCCAGCTCATGCAGAGGGTCAGAGAGAGCTGCCTCGGAGCTTACGCGCATCAGGACGTGCCGTTCGAGAAGCTGGTCGAGGAGATCGAGCCGGAGCGGAGCCTGAGCCACTCGCCGCTCTTCCAGGTGATGTTCGCCTTACAGAACCTGCCGTGGGACGGGTTACAACTGGGCGAGTTAGAATTGAAGCAATCCGAGGTTGACAGCAGCAGCTCAAAGTTCGACCTCTCGCTAGTGCTGAAGGAGACCCCGACGAGTCTGGACGGGATGGTCACTTACAACAGCGACCTCTTCGTGCCGGAGACGATTCAACGTCTGTACGGCCACTGGCGAACCTTGCTTGAAGGGATCGTCAGCCGCCCCGAGTCGCGCCTCTCCGAGCTGCCGATGTTGACGCCGCCCGAGATGCAGCAGTTGCTCGTCGAGTGGAACCAAACTGCCGCCCAACACCCGCGGGGCCAATGCCTGCACCAGACGTTTGAGGCGCAGGCGGCGCGAACGCCCGATGCCGTCGCCGTCGTTTTCGAAGACCGGCCGGTTAGCTACGGCGAGCTGAACAGCCGCGCCAACCGCCTGGCTCACCGCCTGCTGGCCCTCGGCGTGCGGCCGGAAGAGCGGGTCGGTATTCTGCTTGAGCGTTCGACGGAGATGGTCGTTGCCTTGCTGGCAGTACTCAAGGCCGGTGGCGCGTACGTGCCGCTTGACGCCGCGTACCCGCGGCAGCGGCTCGCCTTCATGCTGGAGGACGCCGCCGTCAAAGTGTTGGTCACGGAGAGGCAATTCGCCGACGACTTGCCGGCGGAAACATGTGTCTGTCTGGACGACGAGTACGAGGCGCTTGCGCGCGTGCCGGAACTGAATCCGGAAGGCAGCGTCTCGCCGGAGCACCTCGCCTACGTCATTTACACTTCGGGTTCCACAGGCAGGCCCAAGGGCGTCGCCATCGAACACCGCAATGCGGTCACGCTCTTGAACTGGGCCGCCGAGCAGTTCACCGAAGAAGAGCTCGCGGGCGTGCTGGCCTCGACCTCGATCTGCTTCGACCTCTCGGTCTTCGAGATATTCGCCCCGCTTAGCCGGGGCGGCACGGTCATTCTCGTCAAAAACATTCTGAGCCTACAGGAACTGACGAGCACGCGACCCGTGCGCCTCATCAACACCGTCCCCTCTGCTATGAACGAGCTCCTGAGGCTGAAAGCCGTGCCCGCCCCGGTTCGCACGGTCAATCTGGCCGGCGAGGCGCTCCCCGGCAAACTCGTCCAACAAATCTACGAGGAGACGGGGGCGCAGCGGGTCTGGAACCTCTACGGCCCAAGCGAAGACACGACCTACTCGACCGCTGCCCTCATCGAGCGCGGGTCGAGCCGGAAGCCACCCATCGGCCGCCCGATCTCTGAGACGCAAGCCTACATCCTCGACCGGCACTACAGACCCGTGCCTGTCGGCGTGTCGGGCGAACTGTTCCTCGGGGGTGCCGGACTCGCACGCTGCTACCTGCACCGGCCGGCGCTGACGGCCGAGCGTTTCGTCCCTGATCCTTTCGGCGATAGGCCCGGCGCGAGGCTCTACCGGACGGGCGACGTGGCGCGTTACCTGCCCGGCGGTGAGATAGATTATCTGGGCCGCTTCGACCATCAGGTTAAGCTGAACGGTTATCGAATCGAGCTGGGCGAGATCGAGGCGGCGCTGAGCCGCCATGAGGCAATCGCGGAGTCGGTTGTCATCGTCAACGAAGCCGGCGAAGACAAGAGGCTCGTGGCGTACCTTGTGGCGTCCGAGGCGGGCCGCGTGCTAACCGCCGAGCTGAGGCAACACCTGCAACAACACCTGCCGCACTACATGGTGCCGCAGCTCTTCGTGTGGCTGGCAGAGTTGCCGCTGACGGCTAACGGTAAGCTCGACCGGCAGGCGCTTCCGGAGCCCGAGGCCGAACGCGAGATAGCAGAGGAGCGCAGGCCGCCGACGCCGGTCGAAGAGGTCGTGGCCGCGATTTGGGCGAACGTGCTGCACCTTGAGCGAGTCGGGCTCAACGAGAACTTCTTCGAACTTGGGGGGCACTCACTTCTGGGGATGCAGGTCATCAGCCGCCTCAAGGAGATGTTGCAGGTCGAGTTGCCGCTGCGCAAGCTCTTCGAGTTCCCCACCGTTGAGCTGCTTTCACAGCAGCTCGTTGCTCGCGAAGCCAAGCCCGGCCAGACCGAGAAGATCGCGAAGGTCGTCTACCTGGTCATGTCGCGGCCGTAGCTATTCGTATGGACTCCGCACGCCTTCCACCCGGCCCCGCAAGTCGTCCGCTCGTCGGCAACCTGCCGGAAATCAGCCGCGACCCGCTCGGCTTTCTGACGCGTTGCGCGCGCGAGTATGGCGATGTCGTCCGCCTTCGGCTCGCACACATACCGGTCTTCCTGCTCAGTCATCCCGACCACATCAGGTACGTGTTGGTGACGAACAGTTCCAACTTCATCAAAGACAAAGGCATGCGCATGCGCAGCATGCAGCGGCTCTTCGGCAACGGGCTGCTGACCAGCCACGGCGATCTCTGGCTCCGCCAGAGGCGTCTTGCGCAGCCGGCCTTTCACCGCCGCCACATCGCCGCCTACGGACAGGTCATGTCGGAACAGACGGAACGCATGCTTGCGTCATGGCGGGAAGGCGAAGTCCGCGACATTCATCAGGAGATGATGCGCCTCACCCTCGACATCGCCACCAGAACTCTCTTCGGTACAGACATAGGCGACCGGCTGGAGAAGGCCGGCGCGGCCCTCGATGTCATCACGAAGCGGCTCGTCGTTCAAGGGGGCATCTTCAAATTCCTCTCCAAGTTTCTCCCCTCCCCCGGCCGTGTGCGATACCTCCGCGCGGTTCGACAACTCGACGAGATAATCTACGCCATCATACGTGAGCGCCGTTCGCGCGCTCTTCAAGACTCAAGCCTGCTCTCAATGCTGCTGCACGCGCAGGACGATGACGGCGGCCGGATGACTGACCAACAGTTACGCGACGAGGTGATGACGATGTTTCTGGCCGGTCACGAGACCACGGCCCTCGCCCTGTCATGGACGTGGTACCTGCTCGCGCGTCACCCGGCGGCGGAGGCGAAGCTGGCAGAGGAGTTGGAGCGAGTCCTGTGTGGCCGCGCGCCGCACGCCGACGACCTTCCTCGTCTGACCTACACTGAGATGGTCGTCAGAGAATCTATGCGGCTCTATCCGCCCGCGTGGAGCGTCGGGCGCGAAGCTTTGCACGACTGTCAGGTTGGCGGCTACGAGGTAGCGCGGGGCACGCAGGTCATCATCAGCCAGTGGGTCATGCACCGCGACCCGCGCTTTTTCGAGAGCCCCGAAGCGTTCATCCCCGAACGTTGGGCAGACGACATGCTCAAGCGACTGCCGGAGTTCGTCTACTTCCCCTTCGGCGGAGGGCCACGGCTCTGCATCGGCAACTCCTTCGCGAAGATGGAGTCCGTGCTGCTGCTTGCGGCAATCGCGCGCGGGCACAGGCTGCCGCTCGTCAACGGCGACACGGTCGCTCCGGCGCCCTCCATCACGCTGCGGCCGAGCGGCGCGGTCAGGGTCGTCGTCACGCGCAGGTAGAGGTTGAAGAACGCGGCGCGGCCGTCCTCTTACAACGGCGGGCGCGAAGGGTAGGACGGCTGAGTCTTGAAGTGCTCTTCGAGGGTCGCCATCAGCGCGAGCACTATGTCTTCACGCCAGTGTGGAGCCGCGACCTGTACGCCGACGGGTAGGCCAGTGCTGCCCTGCTCGACCTTCCGCGCGGTCACCTCGACGAGGTCGAGGCCGGGCTCACGGTCTGACTCCTCACCCAGTTGGACGCGTGTCGCCGCGACAACTCCCGCCGGCATGCCCAGAAGGTTGAAGATTCCCGCGTAGCTGAGGGCATCTGAAAGGTACAGGCTGGCGCCGTGACGCAGGGCCGGCAGCGCGTCGGGCGGGCAGATGATCGCGTCGAAGCGCCGCGTCTTCAGTTCCGCCATGAAACGTTCGCGGTAACGCGTGCGCTGCTCGACGAGTTGCCAGTAATTCTTGGCAGAGATCGCGCCGAGGCTGCGTGCGGACTCGGCGGCCCTGCGCTGTCCGAAGGCTCTCAAGACCCAGTAGCTCGCAGAGAGCACTCCCTTCGGTGTGGCAGCACTCCGAATCACCTGTTTGAGTCGCCTGTCGGGTCTGCTTCCGGCGAGCTGGCGTCTGGCGTTTGCCATTCCGTCGGCGAAGCATAGGCCGACATAAATCCGCCAGGCTTCGGACGTGTCGGGCGGACTCCACTCTTCGACCTCGACGCCCCGCATGCGCAAGGCGTCGGCAGCTTCGCGCACCGCACGCCGCAGGGCCGGCGCGGCTTTGATGAACCCGTTGTCGGTGTAGGCTGCGACCCGTAGGTCTTTGACCGAGACGGCTGCGGGGTCGCGTAGCGGCACGGGTGGGATGCTCGGGTCGAAAGACTCCTGACCGGGTGCCGCCAGTACCTCCATCGCAAGGATTAAATCCGCAACGCTGCGGCCCAGCGGCCCCGGCTGGCAGACGACCGCCTCCAGTCCCGGGAATATCTCGCCGTGACCCTGCATGGTTAACCGCCACGAGGTGGGCTTCAGGCCGGATATGCCGCATGCGTGTGCGGGGTTGCGTATGCTGCTGCCGATGTCGCTTCCGAGGCCGAGGGCCGCGCCGCCCGCCGCGATAATGGCCGCGCAGCCCCCGCTCGAACCGCCCGGCGCGCGTTCCCGGTTCCAGGGGTTGTTGGTGCGGCCGTAGAGCGGGTTGTCGCTCTCGGCGGCCATGAGGAGCTGCGGCACGTTCCCCTTGCCGAGGATGATGGCCCCGGCCCGGCGGAGCCTTGCGACCAACGGGCCGTCATGTGCCGCCTTGCGTGTCGCGCGCGCGGAGAGTCCCATCGTGGTCGCCGTGCCGGCCACGTCGAAAGACTCTTTGATTGTGATGGGAACGCCGTGGAGCGGTCCGAGCCGCGCGCCTTGCTGCCTCGCCGCGTCCGCCTCGCTGGCGGCGGTGCGCGCCTCATCGAAGAGAGTGACGACGACCGCGTTCAAGGATGGATTGACGGCCTCGATGCGTTGGATGTGGGCCTCTACCGCTTCGACGGCAGACAAGTTGCCGGACTTAATCTGGCGTGCGATCTCCTTCGCGCCGAGGCTCGTAATCTCAAACGTCTCGTCTCTGGCAAGCGCCATAAACTTCCATCCGCACGTTGCCGCCCGAACGGCGCACGGCTCGTTCGCTTATCTGAATTTTCCCTACGGAAAATCCGGCTAGTCTCTGAGCAGCTCCGGGATGGCTCCCGCCCCTTCCCTGCCCGCGGGTGACGGCAAGTATTGCACTTCGATGCAATGCTGAACCATTAAGCTCAGCCACGCGGAACTGGGGGGCGCACACTCTATGCCGAGGCGTTTCAGCCAACCACGTGTGTAGGAGCCGTCCACCTCTAACGGCTTGATGTTGCCGCCGCCGAAGAACCCTATGAAATGGATCAGGTCGGCCTCGTATTCCGACCTGCCGCCCGACGCCCAGATCATCTTCAGGAATTCGTCCGGGTTCACAAGCCTGATGGGGTAGCCGATGGCATGCAGGGTTCGAATGAGATCGTACAGTTCCAGTTGGTGCGGGTTGATGTAGTGGAAGGTTTGCCCCTCCATGTGCCGCACCCGCGAAAGATTTACGATCCCTTTGGCAATGAAGTCCACCGGAGTCACTTCGATGGGGACTCCCGACACGTATGGAGCGACGCCGATCATCGTGATCGCGCGCATCGTGCGGTAAAAAACATTCTCCTGAATGTTACGCTGGAACCTCCCTGTGTGCGAGTCGGCGGTGATGTTTCCCGTCCGGTGTATCACCGCGTCGCACCCCCGGGTCATCGCCTCGCGCACCACACGCTCGGCCAGAAACTTTGATTGCAGGTAGGGGTAAGCCTCAAGCTCCTGCCGGATGTCGAAGTCCTGTTCGCGGAAGACCCTATGGCCTGAATCACCTTGCAGCCCCCCGACGTAAATCGTCGAGATGTGATGTAAGACTTTCCGCTTACCCGTGCGGGCCAGCTCGACCATCAGCCGCGTGCCGTTCACGTTGGTGGCGTTAAAGTCATCCTCGTCTCCTATATGACGCACGTCGGCAGCGGAGTGGTAGACCGCGTCCATCGTGTCACAGAGCGAGCGGTAATCTTCCGGCGACAGCCCCAGCCGCGGGCTCCTCAAATCGCCCGGGACGGGAACGACGCGCCTCCACGCTTCGTCGCGCACAGAGTCGGGGAAGTACCACGCCAACTGTTCGCGCAGACGGTTTTCCCCGGCCTCTTTGCTCGCCGCGCGCACAAGGTAATAGACCTCCGCGTCGGTTTGCTGCAAAAGCTCTCTGAGGAGATAGGCCCCGAGGTATCCCGTCGCGCCGGTCAGAAACACCTTGCGCGGGTCGTAAAATTCTAACTGCCCGTCGGCCGGCAACTCAGGCTCTTCGACCTGCACCGCAACGCCCGGCGCTGCGGCTGTCGGAGCGGCGGCCGTTTCGAGCGCAGCCGAGAGTAGCCCGTCCTGCTCGCTCTCGGACGGGGCGGGCCGGCGGCCGGGCAGCACGAGAATCTCGGCCAGCTCCGCGATGGTATGATACTTGAACAACTGCTGAGACTTCATCTCGAAGCCCATCTTCTGCATACGCATAGCGATCTGAATGGCGAGCAGGGAGTGGCCGCCGAGGTCGAAGAAGTTGTCGTGCACCCCGACGCGCTCGACGCCCAGCACCTCCGCCCAAATCCCCGCCACCACCTCTTCGACCTCGTTGCGCGGCGGCTCGTAGGTGCGCTCTTCGACGCCTTCCGTCTTCTCCAACGCCGACAACGCGCGGCGGTCGATCTTCTTGTTGGGCGTCAGCGGCATCGACTCCAACAGGACGATTGACGACGGAACCATGTAGGCCGGCAAATGCTCGCCGACGTAGCGCCGGAGTTGCTGCGTCAGATTCACACTGCCCAGCGAACGCAGCGGGTCGTTACTGTAGCGCCGCTCGGCCTCTCCTTCCGCCGCCTCGCGCCCGGCCCAATCCTCTTCCTCCAGAGCCCTAACCCCGCGCCGCCACATCAATACGTCGAAGCTATCTTCCCGTCCCGTCCCGCTCCACCTTACTTCCACTTCATGTCCGGCCGACAAGAGACTCTCGTACACGTCCTCTGGGTCTACGGCGTGCTCTGCCTCGCGGCCCGCCCGCAGAAGTTCCCGCAGTTCTTTAACCTGCCCTGCGCGGTCGTCCTCGAATAATACCCGCGCCGCCTTCAACTCACCCACCAGCCGAGCGTTCTTCACCCCCGCAACCCGCACGCACGGAGCCTCCCCCTTACGCAGCAGCTCGCACATCGCCTCCGCCGTGAGCGACGGCTCCCATTGGACGACTCGGCATTCGGCACTCCGCGCCTTCGCCCTGCCGTCCTGCGCCTCTCCGCTCTTCTCCGCGGCGCGCTTCACTTCGAGCACCACGTCGTAGCGGTACCTTGTCAACTCATTTTGATACCGCCCACGCTTGTGTAAGACCCGCACCTCGCCCAAGCGTTTCAGTCGCCCCTTCAGTCGCAGAAAATACTCGGGGTCTATCGACAACTCCAGCTCACGCCCAGCCTGCTCGCGCGCCCGTTCGGCCACAAGTCTCAGGCTCTCGCTGCCCGCGGCCCGACACACCTCCACCGACGCGTGAAGCGTCTGGAGCAGCGGCAGGCTGCGCACGTCGCCGACGAAGACGAACCCACCCGCTCCCGCCACCACCTTGACCGCACCCTCCAATACCGCTTCCAGATATTCCAGACTCGGAAAATACTGCGCCACCGAGTTGAGCACGACCGCGTCGAACTGCTCCCCCTCCATCCCGCTGAAGTCGTCGGCCGCACGCTCCAGCACCCTCACCTTGCCTGCCGCACC
>JBJMGP010000223.1:0-10613 GCA_045807865.1 Pyrinomonadaceae bacterium
GACCTGCTGGTGGCCGAAGTCCAAGTCCTTGACTCTGAGGCGGACGCACTCCATCACCCGCAGCCCCGAGCCGTAGAGGAGCGCGCCCATCAGACGGTAGGCGCCTCGCATCTGGGAGAGGACGCGGCGCGCCTCCTCGCGCGTGAGCACGGTGGGGACGCGCGCCGGCCGCCTGGCCCGCTCGATGCCCTCCACGAAAGGCAGTTTGATCTGGAGTACGTCGCGGTAGAGGAACAGGAGGGCGCAGAGCGCCTGATTCTGGGTAGCGGCGGCGACACGGCCGTCCATGGCGAGGTGCGAAAGGAACTGCCGGATCTCATGCGCGCCCATCTCGGTGGGGTGACGCTTGCGGTGGAAGAGGATGAAGCGCTTGATCCAGTCGACGTAGGCGCGCTCTGTGCGGATGCTATAATGCCTGAGCCGTAGGCTGCGCCTGACCTGCTCGAGGAGCGACGGTTTTGCGGTCATGGGAAGTACTCCGCGACTTGAGGTTAATGTTGTGGCGGGATGGGGCAATTATGCACAGTCCGCCCGGTAAAAGCCAGGGATTTTCCGGGTTAGACCGGGTGGCGCGGTATTTTGCCGGATATGCCGGAGTTAGACCGCATGATGCGGTAAAAGGCCGGCGAGCGCGGTGTTAGATCGCGTCATCCGGTCTAATGGTAGTTATGCTGCTGGATATGGAGGGGGGAAGTTAGTTATGGCTGAGGTGGCGCAACACGCGTGCTGGGTCTTGGGCGGCGTCGGATTGATCGCCGCATATTCCATCTACTCCTATCCCATGCACGTCCCCTTTATGTTTACCGCGGCCCTCGCGTTCGTGTCGGTAGTATTACTCTTTCTCTCGATGGTCATTTACATATCTCGGGGGAAGCGGCCCCGGTAGGCGGGGGCCGTATCTCAGGGAGGCAGCGCAGCATAACAACGGCATGCACCCGACCGCGGACACGCAGTTTGTCAAATTCCTGCAAAGGCCCGGCGCGGCGGGTGATGCCGGGCGTTAGGCGGCTTACCTGGCGTTAGGCATCTACGATGTTCTTACGGACTTCCATCGGCTTCTTGATGGGCCTGGCTTGCGGGGCCTTTATCGGGGCGATAGGTTTCGCCATGGGCGAATCACTGTTTGGTCGTGGTATCGGCTTTCTTGGCGCGTCGCCACGTCTAGCTGCAATCATCGGGGCTGTGTGTCGGTCTCCCGGGTGCGGCTGTGGGAGCTATCGTCGGCGGATTCGATCTGGGGAAGGTGCAGGGCTTATGGGTCGGAGCTGTGGCCGGCTTTTTAATGGCCGTGCTATTCGTGTGGCGTAGCGAGCAGAAGTATTTCTATGAAGGCGGCTACTTCGACAGGCAGCTCTTCTTCGGCAGCTTGCTCAATAGCGTGACGTGGATACTCGGGCTTGCTATCGTGGCAGTAGTCGCATCAGCAGCGGTGCACAGATTATTAGCACCAAGTCGGTGATTTATATGGTGAGCGCCGCCCAACAACCCATCTGAGGGTGACGAGTCAAGAAAAAACTTCACCTCAGGCCGAGTTGCTCGCCGCGTAAGTCAGCAGCGGTGACCGCTTCCGCCGCAGGCTCTCCAGGTACTTCACCTCGTCGTACGCCGTCCCCTGTTGCCAACACCTGAAGATAATCCGCACCCACTTGTGCGCGAGTGCCCGCACCGCCGCGTGATGGCTCTTCCCCTTCGCCCGCTGAGACTCGTAATAAGCTCGTGCCCAGAAGGAGTGCTTAATACTATCGCCCGCGTACTCGTGGAAGGTCTGCCGGAGGAACTTCGGGCAGAAGTAGCGCCACCTCACCCAGCACGACTTCCCGCTCCGCTCGATCACCGGCGCCACTCCCGCCAGGCACGCCACCTCATCCGCCGACTGCCACCTCCCGCGGTCGCTGCCCAACGCGGCGGTCAGGCGAGAGGCGTAGACCGGTCCCGCACCCGGGAAAGACTTCAAGAGGTCGAAGTCCTGGTGCGCCGCACAGACCTCCGCGATCTGCCGGTCGAACTCATGGACGGCCGCAAGCGTCGCCTTCAGCTGCGCGGCCAGCGCCTTCGCCATCGCCGCCGACGAGCGCAGCACGGCTCGGTCGGTCGTCAGCGGCACGGCCCCTTTGATCGCGCCGACTCTCTGCTCCAGCGTCTCGCGCCTGACCGAGTGGTGTGCATGAAAGAACTGCAAGAGGGTCGCACGCCTGACCCGCTTGAGCGCGGAGGGCTCCGGCCGGCGCAGCAGGAAGTCGCAGACCAGGGTGGTGCGCAGGTCGGGGAACAACTCTCAGACCTGAGGGAAGTAGCACTTGAGCAGCGAGGTCAGCCGGTTGCTGATGCGTGTCCGGTCTGAGACCAGCCTCCGGCGGTGCTCGACGAGCAGGCGCAGGCTGCGCGTCCGCTCGTCGTCCGGGCGCTAGGCGCGCAGCCGCTCGCGGTGGTGGATGAGCAGTTCGGCGAGGAAGGCGGCGTCCGGCGGGTCGTCCTTGTGGCGCGAGGGGGAGAAGGCCTCGCGGAACTTCGCGAGCGTGCGCGGGTTGACGGGGTAGAGGGTGAGGAAGTCGTCCTTGAGCAACGCGTAGATGAGCGGGCCGCGCGACTGCTCCAGGCAGACGGCGACGGGGCGGCCGCCGTAGCGCGCACGCAAGTCGGTCGCCCACCCGTCGATCTCCTGCGGCGAGTGCGGCAGGACGGAAGCTTCGCGCCTGCCGGAAGCCGTCTCGACGAGAGAGAGGTCGTGCTAGCGATCAGACCAGTCGATGCCAATGAGCGCGGCGTACTGAGCCATCACAGTCTTCCTCCGGAAAGGTAAGTCGTAGTCCGAAGAACGTGCTGGCTTCAGCCCTGCGAGCTGGTTATAGTAGGGCCGCCCGGCGGCAGCATCTGAGCGTTCGTTGTCGGGCCGAAGGCGGGGCGGGCGCGCGGGCTGGTTGTTGGAAGCGTCTGGCGTACGCTGCTGCATGCAGGTTCGTCACGCCCGCCCGGCACGTCCTTTCCTCAGCCGCAGACTCTACTGAACCAGTGCTGAGAAATGAACCGCCTCCACCTATAACGGCATGCAGGGGACGCGCAACACAGCGGCTCTCTTATCATCAAAGGTTCGTGCGCGCCGCTGATGCCGAGCGTTAGATGCTGAGATATATTATGAAACCAATGATTGATATTGTGGCTGAGCCAGTGGGGCAGACCTACATAGACCTGCTTGAATTTGCTGCCTCTCGGTGTGCCTCGTTCTCTTTGGTTTGGCGAGAGCAATTTCGCTTCGAGCCATCGGCTCTTCAGCTTGCCGACTCGCTTAAACCCTTTCTGCTCTCCGAGGTCATGACGGACGAGTGGCTCGGGACGAAGCTTTTCGGTGACCAAGCAATCGTGCGTCAGTATCGAGTCACAGATGATGCTATAGACGTTTTATGTTCAGTGTATGGCCTTTACGATTGGCTACAGCCAGGATACCCAGAAGACCTGGCAGTTTATTCTTCAGGTAACATTGGCTGGCTCGCGTCTATTAGTCATGAGCGTGAGGCATGGTTTCTGGACGAGTCTCTATCGCTCGATAAGATATACAGCCATGTGCCCGGCATTGAAATCAAAAAAATATAAGGAGAGAGGGTTATTACAACGGACGCATCTAACAACCGCATGCACCCGACCTCGGACACGCGTGATGTCATCAAGAGCACAGGGGCGGCGCGGCGGGTGATGCCGGGCGGTAGACGCTCGCTGGTACTGGTGAATACCCGGTGGGTGGCTGTGGATACCTACATGGTTGTCGCTCTCCCGAATGAGTATTAAAGCCTCATGAGAGTCCCGACTATCTTGGTGAAATCATTGGCCGCCTGCCTTGCCGCCGTCGCCCTCCATTCTGGTGTGGCCTTTGGTCAGAGGAGGCTGCCACGTTCCGAAGATTACCCCGTGTCGAAAAGCGAGAGGTACAAGGGTAAGACCGCCCCGGTTGTGTTAGGCAACAGGCGTGCGCGTTTATACCGCACCGTGCTGAGGGAGGGCGCGAAGAATGGCCCGAACTTCGCCGGGCATTACACTATCGTCACTTGGGGCGCGGGTCTGGCGACCTTCTCAATGGCGGTCGTGGACGCGAGGACGGGGCGGGTCTACTTCCCACCATTTGAGGAGGTCGGCGCATCGAGTTACGGCCTGCCCTTCTTGGACAAAGGTGACAACCCGGCATGGCGGATAGATAGTAAGCTGTTCGCGTTCGTCGGCATGCCCGATTGGGATGAGAGCAAAGGCGAGGGGCTGTACCTGTACACCTTCGAGAGGGGCCGGTTCCGGCTGGTACGCTTCACCAGGAACGATGCCGAAGGCCGCCGCGTGCTGGGTCTGGAACCGTGATTGTTTCCTCGACGCCGCGTCTAACAACGGCATGCACCCGACCGCCGACACGACGGCTCTCATCTACATCACTCTCGTGGGGCGGCGGGTGATGCCGGGCGTTATGCGCTAGTCTTATGGCGGAGGGCTAACTAAAATGCGAAAGCTAATCCTCTTCACGGTTCCTCTCTTACTCTTAACACCGCTGGCGTCTTACTCAGCCCTTAATCCTTCTCGGCGTGCTGCCCCCTCGCCTGACGGCGCGTTGGATATCTACGGAAAAATCTGCTGGGAGGAAGAGAAGGCTCGCCTCGACAATTTCGCCATTGAATTGCAGAACAGCACGGATTGGCGCGGCTTGATCATAGTGTATGCCGGCAGCCGCGTCGTCAACAAAACTGTACGGGGACGACTACGTGACGGTCGGAAAGCTGCTCGAAGCGTGGGGGAAGAGTGAGTCAGAAGTTCTGCGCCTAGTCGTCTACGACTGGCTGAGGAGTAACAGGGTGCGCTCGGCCGGGACGAAGCCTCCGAGGAGGTGCGCGCCGTCCACGAGCGTGTCGTCTCCGAGCAGGTCGCGCCGCTGGCGCGAGCCGTCGAGGGACTCAATAAAAGGTTCGGCTCTGTGCAGGGCGCCGACTCGTCACCGGCGGTGGCCCCGGTCGGTGAATTCAGGGAGCTGATTGCCGGCGTCCGCGCTCTCGTCGAACAGGCGGCCGGCGACCTCTCGGAGGCGGGCGCGCTCCAGCTCGAACAGATCGAGCGCGTCGCGAGAGCGCAGGGCCTCACCAACGCGCTCCTCGGCGAGACGTTCGGGGCCGCCTGGTCGACGCGCGACTGGGTCATCCGCTACCTCGTCGAAGTGGACATGGCCGGGCAGAACAAAGCGCCGGACGACATCGACGACGCCGTGCGAAAAGAGAAGCTGGTTCTGCGCGACGAAGCCGGCAGAGCCATCGGCTCGCTGGAGGAGGAGTTGGGAGTGCCGAAGGGGCTGAAGATCAGACTCTCTGACGCGCTGCTGAGCGGCCCGGAAGGCGAAGGGGCCGGCATGTACTAGGCCCCGGAAACGGCCGGCGATTCCGGGCGAGAAATCTTGAGATATCTTGAGAGAAAATCTTGAGCCGTTTTGAGTGTCGAGCGGGCGTCGAAAGGCGGGCGGAAACCGTGACAAAAGCCGTCCTGGAATTCGGCGCGATCCGGGCCGCTACCCGGACGGACGGAGAGCCGCCGCGATTTTGATTCTTCAGATCGGATACCAACGCGCCTACCTCCTGAGCCGTTAGCTGAAGCGAAAGGGGAGACTCAGCATGCCGACGAGCATCGCGAGCGTAAACACTTCTGGCACCGGCTACTTCACGGAGACTTACCGGGATGCACTGCTGGAGTGGCGCGAGGACGCGAAAGCGCAAATAGCTCATTGCATTGATTATTGAACTGGCCACTGATGGCCGGCCAGATACTCTCGGGCTGCCAAGACTTCGGGCAGGTCGTCGTCGGCGCCCTGCCAGATTTGCAGGAAGCGTTCATACGAGTCCCGCGCCTGCTCTGGCAACCCTTTCTGCTCAAAAGCCTGACCGAGGTGGTAGTGGGCGAGCGGATAGTTGGGGTTGAGTAGCAGGATGCGTTCGTATTCGCCGATGGCCTCGTCCAGCCGGCCCAACTCCAGGTAAGCGTCGGCCAAACAATCTTCGTAGGTTGCGAGCTGCCACTTAGGGGGCTGGTGTCGCAGGGCTTCTCGAAAATCATCTACGGCTTCCTGCGTGTGGCCGAGTCTGAAGCTCAGAGCCCCGCGCCAGTAGTAGAAGTTTCGCGGAGTAGCCGCGGCTCCTCGATCCATGTTGAGGGACATGGCCGGGAACCGAGATTTCATCTGCTCGACCGTCGTCTCCGTCCCTCGCTCCAGGACTAAAGGCAACTCCGCCCAGAAACGTTGCTGTTCGTCTTGAGATGTCTGCCGGGTCATTCGTTCGGCGCGTCGCAGGTCCTGCTTCTTCAGGTAGAGATAGGCCAACGAATGGTAACCCCGCACGCGTTCTTCACCGAACTTCGCGAGCCGGATGTAACGTTCGTACTGCTCGACCGCCTCCCGGTAGCGGCCCATCGCGTAATAGGTGTTCGCCAGATGTATGACGGCGACCTCGAACTCCGGCTTGAGGGCGAGCGCGCGCTCGTATTCGGAGAGCGCCTCGTCGTAACGCCCGGCCCATTGATAACTCATCCCCAGGCTGTCATGCGCGTTCGGCTCGTCGGGAGCTAACTCGACGTAGCGCTGATGCATCCGGACGGCCTCGTCGTGCTGGCCCAGATTTGAGTAGATGCCGCCCAGCACGTTATACAGGTCCGGCGCGTCGGGGTCTGTCGTCAACCCCTGTCTGAGCACGCTGATTGCCTCTTCTTCACGCTCTTCTCCCTGAAGCAGTCGTCCCAACCTCAGATAGGCTTCGACTTCAAAGGGGTAGTTGGCGACGAGCAGGCGAAACGTCACGGCGGCGCGGGCAAAATCTTTGTTCGCTATCGCGTACCAGCCGGTGATGTAGAGCCTGTCTTTCTCTGTCAGGTGGTCGGAGAGTTGGAAGGCGCGCTCGAAATGGCGTTTGGCCTTCTCTGGGTAGTTCCAGGTGATCGCGTAGGCGTAGCCGATGCGCGCGTGGGCCATGGCGAACTGCGGGTCGAGCGCGACGGCCTTCTCCAAAAGCGTTATGGCCTCCACGTTTTGCAGCCCCTGCGCCTTCTCCAGCGCCAGCGAGTAGTAACGATACGCCTCAAGGTTGTCGGTCATCACCTCGGCCAGCCCGCGCCGCCCTGCCTGTTCCGCGGGCGCGGCCCCGAGGTGTGCGGCGAGCTTCAGCGAGAGCAGATCAATCTCGTCGAGAATCCGGCCGGGGCGGTCGGCGGTTAATGATTCCGCCGCCAGAAGGCTTCCCGTCCGCGTGTCGTGAAGCTGCACCTCGATACGCACCTTCTCGTCTAACCTGGCGAAGCTGCCGACGGCGAGTACCTCAGCGTGTGTGCGGCGCGCGATATCGAGCGCCTCGTCGAGACGAAGCTGAGTCCCCGGCTCGTGTCCGCCCCTGGCGAGAAGCAGTTGCAGTTGCCCACGGCTGAGCACCGTGAGACTCGGGGAACGCGAGAAGTCCGTGATGAGCATGTCCGCCAGACCTTCGCGCAACCAGTCGAGTTCGGGGCTGGCCGAACGGTTATCGAAATACATCACCGCCAGCGTCTTCGCGCCCGCCACCTGCGGCAGAGTCACCTCCGCGGTTGGCTCGGGCCGGCGCTGCGGCCGTGTCAGAAGGTAGACGGCGAGGGCGGGCGCGACGATTGATGCGACCGCGACCGCGACGAGGAGCGGGCGACGTAAGGACGTGCGGAGGCGCGGGCGCGACGACGGAAGTCGGTCTGCCACGCACGCCTCTCCCGGCGCGGTCTCGTCGCTGATCTCTTCCTCGTATTCGATCTCGAACGAGGCGTGCTCTTCCAGCTCAAAGGTGGCAGGCAGGTCGGAGAAGAGTTCCTCGACGGGCGCGATAAAGCGATAACCGGCTTTGGGGATGGTCTTGATGAAGCGCGGGCGGCGCGGGTCGTCGCCGAGGCCGCGGCGAAGCTCGCCGATTAGTTGCACCAGCGCGTCGTCGGTGACGGCCGTGTCTGCCCACACGCGCTCGATCAGTTCATCTTTGGTGACGAGGCGGTGGCGCTGCTCGATGAGGTACAGGAGCAGCTGGAAGGATTTCTGCCGCGGGTACGACTCCTCGCCGTCACGCCTGAGTCTGCCCTGCGCCGGGAAGAGCTCGATGCCCTCGAAGCGATAAACCAGCCTGCCAAGCACTTTCATGGGGCACCACACGCGCTGAAGCGATTTTGGCGAAATGTCGTCTTTCTGTCGTTACTTCAGATGGCTTTCGGTGAGATATGAGAGTCGCTCGCGTGAGGGACGGCCGGAAGCCCCTGTTCAAAGGGTGCTCTGAAGCGACCGTCGGATTATACCCACCCCCAACGGCCTTGAAAAGATGTTGAAGCGAAAAGTCAGGCTGAAGATCACCACCGCCAGCCGCCTGACGTTCAGGCTCGACGCGCGAGCCGTGAGGGCGAGCTGCGCGAGCTGTGGGCACGAGGTCGAGTTGGTGACGGAGGCCGCGTCGGTGGCCGTCAAATCGAGCGCGAACAAGCGCAAGAGTTGACGGAATTTCTTGGCGGAAATTCGGGAACGGCGATAGAACGGGTTCGGTCGTTCCATCTCAGTAGTTTAGCGCCCGGTTGAAAGTGCTTAACTACTCTAGCCCCTAAAAAAAGAGGAAAATCATGAACAAGTTTAGAGATTTACAGGCAGCTTTTCTGGCAAAGAGTTTTGTCACCACAGCGATTCTATTTTCGCTTTTCGCATTCTCAGGGCATTTTGCAACGGCTGAAGCTCAGAGCGGCAGTTGGAGGCTCAAAGAGATTAAGGTTTTCAGCAAAATGACCAGCTACTCTGAAATTACCAGCGAACAATATGACAAGAATGGCGGGAACATCGAAATAAACACAAGCGGTAATGCTCTGGGATTGTGTCCGGGCGGCTCGGAAAGAATGCGTTTCACTTGGAGTTTTGAGGGTGATGCGGCAACGATTTCTAACGGCGGCACCATAACCGTGAATCTCAGGGCAGGCGTGCTTTCAGTTGGACAGCCTTGCAGGTTAGGTTCAATAGGCGATTTTTCCACCCTTTCTATCTACGGCGGTGGTGGCGGCAAATCTCCACTTTCAGAAGAGGAAAATAAGTTAGTTGACGCTGACCGATTTCGCAGGAAAGATGATAAGTATTATGTAAATGCGGCGGGTGGTCCGGCGGCTTCAACTACGAGTCTTGGAATAAATGCGGGGACCAATCTCAGCCAATATCCGTTAGCGTATTTTGATTTCACAGTCGGAACTCGTGCCGGAGACAATATTCGCTACGTCTATATCTATGAAAGCGTCGGCAGTAGTGGCGGCGGCAGCACTAAAGATGTCAGCGATAACGAAAACAATCCAAATCTTCAAGGAAATTGGGAATGCCAGTATCAGCCCGGCGGCCCATGGAAGTCTTGCTCGATAAATCAGGATGGTGAAAATCTGACCTTTAATAACGAACGTGGTCAAAGTTCTTCAGGCAAGTTTGAAAGCCGTACCAGAGTAATAGCCACGCAGTGGGAAGGTGGGTTAGGTGCTACCATCCAGAATCACGGAAATACTATAAAGTGGGATAACGGCTCAACTTGGAAACGATGAGAGAGTGTCAGATGAACTGTGTAAGCGAGTTTCCGTCGAGCGTCGGCACACGCCCCTCGTAGAGGATTGAGAACGCCTGCATCGCGCGACTCCAGTTCGGCACCGGCATCGTCCACTTTTTCGCCGCGTTGCGCAAGGCCAAGTACATGAGCTTGAAAGCGGCGTCGTCGTTCGGGAACGGCGCCCACGTCTGATGACTTTGCGCAAGCTCATGTTCAAAGACTCTATTGCGTTGGTTGTGTAGACCGCCCGCCGGATCTCGTCGGGCAGCCCGAACATCGGCGTGACCCGCGCCCAGTTCGCCCGCCATGATTTACTGATTGAAGGGTAGCGGGCGTCCCACTCCGCGGCGAAAGCCTCAAGCTGCTGTTCAGCATCTGCGGCGCTGGCGGCGCGGTACACGGCTTTGAGGCTGGCGGCCACGCCCTTCCGGTCGTTGAACGAGACGTAGCAGAGCGAGAAGCGCATCAGGTGGACTAAGCAGAGCTGCACCTGCGTCTTGGGGAAGGTGGCCTCGATGGCTTCGGGGAAGCCTTTGAGGCCGTCCACGCAGGCGATGAAGATGTCACGTACGCTCCTATTCTTTAACTCCGTGATGATCGAGAGCCAGAACTTGGCGCCCTCGTTTTCAGAGGCCCACAGGCCGAGGACTTCCTTCAAGCCCTGCATGTTGACGCCAACGGCGAGGTAAATCGCCTTATTCGAGACCCGCCCTTGGTCTTTGACTTTCACCTGCAAGGCGTCGAGGTAGATGATGGGGTAAATGGCATCGAGCGGGCGCGACTGCCGGTTGTGTTGCAGGAATTACTTTGAGGCGAGACGAGTCCCTCCGGCGCTTTCAATCAGGCGGCGACTCCGAACAAGCTGGCGACGAACATCGGCTGTCCCCGCGCCTCACTCCCTGCTAGTCTTTTGACCTGCCCCTTCCTCATCATGTTCACCGCTTCAATGCCTTCGAGCGTCCGTTCCGCTGTGTGAAAGCTCTTGAGGCACTGTGAGGCTCTCACCTCCTTCTTAACGGAGCGGTGGTCTTGCTCGATCAC
>JBJMGP010000224.1:0-39471 GCA_045807865.1 Pyrinomonadaceae bacterium
ACGCGGCGTCTTGTTAATCGTCTGTGTTCCCGGCCTTGAAAGGCCGGGCTAAATTCACGCGCCGCTGACGCGGCACTCGACCGCCGCTCCGCGGCGCTCCGAACTGCCGGTCGCCTTACTCGTACCGCAGCGCCTCAATCGGGTCGAGGCCGGCGGCCTTGCACGCGGGGTAGTAGCCGAAGAAGATGCCGACCGCGGCCGAGAAGAGGACGGAGCCGATGATGGAGGCCGTCGAGACGAGCGTCGGCCAGCCGAGGAGCAGCGGCACGGTGACCGACGTGACGACGCCCAGCACGATGCCGGTCGCGCCGCCCGTCAGACTGAGCACGATGGACTCGATAAGAAACTGTGTGCGGACGGCCGAAGAGCGCGCGCCGATGGCCATGCGGATGCCGATCTCGCGCGTCCGCTCGGTCACCGAGACGAGCATGATGTTCATAATCCCGATGCCGCCGACGAGGAGCGAGACGCCCGCGATGCTCCCCAGAAGCATCGTCATCACGCTGTTCGTCTGGTTGGCCGCCTCGGCCACGTCCGACATGTTGCGGACGGTGAAGTCGTCCGGCGCGCCCGGCCCGAGCTTGTGGCGCTGGCGCAGCAGCTCCGCGATCTGCGTCTGCGCCGTGTAGGTCGCGTCCTGCGAGACGGCCGAGACGTAGGCGACCTGCACGCGCGTGTTGCCCAACAGCTTCTTCTGCACCGACGTGTAGGGCGCGAACGCGGCGTCGTCCTGGTCGCGCCCCTGCGGGTCTTGACCCTTGCGCGCCATCACGCCGACGACGCGGAAGGGCATGTTCGAGACGCGCAGAGTCTGGCCGACCGCGTCCTGTCCGGGGAACATGTTGTCGGCGATGGTCTGGCCGACGACGACGACGCGCGCGGCCGTGCGCACGTCCGAGTCGGTGAAGAAGCCGCCGGAGGCGACCGCCCACTTGCGTATCTCGGGGAACTGGTCGGAGACGCCCTGAATCTGCGTGCTCCAGTTCTGATTGCCGGCGACGAGCTGCGAGCGCGAGTTGACGACCGGCGAGACGAGCGCGACGCTCGGCACCTCGCGCTTGATGGCTTCGAGGTCTTCGACGGTGAGCGGGCTGCCCGTGTTCGCGTCGCCCGCGCCGCCGCGGACGCCGCCGACGTTCTGCGCGCCCGCCGAGACGAAGAGCAGGTTGGTGCCCATGCTCTCGATCTGCGACTGGACGGTGGCCGAGGCGCCCTGCCCGATGCTGACCATCACGATGACGGCCGAGACGCCGATGATGATGCCGAGCATGGTCAGCGCCGCGCGCGACTTGTTGCGTGCGAGCGCGCGGAAGGCGATGCGGATAATCATTAGGACGTTCATGGCTTAACCTTCTGTTCTTAACTTGCCGTCTGTCGGCGGCGCGGTTCACGGCAGAGGCGCTGAAGACTTTCGAGGCGGCGCGGAGGGTTTATAAATCGAAGTATGAAAATCTCGGCGCCCCTCAGCGCCCTCAGCGCCTCTGCGATAAACCACGCCTTACGTCGTCACTCAAACGTCTCGACAACTCAGCCTTCTTCCTCAACTTCGTCGTCATCGACGGCCGGCAGATTTCTCAACTCCTCGGCCGCGTCGCGCGGGGCGGTGACACGGTAGTCCTTCTGAATCCGCCCGTCCTTGAAGACGACCACGCGGTCGGCGTAGGCCGCGATGTCCGGCTCGTGCGTGACGAGGACGAGCGTGATGCCGCGCTCGCGGTTGAGGCGCTGGAAGATGTCCATCACCTCGACGGACGTGCGCGAGTCGAGCGCGCCGGTCGGCTCGTCGGCGAGGATGAGCTTCGGGTCGTTGACGAGCGCGCGCGCGATGGCCACGCGCTGCTGCTGCCCGCCCGAGAGCTGGTTCGGGTGGTTCTGCTCGCGCCCCGCGAGGCCGACCGCGTGCAGCGCCTCCGTCGCGCGGCGGTGCCGCTCGGCCGGCTCCACGCCCGCGTAGAGCATCGGCAGCTCGACGTTCTCCAAAGCCGACGTGCGCGAGAGCAGATTAAAACCCTGGAAGACGAAGCCGAGCTTACGAAGCCTGATGTCCGCGCGCTCGTCCTTCGAGAGCCTGGACACGTCCTCGCCGTCGAGCGCGTAGGCGCCGCGCGTCGGGCTGTCGAGGCAGCCGATGATGTTCATCGTCGTCGATTTGCCCGAGCCCGACGTGCCCATGATGGCGACGAACTCGCCCTCGCGGATGCTGAGCGTGACGCCGCGCAGCGCGTGCACCTCCACGTCGCCCATCGAGTAGGTCTTGTGAATGGCTGCGAGGCTGATGACCTCGGGCGCCTCCGCCCGCGGCGTGAGCACGACCCTGTGCGCGCCGTTGTCGAACGTGCCGATTTCGAATGCCGTCTGCATGACTTCACTCACCCCTTCTCTCTTACCGACCCCTGCCGCCGCCGGCGCCGCCCACGCGCGGCGCGCCGCCGAAGCCGGGGGCCGAAGACTGGCCGCCGTTCTGCGTCCGCGTAGAGGCGGAGGCCGTGACGTTCTGGCCGGTGACGACCACGTCGCCCTCATGCAACTCGCCCTCGACCACCTCGGTCGCGGAGCCGTCGCTCAGGCCCACCTTGATGCGCCGCGGCTGGAGCTTGCCGTCCGCGCCCATGACCCACACGCGCCTCGTCTGGCCGGGCAGCACGGGCTCCGTCGCGCGAGCGAACTGGGCGCGTGCGCCCTGCTGCGGCTGCGCGTTCGAGCCGTCGCCCTGCGGCGGGGCGGCGGCGTTGTCGCCGCCATTCGCGTTCTGACGCTGGCCCGCGTTGCGGCGCTGGCCGTTGCCGCCACCGCCCGAGCGCGACTGCGCGGCATCGGTCGCCTGGGTCGTCTGCGGGGTGAAGCGGAGCGCCGAGTTGGGCACCTTGAGCACGTCGTTGCGCTCGTCGATGGTGACGGTCAGGTTGGCCGTCATGCCCGGCTTGAGCTTCTGCTCCGGGTTCGACACGTCGATGACGACGTTGTAGGTGACGACGTTCTGCACGTTCTGCGGGTTCAGGCGCATCTGCTGGATCGTCCCTTTAAACTCCTCGCTCGGGAAGGCGTCCACCGTGAAGGCGACCGACTTCGCCTGCTCGACGAGACCGATGTCCGCCTGGTCGATGTTGGCGATGACCTGCATCTGCGTCAGGTCCTGCGCGAT
The DNA here is from genome assembly GCA_045807865.1 of Pyrinomonadaceae bacterium. Classification (GTDB taxonomy): domain Bacteria; phylum Acidobacteriota; class Blastocatellia; order Pyrinomonadales; family Pyrinomonadaceae; genus QHXN01. The sequence continues at coordinate 3,143 of JBJMGP010000224.1, forward strand.
GGTGAAGAGCGTCGGCGCCGAAAGCGACGCGGCCACGGTCTGCCCGACGCTCACGTCGCGCGAGACGACGACGCCGTCGATGGGCGACGTGATGGTCGTGTGCTGCAAGTTGATCTCGGAGAGCTGCAAGGCGGCGCGCGCCTGCTCGACCTGCGCGACGGCGTTCTGCACCTGCGCCTGCGCGGTCTGCACTTGGCCCTGCGACTGCTGGGCCTGCGCCTGCGCCTGCTCGACGGCGGCGGCGGCCTGCGTCTGGCCCGCGCTCGCTGAAGACTGCGCGCTCACCTGCGCCATCCTCAACTGCGCGACCGCTTGGTTGTAGCGCGCCTCCGCGGTCTTATAAGAGGTCTGCGCCGTCTCTAACTCGCGCTGCGGGATGACGCCGCCCTGGAGGAGCGACTGCTCCTGGCGCAGGAAGCTCGCGGCGTCGTCCAACTGCGCCTTGAGCACGGCGACGTTGGCCTCGGCCGCCGAGACGCCGGCCTGCTGGTTCTGCGTGGTGGAGCCGGCGGCGGCGGCCCTGGCGCGGGCGTCTGTGATTCCGGCGCGCGACTGCGCGACGCCGGCGTGCGACTGCGCGACGGAGGCGCGGGCCTGCTCCAACTGCGCCTGGGCCTGCGCGAGGTTGGCGCGCGCCTGCTGCACCTGCGCCTGCATGACGGACGGGTCGAGCTGCGCCAGCAGTTGCCCCTTCTTCACCGTCGAGTTGAAGTCGGCGTAGAGCGCCGAGATCGTGCCCGAGGCCTGGCTGCCGACCTGCACGGTCGTTACGGCCTGGAGCGTGCCCGTCGCCGTCACGGTGTTTCTGAGGTTGCCGCGCTCGACCTTAGACGTCATGTACTCGGCGGCGCTGGCGCCATTGCCCCAGTACCAGAAACCGCCCGCCGCGACGAGCGCGACCAGGAGGGCCACGACAGCCAGGCGCCTCTTCTCATTAAGAAATGATTTCACTCGCTGCATCTTCTTTTCCCCTGCGGGCGCCTCTCACGTGCGCCTTAAAAACTCAGAAAAACAAGGGCGCGAAATCCCGCCCAATAAGCTAGACACCGGCCCTCCGCATTCGGTTACACCCCGGCCGGATGTGGAGGGGTGTAACCATTCTCAGGGGCGCGGTGTCTTACCTGTTGAAAGGCTCTCCCGTGGGCTTAAAACAAGGTAAGATAGGAGCACATAGCAGTCATGAAGAAACTCGGAAGGATTCATAAATTGGGCCTGGCCGGTCTGTCGGCGCTGGCCCTCGCGGCCCCCGTCGCGCTGGCGCAGACGGGCGGTAACGAGCAGGGCGGTCAGACGGCTCGCGCCGAGCGCGGCGAGCACCACGGCCACCGCGGCGGTAAGCGCGGCGGCGGCGAGTTCGGCGGGCGCGGCCACTTCGGGGCTTTGCGCGGCATCGAGCTGACCGACGCGCAGAAGGCGAGCATGAAGCAGCTCCGCGAAGCCTTCGGCGAGCGCACGAAGTCTCTGCGCGAACAGCTCCGCGCCAAGCGGCAGGAGCTTCGTCAGGCGGAGTCGGGCACGACCTTCAACGAGGCCGTGGCGGCGCAGAAGCTGACCGAGGCCGCCGGGCTCCAGGCCAAGCTGATGGCCGAGGAGTTCAAGCTCCGGCAGGACTCGCTCGCCCTGCTCACGCCCGAGCAGAAGACGCAGTTGGAGCAGCGCAAGCAGCAGTTCGAGCAGCGCCGCCAGCAGTGGAAGGCGCAGCGCAGCACGGCGCCGCAGCAGTAACCTTTAACCGGAACGGCGGACTCTTCCATCTGAAGAGTCCGCCGCCCGCTCAACCGACAGGGACGGACAGCGACACTGCCGCAGGAGCTTGAACAGACGCCCGACCCGGAGCTTGCGCGTCTGGCGCGTGACGGTGACGAGTCCGCCTTCGGCGAGATCGTCCGGCGCCATAGCCCCCGCGTCTTCCGCACCGCGTCGCGCTTCTTCCGCCGCCGCGAGCAGGTCGAAGAGGCCGCGCAGGAAGTCTTTTTGAAAGCGTACACGCAGCTCGACACCTACGAGGGGCGCGGCTCCTTCGAAGGCTGGCTGACGAGAATCACGACCAACACCTGCCTCAACCTCCTGCGCAGCGCGCGGCGCAGGCCCGAGCTTTCGGCCTCCGACCTCTCGGAAGACGAGGGCGCCTGGCTTGAGCATAACCTGGCGGGCGAGGCCGCCGAACGGCAGCAGTCGGTCGAGCGCGCGGTGGTCGCGGCCGATCTGGCCGACAAGGTTTTAAGCACGATGTCCGAGGACGACCGCCTCGTGCTCATGCTGATGGACGGCGAGGAGGCTTCGGTCAAAGAGGTCTCGGAGGCGACGGGCTGGACGGAGTCGAACGTCAAGGTCAAGGCGATGCGCGCGCGCCGCCGGATGCGCGAGGCGGTCGAGAAGCTGTTGGGGATTTGAAATCTCAAACTTGAAATTTGGAATAGCGCAGGTGAAGCGATGAGGGACGAACACGTGAAGAAGCTTCTGGACGAAGCGCCGCTCTCAAGCCTCGGCACGGCCGAGCTGGCGGCCGTCCGCGCACACGCCGAAACTTGCGACGAGTGCGGGCGGGCCTTCGACGCGGCGCAGGCCGCTTCGCTGATGTTGAAGGCGCGCACGCAGGAAGCCTTCGAGCCCTCGCCCTTCTTCCAGACGCGCGTGCTGGCCGCCCTGCGCGAGCGGCGCGGGACGGAGGAGGGCTGGACACTCGCGCGTCTCTGGAAGTCGGCCGGGCTCCTCGTCTCCTCTCTGGCGGCGACGACGGCGGCGCTGGCCGTCTTCACCTTCGTCGCGCCGTCGGAGCCGGCGAGCGGGCAGGAGTTGGCATCGGGCGGGACTTACACGGCGGAGTCCGTGATCTTCGACGACGCGGACGAAGACCAGATGACCTACGACCAGGTGATTACGTCCCTCTACGATTCTGAGGACGAGGCGGCGAGGTAACTATGGACAGGGTGAGAAAAAGCAGTTGGCTCGTGCGCGCGGCGGCGCTCGCCATCTTCCTCCTCGGCTTCGCGGCGGGTGCGCTCGCGCCGGCCGCCTACCGCGCCTGGGTACGCGACGGCGGGCGGCAGGAGAGGCCGGATCGCTTCGAGCAGATGAGCGAGCGGCTCAAGCTGACGCAGGAGCAGAAGGAGCAGGTGCGGCAGATCTTCGGCGAGACGCGGACGAGGTTGGAAGCCCTGCGCAGAGAGTCCGAGCCGCGCTTCGATGAGATACGCAGGGAGACGGACGAGCGTCTGCGGCAGGTGATGACCCCCGAGCAGTGGGAGCAGTTCCAACGCTCACGCGACGAGAGGCGCGGGCACGGCCGCCATGCCCGCGGCGGCGACGACGACGCAGCTCCGCCCGCGCGCTAAAAGAGCAGGCCGAGACCGCGGGCGCCTCACGCCTTGCTCGCGACGAACTTCAAAGCCACACCGTTCATGCAGTAGCGCAGGCCGGTCGGCTCCGGGCCGTCGTCGAAGACGTGGCCGAGGTGCGCGTCGCAGCGCACGCAGAGCACCTCGGTGCGAACCTCGCCGAGGCTCCGGTCTTCCTCCACGCGCACGTGCCGTTTGTTGATGGGCTGCCAGAAGCTCGGCCAGCCCGTGTGCGAGTCGTACTTCGCCTTCGAGCTGAAGACCGGGAGGTCGCAGCAGACGCAGAGGAAGGTGCCGCGCCGGTGCTCCTCGGTGAGCGGGCTCGAACCCGGCGCCTCCGTGCCCTTCCGCCGCGTCACCTCGTACTGCTCCGGCGTCAGCAAACGTTTCCACTCCTCGTCCGACTTGACGACCCTGCCGACCACGTCCGCCTTTGCACGCCCCTTGTCGGCCGCCCGCGCTTCGAGTGCGGCAAAGGCCCCGAGCGCCAGCGCCGACGTGAGAAAGTTTCGTCTGTTCATGGTGTTTAGAACCCCGTCCTAAAGGTACAGCGAGTGGGACGCGTTGCGGAAGTATGAATTAACAGGGATGGGCAGGATGTACAGGATAAAGCAGATTCAAATCTCGAATCCTATCCAGCCTGCCCATCCCTGTTAAATTTCTTAGTTGGGCATGAGGACGGTGTCGATGACGTGGATGACGCCGTTCGACTGGTACACGTCCGCGATGGTGACGTTCGACGTGCCGCCCTTCTCGTCGGTGAGCGCGATGCCGTTCATCCCGTTCATGCGCGCGGTGAGCGTGCCGCCGCTCACGGTCTTGAGCGTGGCCTGGCCGCCGCCCCTCTTGATGAGCTGCATCAGCCTCTTCGAGTCGAACCTGCCCGCCACGACGTGGTAGGTCAGAATCTTGGTCAGCGTCGCCTTGTTCTCGGGCTTGACGAGCGTCTCGACCGTGCCGGCGGGCAGCTTGTCGAAGGCGGCGTTGGTCGGCGCGAAGACCGTGAACGGCCCCTTGCCCTGGAGCGTCTCGACCAGCCCCGCGGCCTTCACCGCCGCGACGAGCGTCGTGTGGTCGGCCGAGTTCATCGCGTTCTCGACGATGTTCTTCGTCTTGTACATCGGCGCGCCGCCGACCATCGGGTTGTTGTTGCCGGTGCCGCCGCCCATCATCTGGGCCGAGGCGCCGACCGCCAGGAGCGACGCCGCGGCCGCCAACATCACTGCGAACAGACTTCTCCTCATCATCTCTATTCCCCCGTAAGTTTTAGTTGTACCGAAGCTCGCACGATATACGGGGCGCGACTGTGGGCCGGTTTTAGGGGGCGGGAAATTTTCTACTTCGCCCGCGGGGGGCGCACCATCAGTTCGAAGAGGCGTTCGAGCATCCGGTCGCCGTCCTCGCAGACGCCGGTGTGGACGGGCGAGGTCTGGATGATGGTGCTGCGCGGGGCGACGAGCCAGTGGAAGCGCGAGCGCGGCGGAAGGAGTCCGATGGGGCCGCCGCGGGCGCCGCCCTCGCAGATGAGGGGGATGGCCGCGAGGTGCCGCTCGACCGTCTCGCGGTCGAAGCCGGGGTCGAGGGCGGCGAGGCGTTCGGCGTTCAGCTCGACGCGCGCCTTCAGATAGTTCCGGCCGGGGCAGGAGACGATGACGCCGGCGTTGACGAACTCGCCGCGCTCGACGCGCGGGACGACGCGGACGATGGCGTAGTCAAACGGACACAGCTCGGGCATCGGCCGCCTCCTTGACGAAGCCGCGCGGCGTCTCCAACCGCGTGAGCAGGTATGCGGCGTAGGCCGCGCGGTGCGCGCCCGCGTCGGCGAAGCGCGCCTCGCCGGTGAGCCACTCGTCGGGGACGAGAGCCAGCAGCCCCTCTATTAAGTCCGTCGTGACGAGTGACGAGAGGCGCGCGTCCGCCGCCGCGATCTCCGAGGCGAAGGGGAGGAGGACGTGATCCTTGATCTGCTTGAACGGGCCGCGGCTGCGTTCGAGGTAGTTGTCCCAGGCGTGGTGGAAGTAGAGCGCGGCGCCGTGGTCGATGAGCCAGAGGCTCCGGTGCCACATGAGCATGTTGGTGTTGCGCGCCGTGCGATCCACGTTCGTCACGTAGGCGTCGAACCAGACGACCGCGGAGGCGAGGCCGGGCTCGACGCGCTCGGCCGCGGGGTCGAAGGCGATGGAGCCGGGCAGGTAGTCGAGCGCGAGGTTCAGCCCCGCGCTCGCGCGGATCAAGTCCTGTATCTCCGGGTCGGGCTCCGTGCGCGCGAGCGCCGCGTCCACTTCGACGAAGACGATCTCGGGCACGGGCAGGCCCAGGGCACGCGCCAGCTCGCCCGCCAGCAGCTCCGCGATGAGGGCCTTCGTCCCCTGTCCCGCGCCGCGGAACTTCAAGACGTAGAGCCCGTCGTCGTCGGCCTCGACGATGGCCGGCAGGCTGCCGCCCTCGCGCAGCGGCGTCACGTAACGCGTCGCCTTCACAGTCCTCGGTGCCATTGAGTCAAGAATAAAGCCGTGAACCGTAAACCGTAAACCGTGACGAGGTGAAGAACCCGTCTTCTCTTGTCACGGTTTACGGTTCACGTTCTCCCAATCCTTCCAGTAGGCGCGCGACCGTTTCGGGGTCGGCCTCGGGGGTGGCCCCTTCCTGCGTGGCGAGCCAGGAGCCGACGCGGTTGGCGATCTCGTTCGAGAGCGCGAGCGGGGCGCCGCGGCGCAGGCAGTGTGCGAGCGCGGCGCCGAAGGCGTCGCCGCAGCCGATGGTGTCGGCGACCTGCCCGGCACGAAAGCCGGGGTGCTCGTCGGCTTCGTCGCTTGAGACGAGCAGACTGCCCGCGGCGCCGCGCGTGACGGCCACGAGGCGGAGGTCGAAGAGTTCGAGGAGCGCGCGCCCGGTCTGAAGCTCGCCCGAACTATGTACATCGAGCATCGCGCCGGCGGCCGAGAGCTCTTCGGCGTTGAGCTTGACGATGGTCGAGAGGCGGAGCGAGCGCGCGAGCATCTCCGGGGTGAAGAAGGAGTGGCGCAGGTTCACGTCGAAGAGCCGGAGTGCGTCGAGGCGTGTGGCTTCGAGAAAACTTTCAATCGTCGCTCGCGCCTCGGGGCGGCGCTGGCCGAGCGTGCCGAAGCAGACCACGCCGGCGCCCGCGGCCAGCTCTTCCCAGTCCGGCGTCCATTCCAGATAGTCCCACGCCGAGTTCTCGTTGACGTTGAAGTGCGGCTCCCCGTGCGCGCCGATGCGTACGCCGACGGTGCCCGTCGGGTGTGCGTCGTCCCTTTGCAGGTAGACGGTCGAGAGACCGGCGCGCTCAAGTTTCTGAACGGCCTCTGCGCCGAGCGCGTCGCGGCCGACGCGGCTGGCGACGGCCGCGTCGTTGCCGAGGAGCCGCGAGATGTAGGCGAAGTTCGAAGGGGCGCCGCCCAGACGACGCCCCTCCGGAAACAGATCCCAGATCAGCTCGCCGAGACCGACGACGAGCCGGTCACGTGTTCGCGGATGAGACTGTTCGTCCATGTCGGTCAGTGCGCGTCTCCATCCGGCCCCAGGACGAAGCGGTAGCCGACGCCGCGGACGGTGAGGAGGTGCCGGGGCCTTGAGGGCTCGTCCTCGATGTACTTGCGCAGCCGCACGATGAAGTTGTCGATGGCGCGCGTGTCCGTGTCGTCGCGCAACCCCCAGACCTCTTCGAGCAGAGACTTGCGCGAGACGACCTGGCCGGCGCGGCGGACGAGGTGGCGCAGCAGCTCCGCCTCCATCAGCGTCAGCCGCAGCGTGCGCTCGCTGGTGCGCAGTTCGAGCGTAGAGAAGTCGATGGTCTTCCCGTCGAAGGCAAAGGTGTCGCCGTCTTCGACTTTAGAAGGCGGCGCGGCCTCTTCGACCTTCGCCGGCCCCCGGTCGTGTTGGAGCCAGTCGCGGCGGCGGAGCAGCGCGCGGATGCGCGCGATGAGCACGGCCAGCTCGAAGGGCTTCGGCAGGTAGTCGTCGGCGCCCGACTCGAAGCCGCGCAGCACGTCCTCGGGACGGCCGCGCGCGGTGAGCATCAGGACGGGGATGAAGAGGCCCGCGCGCCGCAGCTCCGCGGCCACCTGGAAGCCGTCCGCGCCGGGCAGCATCACGTCGAGCACGATCACGTCGAAGCGCGCGCGCTCGGCGAGCAGAAGCCCCAGCGCCTGCTCGCCGTCGGCGGCCGTCTCGACCTCGTAGCCCTCTGCCTCCAGGTTGAAGCGGAGGCCGTCGGCGAGGTGCTTCTCGTCTTCGACGATGAGAACGGTGCTCAAATGTTTCAGGCCCTCGGGAGTTGGATGGTGAAGGTGCTGCCGCGGCCGAGCCCGTCGCTCTCGGCGTAGACGCGCCCGCCGTGGCGCTCGACGATGGAGTGCACGATGAAGAGGCCGAGCCCCGTCCCCTTGAAGCGCGCCATGAATTGGCCGGGCACGCGGTAGAAGCGTTTGAAGATACGCTTGAGCTGGTTGCGGTGAATGCCGATGCCGTTGTCGCGCACGCGCACGGCCCAACGGCGCTCGTCGGCGGGCGCGACCTCGACCTCGACGCGCACCTCCTTGTCGGAATACTTGACGGCGTTGTCCAGAAGGTTCGAGAAGGCCGCGCGCAGCTCCTCGCGGTCGCCTTTGACGCCCGCGCCCGCGGCCTCGGGAACTTCGACGTAGCGGACGGCCTCGGCGTCGAGGCCGTGGCGGAGGCGGACCAGTTCGAGGCACTCGCGCACGAGCCCGCCGAGGTCGATGTGCGCGAGGTTGAGGGCGCGCTTCTTCTGCGCGGTGCGGCCGGCGTGCAAGACCTGCTCGACGGTGTGCAGCAGGCGGTCGCCGTCGGCGAGCATGATGTCGTAGAACTCCCGCCGGCGCGCCTCGGGCACGTCGCGCGACTTGAGGGTTTCGAGGTAGAGACGGATCGAGGCGAGCGGCGTCTTCAGCTCGTGCGTGACGGCGTTGATGAAGGCGTCGTGCTGCTCGTTGCGCCGGATCTCGCGGACGAGGAAGGTCGTGTTGAGGACGAGCCCCGCGATGATGAGGCCGAAGAAGATGATGCCGAGGACGAGGAGCGCCACCTCGCGCCAGTTGAGCAGGATCCAGCCGACGTTCAGGGCGAGCGCGAGGACGACGAGGCAGATGCCGAACGTCAGAAAGAAGACGACAGACTTGCGGCGGCCGCCGATGCGCATGAGACCATTCTAGAGTAGTGCGCGGGCGAAACAGAACCGCGGTCGGGCCGTGTCACGCCGGAATGAATTAAAAGGGATGGGCAGGGTGGAGAGGATTAAGAGTTAATTCTCTCCACCCTGCCCGTCCTGCCCATCCCTGTTAAATGTTCTCTACGCTACGCGGCGCGCTTGAGCAGCTCGGCCTCGGGGCGCGGGTCGGCCGGCGCCTGTTTGATGAGCTTGATCTCTTTCGCCAGCCCGAGCGCCTGGAGGGAGCGGATGCCCCACCAGTTCACGTCCACCTCGTACCAGGCGAGGCCGTGGCGCGCGGCCGTCGGGTGCGCGTGGTGGTTATTGTGCCAGCCCTCGCCGAAGGTGAGGAGCGCCACCCACCAGAGGTTGGTCGAGTCGTCCGTCGTCTCGAACCGGCGCGAGCCCCACATGTGCGTCGCCGAGTTGACCAGCCACGTCGCGTGCAAATTGAGGGTGACGCGCAGGAAGACGCCCCACAACATCAGCGTCCACCCGCCGAGCGCCAGCAGCGTCAGCCCGAGGACGATCTGCGGTATCCAGTAGAAGCGGTTGAGCAGGACGTGGAAGCGGTCGCGCATCATGTCGGGCGCGTAGCGCCAGAGGGCGGCGTCGCCGTGCTGCTGGGCGGTGCCCGTCAGAATCCAGCCCATGTGCGCCCACCACCTCCCGTCGCGCGGCGTGTGCGGGTCGCCGGGCGCGTCGGTGTGCCCGTGGTGGATGCGGTGCGTGACGACCCAGTCGATGGCGCCGCCTTCGAGCGAGAGCGTGCCGCACAGCGTCAGGAAGTACTCGACCCACTTCGGCGTCTTGTAGCCCCTGTGGGTCAGCAGGCGGTGGAAGCCCATCCCGACGCCGAGGCTCCCCGACATCCACCACAGCACGACGGACACGACGACCGCCGTCCAGCTGAAAGTGAAGAGCGCCGCTATCGCGCCCAGATGGAAGACGACCATCGCGATAGACGTGGCCCAGTTGATACCCGTGCGCCGCTGTATGACCTCTGCTTTTTCGCTCATTACGACCTCTGTCATCAAATTAAGCCCCCTTGTACTGTGATCGCCTCGAATTTGATGCGGGGGATACTCCCAGCCTAACAGCTAAAGCCCGGGCCGTTTGTAATAGTTGTGTAATTCCTTGCAAGTCCCTGCAAAGGCGAAGGCGCCGCGAGATGGCTCCCGCGGCGCCTTCGCCGGTGTCCGACTTGTTCGTCGCCGGGTAGTTTACTGGCCGAAGCGCTGCCTGTACTCGATGGATTCGAGGAAGGCTTTGACCATCTCGGCCCGCCGGTAGTCGCCCCCGAACTGTTCGAGTTTGTCGAGCCAGAACTTCCAGCCGGAGAAGCTCGTGTTGGGTGCGGCGTCGGGGTCCCTGCGCAGGTACCCGTAGAACTGCATCAGCACGAAGGCGCGGTTGAATTCACGCTGCCGCAGCAGCGCGTGCTCGGCCACCTGCCGCACGGCCGCGGCCCGCTTCGCCGCGTCGGCCGGCGTGGCACCCATCGAGGCGACGAGTTGCGCCCGCTCGTCGGCCGTCAGCACGCCCCCGGCGTTCTCGTCGAGCTTCGCGACGAACTCGGTCGCCGTCATCGAGGCGGGGAAGGCCGCGGCGAAGCGCGCCCGCCCGACGAACTCCAGCGCGTACGCCTGCTTGTTCGCCTCCAACTGCGCCGGCCAGTTGTTCGCGCCCACGATCACCCCCTCGCCGATGCGCTGCGTGTCGGGCATGAACTCGTTGAACCGGATGACGGGCACCGTGCCCGCCACCCCCGGCGAGGTCGCGTCGCCGTACGCGGTCTTGAACATCCGGTAGACCAGGTAGCCGGTCTCCTGGAATTCAATCGAGAGGAAGAAGGCCGCGCTCGTGTCGATGCGCTTGACCTCGCGGCAGCCCGCGTCGGCGCCGCAGATGTTGATCCCGTTCTTCCAGAACTGGAAGCCCGAGGCGTCGGGCTCGCGGTTCAGGAAATCGAGGTAGTGCTGCCTGACGAAATTGTCGGTGTCGTCGTTGGCGTTGCCGGAAGACTCCGGCGAGTCGTCCGTGATGGTGACGGTCGAGTTGGACTTCGGCCCGAGGGCGGCGTCGCCGCGCGGGTTCGAGAGTTTCAACTGGAAGGTCTCCGGCCCCTCGGCGTAGGAGTCCTGACCGGTTAAGAGGGTGAAGGTCTTCTCCGACTCGCCGGCGGCGAAGTGGAGCGTGCCCAGAGCCTTCGTGTAGTCGCAGCGGTCGAGCGCGAGGCCCGTCGTCGAGGAGCAGGGGACGGCCACGGAAGGGACGCTCCCGTCGTCGGCCGTGTAATCGACATCGACCGGCAGGCCGGTCTGCACCGTGCGCTTGACCTTGACCGTCAGGCTCCCGCCCTCGGCAACGCTGTAGGTGGCCGACTCGAACTCGATGACGCCGCCGGTCGGGTCGTCGTTGATGATGAGGCCGCGGCCGCGCGCCACCTGGGCGCCCCCGAGCGAGATATCGACGAAGAAGTCCTCGCTCTCCTCGTAGGTCGCGTCGCCGTTGATGGTGACCTTGAAGCCCTTGCTCGTCTCGCCGATGGCGAACGAGAGCGTGCCGGTCTTGGCCGTGTAGTCCGAGGGCGCGGTAGCCGTGCCGTCAGACGTGGCGTAGCCGACCGTGACAGGGATGTTGATGGCCGGCGACATCGAGACGAGGAAGTCGAGGTCGTTGGGCTCGCTGCCCTCGCTCTTGAAGCTGAAGGCGACGGTGAAAGTGACGGCCCACTGCCCGCCGGAGAGGGTGCCGCCGCTCGTGGCGAAGTTCGAGTCGCCGACGTAGGCGGCCGTGACCGCGTGGTTCCCCTCCGTGAGGGTCGAGGTCGAGACGCTGGCCTTGCCATCGGCGCCCACCGCCGCGGGCGTGCCGAGGGCTACGTTGTCAACCTTGAACTGGACGGTGCCGGTCGGCGTGCCCGCCGCGGAGGTGACCGTCGCCGTGAATGTCACCGTCTGGCCGACGGCCGCGGGGTTGAGAGAGGTCGAGACGGCTGTCGTCGTCGAAGCCTTCGCGATGTTGAAAGTCTGCGGCACGTTCGGGGCCGCGTTGTAGATGGCGTCGCCGGCCTGTGACGCGGTGATCGTGCAGGAGCCCCCGCCCGTGAGGTGGACGGTCGTGCCGCTCACGGTGCACTGGCCCGAGGCCGCGAAGCTCGCGGCGAGGCCCGAAGAGGCCGTGGCGCTGACGTTGAAGTCGGCGTTGCCGAAGGTCATGTCGGGCGGCGTGCCGAAGGTGATGGTCTGGTCCCGCTTCGCCACAGTGGCCCTGGGCGCCACGGTCGCGAAGTTGCCGGCCGTGTCGGCGATCTGCACGCTGAGGGTGTAGAGGCCGGGGGCGGCGTAGGTGTGCGTGCCGGTCACGTTGAAGCCGCCGCTGCCGTTGGCCGTGATGGTGCCGGCGCCGGGCGCGGTGGCGTCGCCCCAGTTGATGGTGGCGGTGAAGGTGGCCGCCGTCTTCGTCGTGTCGTAGTCGATGAAGGTGGCGACCTGAACGTTCGAGGCTGGGAGCGTCGCGGTCGCGTTGAAGTCCGTGCCGCGCGGTGAGGGCGAGTTGAGCAGGACGTTGATGCGTGCGATGCCGTTGTTCGTCGTGAGGAGGTCGGGCTTGCCGTCATTGTTGAAGTCGGCCACGACCAGCCCCCACGGGGTGTTCTGCGTCGGCCAGTTGACGACCGCCTGGAGCGTGCCGTCGCCGTTGCCGCGCAGCACGCCCACGGAGGGGGTGGAGCCGGAGGACTGGGCGTTGACCACGGCCACATCCAGCTTACCGTCGCCGTTGAACTCCCCAAGCCGCACGTTGACAGCCTCGCCGGTGGTCGTCGGGTAGGCGACCGCCGACTGGAAGGTGCCGTTCCCGTTGCCGAGCACGACGCCCACGGCGCTGGCCGGGGAGGGGAAGACGAGGTCGGGATTGCCGTCGCCGTTCAGGTCGCCTGCGGCGAGGCTATACGGCCTCGTCAGCGAGCCGGTCAGGGTCAGGGTCGTGGCCGCCTGAAACGTCCCGTCGCCGTTGCCGAGCAGGACGCTGAGGCTGGAGCCGTCGGAGTTCGGGGTCGCGAGATCGAGCTTGCCGTCCTTGTTGAAATCCGCGACGGCGACATCCAGCGGGTGTGTGCCGACCGTGTAGCCCACGGCCGCGTTGAAGGTGCCGTTGGCGTTGCCGAGCAGGACGACGGCCTGGTTGTTGTCCGAGCTTGAGGCGACGAGGTCGAGGTTCCCGTCCGAGTTGAGATCGACGGCTTTGACTCGCGCCGGGCTCGGGGCGTTGTAGTTGACGGCCGGCTGCGCCGTCCCGTCGCCGTTGCCGAAGAGGACGCTGATGTTGCCGTTGTTCAACGGCCCGCCCCTGAAATTCGCCACGGCCACGTCGAGCTTCCCGTCCTTGTTGAAGTCGCCGACGGCCGTCCCCTCCGGGTTCAAGTCGGTGTTGTACTCGATGGAAGAGACGAAGGTGCCGTCGCCGTTGCCGAGCGCGATGGTGACGCTGGCGCTCAGCGTGTTCCCGACCGCCGCGTCGAGCTTGCCGTCGTTGTTGAAGTCGCCGGCGGCGGCCGTGTTCGGGTTGTTCCCGACGTTGCGGTGGATCGGCAGCGAGAATGATTGCGCGCGCGCGGCGCCGGCCGTGACGGCCAGCACGAGCAGGGCGGCGGAGAGCGTCTGGGCGAGGCGCCAGCGGGCGCCCCGGGCGGGGAACGGGTGGTTCATCGTCGTAAGGCCCTTCTTTGTAGGAGCAAGAGTGTGCGCGCGAACTCTCCCCGCGGGGCGGGGCCGCACGAAGTCCGGTCGCGTCGGGGCTCAATCCGGCACAGAGATCAGCATGAGCGTTTGCACATTCGATGGGGAGTTAGGAAGAGATCGTACCGGCCAAGGCCAAGACTTTAAAGTCGGAGGGCTTAATTGTCAAAATGATTTTTGTGTCAGGCCGGGCGGTTTCGACGCTTCGCCGGCAGGGCAATAGAGGCGTCGGCCGGCCACGACCTCGCGGACAAAGTCCACCCCGCGGAACGGACACGATGACGACCCTGGCAGCACGTTGCCGAAACGGCGCGCGCGTCGTACACTCCGCAGTCTAACGAGAGGCGCCCACGCGCAGACGTTGCACCCAGAGATTCTCAGCGCGCACAAAATCCAATTCACCCCGAGGTTCCTTTGATGAAACAGAGGCTACTACTGTCGGCCGCGTTGACGGCTTCCGTCTTCTTACAGCTCGTGCCGCAGAGCGCGCTGGCGCAGCGCCGTCGCGCCGCGGCGGCCGCGCCGACGGCCGCCGCGGGGTTCGACCGCGCGCGCTACCAGATCGCGCACAAGCAGTTCGTGCTCGACAACGGCCTGACGCTCCTCGTGCACGAGGATCACAGCGTCCCCGTCGTCGCGGTCAACCTCTGGTACCACGTCGGCTCGCGCAACGAGAAGCCGGGCAAGACCGGGTTCGCACACCTCTTCGAGCACTTCTTCTTCAACGGCTCGGAGAACTACCCGCACGGCTTCCGCGAGGCGATGGACGACCTCGGCGCCAACAACCGCAACGGGACGACCAACACCGACCGCACCAACTTCTTCGAGGACGTGCCGGTCTCCGCGCTCGAACGCACGCTCTACCTGGAGGCCGACCGCATGGGCTTCCTCGAAGCGCGCATCTCGCAGGAGATGTTGGAGCGCGAGCGCGGCGTGGTGCAGAACGAGAAGCGGCAGGGCGAGAACGCGCCCTACGGCCGCGTCTTCACCGAGATCGCACCGAAGCTCTACCCCTCCTCGCACCCCTACTCCTGGACGACCATCGGCTCGATGGAGGACTTGAACGCCGCCGCGCTCGAAGACGTGAAGCAGTGGTACCGGACTTACTACGGCCCGAACAACGCGGTCATCGCGCTCGCGGGCGACGTGACGCCGGAGCGCGCGTTAGAGCTGGTGCAAAAATACTTCGGCGGCATCCAGCCCGGCCCGCCGCTTGCGCGCACGCGCGAGTGGATCCCGCGGCTCGAACGCAACGTCCGCGACGAGATGTACGACCGCGTCCCGCAGGCGCGCCTCTACCGCGTCTACCACGCGCCCGCGTGGCGCGACGCGGAGGCCGAGCAACTCTCGCTCTTCGCCGAGGTGCTCTCGGGCTCGAAGAGTTCCAGGCTCGACCGCCGGCTCGTCTACGAGAAGGGGCTGGCGACGGCGGTCGGCGCGGGCCTCAACAAGAGCGAGCTGGGGAGCCTGATGTTCGTCACCGTCACCGTCAAGCAGGGCGCGGACCCGGCCGAGGCCGAGCGCGAGATGGACGCGGTCGTCAATGAGTTGATCGACAAAGGGCCGACCGCCGAGGAGTTGCAGCGCACGCGCAGCCGCCTGCTCGCCGACTTCCTGCGCGGCACCGAGCGGCTCGGCGGCTTCGGCGGCCGCTCGGACGTGCTGGCCGAGAGCATGACCTACGGCGGCTCTCCGGACGCCTACCTCGACAAGCTCGAAGTGATGGCGAAGGCGAGCCCCGCGGACGTGCGGGCGGCCGGGCAGAAGTGGATGCGCGCGAACAGCTACACGATGCTCGTCAAGCCGTTCCCCAAGCTCGCGGCCGCGCAGGGCAACCTCGACCGCAAGGTGCTGCCCGCCCTCGGCGGCGCGCCCGAGGTGAAGTTCCCAGGGGTGCAGCGCGCGACGCTGAAGAACGGCTTGAACGTGATACTGCTCGAACGTCACTCGGCCCCCATCGTCAACGTGACGGTGGCGTTGGACGCGGGCTTCGCGTCCGACACGCCCGAGCGCGCGGGCGCCGCCTCGCTGGCCGTTGACCTGATGGACGAGGGGACGAAGACGCGCGACGCCTTCCGCATCGCGGACGAGCTCGACTCGCTCGGCGCGCAGCTCTCCACCTACAGCCAGCTCGACCTCTCCTTCGTCAAGGCGCGCGCGACCTCGGAGAACTTGCGCCCGACGCTCGACATCCTCGCCGACGTGGTGCTCAACCCCTCGTTCCCTGAAGACCAGTTCCGCATCCAGAAGGAGCGGCGGCTCGCGCAGATCGGGCAGGAGAAGGCACAGGCGGCCGCGGCGGCGCTGCGCGTCCTGCCCGGCATCCTCTACGGGGCGTCGCACGCCTACGGCAGGCCCTCCTCGGGCTCGGGCTCGGAGAAGTCGGTCGAGCCCCTCACGCGCGAAGACCTCGCGCGCTGGCACGCGCAATGGTTCAAGCCGGGCAGCGCCACGGTCATCGTCACCGGCGACACGACGCTGAAGAAGGTTCTGCCCGCGCTCGAAGAGGCGTTCGGCGCGTGGGCGCCGGGCAAGGCTCCCGTGAAGAACATCGGCACGGCGGCGCGCACCTCGGGCGGCCGCGTCTACCTGATCGACAAGCCCGACGCGCCGCAGTCCACCATCGTCGCCGCGCACCTCTCCGAGCCCGGCGGGCAGGCCGAGGAGCAGGCCGTCGAGACCGTCATGCGCAACTTCGGCGGGATGGCTACGTCGAGACTTAATCGGAACCTGCGGCTCGACAAGCACTGGAGCTACGGCACGCAGGGGCTCCTCGGCGACGCGCGCGGGCAGCGCCCCTTCATCGTCATCGCGCCCGTGCAGACCGACAAGACGAAGGAGTCGATGGCCGAGGTGGCAAAGGAGATCAAGGGCCTGGCGGGCGAGCGCCCGGTGGCAGGCGAGGAGTTCGCGAGCATCATGCGCAACATGACGCTCCGGCTGCCCGCGCGCTTCGAGACGCTCGACTCGCTTGAGAGCGCGGCCGTGCGTCTGATCAACTACAAGCTCCCGGACGACTACTGGTCGCGCTACGCCGCGGAGGTGCGCGGCCTGACCGAAGCGCAGCTCAACACGGCCGCGAAGAAGTTCGTCCGCCCCGGCGAGGTCATCTGGATCGTCGTCGGCGACCTCCGCAAGATCGAGAAGGGCGTCCGCGAACTCGGCTTCGGCGAGGTCATCCGCCTCAACCCCGACGGCGAGCCCGCCGGGCAGTGAGGGCCGCACGCGAAGAAGTCAGGTCAGTTTACAGTTGCGCATAGCCGGGAGGCGCTGAACACAGAGACACGGAGACACAGAGACACAGCTTGAAGCATTACGACTTCAAAGCTGTGTCTCTGTGTCTCCGTGTCTCTGTGTTAAAAGCTCACGCCCTATGCGCTCGAATGAAAACCGCTCTTCGCCGGCCGCCAGGTTGGCTGCAATCAGTTCCTCTCTCGTCATACACGCTCTCTCCCTTCTCAACTCTGACCCTCGCTTACCCCACCTGCGAACGCGCAGGACGCAGGCAAAAAGGATTACCCGAAGGTTTTTAAAGCCGAGCAGAGGCGCACGGCGGCTCGGTTGACTCGGGGGTTGGTTTCGGCGTACAAAGTTTGCAGACTTACCCCGCAACCCACGACCTCCCCCTTGACGAGCGAAGGGTGTCCCCGCCCGTTGGATTAATCCCGATGAGCCCGACGTGTAGACTGCTCTGCCTGTTTCTGTCCGCCTGCCTACTATCCTTGCCGGCCGCGTCCTGCCGGCGCGGGCCTCGCACAAAGCTCGAAGCCGTAGACAAGATCGTGCGCCAGACGGACGTGCCGCCGCCGGCCGAGCCGGTCAAGCGCGACCTCGCCGAGGTGCGCGAGCGCGGCGAGCTGACCGTGCTCGCGCCTTACAACTCGACGACCTACTTCGTCTACCGCGGCGAGCCGCTCGGCTACGAGTACGAGCTGCTGCGCGCGTTCGCCGAAAGCCAGGGGCTCAAGTTGAAGATGGTCGTCGTCACAGACCCGAAGAGCCTGCTGCCGCTGCTGAACTCGGGCGAGGGCGACGTGGCCGCGTCGCGTCTGGTGCCGACGCCCGAGGGCGAGGCGCAGGCGGCCTTCACGCGCGCCCTCTACCAGACCGAGCCCGCGCTCGTGCAGCAGGCCGAAGCCCCCGCGGCCGCCTCGAAGGTCGCCGAGAAGGCGATGGCGCCCGGGCCGGCAGACCCGTCCCCAGAGGTGGACATCCCCGCGCGGCTCGTCAACGCCCCGGCGCAGCTCGCCGGCAAGCGCGTGGACTTGCCGGAGCAGTCGCCCTACACGCGCACGCTCATCGAGCTGTCGGACGAAATCTCGGGCGAGATACACGTCGTCGAGCTGGGCGAGGTGCAGGACGAGGCGCTCGCGCAGAAGATCGCGCGCGGCGAGGTCGAGTTCACGGTCATGCAGTCGAACCTCGCGGCGCTCAAGGAGGCCGAGTTCAGCAACCTCAAGGTGCGACCGGTCGTCGGGCGCAAGCACAGCGTGGCGTGGGCCGTAAGGAAGAACTCGCCCGAGCTGCTCGGGGAGCTGAACCGCTGGATCGAGGACAAGCAGAACGAGGGGCTGTTCGCGCGGGTCTACAAGAAATATTTCGTGGACATGCGCGGTTACATCGAGCGCGCGACGAGCGATTTTCTGACCTCCACGACGGGGAAGCTCTGCCCCTACGACGAGCTGCTCAAGCGGCACGCGCCCGAGATCGGTTGGGACTGGCGGCTGCTCGCCGCGCAGGTCTACCAGGAGTCGAAGTTCAAGCCGGACGCGAAGTCGTGGGCGGGCGCGCAGGGGTTGTTACAGCTCATGCCGGGGACGGCGCGGCAGGTCGGCGTGCGCGACGCCTTCGACCCGGAGGATAATGTCGGCGGCGCGGTCAAGTATCTGAAATGGCTGAACGAATTCTGGGACGAGCGCATCGAGGACGAGGGCGAGCGCCTGAAGTTCATCCTCGCCTCCTACAACACCGGCCCCGGCCACGTCGAGGACGCGCAACGCCTGGCGTCGAAGTACGGCGGCGACCCGCTCCGCTGGGACGACGTTTCGTACTGGCTCCTGCAGAAGTCCACGCAGCAGTACTCGACGGACGAGGTCGTCAAGTTCGGCTTCTGCCGCGGCCTCGAACCCGTCAACTACGTAGACCACATCCTCCGCCGCTACGCCCGCTACAAGGAGTTCGTCGTCGCGCAGCGCCCGGCACGTCAGCGTGTCGGTTGAGTCGAGGCGGAAGCTATTCGACACGGAGACGCGGAGGCAAGAGACACGGCCGGTTGAGTTAGAGACACCAAGCCGTGTCTCTGTGCCTCCGCGCCTCTGTGTTAAAATCCGCTCACCCACGCCGCTTCAATCTTTAAGGAGTCGCCCTTGCACAAGAGAACCACGCTCGCCTTCGCCGTCCTGTTTGCCGTGAGCCTCTGCGCGTGTGCGAACCGGGGCGAGACCTCGACGCAGGCGCCCGCCGCGGCCGCGGGGCCGGTGGCCGGCGCGCCGGGGAGCGAAGGCCCGGGGGCGGAATTGAGCGGGCGGCTCCTTGC
This sequence comes from Pyrinomonadaceae bacterium, assembly GCA_045807865.1. Classification (GTDB taxonomy): domain Bacteria; phylum Acidobacteriota; class Blastocatellia; order Pyrinomonadales; family Pyrinomonadaceae; genus QHXN01. The sequence goes on from JBJMGP010000224.1 coordinate 21,950, forward strand.
GATCTGCCTGCGCGCCGACGGCGGGTGTGCCGTGGCCGTGACGCACGTTGAGACCGGCCGCGCCTTCGGCGTTCAGGACGACAAGCCGATGCCGCTCTACAGCGTCTTCAAGCTGCCGCTCGCGGTCGAGGTGTTGAAGGAAGTCGAGGAAGGGAAGCTGAGTCTCGACCAGCAGGTGCACGTCGAGCCCGACGAGGCCGCGCCCGGCGTGAAGTCGAACAGCGACCTCTGGGCCAAGGCTTCGGACCGAACCGTCCGCGAGCTGTTGGAGTTCTCCATCGTGCGGAGCGATAACACTTCGAGCGACAAGCTGCTCGAACTCGTCGGCGGCCCCGAGGCCGTCACCCGCCGCATGCGCGCGCTCGGCCTTCAAAGCATACAAGTCCGCGCCTCGACGAAGGAGTTTTTAAAGAGCAAGGACGCGCACCCGAACACGGGCTCGCCCGCAGACCTCGCGCGCCTGCTGGTGCTGCTCCAGAAGGGCGAGGCGCTCGCCCCGCCGCAGCTCGAAGTGCTGCTCGGCCTTATGTCGCGCGTCGTGACGGGCGACCGGCGCCTGCGCGCGGGCGTGCCCGCGGGGACGCCCGTCGCCGACAAGACCGGCTCCGGCCCTTCGACGACGAACGACGTGGGTCTCGTGACGCTCCCCGGCGATAAAGGGCACCTTGCCCTCGCCGTCATGCTCGACGGCGCGAAGCTCCCGGCCGAACAGCAGGAAGACCTCATCGCGGAGGTCGCGCGCGCCGTCTATGACGCGCACGTCAGGGGAAAGTAAGGGTGATGCCGCTTGTGAGAGGTTTGATTTAAAGGATGACGATGCCAGACCCCGCGCTCAAAATCCGTCGCGCTTCGGTTGAAGACGCGCAGTCGTTGGCCGACCTCGGGGCGCGCACGTTCGCCGAAACGTTCGCAACGGACAACACGCCCGAGGACATGGCGGCATACATGGCCGCCTCGTTCAGCCTCGAACGGCTGGCGGAGGAGTTGAACGACCCTCTATCCATCTTCTTCATCGCCGAAGTCGAAGGTCGTGCGGCAGGCTACGCGAAGATGCATCCGGGCGAAACGCCGGAGAGCGTCGAGGGGCGGCAGCCGATTGAACTCGTCCGCCTGTATGTTGCAGAGGCATGGCTCGGGCGCGGGGCCGGCCCGGCGTTGATGCGGCGCTGCCTTGAAGAGGCGCGTGAGAGGGGATTTCAAACCATCTGGCTTGGGGTGTGGGAACGCAACCATCGCGCGCAGGCATTTTATCGCAAGTGGAATTTCCATGAAGTCGGAGAGCATATTTTCCAGCTCGGCTCCGACCCGCAGAGAGACCTCGTGATGCAGCGAGCCGTTTGACCGATGAGGAAGGCTCTTGTGAAGTCGCCGCTGCCAACCCTGGACGGCGTGGCGCCGAGCCGGCAGACGCTTCCCGCCGCGGGCGGCTGGGAGACCGTGCTCGACTTCCTATCGGAGCGGCACCCTTTGGTCGGCGCGCAAGTCTGGGCGGCGCGGATGCGCGAGGGGCGCGTGTTGGACGAGGCGGGCCGGCAGGTCACGCCCGAGAGCCCTTACCGCGCCGGCGCGTGCGTCTACTACTACCGCGAGCCGGCCGAAGAGACGCCCGTCCCCTTCGAAGAGAGGGTTCTCCACCTCGACGAGCACCTCCTCGTGGCCGACAAGCCGCACTTCCTCGCGGTCGTGCCGGCGGGGCGCTTCCTGCGCGAGACGCTGCTCGTGCGTCTGAAGAAGCAGACAGGTCTCGACACGCTCGTCCCCGTCCATCGCCTCGACCGCGAGACCGCAGGGCTGGTCGTCTTCTCCGTCAACCGCGCTTCGCGCGGCGCCTACGCCTCGCTCTTCCAGCGGCGCGAGGTCTCGAAGGTCTACGAGGCTTTATCGCACGCGCGCCCCGCGCTCGACTTCCCCGTCACGCGCCGCAGCCGCGTCGTCGCGGGCGAGCCCTTCTTCCGCATGAAGGAGACTGTGGGCGAGCCGAACTCGGAGACGCGCGTGGATCTGCTTGTGGGGCGAGGCAACGCGACGCTCTACGAGGCGAGGCCGTTGACGGGGCGCAAGCATCAGGTGCGTCTGCACCTCGCGGCGCTCGGGATTCCGATCCTGAACGACAGGCTCTATCCCGAGGCGCTTCCCGAAGCGCCGGAGGAGTTCGACGCCCCGCTCCAACTGCTCGCGCGCTCCATCTCCTTCCGAGACCCTCTGAACGGGCTCGCGCGTCACTTCGAGAGCGAGAGAAAACTTCAGGGCGGTTGAGAAAAGAGGGGGCGGACATTAAAGTTCAAAGCTTGCCGTCGAAGCGTACAGTGCAAAGCTCCCCGGTTCCCCGCGTGTCGGCGGGGCAGGCGCGGCTGCTCCTGTTGGGGGCGCAGGGTCTGCTCGCAGACCCGTCGCGCGCGGCGACGAAGGCCGCCGTGTTCGAGCTCGTCAGGCGGATGGGCTTCGTGCAGCTCGACTCGATCAGCTACGTCGAGCGCGCGCACCACCTGACGCTCGGCAGCCGGCTCCACGCCTACCGGCGCGAGCACTTCGCGCGCCTCCTTGAAAGTGACCGCAGCCTCTTCGAGCACTGGACGCATGACGCCTCGGCCGTCCCCACCGAGTGGTTCGCACACTGGAAGCCGCGCTTCGGGCGCGCCGCCGCGCGCATCCGCGCGAACGGCTGGTGGCAGGAGCGGATGGGCGGCGAGGCCGACCGGTACATCGACTCGGTGCGCGCGCGCATCGCGCGGGAAGGGCCGCTGCGGTCGCAGGACTTCGAGCACGAGCGCGGGCAGGTATCGGCCTGGTGGGGCTGGAAGCCGCAGAAGGCCGCGCTCGAATACCTTTGGCACACGGGTGAGCTGCTGGTCGTGCGGCGCGAGAAGTTTCAGAAGGTCTACGACCTGACCGAGCGCGTCTTTCCAGAGCTGCACCGGGCGCCCGCGCCGTCGGATGAAGAGCATACGGAGTGGGCCTGCTCGACCGCGCTGGAGCGTCTGGTGGTCGCGACGCCGAAGGAGTTGGCCGAGTTCTGGAAGGCGATAGACCCTGCGCGCGCGAAGGCCTGGTGCGAGCGTGTGGCTCATGAAGGAAGGATAGTGCCGGTGCTCGTCGAGCCTCTGAACGAAGGCGAGTCGAAGCCGCGGCCGGCCTACGCGCTGCCGGACTGGGAGCGGCGTCTGAAGCGCCTGCCCGCGCCGCCGCCGTTGACGCGCCTGCTCAGCCCGTTCGACCCCGTGCTGCGCGACCGCGCCCGCGCGCTCCGCCTGTTCGGGTTCGACTATCGCTTCGAGGCGTTCGTGCCCGAGCCGCAACGCCAGTTCGGCTACTACGTCCTGCCCGTGCTCGAAGGCGACAGGCTGGTCGGCCGCATCGACCCGAAGTTCGAGCGCGCCGCGGGGCTGCTCAAAGTTCGCCGCGTCTACTGGGAGCCGGGCGTGCGCGCGACCCGCGAGCGGGTCAAGGGTTTGCAGGAGGCGGCCGAGCGGCTGGCGAGCTTCGTCGGAGCCGAGGGCGTCGAGTGGCCCGCGCCGTGACGCCGTCCGGGCGCGGGCTCACTGCCCGAACCTCTTCAGGTACTCGTCCGAAGAGATGAACGCCTTCACCATCTCCGCTTCGATGTAGTTACCGTTGTGCTCTTCAAGCTTGCCCAGCCAGAAGTTGTAACCGTTGAAGTTGAAGTCGGGGGAGTCGTCCGGGTTGCGCCGCAGGTAGCCGAAGTACTCCATCAGCACGAAGGCGCGGTTGAGCTCGCGGCGCGAAAGCTCCGCATTCTCGGCCACCGCCCGCAGCACCTCGGCGCGCGTCTTCGTGCCCGCCGTCAGCGCGGCGACGAGTGCCGCCCGCTCGTTCGCCGTCAGCACGCCGCCGGCGTTCGCGTCGAGCGCGGCGACGAACTCGGCGGGCGGGAGCGAGGCGGGGTAGGCGAGGTTGAAGATTTCGCTGCGGGCGAAGTGGTCGAAGTACTCGCGCTTGTTCTGTTCGAGCTGCCCCTGCCAGTCGCCCTGGTTGACCACCACGCCGCGGCCGATCATCTGCGCGTCGTGGAGGAACCAGAAGAGCTGGATGGGCACGGGCCTGTTTTGGAGGTTGCCGTAGGCCGCCTTGAAGGACTTGTAGGCGAGGTAGCCCGTCTGCTGGAACTCGATGGAGAGGAAGAAGGCGGCCGAGACGTTGACCCGCTTCACCTCCCGGCACTGCTGGTCGGCCCCGCACTTCTCGATCTCGTTCGTCCAGAACGCGAGCCCCGGGTCGTCCGGGTCGCGGCCGAGGAAGTCTCGGTAGTGCTGGCGGACGAAGAAGGCCGTGCTGCCCTGCTGGCGCGCGGGGCTCGGCCCGTCCGCCGCGTCGTCGCTCTGAATGGTGATAAGGGTCGCGCCGGGCGCGCCGATAGTACAGCCTTCGGGCTCGAAGAGGACGAGATAGAACTGCTCGTCGTTCTCAAGCAGAGCGTCGTCGGTGACGAAGACGGTGAGCGTCTTCGACGACTCGCCCGCGGCGAAGTAGACGACCCCGGACGGCTCGGTGTAGTCCGTGCGCGGCGACGTGTTGGCGGTGAAGGGAAGCGACCAGTAGCCGACGCTCGAAGGCTTCGAGAGGTCGCCGGTGCGCGTCAACTGCACTTCGAGGCGCCCCGCCGTCTCGGAGACGGTGTGAGCGTTGGTTGAGAGCTGCACCTTCGTGAAGACCGCGCCGTCGTCGTCCACGATGGTGCCGACGCCCACGCCGTTTGCAATTTCCACGTTCACGGGATTCGAGAAGACGACCGAGAAGGTCTCGTCCGGCTCAAGTGTGGTGTCGGGAAAGACCCTGACCTTGAGCAGCCCGCGCGTCGCGCCCGGCGGGAAGGTGTAGGTGCCCTGGAAGTTCTCGTAGTCGACGCCCGGCGGATAGTTGCCGCCCGGCCAGGTGCCGCCCGTGGCCGTGCCGTTCTGCGTGGTGAAATTGGCGGTGATAGTGCGGACGCTCGGCTCGGAGAGTGTGACGAGGAAGGTCATCTCTCCCAGGTCGTAGTCGCCCTCGCCCAGGCGCGCGTCCGAGACGGAGAGGCGCGGCGAGGGGTCGTCGTCGGCGATGAGGATCGCCGCGTACGCGGGCTCGCCGACCGAGCCGCCGGCCTCGTCCGTGAGGCGGACGTAGACGGTCTCGTCCGCCTCGTCCACGGCGTCGTTGAGGAGGGGAACGACGAACTGCTTCGACTCTTCGCCCGCGGCGAAGTCGAGCGTGCCCGACGTGGGCGTGAACTCGGAACCGCTCGCGGCCGTGCCGCCGGAGAGGGTCGTATACGCGACGGTCGCCGCGCCGCCCGTGCCAGTCGTGCGCGTGACGGTCACGACCGCCTGCCCGGCCGACTCGGAGACGCTGAAGACGTGCTGCGCGAACTGCACCTGCCCGGCCGCGGGGAGGCTGACGTTGACGAAGAGGTCGCTGAGCGGCCCCTGTGTCTCGTCGCCCACGAGGTCGTTGCCCACGAGGTCGTTGGCGTAACTGGCGAAGAGGACGTGGCGGCCGTCCGGCGTGATGGAGGCGAGACTTGAACTGCGCGCGCCCGCGTTGTCGCCCGTCCGGTTGGTGGAGACCAGACGGTTCGAGCCTGCCTGCATGTCGCGCACGTAGATGTCGTAGCCGCCCAGCGAGGTCGAAAACGTCGCTGGGCAGTTGGTGTCGGGCGTTGCCGACAGGGCGGCGGCGGCGCTGCGGAAGGCGACGTAGCGGCCGTCGGCGCTGACGGAGGGGCGATCCGGCGCGTTGAAGTTGATAAAAGGCCCGGTGCCGATGAACTGGCAGGTGCGGTTCGGGATGCCGGCGGGCGCGCCGGAGGTGTTGGCGGTGATGAGCGCGGTCGTCCCCGCCTGCACGTCGCGGACGAACACGTCCTGCACCCCGTTGGTGTCGTTCGGGACGATGTCGTCAGCCGAGCTGATGAAGGCGACGAAGCGTCCGTCCGGCGTCATCGAGAGCCCGCCGGAGGGGCCGTGCCCGCTCGCCGACCCGTCCCTGTTGACGCTGACGAGGTGGGTCGTCTCGGCGACGGTGTCGCGGACGAACACATCCTGCCCCTGGTCGCCGCGGCCGTTGCTGTCCCCGGCAACGAGGTCGGGGGCCTCGCTGACGAAGGCGACGAAGCGGCCGTCGTCGCTCACGTCGAGATCGCCCTGCCGCAGGGAGTCGCTGGAAGTGTTGTTGGCCGACCCGTCGATGCGGTTGCCCGAGACGAGCTTTGTCGTGCCCGCCTGGAGGTCGCGCAGGTAGACCTGACTGCCGGGGGGCGTCACCTTCGGCGTGAGATCGGCCGCGCTGCTGAGGAAGGCGACGAAGCGGCCGTTCGGCGTCATCACGGCGTAGTACGTCTCACTGTTGCCGGGGCCCGTGCCCGACTGGTTGACGCTGACGAGGTTCGTGACCCCCTGCTGCACGTCGCGGACGAAAGCGTCCGACCGGGCGTTCGTGTCCCCCGGCACGAGGTCGCTGGCGTTGCTGACGAAGGAGATGTATCGGCCGTCGGCGCTGATAGAGAGGTTCGGCGCAAATTCGGGGACGCTGCCCGAAGAGCTGTTACCCCTTAGCCCCGCGGGGGTCTGGCTGACGAGCACGGTCTGGTTTGTGAGCAGGTCGCGCCGGTAGACGTTTAAGGTGTTCGGCCCGCCGGGTGGGACGAGGTCGGAGGCGCTGCTGATGAAGGCGACGTAGCGGCCGTCGGGCGTGATAACGGGCGAGCCCGAGGTGGCGTTGCCGGTGCCCGTCCCGCTGCGGTTGATACTGACGAGGATAGTGCGCCCGGCGCGGCGGTCGCGGACGAAAACGTCGCCGCCGCTGAAGGGACCGCCGTTGTTGTCGTTCGGCGCGAGGTCGGGCGAGCTGGTCGTGAAGACGACGTAGCGGCCGTCCGGGGTGATCGAACCCCATCGGGCTCCCTGTGCGGAGGCCGCGCCCGATGCGGTCACGTTGACGAGGCCGGTCTGCGGCGTCGGCGCAGCGACGTTCGCCGCCCCGGCCGGCCGCGCGGTGGCATAGAGGAGCAGGCCGCAAGCGAGCGCGGTCGCGAGCGTGAACACGAACGTCTTTGTGGGACGGGCGCGGGCGGTCGTGCGCCTCTGGGGCGAGTAGCGGCGAGGGAGGGACATCAATAGACTCCGGGTCGGAAGCTGGAAGAGCGTGGCGGCGGTCGGCTTGACCGTGAATCGGGGAGGCTCGCTAGAGCACCACCGAGGTTATCATGGGGCCGCCACAGAATTCCACAGACGGCGCGCGCCTTTTCCACAAGAGGATTTCCCTGTGGCAGAATCCCTCCGTGACGCAAGTTTCCCGAAACATGAAGAACGAAGAGACCTCTTACCCGAGGGAGAAGATCAAAGTCCTGCTGTTGGAGAACGTGAGCGGGACGGCCGTGGAAGCGTTCACGCGGGGCGGCTACCCGAACGTCGAGCGCCTGTCGCGCGCGCTCGGCGAGGACGAGCTGGCCGAGGCCGTGAAGGGTGTCCACATCCTCGGCATCCGCTCGAAGACGAAGGTCACGGAGCGCGTGCTCGCGGCGGCCGACCGCCTGCTCGCCGTCGGAGCGTTCTGCATCGGCGTCAACCAGGTGAACCTGGGCGCGGCGACCGACACCGGAGTGGCCGTCTTCAACGCGCCCTACTCGAACACGCGCTCGGTGGCGGAGCTGGTCATCGGCCTGTGCGTGATGCTCATCCGGCGCATCCCGGACAAGAACGCGGCGGCGCACCGCGGCGTCTGGCTCAAGGAGGCGAAGGGGAGCTACGAGCTGCGCGGGAAGACTCTGGGCGTGGTCGGCTACGGCAACATCGGCTCGCAGGTCTCGGTGATGGCCGAGGCTTTGGGGATGAAGGTCGTCTACTACGACGTGGTGCCGAAGCTCCCACTCGGGAACGCGCGACAGGCGCGCGACCTTGCGGAACTGCTCGCGCAGTCGCACGTCGTCACGCTCCACGTCCCCGGCGGCGCAGGGACGCGGAACCTCTTGAGCGAAGAGAGGCTCGCGCAGATGCGCGAGGGCTCGATCCTCATCAACTACAGCCGCGGCGACGTGGTAGACCTCGAAGCCTTGAAGAGACGGATCGAGCAGGGAAGGATTGCGGGCGCGGCGGTGGACGTGTTCCCCGAGGAGCCGGAGAAGAGCGGCGACCCCTTCCGCACGGTCTTGCAGAATGTGCCGAACGTGATCTTGACGCCGCACGTCGGCGGCTCGACCGAAGAGGCGCAGGAGTCAATCGGCGTGGACGTGTCGTCGAAGCTGATCCAGTATCTGGAGTACGGAACTTCGAGCGGCTCGCACACGGTGCCGGCCGTCGCCCTGCCGCCGCAGGAGGGCACGCACCGCGTCCTGCACATCCACCGCAACGTCCCCGGCGTGCTGGCCGAGATCAACTCGCGCCTCTCGGCGAGCGGCGTCAACATCCTCGGCCAGTATCTGAAGACGAACGACCGCGTCGGCTACGTCATCCTCGACGTGGACACCACCATCTCACGCGAGGCCGTGAGTATCCTTCGGGAAGCGAAAGAGACTTTGAAGACGAGGGTGGTCTACTAGAGGAGCAGGGTCTCGACGCGGTGGGCGTGAACCATCGCGTCGCAGGGCGACCAGGCGAAGACGGTGAAGCGCCCGTCCTGCGAGGCCACTAGGGCGAGTGTGTCGCGCTGGTCTTGCACGAACTGCGCCGCCGAGAGGTGGCGCGTCCCGCCCAACTCGGCCGGGTCAACGACCTCGGGCTCCGCGCCCGCGACCGGCTCCGTAACCATGACGCGCTCCACCTCCGAGCCGCTCCGGCTCTGGATGATCTTCGCGCCGAAGGCGAGCAGCTCCGAGCGGTCGTTAATGATGGCCGCGCCGTCCACGGCCGTCAAGCCGGCGACGGCATCCACGGCCCTGCGCAAAGCCTCCTGCCCCTCGGGGTCGTCCCCCTCCGCCTCGCCGCGCGCCAATACCTCCGTCAACTCGGTGAAGGGAGGCTTCATCACGTAGGCAGATGACCACAGGACGGACTCGCGCCAGGCGTCCGAGCCCGCGGGGACGACGAGCAGCGTGCCGCCGCGCTGGTGCTCGCGCATCGAGACGGCGAGCTGCACGAGCACGTCCACCTGGTCGGCAGGCGTGGCCGCCGAGCCGAAGCCGAGCAGAGAGGTGACCATGCCGGGGCAGTCGGGCACGGAGGCGCCGCCCTCGTTGACCACCTTCACCTCGTCGCCGTGGAGCACCACGACGTTGCCGAACTTGCCCGGGTCGCGGCCGCGACGGTACTTGACCACGAGCAGCCCCGGCTCGACGACTTCGAGCACGAAGCAGAGGCGCGGGATGGCGCGCGTCGTCCCCCAGACGCAAAGCTCTCCGCTCTCGCCGCAGTGCCAGACGCCGAGGTGTATGCCGGGGCGCTCCACGGCGGGCGCGAGGCGCGCGAGGGCCCTGGCGGCGAGCGGGAGCGTGCGCGCGAACATGAGCGGCGGCTCGGCCTGCTCGGGCGGGAGGAAGGCGAGCGAAATCTTCGGCGGGTAGCCCTCCTCGCGGCGCAGGGAGGCCCAGAAGGCCGCGTCGATGACGGCCTCGACCGTGGCGGCGTCGGGCACGGCCGCGAGCCCGCTCTTGCCGGCCGCGCGTGCCTTCTCCGCGAGACGCGCGAAGCGTCCCGCGACGGCCTCGGCCACCTTGCGCGCCGCCGGGTAGGCCGGCCCCTTTCGTTCTGTGACGCCTACGCTCATCGTTGAACTCACTTCACGTCGAGCAGTTCCACGTCGAAGACGAGGGTGGCGTTGGGCGGGATCGTGCCGTTCCCGGTCGCCCCGTAGCCGAGCGCGGGCGGGACGACGAGCTTACGCCGGCCCCCCACCTTCATCGTTGCCACGCCCTCGTCCCAGCCTTTGATGACGCGACCGGTCCCGAGGACGAACGGGTAGGGCTGGCCCTTGTCGCGGGAGCTGTCGAACTTCGTCCCGTCGGTGAGCGTGCCGGTGTAGTGCACGACCGCGGTCTGCCCGCGCCGCGGGCTGGGGCCGGTGCCGACGACGAGGTCCGTGTACCTGAGGCCCGAGGGGGTCGTCACCTCCCCGCCCGTGCTGCCCGGGAGCCCCGGCACGAAGAGGTAGGCCGCCCCGACGGCCACGAGCGCCACGATGATGACGGCGGCGATGACGCGCGTCCGCTTCTGCTTCGAGTGGCGCGGCGCCCTCTCCTGCGTGGCGAAGCTTGTGCGGCTCGGGTGCGCCCTTCTGGCGGTGCGCCGCTTACGACTCTGAGGCACCTGGCAAGTCTCCTGTGGTTGTGGTGTGAACTATTGGGTTCGCGGCCGCCGAAGTCTGCGGGCCGCGTGCGGGGCGTAGCATAAGCGAAACGCGCGCAACCCTCAACCGCCGGGCGCGCCCGCCTTCGTCTCCCAGAAGGTCTGCCCCGCCGGGCGCAGCTCGCGTTCGACGGCGAGGGCGACGAAGCCCATCGTGTAGCGCGCGTTGACTTCGAGCAGAAGGTGGAGGCCGCCCGCGTGCTCCAGCGCGTCGAAGCCCGCGGGGCCGCTGTAGCCTTCGGCGCGCAGACGCTCGCAGACGACCGCGGCCGCCGCTTCGAGTTCCTTCATGCGAAGGGACGCGGGCGGGCGCCCGAACAGGTAGCCCGTCCCCGTCCCCGCGCCGTTCGTCCGGGGGTCGCTCACGCCGAGCAGGCGGTGCGCGCCCGCGTCCGAGACTTCGACGACGACGCCGTACTCACGTTTCACTTCGAGCCAGGGCTGGAAGACGAGCGGCTCGCCGCGCGCGAGACGTTTGCAGGCCCAGGCGCCCTGCGCCCCTTCGACGCGCGGCCCGCGCCCGAGCACGCGCTCGCGCGCGGCGAAGCCGTAAGGGCTCTTGACCACCCACTTGTCTTCGGCGCCGGGGCAGGCACGCGCCGCGGCCTCCGTTAATTCTTCGGGAGTATGTGCAACGCATGAGCCGGGCAGCGCCCAACCCATCTCGACTTCGAGCGCGTGGCTCCACAGCTTCGAGTTCACGCGCGCGACCAGATGAAAGTCTAACGGCCTCACGTCGGCGCCCGCGCGCTCGCCCTCGGCCGCGGCCGTGCGCGTCCAGCCCCAGGGCGTGTAGAGGCGTTCGGCTTGAGGCGTGCGACCCGAGGCGGCCGCGCGCGGCGAGACGAGCTCGACTCCGCGCCGGCGCGCCTCGTCGGCGAGGGCCTGCGTCCAGGGCACTTCGTAGAGCAGCGCGTCGCCGGGGCGCGCGAGCCGCAGGAGGTGCGGGGCCAGCCTGCGGTTGAGCGCGTCGAAGGCTTGCGTGCGTCGGTAGGGGCGCGCGGGCGCTTGTACGTCGTGCGCCAGCTCGACCTCGAAGTCCGCGTTCATGTGCCACAGTCTCTGTTTCACGTCCGGAGGGTTTAGTATACAGGGCACGATGCGAGTCTGGAGGCTGGAGCTTGAGTACGAAGGGACGCGCTACGCGGGCTGGCAGGCGCAGCCGCACGCGCGCACGGTGCAGGGCGAGTTGATGAAGGCCGCGGAGCAGTTCCTTAACGCCCGCGTCGAGGTCGGAGGGTCGGGGCGCACGGACGCGGGCGTCCACGCGCTCAGGCAGGTCGCGCACCTTAGATCGAATCCGGCGGGGCGCGCGCCCGAGGCCGCGCACTTGAAGACGGGATTGAACAAGCTCCTGCCGCACGACGTGAACGTCCTGCGCGTGGCGAACGCGCGCCCGAGCTTCCACGCGCGCCACGACGCCTTGAGCCGCTACTACGTCTATCAGATCGCGACGCGGCGGACGGCCTTCGGCAAGCCCTTCGTCTGGTGGGTGAGGGACAGGCTCGACGTGCAGTCGATGCAGGCGGCATCCGGTCTGATCGAAGGCCGGCACGACTTCAGCTCGTTCTGCGAGAGCCCCGGCGAGCAGCGCTCGACGCTCGTCGAGGTCGTGCGCGCGGAGCTGTGCGTCGAGGGCGGGCTCGTCCTCTTCCGCGTCGGCGCGAGCCACTTCCTCTGGAAGATGGTGCGGCGAGTGGTGGGCGCGCTCGTCGAGGTCGGGCGGGGGAACCTCTCCGCCGAGGAGTTCGGCGGGCTGTTCCGGAGGTACTCGAATGCGCCCGCCGCCTGGACGGCGCCGCCGTCGGGACTCTTCCTCGAACGAGTCCTCTACGAAGGCGACCCGCCGCCGGGGCCGCTGCGCGCGCCGTTCGCGTTGACGGCGGAGTGAAGGGCCGTCTTACTTCTGCCGCTTGAAGTAGAGGCAGGTGGTGTTGCCGTCCTGCGTCGCGGCCGAAAGCTCCCAGCCCTCTTCGCCGAGCTTGTTGAGGTCGGGCCGCCCGCAGGTCGCCTTGTACTCCCAGCGCGGGCGAGCATCCTGCGCCTGGCGCGCGAACCCTACGCACAGCAGCGAGGCGAGCAGCATTGCAGCGAGTACGATTCTGTTTCTCATGCGCCGCAGCATAAGAGAGCGGCGCGCGCCGCGTAAAGAGCCGGGGCGCGCAGTTGTATACTTCCCCCGCGGCGGATAAGATGCCGCGCCGTTCAAAAGTTTCAGACAGCAGGAGGCCACGCACCGAATGTCAGCACAGACCCCGACCCCTTCCCCCGAACATTTCTTCGGCTCCGTCAATGCCTACCAGCGCACGGCCGCGCTCAAGGCCGCCGTCGAACTCGAACTCTTCACCGCCGTCGCCGAAGGCAAGCGTGACGCGGGCTCGATAGCCGAGCGCTGCGGCGCTTCGGAGCGCGGCGTGCGCATCCTCGCCGACTTTCTCGTCATCACGGGCTTCCTGACGAAGGACGAAGGCGGCTACGGGTTGACGCAGGACTCGGCCCTCTTCCTCGACCGGCGCTCGCCGGCCTACATGGGCGGCGCTTTGGAGTTCCTGCTCGCGCCGACGCTCCTCGCCGGCTTCGACGATTTGGCGGGCGCGGTGCGTAAGGGCGGCACGACCATCCCCGAAGGCGGGACGGTCGCCGTCGAGAACCCGCTCTGGGTGAAGTTCGCACGCGCGATGGCGCCGATGGCCGCGCCCGTCGCGGGGCAGCTTCCGCAACTCGTCGGCGCGGCGCAGGAAGGGAAGTTCAAGGTGCTCGACCTCGCCGCCGGCCACGGCCTCTACGGGCTCGCGTTTGCGCGCCACAACCCGGAGGCGTTGGTCGTCGGGCTCGACTGGCCGGCCGTGCTCGAAGTGGCGAAGGAGAACGCGCAGAGAGCGGGCGCCGCCGCGCGCTACTCGACCATCGAGGGCGACGCCTTCGGCGCGGAGTTCGGCGAAGGCTACGACGTGGTGCTTTTGACGAACTTCCTCCATCACTTCGACCCGCCGACCTGCGAGCAGCTTCTGCGCAAAGTCCACGCGGCCTTGAAGGAAGGCGGCGCGGCGCTCACGCTCGAATTCGTGCCGAACGAAGACCGCATCACGCCGCCGCTCTCCGCCGCCTTCTCGCTGACGATGCTCGCCGGCACGCCCGCCGGCGACGCCTACACCTACCCCGAACTCGAACAGATGTTCAAAAGCGCGGGCTTCTCAAGCAGCGAAGCGCACCAGCTCCCCGCCTCGCCGCAACAGGCGATTGTTTCTCGGAAATAATGAGTAGATGGCGAGGGCATTTCAACACAGAGACACGGAGACACAGAGACACAGCTTCAAGCAATAAGTCTTAAAGCTGTGTCTCCGTGTCTCCGTGTCTCTGTGTTAAATCCCTTCTCAGTACATCACAGTTACGGAGGCGAAGAACGTGAGCCATTGCGGACTATTTAAACTGTTTCTCGCGGCGTTCTTCTTCGGCTTGTGCTCGTCGGCATCGGTGTGCGCGCAGGACGTGCCCGCGAAGACGGTCAAGACTTACAAGCTCGGGGAGACGGACGTGAAGGTGAACGTGTACGAGCGCGCGGGCGCGGCCGTGACGCTCTTTGCGCCGCACCACAACGAGCAGGGCGCGCGCACGGCCGGGCGCGAGGCCGTCGCCGCGCGCGGCGGCCGCTTCGTCGAGGTCGAGGCGTTCGACGAGGCGGGCGCGCCCGCGCGCCGTCTGCGCTTCCGCGTCGGCGTTAAGAACTACAGCGTCGATCCCAACCGCATCTACACCGCCGACGGCCGCAAGTGTCTTAATCTCCCCCCGGACGCGGAGGCCGCGGTCAAAGCCTTCGCCGACGAACTGCTCTCGCTTCTGTTCGCTCCGGGGGGCGCGCGCCTGCGCGAGGGCGAGACGCTCTTCGTCGCCGTCCACAACAACGGCGACGTGGAGAAGAGCGCGGCCGCAGAGCGCGACTCAGACCTGAGCGCGGTCGCCTTTATCAAACCCCTGCGCTCGCGCACGACCTTCCGCGGCGCCTTTGAGGAGTCGGCTGCGGGCGTCTACCTCTCGAACACGGAGGAGGACGAGGACAACTTCATGATCGTCACGGAGCCGCGCCTGCTCGGCCCCTTCGCCGCCCGCGGCTTCAACGTCATCGTGCAGAAGCCGGCGGCGCAACTGCGCGTCCCCGGCTGCTCCGTGGACGACGGCTCGCTCTCCGTCCACGCCGCCTTCAACAACATCCCCTACGTCAACCTCGAAGTGGACATCACGGGCGGCGCCGCGCGCCAGCGGCAGATGCTCGAAGCCGTCTACGACGTTCTGAAGATGAAGCAGTAGGAGCCAATTCAAAGTACCCAGATTTAAGACGAAGGCGCGGGCGAGTCGATCTCGTCCGCGCCTTCTCTCTTTCTGTCCTGACTCACCCCTTCAATTCACCCCGTGCCTGGTTAAAGGTGATCCGTTTGCCGCGCGGCGCACGCGTTACGTGTGAGGCCGCCGTGAATTCGCTCCCGGCGGCGAGGTTGAAGGCGATGAGAGCAACGTTCGACACAAGGGGCACGGCGCCCTTCCGGTTCAAGTTCGCGGCGGCGGCCCTGCTGGTCGCCTTCGCGTGCGTGCGCGCCCTGGCGGCCGACGGCGGCAACGACGGCAAGGCTAGTAATCCCGCTCCCTCGCGGGGGATGACAACGAACATGAAGGTTGCTGACTTTGACGAGGCGCTCTCGACGGCGCTCGCGCGGCGCGGCAAGGCGTCGCGCGTGACCTGCGACGGGCGCGACCCCGTGGCGCGCCGGATTCTGAACGAGTACGGCGCGGTCTTCTTCGCCTCCGGCGGGGCGACGCCGCCGCCCGTCTGCATCTTCGCCGGGGCCGAGGAGGTCGAGTCGTTCCAGCGCGCGGCGTCAGCCTCCACGCAGGAGATCGGAGGGGTTTTAATAGAGTTGCAGCCGGCCGCCATGCGTGCGCTCCTGGCCGCGCGCGTCGAGGCGCAGGCCGAGGGGCTCGACATCACGCCGCGCGACGGCTCGGAGTCGGCGCGCCGCGGCTACGCCGACACGCTCAGGCTCTGGAACTCGCGCCTACTGCCCGCGCTCGAATACTGGCGCGCGCAGGGCAAACTTTCCGACGCAGAGGTCGAGCGCGTGAAGTCTTTGCCGGTGCGCGAGCAGGTCGGCGCCGTGCTCGAACTCGAACGCGCGGGCGTCTACTTCAGTAAAGACTTCTCGAAGTCGATACTCTATTCGGTGGCGGCGCCCGGCGCTTCGCAGCATCTCTCGCTGCTCGCCTTCGACGCGGCCGAGTACGCCGACGGGGGCGTGCGCCGCATCCTCGCGCGCCACGGCTGGTTCCGCACCGTCCGGAACGACTGCCCGCACTTCACCTACCTCGGCCTCCCCGAGAGCCGCCTGCCCGCACACGGGCTCAAGCAGCTCAAGAGCGGCGACGGCGAGTTCTGGGTGCCGAACAGCGTTGACGCCGGCGGCGAACTGCCTTCGGGCTTAGCTCAGAAGCGTTAACCGGAACGCTTTTCAACACAGAGACACGGAGACACAGAGACACAGCTTGTTGAGCTATGCGCTCCAAGCTGTGTCTCCGTGTCTCCGTGTTAACCCCGGATTCGTTATACACTCGGGGCGTGCAGGATAAAGGCCGGACGGCGGGTGCCGAAGCTTCGACGGAGAACGATTCCGTGGCGGCGGAGCCTCGTCTCATCCGCGGGGTGGGACTGGCGGGCGCGACGACGCTGAACATGATCGACATGATCGGCGTCGGGCCTTTCATCACCCTGCCGCTCATCGTGGCGGCGATGGGCGGGCCGCAGGCGATGATCGGTTGGGTGGTCGGCGCCGTGCTCGTCGTCTGCGACGGGCTGGTGTGGGCCGAACTGGGCGCGGCGATGCCGGGGACGGGCGGGACGTACCGTTACCTCGGCGAGATTTACGGGCGCGGCCGTCTGGGGCGCCTGATGTCTTTCCTCTTCATCTGGCAGTTGACCTTCAGCGCGCCGCTCTCCATCGCCTCGGGCTGCATCGGGTTCGCGATGTACGCGGCCTACGCCTTCCCCGCGCTCGATGTGGAGTGGGCCGCGCGCACGTTACACGTCCCGCTGCCGGTCCTCGGCGACATCGATTTGAGCATGACGGTCACGCCCGGCACCTTCGTCGCCGTCGGGACGTGCGCGGTCGCGGTCGCGCTGCTCTACCGCAAGATCACGGTCATCGAGCGCCTGTCGAACCTGCTCTGGCTCGGGGTGATGCTGACCGTCGTCTGGGTAGTCGCTTCCGGGCTCTGGCACTTCGACCCGAAGCTCGCCTTCGACTTTCCCGCGGGCGCCTTCACGCTCCGTCCCGAGTTCTTTTACGGCCTGGGCTCGGCGCTCCTCATCGCGGTCTACGACTACTGGGGCTACTACAACGTCTGCTTCCTCGGCGGCGAGGTGCGCGACCCGGGCCGCACCATCCCGCGCGCGGTGCTGCTCTCCATCGCGCTGGTCGCTCTGATCTACATCGTGATGAACGTCTCCGTCCTCGGCGTCATCCCCTGGCGCGAGTTCGAGGCGACGGCCGACTCGGACGCACGGCGCTACGTCATCTCCTCCTTCATGGAGCGGCTCTACGGGCGCGGGGCGGGGCTGGTGGCGACGGCGCTCATCATGTGGACGGCCTTCGCGTCGGTCTTCTCGCTGCTGCTGGGCTACTCGCGCGTGCCGTTCGCGGCCGCCGCGGACGGGAACTACTTTCGCGCCTTCTCTCGCGTCCACGCGCGCCACCGCTTCCCGTACGTCTCCCTGCTCGTGTTGGGTGGGCTGGCCGCCCTCTTCTGCTTCTTCAGGCTCTCGGACGTGATCGCGGCGCTCGTCGTCATCCGCATCATCGTGCAGTTCCTCGCGCAGACGGTGGGAGTGATCGTGCTGCGCGTGCGGAGGCCCGACCTGCCGCGGCCGTTCCGCATGTGGCTCTACCCTCTGCCGGCGCTGCTGGCGTTCGCGGGCTTCGTCTACGTGCTGTTGATGCGGCAGAACTTTCAGAAGGAGGTGCGCCTCGCCTTCGTGCTCATCGCGGCCGGGCTCGCGGTCTATCTTGTGAGGGCGCGCGCGCGCCGCGAGTGGCCGTTCGGGGGGTAGGCCGCCGCGGAGCGGCACATGAATTTAGCCCGGCCTTTCAAGGCCGGGTCAGAGTCGGAACAAATAAGGTCGCGTCGCGTTAGCGACGACTGAAAGGCCGCGCAGGTTCAGGCGTCGCTGACGCGACGCACGATGTTCGATACACGCTTTCCCGGCCT
>JBJMGP010000225.1:0-52952 GCA_045807865.1 Pyrinomonadaceae bacterium
GCGAACGTGCAGTACGCCGCCTACTTCAAGCGCCTGCTCGAAAGGGTGAGCCGGCACCCGGCCGTCCTGGAGGCCGCGGTCTCTTCGACCTACCCGCTCAACCCCGCCGGCATCGCGCGCGGGCCGAACAACTTCGGCATCCTCGTGGAAGGCAAGCCGCAGGACGAGGGGCAGGCCGCGCCGCAGGCGGACGGGCGCGCCGTGAGCCCCGGCTACTTCAAGGCGGCCGGCGTGCCCCTGCTGCGCGGCCGCATGTTCACGGAGGCCGACGACCTGAACGCGCCGCAGGTCTCCATCGTCAACGAGGCGACCGCGCGCCACCGCTGGGGGACGGAAGACCCCATCGGCAAGCGCGTCTCGTTCGACAACGGTCAGACGTGGGTGACCATCGTCGGCGTCGTGGGCAACGTCCGGCAGTACGGGCTCGACAAGGAGCCGTCCGACGAGATATACGGCCCCGTCGCGCAGCTCGCCTTCGGCCAGTTCCTCGTCGTCAAGACGAAGGGCGACCCGATGGCCGCGTCGAAGTCCCTGCGCGACGCCGTGCACGAGGTCGATTCCGAGACGGCGGTCGATCAGGTCAAGACCTTGCAGCAGGTCGTGGACGACTCCGTCGCGTCGCCTCGCCTGACGGCATGGCTACTGGGCCTGTTCGCGGTCGTCGCGCTGGTCATCACGGCGGCGGGCATCAGCGGCGTGATGGCGCTCGCGGTGACGCAGAGGACGCGCGAGATAGGCATCCGCCTCGCGCTCGGGGCGACCCGGACGCGCATCGTGACGATGATCATGCGGCAGGGGATGGGGCTCGTCGTGGTCGGGCTCGTGCTGGGCGTGGCCGGGGCGCTCGCGCTCAACGGGCTCGTCGCCTCTCTGCTCTACGCGACGCCGGGCGCCGACCCCGTCACCTTCGCGGCCGTCTCGTGCCTGCTGATGCTGGTGGCAGGGACGGCCTGCCTCATCCCGAGCTTGCGCGCGACGGCCATCGACCCGATGCTCACCCTGCGCAGAGAGTGACAAACCGAACCCGTCCTGTACAATCTCGGGCGAGACAGAAACTTTGGGACGACGAACGGCGTCAGGTTCGTCGTCCCGAAACGTGGAGAGCACATGCGTGCTGAGAGGATAGACTTTAACGCCGCGCGGGCGTCCTTCGACGCCGCCGAGGCGGTACGCGCGCGCGTCCGCATGGACTGGCTGAAGTGGGGCACGCTCTTCGGCTTCTGGGCGCTCTTCAGCTTCCTCAACGCCAACCAGGTCTACTTCGAGATGCTGCACAAGCCGGGGATGCATCACTCCTGGTGGCGCATCGTCTTCTGGCAGCTCGCGGTCTGGTGGGCCTGGGGCTGCCTGACGCCCATCGTGCTCGGGCTCGGGCGGAAGGCCGCGGGCGCGAACGCGCCCTGGCTCCGCGGCCTCGTCGTCCACGTCCCCTTCAGCCTCCTCATCCCGGCCGCCCACGTCGCCGCCGCCACCTACATCAGGATGCTCATCCTGCCGTTCGACACGTGGAGCGACACGCGCCCCTTTCTCGATCAGTACAGCGGCGAGCTGAGGAACCTCTTCCTCTTCGACTTCTTCGTCTACTGGGCCGTGCTCGGCGTCGGCTACGCCTTCGACTACCGCGAGCGCTACCGCGAGCGCGAGTCGGCGGCGTCGGAGCTGAAGGCGCAGCTCGCGCAGGCGCGGCTCGAAACTTTGAAGGTGCAGCTCCACCCGCACTTCCTCTTCAACACGCTCCATACCATCTCCGGCCTCGTGCGCGGGGGCGAACGGCAGCCGGCCGTCAACATGATCGCGGGCCTCAGCGCCCTCCTGCGCCGCGCGCTCGACAGCGCCGACGAGCAGGAGGTGCCGCTGCGCGAGGAGGTCAAGTTCGTCGAGCTTTATCTGGACATCCAACTCGTGCGCTTCTCTGACCGCCTGACCGTGCGGACGGACATCGCACCCGAGACGTTGGACGCGCTCGTCCCGAACATGATCTTGCAGCCGCTCGTCGAGAACGCCATCCGCCACGGCGTCTCACCCTGCGAGTCGCCGGGCACCATCTCCATCAGCGCCTACCGGGCGGGGGACAAGCTGCGCGTCGAGGTCTCCGACGACGGCCCCGGACTCCAATCCGGCTGGCGCGCCGGCGAGGGCGGCGGCATCGGGCTCGCCAACACCGTCGAGCGCCTCAAGCGACTCTACGGCCCCGAACAACGTTTCGAGCTGCGCAACGGGGCGAGCGGCGGAGTCACGGCGTCGTTCGTCGTCCCCTTCCGCGAAGGGCGCGGGGCGGCGCCCTCTGGATGAGCGCGGAGGCGAAGAGGATCGGGACGCTCATCGTGGATGACGAGCCGCTGGCCCGCCGCACGATCAGGACACTCCTCGCCGAAGACGCGGACGTTGAAATAATCGGCGAGTGCGCCGGCGGCGCCGAGGCCGTCGAGAGCATCCGCAGGCGCCCGCCCGACCTCATCTTCCTCGACATACAGATGCCCGGGATGGACGGCTTCGACGTGCTCTCGCAGATCGAGCTGGAGCGCATCTCGGCCGTCATCTTCGTCACGGCCTACGACGCCTACGCGCTCAAGGCGTTCGAGGTACACGCGCTCGACTACCTCTTAAAGCCTTTCACCGACGCGCGCTTCCGCGAGGCGCTCGCGCGCGCCAAGTCGCACGTGGAACTGAAAGAGGCGAGGGGACTGGCCGAGAGTCTCCGCGCTTTCCTGCGCGGCCGCGCGGGCTCGCAGGAGGAGACGGCGGCGGCAGACGTGGCCGTAAAGAGAGGCGGCTACCTGACGCGCTTCATGGTCAAAGTCGGCGGGCGCGTCATCTTCGTCAACCCCTCGGACGTGGACTGGGTCGAGGCCGACAACTACTACGTCAAGCTCCACGTCGGCGGCCGCGCGCACCTGCTGCGCCTCAGCATGAAGCAGCTGGAGGGGAGGCTCGACCCGAAGACATTCTGGCGCACGCACCGCTCGGCCATCATCAACCTCGACCGCGTCAAGGAACTGCACCAGCACCCGAGCGGAGAGTACGTCGTCGTCCTCCGCGACGGCACCGAGCTGAAGCTCAGCCGCGCCCGCCGCGAGCGCCTGCAAGAACTCCTCATGGGCGAGCGCGACTAGCCGCGCGGCCGGAATGTGGGAACGGCGTCGTGGGTTGCCATAACCCACGACGCCGTTCCCATGTCCGAGAGCCTTGTGACTACAACCCGAACCGGTTGCGGTACTCGACGGAGTCGAGGAACGCCTTGACCATCTCGGCCGCGATGTAGTTGCCGCCAAACTCGTTCAGCTTGCCGAGCCAGAAGTTGTAGCCCGCGAAGTCGGAGTCCGGCGCGGCGTCCGGGTCTCTGCGCAGGTAACCGAAATACTGCATCAGGACGAACGCCTTGTTGAACTCCGCCCGCGACAGGTCGGCGTCCTCGGCCACGGCCCTGAGCACCTGCGCCCGCGTCTTCGCGCCCGTCTTCAGGTCGTTGACGAGCGCGTCACGCTCGGCCGTCGAGAGCGCGCCGCCCGCGTTCGCGTTGAGCAAGTCCAGGTACTGCTCGGGCGGGAATGTCTGCGGGTAGAGCGCGACGAAGCGGGCGGAGGCGGCCAGCTGATTGAAGTAAGCCTGCTTGTTCTGCTCCAGCTTCTGCTCCCACCCCTGGGCGCCGACGACCACGTCCGCGCCCAGGACGGACATGTCTCGGAGCATCTCCTCGCGCGTGAGGGGCACGGGCTTGCCCGCCAGGTTGCCGAACGCGGCCTTGCGCGCGCGGTACGCGAGGTAGCCGGTCTGCTGGAACTCGATGGAGAGGAAGAAGGCGGCGCTGACGTTAATCCGCTTCACCTCTCGGCACTGCGCGTTCGCGCCGCAGTTGCTGATCTCTTCCGTCCAGAACCGAAGCCCCGAGACATCGGGCTCGCGGCCGAGGAAGTCGCGGTAGTGCTGGCGCAAGAAGAAGGAGATGTCGAAGGAGGGGCCGAGCGTGACGGGGCTCGTGCCGTCGGCCGAGTCGTCGTCGCGGATGAAGACCGTCGTCGTCGAGCCCGCGCCGAGCGTGACGCCCGCAGGGTTCGACAGCGTGAGGGTGAAAGTCTCCTCGCCCTCGTGGAAGCGGTCGTCGGTGACGAACACGTCGAAGGTCGCGAAGTCAGAGCCGGCGGGGAAGGTCACGTGGCCGCGGGCCGTGGTGTAGTCGCCGCGCTCGGTCGCCGTCCCGTCCGAGGTCGAGTAATCGACCGAAGCCTCGGCCGACAGGTCGCCCACGCGGTAGAGCGTGACCCTCGTAATCGTGAAAGGCCCCTCGGCGGTCCGGAGCCGGTAGTCGCTGAACTGGACGCTCTTCGTCGACGGCGAGTCGTCGTTGAGGATCGTGCCGACGCCCCTCGCGTCGGAGAGGGTCGCGTTGGCGGGGAAAGACAGGTCGAGGAAGAAGGTCTCGTCCGGCTCGACGAAGGCGTCGCCGCGGACGGGCACCGTCAGCGTCTTGCTCGTCTCGCCCGGCGCGAAGGTCAGCACGCCGAAGAAGTTGTCGAAGTCGTCGTCGTTACCCTTCGCGGTGCCGTCCACGGCCGCGAACGAGACCGACACGGGCTTGCCGCTCGCGCCGGAGAGCGAGACCACGAAGTTCGTGGGCGTCCTCCCCGCGTCGCCTTCCGTGACGGTGGCGTCGCCGACGGAGATCGAAGGCGGAGGCAGCGTGTCGTTGTCGCTGATGGTCAGCGTGGCCGTGGCCGGCGAGCCGACGAGGGACGCGCCGCCCGTCGGGTTCGAGAGGGTGAGGTTGACGGTCTCGTCCGGCTCGTCCAGCAGGTCGTCCGCGATGGGCACATTGATGGTCTTGGGCGACGCGTCGCCGTCGGCGAACGTCACCGTGAAGTTCGAGACGGCCGTGTAGTCCGCCCCCGCCGCCGCGGTCCCGTCCGCGGTGGCGAAGGTCACGGAGACGGCGCCCGCGCTGCCGCCCGTCCTCGTCACCGTAATCGCGGCGTTGCCCGCGGACTCGGCGGCCGTGTAGGAGGCGGCGCTGAACTGGAGCTGCCCGGCGGCCGGCGCCGCCTGCGCCTCGAAGGCGCCGATGTCGGCGCCGTTCGAGGCGTTGGCCGCGGAGGCGTTGTCCACGGGGCGGGTGAGTCCGCGCTGGTCTGTCGTGAGCCCGTTACTGCTGCCGGCGTCGATGGCGGGGCTGCCCGCGAGGAGCGCGTGCGTCTGCGTGGGGCCGCCGTTGTTCTGGAGCGGGCTGAGCAAGGGGTCCACCCCGGTGACGTTGTGCGTGGTCGTGCCGCTGATGGTCGCGCTCCCGGGCGTGCGGATGAGGTTGTAGTCCTGCGAGTTGAAAGTGCCCTGGAGGTCGGGGTCGGCCCCGGCGGTGTTGTTGGCGACGATGGTGTTGCGGAGGGTGTTGAAGGCAGAGCCACTCGGGAAGCCGCTTGAGATTCCGCCGCCGAACGAGGCGCCGGCGGAGCCCGCCGTGTTGCCGGCCACCGTGCAGCTGTTCAGCGTGAGGTTCCCCGTAGCGTTGAAGATGCCGCCGCCACGCGGGGCGAAGCCCGTGCCGAGGGCGCCTGCGCTGTTGCCGCTCACGGTGCAGTTGGTCAGCGTCACAAATTCGTTGCTGCTGGTGGCGTCGACGTAAATCCCGCCGCCCATGCCGGGGGTGCCGTTGGTGCCGCTGACGGGGCTGCCGGCCTTGTTGCCGCTGATGGTGCTGTTGGTGATGTTGACGTTGCCGTGGGTGATGTAGATGCCGCCGCCGCCGTGCCCGCTCGTCGAACTGCCCGCCGAGCCGTCCGCCGCCGAGTTGTTGCTGACAGTGCAGTTCGTCATCGTCAACGAAGAGCCGTCTTGAAAAATGCCGCCCCCGCGCCCGACCACCGTGGCAAACTGGCTCTCGGCCGCGTTATCTCTGACGGCCACGTCCGAGAGGGTAAGTGCTGTGCTCTGATTGTTGAGGATGCCGCCGCCGTCGTCCTGCGCCACGCGCCCGCCGGAGACGGTGAGGCCGGAGATGGAGACCGTCGAGAAGAACTCGGTCTCGAAAATACGGAAGAGCGTCGCGGCGGAGGGGTCCCTGCGCACGGTCAACAGTGCGGCGCCGGGGCCGGCGACCGTCACCCCTTTGAGCCTCGGCAGCGCGCTCGTCAGGTTGATGGTGCCGGTGGCCGTGATGTTAATCGTGTCATCGCCCGCGAGCTGGTAGGCCTGCTGGACGGCCGCGCGGAGCGTACACTGCCCCGAGCCGTCGTTGCAGACGCCGTCGTTGAGGTCGCTGTCGGCGCCGTCGCCCAGGGAGTTGACGTTGAAGGCCGCCGCCGCGCGCGCCGTCCGAATAACGCCGAGCGTGCCGGGGGCCGGGGGCAGCAGGCCCAGCGAGGCCGTGAAGAGGATGAGAAGTACGTTACGTACAGAGCGTGGCATTAACATCTCCTTGCCGGGCGAACATCGAAAGTGGAGTCGGGCTAATTGACATCAGAGGGTGGGAACGACGATTGTAATTTAAGTCATGTGCCGCACGGGGAGTGTGAGACAGTGTCTAACCTGCTCGTGAGTATGTCCCTCCTTGAGCAAACGCGAATTATACGGGCTGGCGGGGGTATGTCAAACGGCCCGCCGCTCGTGCTGCCGTCGCCTTAAAGGTGTCGCCGATGTTAAGGTAGACGACGTTCGCCGGCCAACCATGACTTCTCCGAAAGCACTCCATCCGATCCTCAACGGCGCGCGCGCGTGTGTCTTCGACGCGGGCGGGACACTGATACATCCCGACTGGGAGAGGCTCGCGGCGTTGGCGGAAGCGCAGGCGGGCCGAAGGTTCGGCGCCGACGAGATGCGGCGCGCGTTCGGCGAGATGCTGAGATGTGTCGGTGCGCCGGTGCATGGCAGACCCTTGATTGACCAGAGCGGGCGCCACTGGACTTTCAGGGCGATGTACAAAGGGCTCGGGCTCGAAGAGGCCGCTTGCACGGAGCTGGTCGGGCAGATCGATGCGGCGCACGCCGAGCGACACATCTGGTGCGGCTGCGACACAGACGCGCCGCGGGTGATTGACGAGTTGAAGGGCAGGGGACTCCTCGTCGCCGTCATCTCGAACACGGAGGACGGGCGCGTGCGTGAAGCTTTAGAAGCGGCGGGGCTGGCCGAACGCTTTGACGTGGTCGTCGATTCGCACCTCGTCGGTTTCAGTAAGCCCGACCCGGCCATCTTCCGCCACGCGCTCGGGCTGCTCGGGGTGGAGGCGCACGAGGCGGTCTTCGTCGGCGACTCCTACGCGCACGACGCGCTGGCGGCACAGGCCGCCGGGATGCGCGCCGTGCTGCTCGACCCCTTCGACCTCCACCCCGAGGCCGTCTGCCCGCGCATACGGGCCTTAGGCGATTTGCTTCCGCGTGAGGTTTGAAAATAGAATCTGCGCGTCACTCCCGCTCGTCAAAGCCTGAGCCCGGCCGCCAATCTTCTAAATGGGAATACTCGACCTGATTATCGTCTTCGGCTACCTCGTCGGCATCACTCTGTTCGGCATCTGGTTCGCGGGCAAGCAGGAGACGACCGAGGACTACTTCGTCGGCGACCGCAGCGTGCCCTGGTGGGCCATCGCCGCCTCCATCGTCGCCACCGAGACTTCGACCATCACCTTCATCAGCGTGCCCGGCGTCGCCTTCTCGCGCGGCGGCAACTTCCAGTTCCTGCAACTGGTCGTGGGCTACATGCTCGGGCGTATCGTCATCTCGCTCCTCTTCATCCCGTCCTACTTCCGCGGCGAGCTGCTCACGGTCTACCAGCTTTTAGAGCGGCGCTTCGGCGGGCGCATCAAGATGCTGGCGGCGGCGCTCTTCGTCGTCATGCGCAACATCGCGGACGGCATCCGGCTTTTGCTGACGGCCATCGTGCTCGCGGCCGTCTACACAGCCTTCCAGCCGCAGGCGAACGTGACGACGGTGACGGTCGCTTCCATCGTCCTGCTCGGCGTG
This sequence comes from Pyrinomonadaceae bacterium, assembly GCA_045807865.1. Lineage (GTDB taxonomy): Bacteria > Acidobacteriota > Blastocatellia > Pyrinomonadales > Pyrinomonadaceae > QHXN01. Next base: position 7,944 of record JBJMGP010000225.1, read on the forward strand.
GTGATGATCGTCTTCACCTACTACGGCGGGATGGAGGCGGTCATCTGGGTCGAGGTCGTGCAGCTCGGCATCTACCTGGCGGGTGCGGCGGCCGCGGCCGTCGTCATCGCGTCGGCCGTCAAAGGCGGCTTCGGCGGCGCGGCAGAGCTGGGGAGCCAGTTCGGCAAGTTCGACGTGATCGACTTCGGCCTGAGACAGACTCCGTACACGCTCTCGTTCCCGCTCACCAGCGCGACCTATACGTTCTCGCTCCCCGTTGATCTGGTGAAGAGCTACACGTTCTGGGCGGGGCTTATCGGCGGCTGCTTCCTGACGATGAGCACGCACGGCACCGACCAGTATCTCGTGCAGCGCTACCTCTGCACCGACCGGCCGCGGCGCGCCGCGGCGGCGCTCCTGTCGAGCGGCGCGGTCGTCTTCGCGCAGTTCGTCGGCTTCCTCTTCATCGGCGTGCTGCTCTTCGCCTTCTACGGGCCGCACGCCTCGCCCGTCTACAACGACTTCGCCGCCGCCTGCGCGCAGGTGAACCCGACCGAGGCCGCCGGCCGCTGCCTATCCGACCCGGCTTTTGCCAAGGCCGCGAGCGCGACCTTCCCCTTCGCGGGCGGCGACCGCGTCTTCCCGGACTTCATCACGAAGCACATGCCGACGGGGTTGGCGGGGCTGGTCGTCGCCGCCATCTTCGCCGCGGCGCTCTCCTCCTCGCTCAACTCCATCGCGGCGACGGCCGTCAACGACCTCTACAAGCCTTTCCGCCCGAAGCGCGGTGACAAGCACTATCTGCGCGTGTCGCAAGTGCTGACGCTCGTGTGGGGCGTCGTGCAGATCGGCGTGGCGGTCCTGGCGATGTCCTACCCGAGTTCGGCGCTCGACAAGGCCCTGTCGGTCGCGTCGCTCATCAACGGGCCGGTGCTCGGCGTCTTCCTCGTCGGCACGTTCCTGCGGCGCGTGAGCGAGCCGCCCGCGCTCGTCGGGATGGTGGCGAGCATCGTCGTCATGCTCTACGTGCGCTTCTACACGCCGCTCGCGTGGACGTGGTACGTGCTGTTGGGGAGTGGCATCACGCTCCTCGTCGCGTGGCTCGCGAGCTACGCCTTCGCGCCTCCGCCCGCCGAGCAGATGGACGAGCTGGCCCCCGGCGCGGCCGACTAACGGTCATAACTTAAGGGTTTAATTTTCCATGGTGCGAAGTAAGTTTTTGAGGCACGTGCGGGTGGCGCTCCTGCTCCCGGTCGTCTTCTCGCTCTTGGTCGGCGTCGCCCTCCCGCAGGTGTCTGGGCAGAAGATAGCGCAGACGCGCGCTGAGAAGGAGAAGTGCCGCAACTGGAGATGCGAAGGCTTCAACGCTCTGGTCAGCGCCGAAGTCACGCCGTCTTACAGGCGCCAGCCGACGAAGGGGGCGCTCAGGTGGGCCGACGAGCAGCTCAAAGGGATGACGCTCGAAGAGAAGGCGGGCCAGCTCATCTCGGTCGGCGTCAACGCGCACTTCCTCAACCAGGAGAGCGACGAGTTCAAGGAGCTGCGCCGGCAGGTCGAGCAGAACCACGTCGGTGGCATCATCCTCTTCCGCGGCCCCGTCTACGAGTCCGTCCACCTCGTCAACCGCATGCAGAGGCTCGCGAAGCTGCCCCTGCTCATCTCGGCCGACCTCGAAGCGGGCAGCGGCATGCGCTTCGACGACGCGACGAACCTGCCCTGGAACATGGCCGTCGGCGCGACCGGCGACCCGGCCATTGCGCGCCGGCAGGGCGAGCTGACCGCGCGCGAGGCGCGTGCCCTCGGCATCCAGCAAATCTTCGCCCCCGTCGCCGACGTGAACAACAACGCCGGCAACCCCGTCATCAACGTCCGCTCCTTCGGCGAAGACCCCGCGGAGGTCGCGCGCTACGTCGCCGCCTTCGTCGAGGGCGCGCAAGCGGCCGGCGTCATCGCCACCGCCAAGCACTTCCCCGGCCACGGCGACACGGCGACCGACTCGCACCGCGGCCTGCCCGTCATCGACGTGGCGCGCGCGCGGCTCGACGCGGTCGAGCTTGTCCCGTTCCGCGCGGCCGTCAGGGCTGGCGTCGGCGCGGTGATGACGGCGCACATCGGGCTCCCGCAGATCGACCCGACGCAGGTCTCGCCGCTCCCGCGCGAAGCCATCGTGCGGCCGACCTACGCCGAGCGAGAGGTCTACTCCGAGAACGCCGTGCTGCCCGGCACGCTCTCGCCCATCGTCACGACGAAGCTGCTGCGGAACGAACTCGGCTTCGACGGCCTCGTCGTCACCGACGCGCTCGACATGAGCGGCCTGACCATCTACTTCAAGCAGGACGAGGCCGGCGTGCGTGCCGTGCTTGCGGGCGCGGACATGCTCTTGAAGCCCGCCGACCCGGACGCCGTCCTGCGCGGGCTGGTCGCGGCGGTGAAGGGAGGCCGCCTCACCGAGAAGCGCATCGAGGAGTCGGCGCGCAGGATTCTCGCGGCCAAGTACGACCTCGGCCTTGCGAGCAATCGCATTGCGCCGCTTGAACAGATTGACACGGTCGTCGCCGGCCCCGACGCCCTGAAGTTCGCGGACGACGTGGCCGCGCGCGCCGTGACGCTCGTCCGCGACGACGCGAAGCTCGTCGCGCGCACCGACGGCGTCGGCTTAAAGCCCGGCGCGCGCGTCTTCAACCTCGCCGTCACGAACGGCGAAGACCGCTTCTTCATTGCAAACCCGTTCGTGTCGCAGCTGGCGCGTCTGGGCCTGCGCGCCGAGACGGTCGTCCTCGACTCGCGCTCGACCGAGGCGGAAGTTGCGGACGCTCTGGAGCGCGCGCAGAAGGCCGACGTGGTGATCGCCTCGATGTACGGGCGCGTGAGGTCGGGTGCGACCAACAGCGCCGGGCTCCCCGAGCAGGGCGCGCGCGTGCTCAATGCGCTCATACAGAAGAAGGTGCCCGTCGTCGGCATCAGCTTCGGCAACCCGTACCTTTTGCAGAGCTTCCCGGGGCTCGGGACGTACGTCGTCGCCTACGGCGACATGCCGAGCCTGCAACGTGCCGCCGCCCGCGCGCTCTTAGGCCGCGCAGACTTTAGCGGCCGCCTGCCCATCTCGCTCCCCGGCCTTTACCCGCGCGGAACGGGCATCCAGTTAAAGGCCGCGCCGCCCGCGGCTGTCTCCGGCAAATGAGAAGAGAAACCCCGAGAAGTTTTCGAGCGGCCGCGGCCCTCGTCCTGACGTTCGCCTGTGTCGCACAGGCGCTCGCCGCGCCGCTGCCGAGCGTCGCGCCCGCGAAGGTCTCGATGGCGGCCGACCGCCTGGCCTACATCGACGCCGCCGTGGCCGAGTCGATCAGTAAGAAGGAGCTGCCCGGCGCCGTCGTGCTCGTCGCGCGCCGCGGCGGCGTGGTCTGGCGCAAGGCTTACGGTGCGCGCGCCCTCGTCCCCGCGCGCGAGGCGATGACGGTTGACACCGTCTTCGACCTCGCGAGCCTGACCAAGGTCGTCGCGACGGCGACGAGCGTGATGATTCTGGTCGAGCGCGGCAAGGTGCGCCTCGCCGACCCGGTCTCGCGCTACATCCCCGAGCTGAAGGGCGAGGGCAGAGAACGCATCACCATCGAGCACCTTTTGACGCACCGCTCCGGCTACGCGCCCGACTTCGACCTCTCGGAGCAGTGGCAGGGCTACGAAGAGATGCTCAAGCGCCTCTACGCCGAGCCGCTCCGCAGCGCGCCCGGCTCGCGCTTCGTCTACAGCGACATCAACTTCATCACACTCGGCGAGGTCGTCCGGCGCGTCTCGGGCGAGCCGCTCGACGCCTTCGCGCGCAAGAACATCTTCGAGCCGCTCGGTATGAGAGATACGGGCTTCCGACCGATAGGCTCCGCCGATGCGTCGGCAGCCAACGTCAGGCGCATCGCCCCGACCGAGTCCGTGCGCGGGATGCGGAGCTACCTCGGCGGCGCGGGCGCGACGGGCACGTCCGGCGAGAGGATGCTGCGCGGAGAGGTGCACGACCCGACATCCAACCGTATGGGCGGCGTCGCCGGCCACGCCGGGCTCTTCTCGACGGCCGACGACCTCGCCGTCTACTGCCAGATGATTCTGAACGGCGGCGAGTACGGCGGCGCGCGCATCCTTTCGCCTCTGGGCGTGGCCGAGATGACGCGGCCGCGTCAGGTGACCGAGGACGGCGGCGCGCGCGGGTTGGGCTGGGACGTGCACACGACCTTCTCGTCCAACCGCGGCGACATCTTCCCCGAGGGCTCGTTCGGCCACACGGGCTTTACGGGCACCTCGCTCTGGCTCGACCCGGCGAGCGAGACGTTCGTCGTCTTCCTCTCGAACCGAGTCCACCCGGACGGCAAAGGCGACGTGAGCCCCTTGCGCGGCCGCGTGGCGAACGTCGTGGCGAGCGCCATCACGGACGTGTCGGTGACGGCCCGCGCGCAGTCGGAGCAGGCGCAGTACGTGAAGGACATGCTGGCCGGTCTTGTGAAGTTCACCTTCGACGTGAACGAGGCGCGCAGGTCGGAGGAGGGCGGCGCGCTCGCGCCCGAGCAGGCCGAGGTGCTCAACGGCATCGACGTGCTGGCGCGCGACGGCTTTAAGGAGTTGCAGAACCTGCGCGTCGGCCTCATCACGAACCACACGGGGCGCGACCGCGCGGGCCGGCAGACCATCGACGTGCTGCGCGACGCGCCGGGCGTGAAGCTGACCACACTCTTTTCGCCCGAGCACGGCATCCGCGGCGAGGCCGACGAGAAGGTCTCGGACTCGAAGGACGAGAAGACCGGGCTCCCCGTCTATTCGCTCTACGGCGAGACGCGGCGGCCGAAGCCCGAGCAGTTGAAGGAGCTGGACGCGCTCGTCTTCGACATCCAGGACGTGGGCGCGCGCTTCTACACCTACATGTCCACGCTCGGCTACGCGATGGAGGAGGCCGCGAAGGCGCACATCCCCGTCTACGTCCTCGACCGCCCGAACCCCGTCGGCGGTGTGGACGTGGAAGGCCCCGTGGCCGACGCCGACAAGCTCTCCTTCACGGCCTACCACCAGATTCCCGTGCGCCACGGGATGACCGTGGGCGAGCTGGCGCGCCTCTTCAACGAGCAGCGGAAGATCGGCTGCGACCTGCGCGTGGTGAAGATGGAGAACTGGCGGCGCGGGATGTGGCTCGACGCGACGGGGCAGACCTGGGTCAACCCCTCGCCGAACATGCGGAGCCTGACGGAGGCGACCTTGTATCCGGGCGTCGGGTTGCTTGAGACGACGAACGTCTCGGTCGGGCGCGGGACGGACACGCCGTTCGAGCTGGTCGGCGCGCCCTGGCTCGACGGCCGGAAGCTCGCGACCTATCTCAACGGCCGGAACCTCGCGGGCGTGCGCTTCGTGCCCGTGCGTTTCACGCCGCGCGCCTCGGTCTTCAAAGAGCAGGAGTGCGGCGGCGTCAACCTCGTCGTCACCGACCGCGCGCGCTTCCGCCCCGTCCGCACGGGGCTGGAGATGGCCGTCGCGCTCCGGCGGCTCTACCCGAACGACTGGAAGGTCGAGGACTACAGACGCCTTCTCGTCAACGAGGAGACCCTTGAGCGCGTCCGCCGCGCAGATGAGCCGGAGTCCATCGAGCGCGCGTGGCAGCCCTCGCTCGCCGAGTTCCGCCGCGCCCGCGCCCGCGTGCTGCTCTATAAGTAGACCTGCAAAGAGACTGCCCGAACATTTTCATCAGGAGAAGAACGATGCGCTTAATCTATAGAGTCTTCATCATGCTCGCCTTGCTCGCGTGCGCGCCCGCGAGCGCAGTGGCCTGGCACGACCAGGGGCACATGATCGTGGCGCAGGTCGCCTACCTGCGCCTGACGCCCGCGGCCAAGGCGAAGGTGGATGCCCTCTTCGTCACGCCCGCGGGCAAGCGTCCACTCATCTTCCTCTGCGCCGGCTACTACTCGCCCGCGACGTGCGAGAAGACTTACGACCCCGTCCAGATCGCCGTCTGGATGGACGACTTCCGCGGCGACTCGATCAACTCGACCTATGACAACTGGCACTACGTCGATTACCCGTTCTACGACGGCGTGCCCGACACGGGTAAGGTCGGCCCCGACGCCGAGAACGCTCTGGCTCGCATCAACTGGGCCATTAACTCGCTGCGCGAAGGGATCAGCGCGCCGAAGCGCGAGGCGGAAGTCATGGCCTTCCTCTATCACCTCGTCGGCGACGTGCATCAGCCGCTCCACGCCGCGGCGCGCGTGACGGCCGCGCACCCCGACGGCGACGCGGGCGGCAACCTCTTCAAGATTCAGGTGCCGGGGCAGGCGCGCGTCGGGAACCTGCACACGTTCTGGGACGCCGTCGGCGGGGCGTTCGGCTTCGATGGGCCGAAGCGTCCGCTCGACCAGGCGGGCAAGGATCGCATCCTCTCGCTCGCGCAGGACGTGATGAAGGACTACCCGGCCGAGTCGATGCCGGAGTCGAAGGACATCGACCCGCACACCTGGGTCATGGAGAGTTATAAGCTCGCGCGCGAGGTCGTCTACCGGAACATCACGGACGGCGGCGAGCCGTCGAAGGAGTACACCGACGCGGCGCAGAAGCTCTGCCGCAAGCGCCTCGCGCTCGCCGGCTACCGCCTCGCCGGCGTGCTCAACGCGCTGTCCGCGACGCCGCCGACGCCGCCTCCGGCCAAGTAGCCGGTAGTCAGGAGAAAAATAGATGCGGCGCGCTCGGCTGATAACCGGGACGCGCCGCTTTAGTTTTCTACTGACTACTGGCTACTGCTCCCTTAAAGCCTCAATCCCATTTGAAGGTAATGAAACGGGATGTGTTCGGCGTCGCGTCCCGCGTCGCGTAGCACGCCCACCATGCGCGCGGCGCCGGAGTAGTTGAGCGAGTGGACGAGGATGACGGCGTCGCGCTGTGTCGTCGGGTTGTCGGCGAGCCAGCGCGCGACGGCGTAACCCGTGCGCTCGTCGTCGGGCTCGTTCGAGAAGTAGTGCTCCTCCGTCAGGTCGTGGTCGAGCAGCACCGCCTGATAGTCCCTCTCGCCGAGCCAGCGGATGGCGGTCTGCACGTCGCAGGTCACGTCGAGCTGGCTCCCGCTCAGTTGCTCGCGGAACCACGCGCAACGACTCTCGTCGTCCTCCACGATCAGAACGCGGTGCCCCGTCTTCGACTCGCGCTCCAACTTGCGTCCCTCCCGAAATCGATTCGTCTTAGTCGTTGAATTTATAACACGCTTCTGCCGAGCGGCTACAAATCCGGCGCGGAAATGGCTATGATACGGCCACGGTGATCATCGCGACATGGAACGTTAACTCGGTGCTGGCCAGACTGCCGCTCGTCCTGCGCTGGCTGGAGGAGGTGCGGCCCGACGTGCTCTGCCTGCAAGAGATCAAGTGCGTGGACGAGCGCTTCCCGGCGGCCGAGTTCGAGGCGGCCGGCTATCGCGCGGCCGTCAACGGCCAGCCGACGTATAACGGCGTGGCGATACTTTCACGCCACCGGCTGGAGGACGTGCGGCGCGGCATGACCGGTGACGAGGAGGGCGCACACGCGCGCGTCCTGGCCGCGACGGTCAACGGCGTCAAAGTCGTCAACGTCTACGTGCCGAACGGGCAGTCGGTCGGGACGGACAAGTACCGCTTCAAGCTCGAATGGCTCAAGCGCCTGCGCGCGCATCTGGACGAGGAGTTCTGGGCGGACGACGACGTGCTGGTCTGCGGCGACTTCAACGTCGCGCCCGAAGACCGGGACGTGCACGACCCGGAACTCTGGCGCGGCCGCATCCTCTTCAGCAAGCCCGAGCGGGAGGCCATCGAGCACGTGCGCGAGTGGGGCTTCACCGACGCGTTCCGCCTGCACAACCCGGGCGGCGGCCAATACTCCTGGTGGGACTACCGGCAGGGCTCGTTCCGGCGCAACACGGGCCTGCGCATCGACCACGTCTGGGTCTCGGAGCCCCTGGCCGAACGCTGCCAGCGTTCGTGGATCGACAAGGAGCCGCGCGGCTGGGAGCGCCCGAGCGACCACACGCCGGTCGTCGCGGAATTTACCAAGGCTTGAGACAGAGTTTGAAATTGAATTAGGGGGCGTTATGAACGAGGGTCTGAAGGACGCTTTGAAGCTCGCGGCGGCGGGGGCGGGCGCTTACCTCGCGGCGCGCGCCGTCTACCGGCGTTTCGGCGGGTATGACTTCGAAGGCAAGACCGTGCTCATCACGGGCGGCTCAAGGGGCCTGGGGCTCGTGCTCGCGCGCGGGTTCGCGGCCGAGGGGGCGAACGTCGCCCTCTGCGCGCGCGACCACAGAGAGCTTGAGCGCGCGCGGGCCGACCTCGCCTCGCGCGGCGCGCGCGTCTACGCCTTCCCGTGCGACGTGACCGACCGCTCCCAGGTTAAAGAGCTGGTCGAGGTCGTCACGCGCCACTTCGGCCGCATCGACGTGCTCGTCAACAACGCCGGCGTCATACAGGTCGGGCCGCTGGAGGTGATGACGCTCGAAGACTTCGAGCAGGCGATGGCCGTCCACTTCTGGGGGCCGCTCTACGCGACGCTCGCCGTGCTGCCGCAGATGCGCGGGCGGCGCGAGGGGCGCATCGTCAACGTCTCGTCCATCGGAGGCCGTGTCTCCGTCCCGCACCTCGTCCCCTACAGCGCGAGCAAGTTCGCGCTCGCCGGACTCTCCGACGGTCTGCGCGCCGAACTCGCGAAGGACGGCATCGTCGTCACCTCGGTCTTTCCCGGGCTGATGCGCACGGGCAGCCCGCGCAACGCGACCTTCAAGGGTCAGCACCGTGCCGAGTACGCCTGGTTCGCTATCAGCGACTCGCTGCCGCTGACCTCCATCGCCGCCGAGCGCGCGGCAGCGCAGATCATCGAGGCGTGTAGCCGTGGCCGCGCCGAGCTGGTCATCACGACGCAGGCACAGCTCGCCGTCAAGTGCCGCGCGCTCTTCCCGGAGGTGACCGCGGACATCCTCGCCGTCGTCAACCGGCTCCTGCCCGGCCCCGGCGGCATCGGCCGCGCGCGCGCCAAAGGGAAGGAGAGCGAGTCGGCGCTCGCGCCCTCCGTGCTCACGACGCTGACCGAGTGGGCCTCGCGCCGCAACAACGAGCTGCGCGAGGCCGGGGCTTGAGCTTGAAGGGGCCGACCCTCATCACGCCTGAACTCCTGCGCAGGCTGCCGCTGCCTCGGCCCGTTGAGGGTGGTGACAAGGAGGAGCGCGGGCGCGTGCTGGTCGTGGGCGGCGGGCGCGAGACGCCGGGTGCGGTCGTGCTCGCAGGCACCGCGGCGCTGCGCGCGGGCGCGGGCAAGTTGCAGGTCGCGACCGGGGCGACGAACGCCGCGCTCGTCGCGTCGAGCCTGCCCGAGGCGCGCGTCTTCGCGCTGCCCGAGACGCGCGGGGGGAAGTTGTCGAAGGGCGCGTGCGCGAAGCTCGAAGAACATCTGGGTCAGGCGCAGTGCGTGTGCGTCGGGCCGGGGTTGGTCGAGGACGAGTCGGTCGTGCGCTTCGTCGTGGCGACGCTGCGCATGTGCCGCGACGTGCCCGTCGTGCTCGACGCGGGCGCGGTCGCGTGTCTGAACGAGGGGCGCGACCTTTTGCACGCGCTGGGCGGGCGCGCCGTCGTCACGCCGAACGCGGACGAACTGGCGGAGATTTACGGCGAGGAGTTCGCAGAGCGCGGCGGGGCGCTCGAAGCGGCGCGGCGCGCGGCCCTTGAGCTCCGCGCGGTCGTCGTGCTCAAAGGGCGTGTGACGTTCGTCGCCTCGCCCGGCGGCGAAACTTTCGTTAACCGCGCGGGGGGCGTCGGGCTCGCCACCTCCGGTTCGGGCGACGTGCTCGCGGGCGTCATCGCCGGGCTCGTCGCGCGCGGGGCCGAACCGGCGCGCGCGGCTGCGTGGGGCGTCCACCTGCACGCCCTGGCCGGCGAGCGTTTGGCGCGCAAGGTCGGGCCGCTCGGCTTCCTCGCGCGCGAGCTGCCCGCCGAAATCCCGTCGCTCATGGCGGAGCTTTCAACGTCGGACTGATGCCTTGAGTTTCCCACTTGCGAAGGAGAAGAGAAGAATGAGCCGTGAAGAGCAGGAAGACAACACGATCTACAAAGTGGTGGTGAACCACGAGGAGCAGTACTCGATCTGGCCGGCTGACCGCGAGAACGCTCTGGGCTGGAACGACGCCGGCAAGACGGGGACGAAGGCCGAGTGCCTCGCCTACATCGAAGAGGTCTGGACGGACATGCGCCCCCTGAGCCTCCGCAAGAAGATGGAAGAGCAGCAGCAGTAAGTCATGCCGGGGGACGACCGCGAAAGGTTCTTCGCCGCGCTGGACGAGAGTCTGGTGAGCGGCACCTTCGTCAAGCTCACACTCGCGAAGTACCGTGGGGCCGAGGCCGGTCTGAAGAACGTCTACGTCCGGCCCGCGGAGCTGAAGGGCGGCCGGCGCCTCTCGTTCCTCTACCGCTACCAAACGCGCGACGCGGTCAAGAACCACACCTACGAAGAGGGCCCGGGGCTCCTGCGCGGGCTGCTCGGGGCCGAGTTCGCGAGCGGCCACCTCTTCACCGCGAAGGAAGACTTACGGCTTGAGGTAAGTCGGAAGGGTGAGGCGCGTCTGACCGCACACCCGCCGACGCTGTCCGCGGCTGCGCCGGCGGGGCACGAGCGGCGGAAGCGCCGGGCGCTTGACGCGGCCGGCAGTGTCTACCTGCGTGAACTCGGGGTGACGAACGAGCGGGGCGAGGTGCGCCCGGCGATGGGCGACAAGCTCCGGCAGATAAATAAGTTCGTCGAGACGGTCGCGGGGCTCTACGACTCTTCGGAACTTGCGGGGAGAGAGGAACTGTCGGTCTTGGACGTGGGCTCGGGGAAGGGCTACCTGACGTTCGCGCTCTACGACTACTTGAACAACGTCCGCGGCGTGCGGGCCGCGGTCATCGGCGTCGAGGCGCGCGCCGAACTGGTCGAACTCTGCAACGAGGTCGCGCGGCGCGCGGGCTTCGAGCGTCTGGAATTCCGCACGGGCTTTATACAAGACTTCGAGCCGGCGCGCGCCGACGTGCTGATCGCGCTCCACGCGTGCGACACGGCGACGGACGACGCCATCCACAAAGGCGTCGAGGCCGGTGCCGCCCTCATCGTCACCGCGCCCTGTTGTCATAAGGAGGTCAGGCCGCAGATGGTGGCCCCGCCGCAACTGCGCGGCGTCCTGCGCCACGGCCACCTGCTCGAACGCGAGGCCGAGTCGGTCACCGACTCCCTACGCGCGCTCCTCTTAGAGGCGGCCGGCTACCGTGTGAAGGTCTTCGAGTTCGTCTCGACCGAGCACACGCGCAAGAACACGATGATCGCCGCCGTCCGCCGCGAAGGCGAGGCGCACGGCGCGGCGGCGCTCGCCGAGTTCCGCGCCCTCAAAGAGTTCTACGGCATCCGCGAGCAAAGGCTCGAACAGCTGCTCTGCGGCGGCGAACACTTCTAAGTGTTTTTTTACGTGAAGCGGACTCGTCCCGACACCGCCGAAGCGTGTGCAGATGCCGCGGAAGTGTGTGCCGGCGCCGAAAAGTTTATCCGGGTATGAACTAATCGAAAGGTGGCCTGCGGCAGGGAGCGCGGCCATCCGTGCCCGCGCTCCCTGCCGCAGGCAGGCGCAAATTCAGTCGGCCGTCATCGTCTCGGGCTGGCGCGTCGTCAGCTCGCGCCAGGTGAGCGGCTGCGCGCCGTCGTCGAGTCTCACCATCGAGATGCAGCCGGGGACGGGGCAGACGAGGTAGCAGAGGTTGCAGCCGACGCACTCGTGCTCGTCCACGACGGGATAGCGCTTGCCGTTCAACTGGACGAGCGGGATGCACTGGTGCGCGCCGTCCTCGCAGGCGATGTGGCAGAGGTTGCACTGGATGCACTTCGCGTGGTCGATGCGCGCGACCGTCTTGTAGTTGAGGTCGAGGTTGCCCCAGTCGGTGACGCGCGGCACGCTCGCGCCGATCAGCTCGTTGACGGAGGCGAATCCCTTCTCGTCGAGATAGTTCGACAAACCGTCGATCATGTCCTCGACGATGCGGTAGCCGTAGTGCATCACGGCGGTGCAGACCTGGACGGTCGTCGAGCCGAGCGCGAGGAACTCGGCGGCGTCGCGCCACGTCGAGATGCCGCCGATGCCGGAGATGGGCACGGTGACCTCGGGGTCGCGCGCCAGCTCCGAGACCATGTTGAGCGCGATGGGCTTGACCGCCGGGCCGCAGTAGCCGCCGTGCGCCGCCATGCCGCCGACGTTCGGGTGCGGCACGAGCGTGTCGAGGTTGACGCCGATCACCGAGTTGATGGTGTTGATGAGAGAGACCGCGTCGGCGCCGCCGCGGACGGCCGCGCGCCCGGGCGGGTTGATGCTCGTCACGTTGGGCGTGAGCTTGACGATGACGGGGATGCTCGCGGCCTCCTTCACCCACTCCGTCACCATGCAGGTGTAGTCCGGCACCTGTCCCATCGCCGCGCCCATCCCGCGCTCGCTCATCCCGTGCGGGCAGCCGAAGTTCAGCTCGAAGCCGTCGCAGCCGGTGTCCTCGGCCTGCTTGACGATCTCGTGCCAGGCCTCGCGCTTCGACTCGACCATCAGCGAGACGATGAGCGCGTGCTTCGGGTACTTGCGCTTGCACTCGCGTATCTCGCGCAGGTTGACTTCGAGCGGGCGGTCTGTGATGAGCTCGATGTTGTTCAGGCCCATCATGCGCTGCGGCCCGTAATCGACCGCGGCGAGGCGCGAGCAGACGTTGCGGATGGGCTCGCCCAGGGTCTTCCAGACCGCGCCGCCCCAGCCCGCGTCGAACGCGCGCTCGACCATCGAGCCCATGTTCGTCGGCGGCGCCGAAGCCAGCCAGAAAGGGTTGGGCGACTTGATGCCCGCGAAATCAACTGAAAGGTCTGCCATCTCTTCTCACTTCCTTATCTGTCAGAGTCAGTTGCTGTCGTCTTCTATCAGCCGGCCGTACAGGTAGCAGGTCGTGACGGCGACGCCGCCTTTGACGAGATAACCGCTCAGCCTGTCGGGCGCGCAGACTACGTCCACCTCGCCGCCGACTGTCTCTACCCTGGCCCAGCAAAAGTCATGGCCGGTGATGGGATTCGTGATGATGGCCGTGTCCGTGACCCAGCCGGAGACTTCGGCCGACGCGACTTGCAGCTCGCCGCCCTCGCCGCGGGGCGTCGCCATGCACGCGGGGACGAAGTGTTGGTAGTCCCAGCAGAAGCCCTGCTCGTCGGGCGGATAAGCCTCGTCGTACTCCTCCCCGGTCTCGTATCCCGACATCTCGAACGCGAAGGCCGAGAGCTGGACGGCGGTCACGCGGGGCAGGCTCAGGCCGTCGTAGATGTGGTAGTTGGGCGTGTCGAAGACGAAGGGGTTCCGCCCCGCTGCCCAGTTTGCCCCGGCGATGGCGCTGCCGCGGCAGAAGAACGCGCCGTCCCCGCACACGGGCTGTAGGCGCGGGGTCTTCTCCAGCAGCACGACCTTCATCCGTGACCCGCCGGCGTAGAAGGGGTAGGGCAGCAACTCGGGCTCGCCGTCTTTAAACTTCGCCCAAAGCTCCACCCCCTCGCCTATCGACCACTTCAAATATTTAATGCCGGCGGTCTCTATCACCTTGCCCTCTTCGCACATCTGCCTGAAGAGTTTGAGGAGCCCGGCGGCGCTCCAGTCACGGAAGCCGATGTCCGACTCGAAAATCATAAACAACTCCTTGTGAAGGGAGGAGCGGCGCGGCCGAGCCGTCGCCGGGGGCGCGCATCGGTGAGTCCTAACGTCCTGCGTCTCCGAGCTTGCCCATCTATTTCCCCGATGCCCAGCCGATGAAGCCCTGGACGGCCCGCAGGCCCCCGAAGACGATGAGGCCCCAGGTGACGACGTAGCCCCCGCCGCGGGGCGAGGAGGAGGCCCAGGCGAACGTCCCGATGGTGATGACGATGCCGACGGCCAACATCGCCAGCCCGATGAGCATCATCTTGAGGGACTGCTTCTTGCGGTACTCGCGGTTCTCGACCTCCGCGGCCGCGGCCGCGGCCTGCCGCGTCTGCGGGTCAATCGGCCGTTGGCAGAAGCGGCAGGCGGCGGCGTCTCTTGAAATGAACTCCTTGCAGCCGGGGCACTGGAAGACTGTAGACATGGTGAGATTCCTTTCGGTCGGAGAAAAGATTATCCGGTACCAGACGGGGCGCGCCGCCCCGCCGCACTTTCAGTGGGACTTCACGTCCTGCGTCTCTTCTGCGAGCGGGACGCGCGCGCCGGCGAACTCGACTCGCTCGCCGGAGAGGGCGAGGTGGATGCCCTGCGCGGCGAGCTTGCCCATCTGCGAGGCGTCAACGGCCTCGCGCCCGCCGTTGACGCAGTCGCCGCCGGCGAAGAACCTCGGGTTGCCGGTGCGCATCGTCTCGGGCTCGACGACGACCCGGCCCGCCCTGTCCACCTCGACGCCGGGGATGCTTGCGAAGAACTCGCGCATCTTCTGCTGGCCGGTCGCCTTGATGACCGTGTCAACGTTGACGACGAACTCGGAGCCTTCGACGACGCGGGGCGAGCGGCGGCCCGAGGCGTCGGGCTCGCCCGGCTCCGTGCGGACGCAGCGAAGGCCGGCGACGCGCGCGCCCGTCTCGTCCGTCAAGACCTCGACCGGCGCCGTGTGCCAGAGGAATTCGACGGCGTCCTGCTTGGCGAGCGTGTACTCGTACTCGTAGGCGGGCATCTCGGCCTGCCCGCGGCGGTAGACGAGCAGGACGCGCTCGGCGCCGAGGCGGCGGGCCTGCGTCACGGCGTCGATGGCCGTGTTGCCCGCGCCGACGACGGCGACGGTGCGCCCCAAAGGCACCGTCTCCCAGCGCCGCGACTTGATGCGCTCGATGACGTAGAGCGCGTCGTAGACGCCCTCCAACTCCTCGCCCGGGATGCCGAGCCGGCCCGTCTCGCCCAACCCCACGCCGAGGAAGACGCCGTCGTGCTTTGACTCCAACTCCGCGACCGAGAGGTCGCGCCCGACCTCCGTGTTGAGTTGAAACTTGACGCCGAGGCGCTCGACCTGCCGCGCCTCTTCGGTCGAGACACGCTGCGTCATCTTGTACTCGGCCATGCCGTACGTGTCGAGGCCGCCGGGCAACTCCTTGCGCTCGTAGACGGTCACGTCGTAGCCGAGCCGCGCGAGGTAAGTCGCGCAGGAGAGCCCCGCCGGCCCGGAGCCGACGACGCCGATTGACTTGCCGTTCGGCTCGCCCGCCTTCAGGACTTCGCGGCCGGTGCGCACGACGTAGTCGGTGGCGTAGCGCTGGAGCCGGCCGATCTCGATGGGGCGCTGCATCAAAGTGTTCTCGACGCACGCGCCCTCGCACAACACCTCGACGGGGCAGACGCGCGCGCAGGTGGCGCCGATGGGGTTGGCGTCGAAGATGACACGCGCCGAGCCCGTCAGGTTCCCCGACGCGATCTTCTTGATGAAGGCCGGCACGTCGATGTGCGTCGGGCAGGCGCGCGTGCAGGGCGCGTCGAAGCAGTAGACGCACCGGTGTGCCTCGAACAGCGCCTCGGCGTCCGTCAAAGGCGGCGCGATCTCGCGGAAGTTATGTTCGATCTGCTCGTGCGGCAAATGTGTTGCTTGGTTTGTGGTCATGCTTTTGAGGACGGAGTTCAAAGTCTAGATGTCGTCGCGAGTCAAGATTAGCTCGATGTTTTCGGCGAGCGCCGGGACTTTGTTGGTCACGGAATCCCAAACCATCTTGTAATTCACCCCGTAGTAGGCGTGAATTAAGCGATCCCGCATCCCGGCAATCGCGCGCCACTCGACGCCCGGATACTGTTGCCGAACAGAGTCAGGGATGTTCTTGACGGCCTCGCCCATTATCTCAATACTCCTTACGAAGGCCCGCTTCAGAACCTCGTCACGGACGAAAGATTCCCAGTCAACACCCCGGCTCTGGTCAAGTAGGAACCTCGCCTCGTCAAGGATATGTTCTAAGAACTCACGTGTGGATGGCTGCATGCTCGGCCTCTTCAAGTATGTAATGACCAAAGCGCGGGTTGAGTGATTCCGGCGTCAGCAGGTCAACTTTTCTTCCGAATAAATCTTCGAGGAATTCAGCGAGCCCAAGGAAATTGTCAAAAGACTCTTGCTCCGGATCAAATTCGACGAGTATGTCAACGTCGCTGTCGTCGTTAGGCTCGCCGCGGGCAAAGGAGCCGAATACACTGAGCCGAGCGACGCCGAAGCTACGCAAGCGTGCGCCGTTCCGGCTCAGCAGAGTGAAGACATCCTCTTTCGTTTTAACCACCATCTTCGATTACCGAAGGATATCTCAGTCTGCGACGAGTGACTGGTACGTGTCGGGCCGGCGGTCGCGGTAGAACTGCCAGGTGTTGCGCACTTCGCGAATCTTGTCCAAATCCAAATCCGCGACGACGAGGGCGTCCCGGTCGCGCGGCGCCTCGGCGATGATCTGGCCGCGCGGGTCGCAGAAGTAGCTCTGGCCGTAGAACTCGCCGATGTCCCACGGCTGCTCGTGGCCGACCCGGTTGATGGCGCCGACGAAGTAGCCGTTGGCGACGGCGTGCGCCGGCTGTTCGAGCTTCCACAAATATTCGGAGAGTCCCGCCACGGTGGCCGAGGGGTTGAAGACGATCTCGGCGCCGTTCAGGCCCAGCGCGCGCGCGCCCTCGGGGAAGTGGCGGTCGTAGCAGATGTAGACGCCGACGCGCGCGTAGGCCGTGTCGAAGCAGGGGTAGCCGAGGTTGCCGGGGCGGAAGTAGAACTTCTCCCAGAAGCCCGGGTTGACGTGCGGGATGTGGTTCTTGCGGTACTTGCCGAGGTACTTGCCGTCGGCGTCGATGACGGCCGCCGTGTTGTAGTAGACGCCCGCGATCTCCTCCTCGTAGATGGGCACGACGATGACCATCGAGTGCTTCTGCGCGACCTCCCGCATGAGCTTGACGGTCGGGCCGTCGGGGATGCGCTCGACGGCCTCGTACCAACGCGTCTGCTGCTCGGCGCAGAAGTAGGGCGTGGTGAAGACCTCCTGCATGCAGAGAATCTGCACGCCCCGCGCGCCGGCCTCTTCGATGAGCTTGAGGTGCTTGTCGAGGTTGGCCCGTTTGATCTCCTCGATGGGGGCGTCGGACGGCGCGGCCGTGGTCGCCTGTATCAGTCCGCATTTGACGGTGCGTGCCATAAAAAAACCTCCGTGTGTCTCTGAAAAATTATATTCGTGTGAAAGGGGAGGCGGGCGTTCAGCCGAGCTTCTCCCACGCCTTAGTGATCTCGGACATCTTGCGTTCGTCCACGACGTACGACTCGAAGTAGCCGCAGCGCGTGCAGATGAGGTGCTCGACCGGGCTGGCCGAGGTCAGCCAGGAGGTGCGGACGTAAACGCCGCCCCCGCCGTCGCCGCCGTGGCTGATGCCGTTCAACTTGCGGTAGACGGTCGGCGTCCCGCACTTCACGCAGAGCCCTCTTCTCATCTTCACCCCCTCCGGCGTTCAAGCCAAAGTCATTCGGCGGCGACGGCCACGCCCGCGCCGGAGACGGCCTCGGCTGTCTCCGGCGCGGCCGGCGGTGACAGCTTCGTCAGCCCGTAGTGCGCCGCGAAGGCGACGCCGAAACCCACGAACCAGGCGTAGTCGTAGAGCACGCGCAGCGCCGGCACCAGCAGACCCACCCACGCGAAGAGGCAGCCGAGGAGCGTCGCCAGGACAGCGCGCCAGTTCCAGCCGGAAGTGTAGGCGTAGGCGCCCTTCTGGCGGTAGAGGTCTGCGAGCGCGAGTCTCTTCCGGCGCACGAGCCAGTAGTCGGCGATCAGCACCCCGGCGATGGAACCGAGTCCGCCCGAGTAGCCGAGCAGCCAAGAGAAGATGTAGCCCGAAGGGTCTGCCAGCAGCCGCCACGGCTGCATCAGGATGCCAACGATGCCCGTGATGAGCCCGCCGAGGCGGAACGAGATCAGCCGCGGGAAGGCGTTCGCGAAGTCGTTCGCGGGCGAGACGACGTTGGCCGCGATGTTGACCGAGAGCGTGGCCACCACGACCGTGAACATCGAGACGGCGACGATGACCGGGTGCTCGAAGCGCCCGACGAGCTTGACGGGGTCCCACACGTCGCCCGCCGCCATGTCCGGGTAGATGACCATCGCGGCCGAAGTAATCAGCACGCCCATCGCGGCGAAGATGGTCATCGTCGAAGGCAGCGCGACGACCTGGCCGACGGCCTGTTCGCGCTGGCTGCGGCCGAAGCGCGTGAAGTCGGGCATGTTCAGGGAGAGCGTAGCCCAGAAGCCGATCATCGCCGTCAGAGAGGGGACGAAGACGGGCCAGAACTCGCCGAGCGTCCTGAAGTGGGAGGGCTGCGTCAGGATGTGGCCCAGGCCCTCGGCCCGCCAGAGCGCCCACGCGACCAGCAGCGCCGTCATCACGAGCACGAAGGGCGCGGCCCAGTTCTCGACGCTGCGCAGCAGATCCATCCCGCGGTAGATGATGTAGATGTTCATCGCCCAGAAGACGAGGAACGAGAGCCACTCGGTCGTCGTGTGGCCGCCCGTTCCGGCGCCGAGGAGCGTGTGCCAGCCGGGCACGACCGCTTTCAAGAGTACGTCGATGGCCTGGCCGCCGATCCACGCCTGGATGCCGAACCAGCCGCAGGCGACGATGGCGCGCATGAGGGCCGGCAGGTTCGACCCGGCGGTGCCGTATGCGGCGCGCGCGAAGACGGGGAAGGGGATGCCGTACTTCGTGCCCGGGTGCGAGTTCAGAAGGATCGGTGCCAGCACGATGACGTTGCCGAGCAGGATGGTGACGAGCGCCTGCCACCAGTTCATCCCCGCCGAGATGAGTCCCGAGGCCATCATGTAGGTCGGGATGCAGTGCGCCATGCTCACCCACAGCGCCGCGTAGTTGTAGGTCGTCCACGTCCGCCGCCCGACCGGCACCGGCGCGAGGTCTTCGTTGTAGAGCGGGCTCCGGCGTATCTCCTCCTCCGCGCCCTCCCTCAACTCGACGCGCCCGTCCTCGTGCCTGATGACTTCGCTCTCAGTCGCCGTCTGCGTCATGCCTTCACCTTTCACCCGTCGCCACGCCGTGCCGCGCCCTCTACTCCAAAGCGAACTTGACCGAGACGCGCGCGCTGACCTTGATGAGCCCGATCTCAAACGTGCCCTCCGAGTCGGTGTCATCGTTGCTGCGCGCGAAAGTAGTTACGTTGGCGGAGTAATTCGCCCGGTTGCCGTTCTGGTCGGGCACCTCCTCCTCGATGGTGATGGCCTTGCCGATTCTCTGTCCGACGGCGCCGGCGAGTGCGGCGGCCTTCTCCTGCGCGGCCTTCATGGCCTGCGCCCGCGCCTCGTCGCGGTACAGGCGCATCTTCGAGGTCGAGAAGGTGATGCTGTTGATGCGCGTGACGCCGTAGTCGAGCAGCTCCGAGAGCAGCGCCTCGGCGCGCGTGATGTCGCGCAGCGTGAAGACTAAGTCCTTGCGCACCGTGTAGCCGAGTGTCGCCTTCGCGGCGTCGCCGCTCTTGTAGCGGGTCTCAACCTTGACGTAGTCGGTCTGAGTGTCGGACTCGGCCACGCCGTGCTTCCGCACGAGGTTGACCAGCCCCTTGAGGCGGTCGTCCACCTGCATCTTCGCCGTCTTCAGCTCCTTGTGGAACGCCAGCAAGGTCACGTCGTACCTGACCTCGTCGGGCATGACGTTCAGCTCTGCCTCGCCCGCGACCGAAACGTGCGGCGGCTCAAGCTTCTCCTGGGCCGCGGCGGCACCGGCGAATGAAACGAGGGCAAGGGCGGCGGCAGCCGCGTGCAGAAACAGCTTCATCTTCTCCTCACGTAGTCGAAGGGTGCAGTGCTTCACATCGTTACGCAGGTGCCGCGCTTGAGGAACTGACCCGCGCCGGCCTTGCCCTTGAACTCATTGTGCTCGACCACGACACTGCCGCGCGAGAGCACCGTCTCGACCACCCCTTTCACCTTGCGCCCTTCATAGGACGAGTAGTCCACGTTCATGTGGTGCGTGGCGGCCGAGATTACTTGCTCGCCGTCGGGGTCGAAGACGACGAGGTCGGCGTCGGAGCCGACGGCGATGGTGCCCTTGCGCGGGAAGAGCCCGAACATCTTGGCCGCGGCCGTCGAGGTCAGCTCGACGAAGCGGTTGAGCGAGACGCGGTTCTGCGCGACGCCGCCGTCGTAGATCAGAGACATGCGGTGCTCGACGCCGGGCGCGCCGTTCGGAATTTTCGAGAAGTCTCCGCGGCCCAGCTCCTTCTGCTCCTTCATGCAGAAGGGGCAGTGGTCGGTGGAGATGACTTGCAGGTCGTCCGACTTCAAACCCTTCCACAGCTCGTCCTGATTCCACTTCTCCCTGAGCGGCGGCGTCATCACGTACTTCGCGCCCTCGAAGCCGTCGCCGTAGTCTTCGATGGAGAGGAAGAGGTACTGCGGGCAGGTCTCGGCGAAGGCGGGCAGGCCGCGGTCGCGCGCCTCACGGACTTGATTGAGCGCGTCGGCGCAGGAGAGGTGGACGATGTAGACGGGCGCCTCGGCCATCTCGGCGAGGCGGATGGCGCGGTGGACGCCCTCGGCCTCGGCCACGGTCGGGCGCGTGAGCGCGTGGTACTTGGGCGCGGTGCGCCCTTGTTGAAGCGCGCGCTTGATGATCTCGTTGATGACGATGCCGTTCTCGGCGTGCATGCAGACGAGGCCGCCGCGCTCGCCCGCGGCCGACATCGCGCGGAAGATGGTCGCGTCGTCGGCGAGGAAGACGCCGGGGTAGGCCATGAAGAGCTTGAAGCTGGTCACGCCCTCGTCCATCAACGTGTGCAGCTCTTCGGTCTGGTGGTCCTCAAACTCCGTCGTGATGAGGTGGAAGCCGTAGTCGATGACGCACTTCCCCTCGGCCTTCCTGTGCCAGTTGTCCACGCCCTCGGTGAGCGCCTGACCCTTGTACTGCACGGCGAAGTCGATGATGCTCGTCGTCCCGCCGTGCGCCGCCGCCATCGTCCCCGTCCGAAAATCATCGGACGCCTCCGTCCCCCCGAACGGCAGCTCCATGTGCGTGTGCGGGTCGATGCCGCCGGGGATGACGAGCTTGCCCGCCGCGTCGATGACGACATCGGCCTCCACGTCCAACTTCGCCCCGATGGTCGAGACCTTCTCGCCCTCGATCAAAATGTCGGCCCGGTAATCGTCAACCGCGGTGACGACGCGGCCGTTACGTATCAGAGTCTTCATCTAACCTCCAACCCCATTTTTTTCTTGACCCGGCCGACCGGGGCCTTATAAAGTCGAAGTGTGGCACTACGCAGGGCCACACTTGCCCGCCTCAACAGCACCCTGATTCGGTTTCGACACATCACTAGCCATGGGCAAAGACCTCCTCCGCTTCATGCTGCTGTGCCTCGCCGTCGCGGCCATCGCCATGCTCGGCGCGCTGGTATCGGCAGCCACTACCATCCAGTAAAAATCTGCGTCAGGCGGCGGCCGCCAGCGCCGCGTCGAGCGCCTCTATCAACTCGTCAATCGTGTCCTTCGTCGCGTTGAGCATGACGCCGGTGCGGATGACGTTGCCGTAGAGGCCGCCCTTGCCGACGAGGACGCCGCGGCGTTTGGTCTCCTCGAAGACGCGGAGGACGGACTGCGGGTCGGGCTCTTTGGTCTCGCGGTCTTTGACCAGCTCAATCGCCTGCATGAGGCCGAGGCCGCGCACGTCGCCGATGACCGTGTACTTCTCCTTCAGCTCTTCGAGGCGCCGGCGGAAGTGGGCGCCGACCTCGGCGGCGTTGCGGCGGAGGTCTTCCTCCTCGATGACTTTAATCACCGCCAACGCGGCCGTCATCGAGACGGGGTTGCCGCCGAAGGTGGAGAAGGTCAGGCCCGGGAACTTGTCCGCGACCTCGGGCGTGGCGACGGTGATGCCGACGGGGACGCCGTTGCCTAAGCCCTTGGCCGAAGTGATGATGTCCGGCTCGACGTTCCAGTGCTCGATGCCGAACCACTTGTCGCCGGTGCGCCCCCAGGCCGTCTGCACCTCGTCGGCGATGAAGAGGCCGCCGTGCTTCCGCGTGATCTCGGCCACGCGCTCGAAGTAGCCGGGCGGCGGCACGATGAAGCCGCCGACGCCCAGGATAGGCTCGGCCATGAAGGCCGCGATCTCGCCGGTCGTCTGCGTCATGATGAGCTCTTCCAGGTCCTCGGCGCACGCGAGCCCGCAGTTCTCAGGCGAGAGCTTGAAAGGGCAGCGGTAGCAGTAGGGCGCGCGCGCGTGGACGATGCCGGCGATCTGCGAAGGCAGCGGGCGCCACGTCGAATGCCCGACGGCCGAGAGCGCCGTGGCCGAACGCCCCGAGTAGCTGTGGCGCAGCACGACGATCTCGTGCCGACCCGTAGCGATCTTGGCGGCGTGGATGGCCGTGTCGTCGGCCTCCGTGCCGCTGCTGGTGAAGAAGGATTTCTTGAGGCGGCCGGGCGTGATCTGGTAGAGCTTCTCGGCGAGGTCGGACTGCGGCTGGTTGGCGTAGAGCGTCGAGGTGTGCTGGAGGGTGCGCATCTGCTCGATGACCGCCTCGGTGACCTTCGGGTGGGCGTGGCCGACGCTGACGGTGAGCACGCCGCCGAAGCAGTCGAGGTAGCGGTCGCCCTTGTCGTCCCACACGTACTGCCCCTCGCCGCGGACGAGCGCGAGCGGCTCCTGGTAGTACATCGCGACCGCCGGGAAGAGGTACTGCTTGTGCTTCTCGACTATCGGGGAGCCGGTCGGGTTGGTTTCGTTCGCGTTCGGCTGCGGTTCGGCGGTGCTCATGGTTCTTTCTCCGAAGGTGTTTGGAAGTTAGTCGCGCGTCAGGCCGACTGCGCCTTGTAGGCTTTGGAGTCGTTCTTGATGCGGAAGAAGATGATGTAGGCGCCCCAGGCGACCGAGGCGAACATGGCCAGCGCGGCCAGAGGGCCGCCGAGCGTGCGGTTGACCCACGAAGAGTTCATAAACCCGAGCACGACGGGCGCGAGCCCCAGCAGCAGCAGCGCGTAGACGCGCAAGACGCGCGCGGGCGAGAGCGGCGTGCGGCCGAGGATGTCGAAGTGGGACTCCATGCGGCCGTAGCTGTTCTGTTGCCGCTTCGGGTTGATGACGTAGGAGCCGAGCGGGACGATGGGGAACATCGCGGCGACGACCCAGCGCGTCGCCTCCCACGTGCCGTCCGCGCGCTCGCGGTAGTCGAGCAGCGTCGTGCCGAACCCGTTGAAGGTGTTGAAGGAGGGCGCGTTCAACTCCTTCATCCGCTCGGTGACCTTCCTGATCTCGTCGAGGCTGTGCTGGATGACCGCGACCCCGAGCGGCTCGCCGCAGCCGGAACACTTCGAGTTCACGTCGGCGTCGACGCTGACCGTCTGGCAGGCGGGGCAGGTGACCGTGACTGTCTTGGATGTGGTATGAGTACTCATGTCTGTCATACGGCACGGGGCGGGGCTACTTTCTCAACTCCTTCACGGCCCTGGCGAATCTTTCGTCCTCCATGAGCCGCTTGAAGGCCGGGTCGTTCTTCAGGTCGGGCAGCGGCGCGTGGGGGCTCTCGCGCTTCATGATGGCGAAAGCCTTCCCCAAAGCGGCGAGGGTGTTCTCCGCGTCGCCGAGCGTCGCGTGGAGTCGGGCGAGTCCCATCTGGAAGATGTGGTTCGAAGGCTCCGCGGCGGCGCCGTATTCGAGAACCTCCTTTACGCGCGCCATGTCATTCGACATCGCGTAGGAGTCTGTCAGCTTCGCGACGAGGTCGCGCCAGGAGGTCTGGTCGAGCTGCCGCTGCCGACGCTCGCGCGCCAACGCCTCGGCGAGCGCCGCGACGGCGGCCGCGTAATCCTTCCGAAGATAAAGCAGCCGGCCTTTGTTGTATAAGCCGAAGCTGCTCGCGGGGCTCGAGACGTCAACCACCTTTACTGAATCCAGCAGCGTGTAGAAGAACTTCTCCTCCGCGTCCTTGAGCGCATGACCTGAGAGCGTGACGGTAACCCCGACGCCGTCGCGGACGTAGAAGGCGGCCAGATACTTCGAGCCGGAGCCTGAACGCGGAATCGTCCCGCCGTTAGAGTCCTCAACGTGGCGCTCGACCACTGTCGAGTAGCTGGCGAGGGGGAAGTTCTGATAGTCCCGCGTCTTAACGCTGCCGCGCGAGACCCGCACGCGCGCGTCTTCATCGAAGCCGGGGAGCCATACCGTCACCTCCCTGACGTCCTCCGTCATCTCGCGCAGCTTCGCGGCGCGAAAGTCGGCCGCACTCGCGGACTGGGTCGGCTGTAGGACGACCTCCAGACCGAGGCGCGTTTGAGGAGGTTTGCCCACTTTCTGATAGACCTTGAGGAGGTACGCGCTGCCGTCCTCGTTGAACTTCTCGACCGGTCGGTACAGCCCGAAGATGGTTGTCGCCAGGCTTCGCTTAGTCTGGAAGGTGAACTCGGCGGGCAGTGTGAAATCTTGGAGGCTGATCTCAAACGCCCAGTCCTTCCCCGGAAGCCCCACGCGGTAGGGCGCCTGCGCGCCGGCCTGCCGCCCCGAGACTGCGAAGGCGCACGCCATAATCAACAGCGCCGCGCCGGCCATTGAACGAAGCTTCGACGTTAACATCACAGTGAAGATTCAGTAGAGGTTGCCCTCGCGCTTGCGGCCGGTGTAATCGACGTAGACGACCTTCAGCTCGGTGTAGAAGTCGAGCGCGGTCGAGCCCTGCTCGAAGGCGCCGACGCCCGTTGACTTGATGCCGCCGAAGGGGATGTGCGCCTCGCCGCCGGTGGTGGGCGAATTGATGTGCGTCATGCCGGTCTCGATCTCGTCCACGAAGCGGAAGATGTTCACCGCGTCCTGCGTGAAGACGGAGGAGGAGAGCCCGTACTCGCTGTCGTTGGCGACCTGCAAGGCTTCGTCGAAGTCCTTCACGCGGAGGACGGAGAGGACGGGGCCGAAGACCTCCTCGCGCGCGATACGCATGTCGGGCGTGACGCGGTCGAAGACCGTGGGCTGGATGAAGAAACCTTTGCGCAGCCCGGTGCCGTCCGCCGGCCCGCCGCCACACACCAGCTCCGCGCCGTCCTCGCGCCCCACGTCCATGTAGGAGAGGACGGACTTGAACTGGCTCGCGTCCACGATGGGGCCGACCTCCGTCTCCGGGCTCATCCCGTCGCCGAGGCGGAGCGCCTGCGCGCGCTCGCTGATGCGCCTGACGAACTCGTCCGCGACCGACTCGACGACGACCGCGCGGCTCGTCGCGGTGCAGCGCTGGCCCGTCGAGCCGAACGCGCCCTGCGCGGTCGATTCGACGGCGAGGGCCATGTCGGCGTCTTCGAGCACGACGACCGGGTTCTTGCCGCCCATCTCGCACTGGACGCGGACGCCGCGCCGCGCCGCCTGCTCGTAGAGCTTGACGCCGACGCCATTCGAGCCCGTGAACGAGATGGCGCGCACGGCCGGGTGGCTGACGATCTCGTCGCCGGCCTCCGACCCCGAGCCGAGGATGAGGTTGATGACGCCCGCGGGCACGCCCGCCTCCGCCAGCAGCTCCACGAGCCGGACGGCCGTCGCGGGCGTGTTCGTCGCGGGCTTGAAGACGACCGTGTTGCCGGCGACGAGCGCGGGCGCGAGCTTCCAGACAGGGATGGCGACGGGGAAGTTCCAGGGCGTGACGACGGCGACGACGCCGTGCGGCTGTTTAATTGTGTAGGCGAAATTAGAGGGCAGCTCCGAGGGGATGGTCTCGCCGTTCATGCGGCGCGACTCGCCGGCGCAGAAATCCGCGACGTTGATGGCGCGCTGCAACTCGCCGCGCGCCTCGGAGACGGTCTTGCCCTCCTCGCGCGTGAGCAGCGCGGCCAGAGTCTCCTTGTGCTCTTCGAGCAGCCGCGCGAAGCGCGCGATGATGCGGCCCCGCGCGGGCGCGGGCGTCGAGCGCCAGCCGCGGAACGCCTCGGCCGCCGCCTCGACGGCGCGGCGCGCCTCCTCGCGCGTCGAGAGGCGGACGATGCCGAGCACGTCCTCCGTGTTTGCGGGATTGATGTTTTCGGCGGTCTTCTGCGACGAAGACTCGACCCACTCACCTTTGACGAAGTTGCGGTAGGTGTCCATGTATTGACTTGTGTATTTGAATTTAAGGCGCCCGGTATGGAAGCGTCCGTCATACAGGCGCGGCCGCCGGAGACCGCGAAAATATACCACACGGCGCGCCCACGCGCAGGGAAAATGAGGAAAGGCTTAGCCATTTTTTGCCATCCTCCGCTATGATGTCCGGCGTCGTTACATAGCGGTCAGTACCACCTGCGGTAGCGGGTGGGTCTTGGTTACTCGACGCTGTTGAGTACCATAGACCCACCCGCTACCGCAGGTGGTACTGACCTGCTTACCCGCGAGCGTGGCGATAAGTTTGAATGACTTCTAAGAAAAATAACATTAAAAACCTACGCGAGCTGCTGGAGGCGCGCGCCGGCGCCGCGCCCGAGAAGGTCTTCCTCTACTCGGAGGCGGACGGCCGCCGCTACACCTACCGGGAGTTCGACGCGGCCGTCAACCGCGCGGCCAACCTGCTGGCGGCGCGCGGGGTGGAGAGAGGGGACGTGGTCAGCCTCCTGCTCCCCAACAGCGCCGAGTACGTCGTCGCCTACTTCGCCTGCTTCAAGCTCGGGGCGCTGGCCGGCCCCGTCAACTCGCTCCTCAAGACCGAGGAGATGGCCTACGTCGTCGGCAACTCCGAGACGAAGCTTTTACTCTACTCCGCGCAGTTCGACGCGCAGGTCTCCGAGTTGAAAGGCGAGGTGCAGACGCTCCGCGAGGCCCTCGTCTTCGACGACGAGCGCGCGGCGACCGAAGGCCGGAGCGTCGAGCCGGGCGCGTGGGGCGAGACCGTGCTGGCGCGCGACGAAGAGGCCATCATCATCTACACGTCTGGGACGACGGGGAAGCCTAAAGGGTGTCTGCTCACGCACGGGAACCTGCTCGCCAACGCGCGGCAGATCGTCGAGTGGCTCGGCTTCGGGGAGGACGACAGGCTTTTAACGGTCATGCCGCTCTTTCACATGAACGCCGTCTCGGTGACGACCATGAGCGCGCTCTACGCGGGCGGCTCGACGGTGACGAGCACGCGCTTCTCGGCCTCGCGCTTCTGGCAGGTCGTGAGCGACTACCAGGTCACCTCCTTCGGCTCGGTCGCGACGATGCTCTCGATGCTGCTCAAGACTTACCCCGAGGGCGTGCCCGAGGGCTTGAGCACCGAACAGCTCCGCTTCGCCATGTGCGGCTCGGCGCCCGTGCCGGCCGAGGTCATGCGCCGCTTCGAGGAGACTTTCAACTGCCTCGTCGTCGAGGGCTACGGGCTTTCGGAATCGACCTGCCGCTCGACCTTCAACCCGCCGGACACGCGCCGGCGCCCCGGCTCGTGCGGCCTGCCCATCGGCAACGAGATGCGCGTCGTGGACGAGGGGGAGAGAGAACTCCCCGACGGCGAGGCCGGCGAGATCGTCATGCGCGGCGAGAACGTCTTCAAAGGCTACTTCAAGAACGACGGGGCGACGGCGCGCGCCTTCCGCGGCGGCTGGTTCCACACGGGCGACGTGGGCTTCCGCGACCCGGAAGGCTTCTACTTCATCATCGACCGCAAGTCCGACATGGTCATCCGCGGCGGCGAGAACATCTACCCGCGCGAGATAGACGAGCTGCTCTACAAACACCCGGCCGTAGCCGAAGCCGCCGCCTTCGGCGTGCCCGACCCGCTCTACGGCGAGGACGTGGCCGCCTTCGTCGTGCTGAAAGAGGGGCGCACGGCCACGGGCGAGGTGCTCGCCGCCTACTGCCGCGAGCACCTCGCCGACTACAAGTGCCCCAAGACCGTCCGTGTCGTCGCGGCGCTCCCCAAAGGCCCGACGGGCAAAGTGCTCAAGCGCGAGTTGCAGGCGCTCTGGCGGCAGAATCAGTAAGCAGTCAGCATATGGCCAAGATCAAGGACAAGGTGAAGAACGCGCTCGACGAGGCAAGGATGCTCGTGTTGGGCGCGCAGGTGCTCGTGGGGTTCCAGTTCCGTTCGATCTTCGAGCAGGGGTTTGACAAGCTCCCGCTGCCGTCGCAGTTGTTGAAGCTGCTGGGGCTCGGGCTGATGCTCCTGGCGGTCGCGCTCATCATCTCGCCGGCGGCCTACCACCGTCTGGTCGAGCGGGGCGAGGACACGCACGAGATACACCGCTACACGTCGAAGCTGATGACGTGGGCGCTGCTGCCGTTCTGTTTCGGCCTCGGGATAGACTTCTACGTGGCGGCGCAGAAGGTCTTCGACTGGAAGGTGGGCGTGGCGGCGGGGCTCTTCGGGACGCTGCTGGCGGCCTCTTTCTGGTACGGGCTCGAATTCTACATGCGGCGCGAGCGCAAGGGAGAGATTGAGACGGAGAAGGGAAAGAGCGAGATGTCTGAGAGTAAGGACGAGGGGCGGGACGAGAAGCGGAAGCTGACCGACAAGATACAGCACGTGCTGACCGAGTGCCGCGTCGTGCTGCCGGGTTCGCAGGCGCTCCTCGGCTTCCAGTTCATCTCCGTGCTGACGGAGAGCTTCGACCGGCTGCCCGCGCTTTCGAAGTACATCCACCTCGCGAGCCTGGGCTTGAACGCCGTCACCATCGTGCTGCTGATTACCCCGGCCGCCTACCATCGCCTGGTCGAGCAGGGCGAGGAGACCGAGCACTTCCACCGCTTCGCTTCGAAGATACTCATCGCGGCGCTCGTCCCGCTCGCGCTCGCACTCGCCGGCGACGTGTACGTGGTCGTCCAGAAGGTCTCGGACTCGCAGCTCGTCTCGGTCGTCTCGGCGCTCGTCGTCCTCGCCGTCTTCTGGGAACTCTGGTTCGGCCTCACTTTGTATAGGCGCACGCAGCGGCAATATGCTGATTGAATGAATGAACATGGATGGACAGGATGGTCAGGATAAGGCAAATTCAGATTTGAAATCCTGTCAATCCTGTCCATCCATGTGAATTGCCTTTTTAGCAACGGAGAAAGACCTTGAGACTCTTAACCATTCTCTTAATCACGACCGTCTTAATCGCTTCGACGATGGTCGCGCCGCGCGGTCTGGCCTTCGTTGACGCCGGGCAGAGAGACCAGCGTGTGGCCGCGGCCGCCGAGGCTTTGCGTGCGCAGTTGGTGGCGACGCGGCGCGACTTCCATATGCACCCGGAGCTTTCCAACCGCGAGGAGCGTACCTCGCGCGTCGTCGCCGAGCGTCTGCGCGCGCTGGGGTTGACGGAGATCAAGACGGGCGTGGGCAAGTACGGCGTGACGGCTTTGCTCGTCGGCGGCAAGCCCGGCCCCGTCGTCGCCGTGCGCGCCGACATGGACGCGCTGCCGATTCAGGAGGTCAACGACGTGCCGTACAAGTCGCAGACGCCCGGCGTCAAGCACGCCTGCGGCCACGACGTGCACACGACGGTCGAGCTGGGCGTCGCCGAAGTCCTGAGCAGGATGAGGGAGGAGGTGCGCGGCACCGTCAAGTTTATCTTCCAGCCCGCCGAAGAGGGCGCGCCCGCGGGCGAGGAGGGCGGCGCGCCGTTCATGATTAAAGAGGGGGCGCTTGAGAACCCGCGCCCGCAGGCCATCTTCGGCCTCCACACCGAGCCGAACCTCCAGGCCGGGCAGATCGGTTACCACTCCGGCCCCGCGATGGCCTCGTCCGACACCTTCTACATCACCATCAAAGGCAAATCGTCGCACGGTGCGCAGCCGCAGCTCGGCGTGGACGCCATCGTCGTCGCCTCGCAGTGCGTGCTCGCGCTTCAGAACATTCGGAGCCGGCGCATCGACCCGCTGGAACCGCTCGTCATCACCGTCGGGACGATCAACGGCGGCGAGCGGTTCAACGTCATCGCCGGCGAGGTGAAGATGACGGGCACCATGCGCGCCTTCAACGACCAGGTGCGCGAGCGTTCCATCGAAATGATGCGCGAGACGCTTCAGAGCGTCACGGCCGCCTACGGCGCCACCTTCGCGCTTGAGTTCGGCCGCGGCAGCGCCGTCACGTACAACGAGCCCGCGCTGGTCGAGGAGACGCTGCCGACCATCCGCCGCGTCGTGGGCAGTCAGAACGCGCTCGCCATCAAGCCCTTCATGCCCGCCGAGGACTTCTCGGCCTACCAGAAGGTGATCCCGGGCTTCTACTACTTCCTCGGCGTCGGCAACCGCGAGAAGGGAATCACCGCGGGCTGGCACACCGCCAACTACGACGTTGACGAGGAGAGCCTCGTCGTCGGCGTCAAGGTGATGTCGAACGTGCTGCTCGACTACCTGGAGCGCCACGCGGGGGAGAAGACGAATCGTCAGTAGTCAGTAGGGATTAGCGGAAGAAAAGTTTTCGTCAACCGGCACCCGGCGTGTAACCGTCAACGCCCTGAACGCGGAGCGCTACCGACTATTGTCTACTGACTATTGACTACTGACTACTTCTTAAATGTTCTTCACCGACTCTTATCAAGCGCTGAGGCGGGGCGAGCGCGCTCTGGCCGCGCGGTACTTCGTGCTCTCGATACTGGTCATCGCACTCATCGGGTTGCCGGTC
The DNA here is from genome assembly GCA_045807865.1 of Pyrinomonadaceae bacterium. Taxonomy (GTDB): domain Bacteria; phylum Acidobacteriota; class Blastocatellia; order Pyrinomonadales; family Pyrinomonadaceae; genus QHXN01. Next base: position 38,480 of record JBJMGP010000225.1, read on the forward strand.
GGGTTCTTCATGCTGCGTCGGTTCGAGGCGTCGGTCATCTTCCACCCGGAGCGCGCGGCGCTCGAAGGCGCGTGGCGAGCGCCGAAGGGGGCGGAGGAGGTCTGGTTTAAAAATGCCGAGGGGCTGAAGCTCTACGGCTGGCTCTTTCATACGTCGGCGCAGCCCGCGCTGGCGACGGTCATCTACGCGCACGGCAACGGCGGGAACGTGAGCTACTGCGGCTGGGTCGGCGAGGGTTTGGCGGCGCGCGGGCTCGACGTACTCATCTTCGACTACCGCGGCTACGGGCGGAGCGAGGGCGAGGCCGCGGGCGAGCAGGGTCTCTACGCGGACGCGGAGGCCGCTTACGACTTTATAAACAGAGAGCGCGGGGTGCCGGCGGGACAAATCGTCCTCTACGGTCAGTCGCTCGGGACGGCGGCGGTGGCGGACGTGGCGGCGCGGCATGAGTGCGGCGCGTTAATCCTGGAATCCGGCCTGAGTTCGGCCGCCGACATGGCCGCGGTCGTCATGCCCTGGCTCCCGCGCTTCGTGAGGGGCTTGACGAAGAACAAGCTCGACACCGTCTCGAAGCTCCCGCGCGTCCGCTGCCCGGTGCTCGTCGTCCACGGCGACCGTGACAGCATAATCCCCGTCGCGCAGGGGCGCAGCCTCTTCGAAGCCGCGCCCGAGCCGAAGCGGCTCGTCATCATGAAGGGCGCGGGCCACAACGACCTTTCCATCGTCGGCGGCGAGAAGTATATTGACACGCTCGCCGAATTCGTACGCCAGTCGCGACGACCCGAACGATGAACAAGTCCCTGCTGCTTCTCCTCTGCTTCCTGATCTTACCGGTTGGCGCGCACGCACAGGCGACGCTGCGCTGGGGCGCCGACCCGAGCGGCGGCGCGCCCTACGTCTACTCCGACCCGGCGCACCCGGACAGATACGTCGGCTATGAGTTGGAGATGGTCGAGGCGCTGGCGGCCGCGATGAACCGCAAGGCCGTCTTCGTCCCGACCGACTGGGAGACCATCGTCACCTCGCTCCAGCGCGGCGAGTTCGACGTGGTCGTCAACGGTTTGGAGCCGACCGAAGACCGCGCCCGCGTCATCCTCTTCAGCAAGCCCTACTACATCTTTCAGCTCCAGCTCACCGTCCGCAAGAACGAGACGCGAATCAGCAAGCTCGAAGACTGCCGCACGCGCGTGGTCGGCACGCTCGGCAACACCGCGGCCTCGCGCCTGATGGAGAAGGAGGGTATTCCCTTCAAGGGCTACGCGGACCCGGTCGGGGCCTACAGGGATTTGGAGCTGGGGCGCGTGGACGCCGTGCTGATGGACGTGCCGATGGAGGCTTTCTACGCGCGGCCGAACCCGCGCCTCAAGCCCGCGGGCGAGCCCTTCATGCGCGGCGCCTACGTCATCGGTCTCCGCAAGGGCGACGACGCCTTGAAGGCGGAGGTTGACCGGGGGATAGGTCAGATCGTTCGGGACGGGACGCTCGAACGAATCCTGCGCAAGTGGAAGCTCTGGAACGACGCGCAGGTCGAGCTACAGGCTTCGGAGCGCACGGACGTGGCCGAGGGCGAGAAGAGGCCCGAAGAGGTGAAGTACGAAGTCACCTCTTCCACCTTCAACTGGGCGGAGGCGCTCTGGCGCCTGACGCGCGCGGCGGTGGTCACCGTCCTCCTCTCTCTGGGCGCGATGGTCATCGCCGTCACGCTGGGGCTGGCGCTCGCGGTCGGGCAGTCGCGCGGGCCGGCGGTCGTCCGCTTCTTCAGCACCATCTACGTCGAGTTCTTCCGCGGGACGCCCGTGCTCGTGCAACTACTCTTCCTCTACTTCGGCCTGCCGCTCGTGGGGCTGGCGATGCCCGGGTGGCTGACGGCGCTCGTCGGGCTGGGGTTGAACTACGCGGCCTACGAGTCGCAGGTCTACCGCGCCGCGCTCGAAGCCATCCCGAAGGGTCAGTACGAGGCGGCGTACGCGCTCGGGATGACGCCCGTCCTCGCGTTCCGGCGCATCGTGCTGCCGCAGGCGCTCCGCATCGCCCTGCCGCCGATGACGAACGACTTCGTCTCGCTCTTCAAAGATACGTCGGTCGCGTTCGCGATCTCCGTCTGGGAGCTGGCGACCGCGTATCGCGAGCTGGCGAACGCCTCGGGAGAGTTCATGCTGCTCGGGGCCATCGTCTCGGCCTTCTATCTGCTGATGAGTCTGCCGCTCGCGCACCTCGCGCGGCGTCTGGAGTTGAGGCTGCAAAGGCGGCAGGCTGTGCGCGCGGTCGAGTCGGAGGTGGCGGGATGATACGCATCGAGGGGTTGGGGAAGGTCGCGGGCGAGACGCGCATCCTGCGCGGCGTCAGTCTCGCAGTCGAGCCGCGCACGGTGCTCGGCATCATCGGCCCGTCGGGCTCGGGGAAGACGACGCTCTTGCGCTGCATGAACGGCTTCGAGCGCATCACCGAGGGCACGCTCGAAGCGGGCGGCGTGCGGCTCGAAGCGGGGTTGAGTGAGAAGGAGTACCAGCGGCGCGTGAAGCAACTGCGCCGGCAGGTCGGGATGGTCTTCCAGCACTTCTACCTCTTCCCGCACCTCTCCGTGCTCGGCAACATCTCGGAGGCGCCCATGCACGTCCTCAAGCGCCCGCGGACGGAGGTGGAGGCCAACGCGCGACGCCTGCTGGAAACGGTGGGCCTCGGCAAGTCCGCGGCACGTTACCCCGAGTCGCTCTCGGGCGGCGAGCAGCAGCGCGTGGCCATCGTGCGCGCGCTGGCGATGCGCCCCGAGGTGCTCCTCTTCGACGAGCCGACGAGCGCGCTCGACCCGCGCCGCAGCAACGAGCTGGCCGTGACGCTGCGTGGCCTGGTCGAGCAAGGGCAGACGATGGTCATCGTCACACACTCGATGAAGTTCCTCGAAGACGTGGCCGACCGCGTCCTCTACATGGAGTCCGGCGAGGCCGTCGAGCTGGGCGACACCGCGCAAATCCTCAACGACCCGCAAGACCCGCGCACGCAGGACTTCATCCGCCACGCCGACTAAGGGATACATCCGGGCAACTCGCGAGACCGAAACAATCTATGAAGACACATATCGCGACCGCCGCACTCTGCATGACACTGTGCGCCTTCGTCGCGAACGCACAGACGCCCGCGCCTAACCCTGCTCCCGCTCCGGCGCCCGCTCCGAAGCCCGTGCCGGCCTGGCTCGACCGCCGCGTGCGCGCGGAGGTGGCGGGCTTCAAGGGGAACGTCTACCTCTACGCGAAGAACCTCGACACGGGCGCCGTGTATGAGTTCGGCGGCGACGAGCCCGTCAGGACGGCGAGCACCATCAAGCTCGCAGTGATGGTCGAGGCGTTCGCGCGCGTGGCCGAAGGCAAAGCCAAATGGTCGGACGAGCTGGTGCTGAATAAGGAGGCGCGTTACGCGGGCTCGGGCGTGTTGAATGAGCTGACCGATGGGCTGCGCCTGACCCTGCGCGACGCCGTGACGCTGATGATGGAGTTGAGCGACAACACCGCCACGAACATGGTGCTTGACCATCTTTCGACCGACGCCGTCAACGCGCGGATGGAGTCGCTCGGCTTCAAGCAGACGCGCATCATGCGTCGCGTGGGCGGCGGCGGGGTGAGTAAGGAGGGTCAGGTTGAGGCGAACAAGCGCTACGGGCTCGGCCGCACGACGCCGCACGAGATGGCGACGCTGGTGGAGAAGCTCGAACGGGGAGAGGTCGTGAGCCCCGCCGTCTCGAAGGAGATGATCGACCTTCTGAAGCGCGAGCAGGGGACGAACGGCATCTGGCGCAGCCTGTGGCGTGTGGACAAGGCGACCAAGTCGGGCGCGCTCGACGCCCTGCGTTCGAACGTCGGCGTCATCTACCACACCCGCGGCCGCATCGCGCTCGCCGTCACCTGCGACGACATGCCCGAACCCGACTGGACGCCCGACAACCCCGCCCTCCTCCTCATGTCGCGCCTCTCGGAGATAATCATCGACGGGTTAGGGAAGTAAGGGCGGAGGTCGTCGAACGAACACGCTTGGGAGTCCGAACCGCGAGGACTTAAACTTGCGCCGTGGCGAAACCTTCGAAACGTCTGCCGGAGAACGTGCCGGGCGACTTCTACGTGGACGAGTCGTGCATCGACTGCGACGCGTGCCGGCAGATCGCCCCCGCAATCTTCCGCGACCACGGCGACCAGTCGAGCGTCTACCGTCAGCCGCGGACGGATGAAGAGGTGCTCGGCGCCTTGAAGGCCATCGTCGCCTGCCCGACCTCTTCCATCGGCACGACCCGCGACTACGACGCGCGGCTCGGCGTCGAGGCGTTCCCCGAGCGCCTCGACGCTAACGTCTACTACTGCGGCTTCAACGCCGAGTCGAGCTTCGGCGCCTGGAGTTACCTCGTTGTGCGTCCCGACGAGGAGGGAGGCAACGTCCTGATAGACTCGCCGCGCTTCACGCGCCCGCTCGTGCGGAAGATTGAAGAGCTGGGCGGCGTCCGCACCATCTTCCTCACGCACCGCGACGACGTGGCCGACCAGGAGCAGTACGCGCGCCACTTCAAAGCCTCCCGCGTCATGCACGGGGACGACCACGCCGCCCGCCACGGCGTCGAGCGCGTCCTCGAAGGCGAAGAGGCCGTGCGTCTGGACCGAGACCTCCTCGTCATTCCTACGCCCGGCCACACGCGCGGCCACGCCGTCCTGCTCTACAAGGAGAAGTACCTCTTCACGGGCGACCACCTCGCCTGGTCTCCCGTGCGCCGGACGCTCACGGCCTTCCGCTCGGCCTGCTGGTACTCCTGGCCGGTGCAGACGCGCTCGATGCGCCGGCTCCTCGACTACCGCTTCGAGTGGGTGCTTCCCGGCCACGGCCGCATCCACCACGCCGCGGCCGTTGTGATGCACTCCGAGCTTGAAAAGTGTGTGGAGTGGATGAGTTCGTTCGACTAATCGTCTACTTCAGGGCAGCTCGGCGAGCTTGCGGCGGAAGGCTTCGGTGTCGGGGCTCTGGGGCGCGAGGCGCGAGAGTTGTTCGACGGCCTCGGAGGCCGTGGCCTTGTCGCCCTTCTGGAGCGAGGCGGCGGCGATGTTGCGCCAGCTGTTGACGTGGCCGGGGTCGAGCTGGAGGGACTTGCGGTACTCGGCGACCGCGCGGTCGTAGTCGCCGCGGTTGAAGAAGGTGTTGCCGAGGTCTGTGCGCACGTCGGGCGAGTTGGGTTTGACGGCGAGCGCCCGCTCGTAGAAGGTCTGCGCCGCGGCGAAGTCCTGCGCGTCATACCGTGCGTTGCCCATCACGACGAGCGCGTCGAAGTCGCCGCCCTTGAGCTTGAGCGCGCGGTCGGCATAGAGCGCGGCCTTGGCGAAGTCGTGCTGTTCGTAGAAGACGCGGGCGGCCTCCAACTGCGCCTGAAAGTCCTGCGGCGCGCGGTCGGCCTTCTCCATCGCGTCCTGCGCCCCGGCCGAGGTCGAGGCGGGCGACCCCGCGCCGCCGTCGGGGACTTCCGGATGACCGGGCGGGAGTTCGCCGCCCAACTGTTGGGGGCCGAGCGGGCGGGCCTCGCCGCTCGCGCCGGCAGCCGCCGGCTGCGCCTGCGCGACCTGCGCGCCGGGCTTCGTGATCCCGTTGGTAATCAGGAAGCCGACGACGAAGCCGAGGACGATGCCGAGCGCGCAGAGGAGAAGATTTTTAGACATGATGCTGACCCGGCGAGATGATAACACAGCCCTTCCGCGGAGACATCGCGAGGCATCGAAAGCGCCCTCGTGGCACCCAACGTGAAGGGAAGAGGCTTGGCCGAAGCGCACGTGGTCTGTATTTAAAAGGGCGTGCGCGGCACTGTCCCCAAGACCTGAATAGGTTGCCGACGCCCGCGCATTTGGTTATTATCCGTGACGCACACGGTTATGCGTCTTCGTCAGGGAAGTGCCCCGCGGGCCTCTTTCGTTCCGTTTCGGTTTTGCCGTCCCTTTCATCAACATGTCAGCCATCGAAGAGACTAACGTACTACCACGCGGAGGCTCGACCTCGTCGAAGGATTCCCCCTCGACCACGGAGCGGGTCGTCCTCGCGGCCGTCGGCGCGATCATCGCGCTGCTGCCCTGGGTGCTCAGCAAGGCCCTGCCGGGGGTGTTCGGTGAGGATTTCGCCAGCCGAACCTACACGGTCGTCGTCCTGCTCGTCACGGGCGTCGTCTGTGTCATGGGGGGCAAGCGGACGCTCGACCTCTTAAGCTCGGTGCGCTTCGGCGTCATCCAGCTCGTGCTGCTCGCCGCGGCCTGCATGGTCGGCATGCTCATCATGCAGCAGAACGTCGAGGGCTTCGACAAGTACTTCGCCGTCCTGACCCCCGCGCAGAAGTTCCTCTACGGCAAGCTCGGCGTCTTCGACATCTACCACGCCTGGTACTTCAACGCGCTGCTGCTCGTCCTCTCGCTCAACATCGTGCTCGCCTCCATCGACCGCTTCCCCGGCGCGTGGACGTTCATCTCGCGGAAGAAGCTCGACGCCTCCGGCCACTGGCTGAGCGGGCAGAAGCCGAGCGCGACGCTCAGCCTGCGCTCGGCCAATGTAGAGGAGGCTGTCGCGCAAGTCGTCGCCGCGTTCCGCGGGTCGCGCCTCAAGACCGTCGTCACGGAGAAGAAGGGGAAGACCTACGTCTTCGGCGAGCGCGGCGCCTGGAACCGCCTCGGCGCCTACGCCGTCCACGTCGCGCTGCTGACGATCTTCTTCGGGGGCTTCCTGACCTCGATGTTCTCGGTCAACGGGCAGATGCCTCTGGTGCCCGGGGCCACCTCGAACGAGCTGACCGAGACGGTCTTCAACCTCGACCAGCTCTCGCAGTCTGTGCGCCAGATCCCGTTCGAGGTCGAGTGCACGGACGTGGAGCAGAAGCTCATCCGCAAGGAGGGCGCGATCACCGCCGACAACACGCTCGACTGGCTGACGCGCATCAAGATCAAAGACCCCGAGCGGGGCGAGACCGAGGCGCTCGTCCACCTCAACCGGCCCTACGACTACCGCGGCTACCGCTTCTTCCAGGCGAGCTTCATCGCCGACGGCAAGGCGCGGAACATCAGGTTGCAGGTGACGCCGCAGGCGGGCGGCCAGCCGCAGGACATCTCCATCCCGCGCGACGGCGCGGCGACTCTGGCCGACGGGACGCGCGTCGAGTTTAAAGACTTCTCGGCGAACTTCACCGTCGGCGGGAACAACAACCAGGAGGCGGACGGGAGCGTCTACAACCTCCCGGCGGCCACCCTGGCCGTCACGGCGCCCGGCGCCGCCAGCCCCACCCGCGCCTTCGCCTTCACGCCCGAGATGGCCGAGCGCGCGCCCTTCGCCCGCCAGCCCGTCGCGGGCTATACGTGGCGCCTCGTCGATTTCGAGAAGGCGCCCAAGGCGCACATCCTCGCCGTCCAGAAAGACCCGGGCTCGACCGTCGTCTACATCGGGTTCACGCTGCTCGGGCTGACGCTGAGCGCCGTCTTCTTCTTCTCGCACGAGCGCGTCTGGGCGCAGGTCGTTGAGAAGGGCGAGGGGCGCTTCGAGGTGGTGACGGGCGGCAACACGAACCGCAACCAACTGGGCTTCGAAGACCGCTTCTGGAAGCTCGTAACCGCCGTCGGCGGCGAACTCTCCGACGTGAAGTCGGCCAAGCCCGCGAGGTGATAAAGCGATGAGCGAAGTTTTAAAGCAGCCGGCCGTCCTGAGCGCGCCGGAGGTGAATTTGAAGGGCGCGCGGCTGTCGTCCTATCTGCCCGCGGCCATCGCGCTCCTGGGCGCGGGCGCGCTAATGCTCTTGAGGATGCAGGTCGGCCCCGCCGGGGTCGTCAAGTCGGACGGGGGGCTGATGCTGTGCGCCCTCGCCGCCTACCTCATCGCGGCCGTCTTCTACCTGACGAACCTCTACGCCCCCTCCACGTTCTTCGAGAAGATCGGGCTGGGCAGCGCGACGCTCGGCGTGATGATGAACTTCGGGAGCTGGCTCGTCCGGTGGATAGCCTACCGGGAGCACGACGTTGCCATCTGGCTCCAGCAGAACAAGCCCGCGGCGGAGTGGCCGTGGTTCTTCCGCAACATCCCCTTCGCGAACCTCTACGACCTCTCGCTGGCGTTCGCCTTCGGCGCGGGCATCACCACGTTGCTCATCGCGCACCGGAAGAACTTCCGCTTCCTCGGCGCGGTGAGTCTGCCGCTGGCGTCGCTGATTCTTATCCTCGCGCGCTTCATCGGCGACGACATCGGCGGCTTGCAGCCGGTGCTCGACTCTTACTGGCGCCCGATTCACGTCGGCATCGCCTCGCTCTCTTACGGCATCGCGCTCGTCTGCTTCGCGACGGCGGTCGTCTACCTCTTGAAGGACGGGGTGAAGACCGAGGCGATGGCGATCTGGTCGAGCATCTTCGCGCTCGCCGTCATCGCGACCGTGAGCAAGGGGAGCGTGCTCTGGTTCGGGTCGGCCTTCTGGGGCTTCGAGTCGGGCGCCTTCGGCTCCTACGGCTCGGCCGTCTTCATGCCGCCGCGCTTTCCGATGCCGCTGCGCGCGGAGATTCCGTACGTCGGCTGGCTGCTGGCGGGTGCGGGGCTCCTGCTGGCGGGAGTGGTCGTCCTCTTCTGCATGTACATCTACAAGGGTGACGAGCGCGCCCGCCGGCTCGGCCACCACGTTCTGAAGGCCGCGCTCGTGGCGCAGGCGCTCGCCATCGGCCTGCTGGTCTGGCAGGTCAAGACGGTGTCGAACGTCGCGCCCTGTGCCGACGGCACGCGCCCGGCGGGCACCGCGTGTGTGAGCCGGCAGGGCTACTACACGTTCTGGAAAGAGATGTCGCAGCGCGAGGGGGCGCGACCCGAGGAGGTGCTGCGCGTCCCGCGCGCCGACGCCGAGCAGCGGGCCGCGAACTTCGTCGCGCAGAATCAGGGCCAGTTCTTCCTGAGCCTCAACGCCAACCCCGTCGAACTGGCCGCGCTCATCACCGGGTTCGCGGCGACGCTCTTCGTCATCCTCTTCAGCTTCAAGACCGAGCAGCTCCGGGCGGCGCTCCCCGACAAGGAGAAGATCGACAGCCTGATGTACAAGACGGGCGGCGTGACCTTCGCCGGCCTCGCGCTGCTGCTGATGACGGGCGCCATCTGGGCGAACGAGTCGTGGGGGCGCTACTGGGGCTGGGACTCGAAGGAGACCGGGGCGTTCGTGGCGTGGCTGACTTACGGAGGCTTCCTCCACGTGCGCATCTCGCGCGGCTGGACGGGGCGCGCCGCGGCCTACTTCGCCGTCATCGCCTTCCTGCTCATCGTCTTCACCTACCTCGGCGTCAGCTACCTGCTGCCGGGCCTGCACTCGTACGCATGAAGAACCGTGAACGGTGAACCGTAAACCGTGACAAGAAAGACCGAGGGGCTTAATCTTGTCACGGTTTACGGTTCACGGTTTACGTCTTTTCCTTATGAACAGAGAGAACGTCCTCTTCTCGGCCGTCGGGCTCCTGCTCGGGTACGTCATCGCGTTCCATCTGGTCGTCTACGTCAACCAGAGTCAGGCGGCGCCGGCCGCCGCGTCCGCGGGACAGTCGGCCGCGGGGCTGCCGGCCGACCACCCGTCGGTCTCGGACGAGGACGGGGCGAACAGGCAGCAGCTTCTGGCCGACGCGGAGAAGGCGGCCGACGCCGCGCGCAAGGCGCCGGACAGCTTCGACGCGCAGCTCAAGGCCGCGGAAGGGTACTTCCAGGCGGGCAGCTTCGAGGACGCCATCGACTTCATGACGCGCGCCAACAAGCTGCGCCCCGACGACTACAACACGGTCGTCCGCCTCGGCACCGTCTACTCCTCGGCCGGGCGCTTCGACGACGCGGCGCGCTGGTACACGGCCGCGCTCGCCAAGCGCCCCGAGGACTGCGACGCACGCTCCGAGCTGGCGCTCACCTTCTACCTGCGCAAGCCGAGCCAGCCCGAGAAGGCCATCGCCGAGCTGCGCCGCTGCCTCCAGTCCGACCCGAACCACGTCATGAGTCTGCACAACCTCACGCTCATGCTGCTGGAGACGAAGCAGTACGCCGAGTCCGAGGCCACGCTCGCGCGTTTGGAGAAGTTAGACCCGACCTACGAAGACCTCCCGCGCCTGCGCGAGAGGCTCCGCACGGCGCGCGCCGGCGCGCAGCAGAAGTCGCCGACCGACTGACACAGACGAAGACGATGAGAGCTGAACGACGGACACCCCTTCTGTGGGCCGCGTTGTTATCTGGCCTCTGTCTGACCTACGCCCTGCACGCACGCGCGCAAGGCGCGCCGCCCGCCGCCTCCTGCCAGCCGACCCCGACGCCCATCGCTGTCAAGGCCGCCGAGGCGGAGTCGGACTCGGGCGGCATCCGCGTCTTCCTCTACGGCGCGGACAAGAAGCCGCTCGCGCGCAAGCGCTTCTACCTGCTCCGCCGCAGCGCCTTCTCGGCGGGGCTGGACTGGGCCTCGATGCCTCGGCGCGCGGACTCCCTCCAGGGCGCGAGCACGCAACTGCGCGAGTGGCTGGCGCGCCACGACTGCGACTCGCTCTACTGCCCGGAGTTCGAGTCGGAGTTCCCCGAGGCCGTCAAGACCGTCCCCGAGTTCAAGCGCGCCTACGACGACGGCCTGCGCAAGTATCGCAGCGAGCGGCTCGCGCTCAAGTGGCTCGCCGTCAACTTCCCGCTCAAAAACGTGCGCTCCGACTACTTCCGCCGCAAGAAGGCGTGGCTCGACCGTGCGGGCCGGCAGGCGGGCCAGGTCGTCTCCTTTATGACGGACGAGAAGGGGCGCGCCATCTTCACGGGCTTCAAGGCGGGCGACTACTATATCTCCAACCTCTTTCCGTTCGAGGAGGGCGGCCCCGTCTGGGACTGCAAGGTGATGACGCTCCCGCCCAACCCGAAGCAGATGTGGGCCGTCACCTACGTCCTTTCGAAGCAGTAGGCAGTAGGCGGTTAAGAGTACCGCCTGCCTAAGATTTCTGTTGTCACTCCTTCATCGTGTGTGCTACAAACCGCGGCAAGCTCTTTAACCGACGGATGAAGCGAAGAACACTGACGCTCGCGCTCGTGGTCACGGCGGCCCTCGCCGTCGTCGTCTGCGTGCGCATCCCTTCCGCGTCGGCCGGGCCGCAGCGGAGGCGGAGCACCACCCAGCGACGCGTGCCCGCGCCGCGCCCTCGCGTCGATTACTCCCGGTTCACGCACGCGACGCCCGCGCACCACAAAGACTCCTGCAACTCCTGCCATCAGAGCCCGAGCGACAACTGGGCGCGTGTGCGCGACGCTTCCACGGCCTTCCCGGACATCACGGACTATCCCGAGCACGAGTCCTGCCTGAGCTGCCACCGCCAGCAGTTCTTCCGCGGCGCGCGCCCTGTGATCTGCTCCGTCTGCCACACCGTCGTCTCGCCGCGCGCGGGCGCGCGTTACCCCTTCGCCAACCCGGCCGCGGCCTTCGAGCGCTCGGAGAAGGGGAAGGGCGAGACCTCGGAGTTCGCCATCAACTTCCCGCACGACCTGCACCAGGACGTGATGGCCCGAACCTTGAAGGGGGATGAAGGCGGCGTGCACTTCGTCAGCGCCGCCTTCGCGCAGGAGCAGGCGAAGCCCTCGAAGCCGAACAGTTGTTCCGTCTGCCACGAGACCTACACGTCGCAGCCCGTCGCCGCGGCCACGCCGGCGCCGGCCGGCACACAGGCAGGGGCAAGCGCGACTGTGCCGGTGCTCCCGGCGGGGCTTTTGAAGACGACGCCCACGGGGCACGACTCCTGCTTCAACTGCCACTGGCAGGACGGCGGTGAGAAGCCCCTCTCGACCGACTGCGCGGGCTGCCACAAGCTTCTGCCGCAAGGAGCCGAGCGACCCGTCCTCAAGGGCAAGGACGCGGACACGCAGTTCGCCGCGCGCTCGGGCTTCACAGACCCTTTCATCATCAGGAAACTTCTGCGCAGGGACTCGGTCATCTTCGCGCACGAGGAGGAGCGACACCGCGAGATCGACTGCGCGACCTGCCACACGCGCATCCCGGCGCTGAGCACGCTCGACGAGACGACGCTGAAAGTCCCCATCCTCTCGTGCGGTGCCGGCTCCTCCTGCCATGTCGGCGCGAAGCCGAAGAGGATTCTCAACGAAGAGGTGGACAAGAAGCTGGCAGACCCCAACTTCCAGTGCGTCAAGTGCCACTACAACCTCGGGCGCGAGAAGCCGCCGAAGTCGCATCTGGACGCTACGGGGAAGTAGCCTCTTCGGGAGGCGGAAGCTAAGAGACCTTGAGAGAAGCCGAAGTAGAGAGAAGGGAACAGTCCGGCGCAACGCCCGCGCGGCCGCGCGTCCGGCGCCTGCGCGCGCTGACGGTGTGCGCCTTCACACCGCTGCTGCTGCTCGTCTACGCTTCGTCTAAGCAGACGCCTGCGTCGCCCGCCGCGGCGGTCTACGCCATGCCTGCGGCCGCCGCCGTGCCGCAGGGCGGCGACGCCTCGCGCTACTCGCACACCATCGAGCGGCATGCGTCGCTCGCGTGCGCCTCTTGCCACGCGCGCCCGGACAACTCTTCGACGCCGCGCTGGCCGGGTCACAAGGCCTGCACCGACTGTCACGTCCAGCAGTTCGTCACACAGGGCGGCCAGCTCTGTCTGAACTGCCATACGAACGTCGAGGGGAACAACCCGCCGCTCAAACCCTTCCCCGGCCTCACCGACTTCAACATGCGCTTCGACCACTCGCGGCACATGGCCGGCGGCGCGCGCCCCGAGCAGGGCTGCGCCTCCTGCCACCGCGCGGCGCGGCGCGGCGTCGCGCTCACCATCCCCGCGGGCGCTCCGGCGCACGACAACTGCTACAGCTGCCACACGCCCAACTCGCGCGGCTCCGCGGGCGACATCTCTTCGTGTTCGACCTGCCACTCGTCGGGCGGCTACCGCCGCACGCCCGCCACGTCGCGCGCCTACTCGGTCAGCTTCAGCCACGCGACGCACGGCGCGCGGCAGGGCATGAGCTGCGACGACTGCCACCAGGTGCGCGCCGGGGTGGGGCAGGGCCGTCAGGTCACCTCGCCGCAGGCCGCGCAGCACTTCGGCTCCGCCCGCGCGCAGACCTGCATGACCTGCCATAACAACCGTCGCGCCTTCGGCGGCGACGACTTCGCCGACTGCAAGCGCTGCCACAAGGGCCAGACCTTCAGCTTCTGAAAGAAAAAATTGACAAGGCCGGGGGGCGCGTCTATAAAAGGCAAGGTCAATCTCCTCCGCCGCGTAGCTCTTTTGAATCCAGGGCAGGGTTAACTCCGAGGACAGACAACCATGAAACTTTTCATCGCGTCGGCCGCGCTCGCCAGCTTTCTGTGCGTGCTGGGCTGTAACTCAAGCGCCGTGCGCTCGGGCCCGGCCTCGCTCACGGCACAGGGCGGGCAGGCGCCGAAGGATCAGTACACGCTCTCGACCGACTCCAAGAAGGACAAGACCAAGAGCATTCCCGTCCCCTTCAGCCACGTCAACCACTCGACCAAGAACTACAGCGTGGACGGCACCAAGCCCATCGGCTGCACCGAGTGCCACCACACCGACCAGCCCGCCGCCGAGGCCGCCAAGCACCCGCCGCTCAAGTCCGCGAACCCGGCCGACCGCACCGTGACGCTGACGGCCGAGACCGTCAAGGATGCCAAGACGCCCGAGGTGCCGACCTGTCGCGCCTGCCACGCGCAGGAGGGGGACAAGCCGAAGCTGCTGGCCGCCATCCCCGAGGTCACCTACGAGGGCGACACCGACCCCATCGTCCTGACCAACGAGGAGGCGTACCACCGCAACTGCAACGGCTGTCACGACCAGGCCGTCGAGAAGCGCAAGATCAAGACCGCGCCGACCACCAACGAGTGCGTCAAGTGCCACACCGGCGCCAAGTGAGCGCGCGTTAAAGTCGAAGAGAAGACGCCCGCCCGAGTCGTGTGACTTCGGCGGGCGTTTCTGTGTATCATCGTTCGGCAAACAATTTCCCGTACCGGAGTCTCCTACGATGCAAAAGCACTTCGTCGCGCCGGCGCTTCTGATGGCCGCGGCACTCCTGGGCTCGTGCGGCGGCAACGCGCCGGCCCCCTCTGCGGCGCGCAACGCGAACGCGCCGGCCAGCAACGCGCAGACCAGCATTCAGCACGGCCCCAGCTCTTCAAATCCCGGCATCACCTCCTCGCACGGCGGCACCGCGTCGGCCCCGTCCGGCGCGGACGCGGCCTCTGAGCGCGCCCTCGTGGATACGAAGGAACTCGACGCGCGCATCAAGTCCGCGGCCGAGAAGGCACAGGCGCCGGGCGCCGCCGCCGCCGACAAGAAGGCGGCCGCCGATGCCTACCTCGCGCGCGGCAACGTCTACTGGAGCGGGGGCAATCCGAAGCTCTACAAGTACGCGCTGGCCGACTTCAAAAAGGTGCTCAAGTACGACCCTGCCAACGCCGAGGCTCAGGAGAAGATCGACACTATCGTCGGCATCTACCAGCAGA
>JBJMGP010000226.1:0-63393 GCA_045807865.1 Pyrinomonadaceae bacterium
ATATGCCGTGCTGGCTCAGGCGTCGCTGACGCGACGCTACCGTGTTCGATACGAAACTAACCCGGCCTTGAAAGGCCGGGCTAAACTCATAACGCCGCTCCGCGGCGGCAGCGTTCTTAACGCCGTACCTGGTCATGTTTAGATAAATGTACCCTGAGCTTTTCCACATCGGCAGCTTCCCGGTCAACACGTACGGCGTGCTGTTGGCGTTGGCATTCATGGCGGCGCTCTTCGTGGCGTCGCGTCTGGGCGGGCGCGACGGGCTGCCGCGCGAGCGCGTCTTCGACCTGGGGCTGTGGATGCTTCTGGGCGGCCTCGTCGGCTCGAAGCTGCTGCTGATGGTGGCCGAGCCGGAGTACGGGCAGGACTGGCACAACCTGCTCTCCATCGACTTCCTGCGCTCGGGCGGCGTGTGGTACGGCGGCTTCCTCGGCGGGCTTCTGACGGGGGTGCTGCTGATCCGCCGCTACCGGCTCTCTTTCTGGAAGGTGACGGATGCGTTCGCGCCGGGCGTGGCGCTGGGGCAGGCCATCGGGCGCGAGGGCTGCTTCGCGGCCGGGTGCTGCTGGGGGCGGCCGACCAACTTGCCCTGGGGCGTCGAGTTCGGCGAGCTGGCGCACCGCATCACGGGCGTCCCCGTCGGCGTCCATCTCCACCCGACGCAGCTCTACGAGTCCCTCGCCACGCTCCTTATCTTTCTCTTTCTCTACTGGCTGCACCGGCGCAAGCGCTTCGACGGGCAGGTCATCGGCGCCTACGCCGTGCTCTACGGCCTGACGCGCTTCACCATCGAATTCTTCCGCGATGACCCGCGCGGCGACATCGCGGGCCTGACGACGCTGACGCACCTCTCGACCTCGCAGCTCATCAGCCTCGTCGTCGTCGCCGGCGGCTTGCTCTTCTTATTTCTCCGTTGGCGTCGCACTCCCAAGGTGACCCCGGCCCCGGACGCCGCCAGCGCATGAGCGACGAGCAAGAGAAGCTTGAAGTCGAGGCGTCGGACGTTCGGCCTGAGCCCGAGGCCGAGACGCTCGCGTTCGACGTGTCGGAGGAGGACGCGGGCGCGCGGCTCGACGCCTTCCTCGCGGCGCGCGTCGAGGGCGTGAGCCGCTCGACTTTGAAGCGCGTCATCGACGATGGTGACGTGCTCGTCGGCGGGCGCGCGGCGAAGCCCTCGCTTAAACTGAAGGGCGGCGAGCGCGTCGAGGTCGAGCTGCCCGCGCCGCCGCCGTCCGAGGTCGAGCCCGAGGAGATCCCGCTCGACATCCTCCACGAGGATGAAGAGGTCGTCGTCGTCAACAAGCCCGCCGGCCTCGTCGTCCACCCCGCGGCCGGCGTCCCCTCGGGCACGCTCGCCAACGCGCTCGCCTTCCACTTCGGCCAGCTCTCCGGCGGCTCGCTCCGGCCGGGGATCGTTCATCGGCTAGACCGCGACACGTCGGGCGTCATCGTCGTCGCGAAGACGGCGCGGGCGCACGAGAGTCTGTCGGATCAGTTCCGCGCGCGGACGGTCTTCAAGTCCTACGTCGCGCTCGTCCACGGCGTGACGCGCGAGGAGAAGGGAAGAATCGAGGAGCCGCTGGCGCGCGACCCGCGCAACCGCACGCGCATGGCCGTCGTCCGCAGCGGGCGCGCGGCCCTCTCGCTCTGGCGCGTGCGGCAGCACTACACGCGCTTCACGCTGCTGGACGTGCAGATCAAGACCGGCCGCACGCACCAGATACGCGTCCACCTCGCGTGGATCAAGCACCCGGTCGTCGGCGACGAGACCTACGGCGGCGGCCGCGACAAGACGATCCCGGAGCCCGCGCTCCGCGCACGCATCGGCGCCCTCGGCCGCCAGTTCCTCCACGCCGAGCGGCTCGGCTTCCACCACCCGGCCACGGGCGAATGGCTCGGCTTCACGGCCCCGCTCCCGGCCGAGCTTTCGGAATTCCTTGAAACGCTGCCGTAAGGTCAGTCCCGCTCTCCCGGCACCGCTCACTGCTTACTGCTCACCGCACACTTGCTTTATACTGTCGGGCACTGGGGAAGCAACGACCGCGCCGGCCGGGGGCATCGAATGGGTGCTCGAATCGGCTGAAGACCCCGAGGTTCGACCCGCGCTCCCCTTCATCCGTCTATGAAGAAAACCGCGAGACTTTTTATTCCCTTGACCCTCCTCGCCTGCGCCCTCTGCGGCGCGGGCGCCGCCGCGCGTCGTGCGCCCGCGCCCCGGCAGACGCCCGCCGCACCGCGGCAGACGCCCACGCCGCAGCAGGACGTGGTGGAAGACGTGACCACGTCGCGCGTCGTGCGTGTGCCGGTCACCGTCCTCGACAAGAAGGGCGTGCCCGTGGCGGGGCTGACCAGGAACGACTTCTCGGTCTTCGAGGAGAAGCGCCCCGTCCAGTTCGACTTCCTCGGCGAGGTCAGGGAGCTGGAGAAGCTGCCCATCTACATCGGCGTGTTGATGGACACGTCGGGCTCGACCGCGGGCAAGCTCGGGTTCGAGAAGGAGGCGGCCAAGAACTTCCTCTACACCGTCACGCGCACGCGCAGGGACTGGGGCGCCTTCGTCACCTTCGACGACGAGGTCAAGCTCCGGCAGGACTTCACGCGCAACCTCGACGACCTGGAGAAGGCCATCGACAGCGTGAAGTCGCCGGGGACGCAGACCGCGCTCTTCGACGCCGTCTGGCAGTTCTGCGACGAGAAGATGCGCAACGTGTCGAGCCCGCGCCGCGCGCTCGTCATCATCACCGACGGCGACGACACCTACAGCCGCGCGCGCATCGACGACGCCGTCGCCATCGCGCAGAAGACCGACACCATCATCTTCGCCATCTCGACCAAGGGCGGGTTCACGGGAAGCGCCGTCCCCGGCGTCGAGGCCGGCACGGTCAAGGACTCGGGCGACAAGGAGCTGTCGCGCATGGCCGACGAGACCGGCGGCCGCTCCTTCTACACCGGCGACATGCTCCAGCTGGAGCGCGCCTTCAAGAAGATCGGCGAGGAGCTGCGCTCGCAGTACCTCCTCACCTACCGCCCCGAGCCGCCCTTCGACGGCGGCTACCGCCGCATCGAGGTCAAGGTCAACACCGGCGAGAAGTACAGGGTCAACGCCAAGCGCGGCTACACGGCAGACAGGGATTTGATCAGGAAGTAAACCGTCAACCGTGACAAGATTAAAACCGAACTTAACTTGTCACGGTTGACGGTTCACGAGGGAAGAGATGTTAAGCCAAAAGAGATTCGCGGTCGTCCTGGCGCTGTTGCTCGCGGCGGCGGCGTTGGTGCCGACGGGGGCGGGGGTGAGCGCGCAGCAGGCGGGGTCGCCGCCCGCACAGCGCCCGACGCCGCAGCGCGACGAGACGATTGACGACGACGACGTGGAGCGGGTCGAGACCGACCTGACCAACCTCCTCTTCACGGCCGTGGACAAGAGCCGGCGCTTCGTCACGACGCTCAAGCAGGACGACATCCGCGTCCTCGAAGACGGAGTCGAGCAGAAGGTCTTCACCTTCCAGCGCGAGACCGACCGCCCGCTCTCGCTCGCCATCCTCATCGACTGCTCGGCCTCGCAGGAGCGCACGCTCCCGGAGGAGAAGTCGGCCGCGCAGCGCTTCGTCGATACCGTCATCCGCGCGGCGAAGGACGAGGTGGCCGTGCTCACCTTCACCGGCGACGCGACCCTGGAGCAGGGCCTGACGGGCTCGTCCGCGCGCGTCCGCCGCGCCATCGACCGCGTCGAGTTCGTGCCGCCCTCGGGCTACATCGGCGGCGGCGTGCTCGTCGGGACGCCGCCCATCTCGGGTGACAACCAGGCGCGCGCCGGCTCCACCGCCATCTGGGACGCCGTCTGGGTCACCTCGCGCGAGGTGCTCACCGAATCATCCGACAAGACGCGCCGCGCCATCATCCTCCTCACCGACGGCGTGGACACGTCGAGCCGCCTCAAGCTCCAGGAGGCCGTGGACTCGGCGCTGAAGGCCGACGCCATCATCTACGCCGTCGGCATCGGCGACAGCTTCAGCTTCGAGGGGGTGGACGAGGGCTCCCTGCGCAAGATCACGGAGCGGACGGGCGGGCGCGCCTACTTCCCGCGCAACGAGGACGACCTGCGCTCGGCCTTCGCGCAGATTCAGGAAGACCTGCGCTCGCAGTACCTCATTGCCTACTCGCCCTCGAACAAGACCAAGGACGGCTCCTTCCGCAAGGTGCAGATCGACCTCGTCAACTCTGAGCTGAAGAAGCAGCAGCTCCGTCTCACCTACCGCCAGGGCTACTTCGCCCGCAGCTCCGTGGACGGGCGCCCGAGAAGTAGGCAGTAGACGGTAGCCAGTAGAGAGTAGAAAAGATCGGCGGGCGTCGCGGGTGCAAAATCCGACGCCCGCCGAACTTGTTTTCCCTACCGGCTACTGTCTACTGTCTACTCTTTCCTGATGACAACCCCGCTAAGGCTTTGTTATATTCAGACTTCGCCCG
This sequence comes from Pyrinomonadaceae bacterium, assembly GCA_045807865.1. Classification (GTDB taxonomy): domain Bacteria; phylum Acidobacteriota; class Blastocatellia; order Pyrinomonadales; family Pyrinomonadaceae; genus QHXN01. The sequence goes on from JBJMGP010000226.1 coordinate 4,468, forward strand.
CGTTAGCGGGCGCGTTGCAAGGGGGTTTGACCCGTAAGCCTCAGACGGGCCAGCAGAGCCCGGATGCCCCGCCTCTCGAAATCTTCCGCAAGCGCCGCCATCTTGTATGAAGGGAAATACAGGGGCGGCCGGACTACGCTTTCCCCAATCCGCCCCCGACGGGAGAACACGAGCGCATGCCCCTGTCCGAAACCTACCCCGCCGAGAGCGATGCGCCCGAAGAGTACCTGAGCGCGTCCGTCCGGCAGCTTGAGGCGCTCACCGCACTCGCCGCCGCGCCCGCCGGCGACGGCCGCGCGCTCGAAGAGCTGTACGCGGGGTTGGCCGACACCATCACGAACCTGACCGACTACCGCACCTGCCTCGTCGTCCTCTTCAACGAGGACGGGCGCACGCGCCGCATCGTCTCGCACTCCTCGAACGTCCCCGCCGAGTACCTCGCGCAGGCGGACGCGCACCCCTACCCGCGCGAAGAGGTTGCGCGCCTCGTCGAGCGCGGCCTGCGCATCGACGTGGGGGGGCTCGGCTACGCGGCCTACTATCCGCCGAGCCACTACCACCTGCTCGACGCCTTCTACGCGCGCCGCTTCAAGTCGGGCCTGCCGCGCCCGCGCCCCGGCTACGGCGCCGACGCCTGGAACGACGGCGACGAGTTGTTCGTCCCGCTCGTCGCGCACGACGGCAGGTTCGTCGGCCTCATCGCGCTCGACGACCCGCGGTCGGGCCGCGCGCCCGACCGCCGCAGCGTCCTCCCGGCCGTGGCCTTCGCACGCCAGACGGCGCAGCTCATCGCGCGCCAGCGCGACGCCGCGAAGCTGGCCGCGCAGGCCGAGCGCGAGGCGCTCATCAACCGCATCACGCGCGCCGTCCGCCAGTCGCTCGATGCCGACGAGGTCTTCCGCGCCGCCACCCGCGAGCTGGGAGTCCAGCTCGGCGTAGACCGCTGCGCCGTCTTCATGCTCGACCGCGAGGTGGGCGTCGTGCGCACGAAGGCCATCTACACCGCGCCGGGCGTCGCCGAGGCCGCGGGCGAGTATCCGCTCCCGCTCGTCAACAATCTCGTCGAGGCCATCCGCGGCACGGGCGTGCTCGCCTTTGAGGACGTGGAGCACGACCCCGCCATCCGGCACGTCTACGAAAAAATCCTGAAGGGTCTGGGCACGCGCTCGATCATGTACGTCGCCATCCGCGTCGGCGACGACGTGCCCGGCTGCTTCGTCGTCTCCACGGTCAGCCGGACGCGCGGCTGGGGCCCCGAGGACATCTCGCTCGCTCACGCCGTCGCCGACCAGACCGGCATCGCCGTCCGGCAGGCCGAGCTGTTCCAACTGGTCGAGCGCGCCAAGCGCACCTGGGAGACGACCTTCGACGCGATGTCGGACGGCATCTTCATCTTCTCGAACGAGCGCCGGCTGATGCGCGTCAACCGCGCGGGCGCGGGGCTGGAGTCGGCCGAGCCGCACGAGCTGCTGGGCCGGCGTTGCTGCGACATCCTGCGCTCGGGGCGCGGCGGCGGCTGCGTCGTCGAGCGCGCGACGGCCGAGCGCGGCCCCGTGACCATCGAGTACACGCCCGAGGCGCTCGGGCGCACGCTGCTGGTGACGGCCGAGCCCATCGTGGAGGAGTCGGGGCGGGTCGGCACGGTCTGCACCGTGCGCGACCTCTCGGAACTGAGGCAGATCGAGGCCGTCGCGCGCGAGCAGCAGTCCCTCCTCGAACACGTCCTGGAGAGCGCGCGCGAGAACATCGCCGCGACAGACCCCGAGGGGCGGCTGATGTGGATCAACAGCGCGGGCGCCGCGATGTGCGGCTACGCGAAGGAGTCGCTCATCGGCCGGCACTTCAGCGAGCTGGTTGACGAGACGGATCGGGACGCGGCCGAGGAGAGATTCCGCCGCTCGCTCGCGGGCGAGTCGCAGACGGTCGAGCTGCGTCTGCTCCGGCCCGACGGCGGCGTGCGCTATGTCGTCTCGGACTCCACGCCGCTCGTCATCGACGGCCGTACGACGGGCGTCCTCGCCATCACGCGCGACGTGACCGAGCAAAGGTTAGAGCGCGAGCGTGCCGCGCAGGCCGACAAGCTCCGCGCCCTCGGCCAGCTCGCCTCGGGCGTCGCGCACGACTTCAACAACGCGCTCGCCGCCATCCTCGGGCGCGCGCAGCTTTTGCGCCGGACGGCCGAGGGCGACCCGAACTTGACGCGCGGCCTCGACATCATCCTCACGGCCGCCGAGGATGCCGCGGCGACGGTGCGCCGCATACGTTCGTTCGCGCGCCAGCTCCCGGGCGAGGGGCACGCGAAGGTCTGCGTGGCGGAGCTTCTGCGTGATGCCGTCGAGATCACGCGGACGCGCTGGGAGAACGACGCGCGCGCGCGCGGCCTGCGCTACGACGTGTCGGTCGAGAGCGACGACGCGCTGCACACGCACGGTAACGCGTCGGAGCTGCGCGAAGTCTTCGTCAATCTCGTCGTCAACGCCATCGATGCGATGCCCGCAGGCGGGCATCTCGACATCAGCTGCCGCCGCCGCGGCGGGCGCCTCCGCCTGCTCTTCACCGACACCGGCACGGGCATGGCCGAGGAGGTGCGCGCGCGCATCTTTGAGCCCTTCTTCACGACGAAGGGCGTGCACGGGACGGGGCTCGGCCTCTTCGTCTCTTACGGTATCGTCGAGCGCCACGGCGGCCACATCTCGGCCGCCTCTCAACCCGGGCAGGGGACGACCTTCGCCATCGACCTCCCGCACGCCGAAGCCTCGCGGTCAGAGCCGACGCCGCCCGCGCGCACGCACAAGCGGGGCACGCCCGCCCGCGCGCTCTCCGTCCTCGTCGTGGACGACGAGGAGCACGTGCGCGAGACGCTGGCCGAGATGGTCGAGGTGCTCGGCCACCGCGTCCGGCGCGCCGAAGGGGGCCGCGCGGCCCTCGCCGCTTTAAACGAGCACGAGTTCGACCTTGTCTTCACAGACCTCTCGATGCCCGAGATGGACGGTTGGGAGGTGGCGCGCGCCGTGCGCCGGCAGAGCCCGCGCACGCGCATCGCCGTCGTCACCGGCTACGGCCGCGACGCCGCCCGCACGCAGGGCGACGCCCCCGCCGACACAGTCATCGGCAAGCCCTTCGACTTCGCGCAGGTGGAAGGGGTCTTGACGCAATTCGGCGGGTAACGGTCGAATGAATTAACAGGGATGGGCAGGATGTTCAGGATTAAGATTTTCTTATCCCGAACATCCTGTCCATCCCTGTTAATTTTCCTGTGCGCTATCTCTCGCCGCGTTCCATCTCGACCTCGGTCGCGGCGGCGACGATGAGGTTGCGGACGCTGGGCTGGTCGATGGGTTCGATCAGGCGGAGGGCTTCGTCGAGGACGCGGCGCTGGTACTCGGGCCAGTTGGGCTTGCCGACGACGCAGCCGAACTCGCCGGGATACCAGGCGGCGCGCGGCGGGCGCGCCTGTTCGACGACGGCGCGATCCACGGCGAGCGTCATCGTGGGGACGCCCGCGACCTCGATGGCGCGCGCGGCCAGAGAGATCGTCTGGTGGCAGAGGCGCGAGGCCGGGACGAGCAGGACGGCCTGCACCTCGTAGCGGCGGACGCGCTCGACCAGTTCCTGCAACCCCGTCGCGGCGAAGCGCGCGGCGTTCGGGATAAAGCCGGAGATGCTCCAGAAGACGGGGTTGAGCTGTCCGATGATGCCGTTGCCCGCGAACTCTTTCAGCCGGTCGAGGGGCACCTGCGCGTTCATGTCCTCTTTGACGTGCGCGACATCGTAGCCGCGCGGCGTCCATTGCAAATCTGCGGGGCCGACCTCGACGGGGATTTCGCGGAAGGAGGAGTCGCCGCCGAAGGTCTGTGTGTCGAAGGGCTCGGTGCCGTCGAGGTAGGCGCCGGCCGAGGTGACGAGCGCGAGGTTGAGCATCGGTAGCGCCCGACGCGCCGGGCGGAAGGGGGCGCGCCGGTTCTCGACCCAGGGGTAGCGCTCGCCCACGTCGCCGTCGCGCAGCTCGTTGATCTGCTTCCAGCGCGCGTAACGGTCGCGCCACTCCTCCGCGCCTTCAAGTATCTCCACTTGAGACATCTCGCTCCTCCGGCCCGTCGTGCTGTTTGAATGCTGGCGCCGATTCTAAAGCACAAAGGCGCGGGCGCAAAGGAAGCAGGGCGCGTCAGTCGTACTCGTCCGCGCCGGGCAGGAGCCGCAGGCGCGGGGCCTCGAAGTCGGCGGGCTGGACGGCGGCGCGCGGGTCTTCCGACTCCTGGAGCCAGGCGACGGCGCGCGCGAGCTGCGCGAGGTAGTCCGAGATGTCTAAGGACATGAAGCGCGCGGCGCCGAGGCGCTCGAACTTCTCCAGGGCCATGCGGTACATGCGGCGGGCGGCGCCGCGCCGTCCGATCTCGACGTGGTGGAAGACGACGGCCGACTGGATGAGCGCCTGGAGGAAGAGTTTCTCCTGCGGGCCGCAGTCGTCGCGCCAGCGCTCCTCCCACGCGTCGTGCGCCGCGTGGAACTCGCCCGCGTTGTAGAGGTCGATCCCCGCCAGGTACTCCGCGGGGTAAGCGCGCGCGTGTTCCTCCGTGTAGCCTTCCATAAAGAAGTATTGAGTACTGAGGACTGAGTGAAGAACTGACTTGCACTCAGTCCTCAGTACTTCTTAGTAACGCGGGATGGACGGGTCTACTTCCGCCGACCAGCGGTCGATGCCGCCGGAGAGGTTGTAAAGTTTTTCGAAGCCCTGGCGCGAGAGGTAGGAACAGACCTGCGCGCTGCGGACGCCGTGATGGCAGAGGAAGACCGTGGGGCGCTCGGGGTCGAGCGTCGGCGCCCACTCGTTGAAGAGGCTCAGGGGCAGAAGGCGCGCGCCCTCGACCCGCGCCAGCTCGTACTCCTCGGGCTCGCGCACGTCCACGAGCAGCAGCTCCTCGCCGCCCCGCACGCGCTCCCCGAACTCCTTCGGCGTTAAACTCTCGAAACCCATCCCCTTAAACCTCCGCCGGGAAAATACCAAAGTAAGACGTAAACCGTAAACCGTAAACCGTGACGAGAAGGAGTCAGACCTTCTCGTCACGGTTTACGGTTCACGCTCTTCTCTCGTCACGGTTTACGGTTTACGCCCCTTATTCCCCGCTTGCCCCGCCCGGACTCACGTCGTAAAATCCAGCGTCCTTTGGCCCGTACGCGGCGACGCCTCCCCGTTCGAGTGCCGTTCGGTTCGCCGTAACAGCCTGCACGCCCGATCCCGACCGCCACCGTCAAACTTTTCCGCCCCGAAAGGTTCAAGAGAATGAAGCCCCTCTTACTGCTCGCTCTCGTCTTCACGGCCTTAGCGCCCGCGGCGGCCTCCGCCGACAAAGAGAAAGAGCTGTGGAAGCCTTTGCCGCCTGCTGACCTCCGCCCCTCGGAGCCCGTCGTCGAGAAGGACGAGGACGCCGAGGTGCTCTTCTGGGAGGTCGTCATCGACGACTCGCCGTTCTCAGAGGTGTCGCTCAAGCACTACGTCCGCATCAAGGTCTTCAACGAGCGCGGCCGCGACGCGCAGAGCAAGGTCGAGCTGCCCTACTACGGCGGGAGTCAGATCAAGGAGATCGCCGCCCGCGTCAACAGGCCCGACGGCACGGTCGTCGAGCTGAAGAAGGAGGACGTGTTCGACCGCACGGTCGTCAAGATGAGCGGCCTCAAGGTCAAGGTCAAGTCCTTCGTGCTGCCGGGCGTCGAGCCGGGCTCGGTCATCGAGTACCGCTGGCGCGAGATGCGGCCGGGCGGTGCCGACGGCCTGCGCCTCGACTTCCAGCGCGGCATCCCCGTCCGCTCCGTCACCTACTACTTCAAGCCCGACTTTAGCATGCGCTACCGCGCCATCAACATGGGGGACGCGCGTTTCGAGAAGGACAAGGAGTTGGAGGGCTTCTGGCGCCTGTCGATGATGAACATGCCCGCTTTCCATGAAGAGCCGCGCATGCCGCCCGAGGCCGCCGTCCGCTCCTGGGTCTACCTCTACTTCTCTGCCGACACGAAGAGCGACGCCGAGCAGTACTGGTACGACACCGGCCGGAGACTCTACGAGGGGTACAAGGAGGCCATCAAGCCCAGCGACGACGCCTCGGGGCTGACGCGCGACCAGCGCGCGAAGCTCAAGGAGAACCGGGCGCCCGCCGACACGCTCAAGCGCGCGCAGAGGGCACGGGCTACGACATCGACCTCCTCTTCGCCGCGCTCGCCTCCGCCGCCGGCTTCGACGCGCGTATGGCCTTCTCGGGCAATAACGCCGACTTCTTCTTCGACCGCAGTTACATGCACTGGAGCTTCCTCGGCGCGACCTTGATCGCCGTCCGCGTCGGCGACGGGTGGCAGCTCCTCAGCCCGGCCTCGACCTACACGCCCTACGGGATGAAGCCCTGGCCCGTCGAGGCGCAGGATGTGCTCATCACAGACCCGAAGCTGCCCGTCTGGGTGCGCAGCGTCGCGGCCGGCCCCGACAAGAAGAAGAGCCTGCTTTCTCTTGTCACGGTTCACGGTTTACCGTTCACGGCTTTTCCCGCTTGCCCCGTCCAGATTCTCGTCGTAAAATCCAACGTCCGTTCGCCCTGTCACGGCGACGCCTCCCTTTTTTGTGTGACACCTGTTTCATCCGTTGCGGCCTGTACGTCCCGACCCCGACCGTCATCGTAAAGGCTTTCCGCCCCGAAAGGTTCAAGAGAATGAAGTCCCCTTTAGCCCGTCTGCGCCGCGGAGCGTCTGGCGCACTCCTCCTTCTGCTCGCCCTCGTCATCTTCGCGGCCACGTCGGCCTTCGCGCGCGGGGACAAGGACTGGAAGCCGGTTGACCCGACCGAGCTCGCCGTCTCGGCCCCGTCCGTCGAGAAGGACGCCGACGCCGAAGTGCTCTTCTGGGACGTGCGCGTCTCCTACGAGGAGAACGGCGGCGAGCCGGCCACCGTCCTCAACCACTACGTCCGCATCAAGGTCTTCAACGAGCGCGGGCGCGAGGCCGTGAGCAAGATCGACATCCCGGCCATCAAGTTCCGCGGCCGCGAGGTGAAGATCAAGGACGTGGTCGCCCGTACGGTCAAGCCGGGCGGCGAGGTCGTCGAGCTGAAGAAGGAGGATGTCTTCGAGCGCGACCTCATCAAGGGCAACGGGCTCAAGGTCAAGGCCAAGTCGTTCGCCATGCCGGGCGTCGAGCCGGGCGCGATCATCGAGTACCGCTGGCGCGAGGTGCGCAACGGCATCCGCCCCTACGAGCGCTTCGACTTCTCGCGCGACGTGCCCGTCCGCAACGTGACCTACCACATCAAGCCCTACAACGACGAGCTGGTGGACAGCAGCGGGAAGCGCGTCGGCCTGCGCGCGCAGACCTTCCACGGCAACACGATGCCCTTCGCCAAGGACAAGGACGGCTTCTACGTCACCTCGATGACGAACGTCCCGGCCTTCCGCGAGGAGCCGCGCATGCCGCCCGAGTACGCCGTCCGCCCCTGGATGCTCGTCTTCTACACGTCCGAGAAGGCGACCGACCCCGACCAGTTCTGGAACTCCTACGGCCGCCGCATGGGCTCGGCCTTCAAGTCGCTCCTCAAGGTCAACGACGACGTGCGCAAGGCCTCGACCGAGGCGGTCGGCGACGCGCAGGCGCCCGAGCAGAAGCTGGAGCGGCTCTACGACTTCGTCCGCGCCAAGGTCAAGCGCTACACCGACGACGCTGCGGGGCTGACGGCCGAGCAGCTCAAGAAGATCAAGGAGAACAAGTCGCCGGCCGACACGCTCAAGCGCGGCCTCGGCGACGCGAAGGACATCGACCTGCTCTTCGCCGCGCTGGCGTCGGCCGCGGGCTTCGAGGTGCGCCTGGCCTGCACCTCCGACCGCGAGGACACCTTCTTCATGAAGGACTTCCCCGACGACTACTTCGTCGATCCGTCCAGCATCGCCGTCCGCGTCGGCGACGGGTGGCGGCTCTTCAACCCGGGCTCGACCTACGTCCCCTTCGGCATGCTGCGCTGGCAGGAGGAGGGGCAGCCGACGCTCATCGCCGACGAGAAGGAGCCGACCTGGATCGACAGCCCGATGTCCGCGCCGAACAGGTCACTCGAAAAGCGGACGGGCAAGCTCAAGCTCTCGGAGGACGGAATCCTGGAGGGCGACGTGAGGATCGAGTACACGGGGCACGTCGCCGCCGACATGAAGGAGTACAACGACGACGACTCGCCCGCCGAGCGCGAGGAGACGCTCAAGAACCAGTTCAAGGGGCGCCTGCCCTCGGCCGAGATCACCGACATCAAGGTCGAGAACGTGTCCGACCCGGACAAGCCGTTCGTCTACGCGTTCCACGTCCGCGTGCCCGACTACGCCCAGCGCACCGGCAAGCGCCTCTTCCTCCAGCCGGCCTTCTTCGAGAAGGGCACGGCGTCGCGCTTTCCGGTGGCGACGCGCCGCCACATGGTCTACTTCCACTACCCCTGGGCGGAGGAGGATCGCGTCGAGATAGAACTGCCCGCGGGGTACGCGCTCGACAACGCCGAGTCGCCCGCGCCCATCGCGGGCGGCGAACTCACCAGGTACGAGCCGAGCGCCGGCATCACGGAGGACGGACACACGCTGATCTACACGCGCAAGTTCTACTTCGGCAAGGGCTCTACCGGGCTCCTCTTCCCCGTCACGACCTACCCGGCGCTCAAGCAGTACTTCGACGCGGTCAACAAGGAGGACGACCACACCATCGTCCTCAAGCAGGCCGTGGCGAAGTAAAAGAAGGACTGAGGACTGAGTGGGAAGACAAAGCCCGCTCTTCACTCAGTCCTCAGTCCTCAGTCCTCAGTCTTACGGTTTTAAAGGAGCGGAAATGATGCTTCGACGTGTGAACCTCTTCGCGATGCTGCTCGCGGCGGTCGCCCTCGCGGCGGCGCTGGCGCCGTCCGCGCCGCCGGCCCGCGCCGCCGCGGCGTCCGACGACGTGCCCGCGTGGCTCAAGGCCGCGGCGGCCTCGACCGCGCCCGCCTACGACAAGGACGTGCCCGACGTCGTCGTCAACGACGAATCGACCATGACGGTCGGCGAGGACGGCCGCGTCACGACCGTCACGACCTACGCCGTCCGCCTGCTGACGCGCGCCGGCTTCGAGGACGCCAAGGCCGCCGTCGGCTACAGCGCCGAGCAGGGCAACAAGGTCGTCGAGCTGAAGGCGTGGCTCATCCGCCCCGACGGCAGCGTCAAGAAGTACGGCAAGGATCAGACGCTCGACCGCGTCGCCGACACCGACAGCCTCTACGACGAGTCGCGCGTCCGGGAGATCGACGCCGAGGACGACGCGGAGGTCGGCGCCGTCTTCGGCTTCCAGCACACGACCGAGTCGAAGCCCTGGTTCCCGCAGGAGGAGTGGTGGTTCCAGACCGACAAGCCCTCGCTCTCCTCGCGCTTCACGCTCGTCCTCCCCGCGGGCTGGAAGGCCACGGGCACGGTCTTCAACGCGCCGAAGCTCGACCCCGTGGTGAGCGGCAACTCCTACACCTGGGAGATGCACAACCTCGCGCGCGTCGAGGACGAGCCCTCAAGCCCGTCCATGCGCTCGCTCGCCGCGCACCTCGCCGTCAGGTACGGCCCGCCGTCGAACGCGGCCGCCTTCCGCAACTTCGACACGTGGGCCGACGTGTCCAAGTGGTACACGGAGCTGGCCGACCCGCAGGCCGCGCTCGACGACCCTCTGGCGCTCAAGGCGCGCGAGCTGACCGCCTCGGCCAAGACCGAGTTGGAGAAGATTCAGGCCATCGGCCGCTACGTCCAGAACCTCCAGTACGTCTCGGTCCAGATCGGCATCGGCGGCTGGCGCCCGCACGCCGCCAACCAGGTCTTCGCCAAGCAGTACGGCGACTGCAAGGACAAGGCGACGCTCATGCGCGCGATGCTGCGCGCCGCCAAGCTCGACTCCTACGCCGTGCTCATCTACTCGGGCGACCGCACGCGCGTGCGCGAAGAGTGGATCTCCCCGGGCCAGTTCAACCACTGCATCCTCGCCGTCCGCGTCTCCGACGAGACCAAGGCGCCCTCGGTCATCCAGCACGCGACTTTGGGCCGGCTCCTCATCTTCGACGCGACCGACCCGATGACGCCCGTGGGCGATCTGCCCGACCACGAGCAGGGGAGCTTCGCGCTCGTCGCCGCGGGCGACGGCGGCGCGCTCGTCCGCATGCCCGTGATGCCGCCCGAGGGGAACATGCTCAGCCGCGAGGTCGAGGCGGGCCTGGCCGCCGACGGCTCGCTGACCGCGAAGCTGCACCAGAGCACGGAGGGGCAATCGGCCGCCCGTTGGCGCGGCATGTTCAAGGGGCTCGCGCCCTCGGACTTCGCGCGCGTCATCGAGCGTTGGGTTTCGGGCGGGGCCACGGGGGCGAGGTTCAACAAGATCGAGCCGCGGGACGCGCACGCCGAGGGGCGCTTCGCACTGGACGTGGAGTTCACCGCCGGGCAGTACGGCCAGACGATGCAGAACCGCCTGCTCGTCTTCAAGCCGGCGCTCTTCGCGCGGGGCGACGGGCTGGGCCTCTCGAACCCGACCCGCAAGTACCCCGTGGTGCTGGAGTCGCTCGGCTTCAACGAGACCGTGCGCATTAAGCTCCCCGCCGGCTTCGACGTGGACGAGGTGCCCGACCCCGTCAAGGTCGATTCCGACTTCGGCTCCTACACGGCGAGCTACGAGGTCAAGGACGGCCAGCTCCTCTACACGCGCCGGCTCGTGCAGCGCGCCCTGACCGTCCCGGCCGAGAAGTACGCCGAGGTGCGCGCCTTCTTCGGCCGCGTCCGCGCCAGCGAGGAGGCGCCGGTCGTCCTCGCCCGCAAGTAGGCCAAAGCCGTAAACCGTAAACCGTGAACCGTGACCAGAGGGAAACTTCTGGTCACGGTTCACGGTTTACGGCTTACGATCCTATTCTGAAGTCCGCGACGAGCGGCAGGTGATCCGAGGCGACGAGCGAGAGGCGGCTGCGGTGGAGCGTGAGCCGTTCGAGCGTGAGCGAGTGGTCGTAGTAGACATGGTCGAGATGGAGGAAGGGGAGCGCGCCCGGGTAGGTGCGGCGCGTGCGGAGGTGCTGGCGCAGGTCGGCGCTGCGCAGCTCCTGCGAGAGCAGGCGCGAGGCGAGCCCGTGCGTCCACTCGTTGAAGTCGCCGACCGCGACGCGCGGCCCGGTCAAGGCGGGGTCGCGCAGGACGGACTCGCTGCACAGCTTGCGGCCCTGGTGGCGGCGCTCGACGAAGGCCGTGCCGAGGTGAATGTTGAAGAGGTGGAGGAAGGGTGCGCCCGGCTCGTCGAGCTGCATGTCCACGCGCAGGGCGCCGCGCGGCTCCTGCCAGCGCCAGGTGATGTCGTAGTTACGGCAGTGCGCGACGGGCAGGCGCGTGAGCACCACGTTGCCGTAGGCGCCGCCGCGGTGCTTGCGGTTCTCGCCGAGGTGGAACTGGCAGCCCAGCTCCCCGGCGATGAAGCGCGCCTGGTGCGCCTCGCGCGAAGAGTCCGACTCGATGCTCACGACCTCTTGCAGCGCGATCACGTCGGCGTCCACCTCGCGCAGCACCGCCGCGATGCGCCCGGGCCGCTCGCGCCGGTCGAGCCCGACGCACTTGTGTACGTTGTAGGTGACGATCCTCAACCGCCCTTCCTTCAGCATCGCCCCGCCTTATCCTTCATAATCAAACGCCGAGCAATTCTCCCACCTTCATCTCGAAGCCCGACAGTACCGCGGCCTCGATGACATCTGACTCGCCCAACTCCGTCAGAGCGTAATGCTTCTTGCGCAAGACGAGCTGCCGGATGGTTCGTTCTTCGGCGTCAACGATCCAATACTCTCGCACGCCGTTCTCCCCATACAGCGCACGCTTCGTAAGTGTGTCGTGCGCGGAATTTTATCACGGCGCGGCGCGCGCGAACTTTTCGCGGACGCGGACGCAGCGTTCGAGCCCGTCGGCCGCTTCGAGCACTTTGAGGCGCAGGTCGCGGTCGAGCGTCTGTTCGCGCGCGAGGAAGTCGCGCACTTGCGCCGCGGCGCGCGCGTCACACTGCCCGCCGATGAAGGCCGCGAGCCAGCCGTTGACGAAGAAGATTTTGCGCGTGCGCTTCAGCGTCGGAAGTTCCGCCAGTGCGGGCTCAAGGTACGGGAGCGTGAGCGCGGCCTGCTGCGGCGCGTTGAAGGAGCCGAGGCTCGCCTCGATCCAACTCTCGGGGACTTGCTTGTCGTTGACGTACTGTTCGAAATACTGCTTCTTCGTTGCGGCGTCGGGCAGCGCAGCCGCGGCGGCGTAGGCGTAGCGGCTGCCGTCGTCGGTCTGGTCTTGCGCCGAAGCCGCGTCGATCATGTAGTGCGCGGCCGTCCGGTCAAGGTCTTTCCCGCCCCAACGCATGGCGACGATGATGGCGCGCGCGATGTCGAAGCGGTCGCGCGAGCGCACGGTCATGCCGGGGACTTTCACACGCTCGGTGAAGATGTCTCTGATGACGTGCAGCGCCTCGTCCGTGGTCGCGACCTCGCGGTAGGTGCGGAAGTACGTGATGCGCTGGCCCGCGGTGGCGCCGCGCATCATCCCTTCGTAGAGGGCGGCTTCGAGCCGCGGCGCGAGCGCCTTCTGCTGCGTGACCGAGAGGAAGCGCGTGAAGGCCGTCTGCGCGCGCGAGAGGACGAAGGCGAGCATCACGTCGTCCGTTTCGGCCGGCGCCTGTTTGATTGCCAGCTCGACGAAGTCGGCGGGCGCCATCTCGGCCTCGCGCACCGACTCCCAGAGCGAGCCCCAGAGGAGCGCGCGCAGGAAGTCGTCCTTGATGGCGCCCATGCTCCCGACGACGTATGCGCGGCTCTCGTCGTCGAGCAGGAAGCGCCCGTAGCCGTAGTCCTCGAAGTTGGCGAAGACGAAGGCCGGTCGCCTCTTACCCAAGGCGACCGGAACTTTCGTCGCCCCCGCGCCGGGCAGCGTGACGGTCAGCACCTCGGGCTTCGCGCCCGGCGCCTCGGGCGCGAGCAGAAGCTTCAAGCGCATCGGCCACGAGCCGCCCTCGCCGAGCGCGTCACGCTCCACGACCTCGAAGCTTTTAACGAGCCCGCGCGCGTCGGCCGTCCAGCGCACGCGCACGTCGGGCATCACGCGCCGCTTCACCCACGCTGCGGCCCACGGGCCGAGCTTCCGATGGGAGGTGCGCTCGAAGGCGCCGACCAGGTCTTCCCAGGTGGCGTTCGCGTAGGCGTGCTCTTTGACGAAGAGGCGGACGGCGTCGCGGAACTCGCGCTCGCCTAAATAGAACTCCGCCTGCCTGAGCATCGAAGGCGCCTTGCGGTAGACGATGTTGCCGTAGGCCGACTTGGCCGCCGAGAGGTTCGCGATCTCCTGCCAGATGGGCGTCGTGCCCTTCGTCACGTCGGTCAGGTAGGCGAGCGGCTTGGTGCGCAGGTGGTAGACCTTCCACGCGTCGAGCTGCGGCATCACGCGCTCGAACGCCTTGTAGGCCATGAAGGTGGCGAAGCCCTCCTTGAGCCAGAGGTCGTCGAACCAGCGCATGGTGACGAGGTCGCCGAACCACTGGTGCGCGGCCTCGTGGAGGATGACCTCGGCGCGCGCGGCGATGTCGGCGGCCGTCGGGTCGGAGGGGAAGAGGATGCCGTCCTCGCGCAGGAAGGTCGCGCCCGCGTGCTCCATCCCGCCGTAGGCGAACTCCGGGACGAGGATGATGTCGTACTTCGGAAAGGGGAACTTGTGTGCGAAGTACTCTTCGAAGAACCGCACGCCTTCGCGGTTGATGCGGACGACCTCTTCGAGCTCCTTCTCGGCGCGCTGCTTCTTCGACCTGCGCACGAAAAGGCGGATGCGCGGCGTGTCGTTCACCGGCGTGAGCATGTCCGGCCCGTGGACGTGAGACGGTCGGCCCGTCTTCGGGTCGAGCGGGTATCTGTGCGTCAAGACCTCGCGCCGCACTTCAAGCACTTCGAACGGCCCGGCGGCGAAGGCGAACTGGTAGGTGCTGAGCGGCTCGGTCTCGGGGAACGCGTGCCACAGCATCCCCGCGGGCGGCGACTGCGGGAGCCCGCCGGGCGTCTCGTCGAACTCGGGCAGGACGGCCCCTTCGGTGTTCGAGACGACCTGCCACTTCTCGGGCGCGGTGACGCGGAGCGTAAAGCGCGCCTTGAGGTCGGGCTGGTCGAAGCATGGGAAGGCGGTCGATGCGTCCGAGGGGACGAAGAGCGTGTAGACGTACTCGGAGTTGTCCTCGCGGTCGAGGTAGCGCGTGACGGCGCTGCCCGCGTTGCCGATGGGCGACTCGAAGCTCAGCTCGACTTCGTTCACGCCGGCCTTCGTGGACGCGCGCGGGATGAGGATGTGCTCGTTCACAAACCGCGCGTCCGTCACCGCACGCCCGTTCGCCTTGAGGCCGCTGACGCGGGAGCTTACATCTTCGTCCCTCTTCATCGAGCGCCAGTCGAGCACGAGGTCGCCCGCCTCCGCGTCGAGCGTGACCGACACCTTCAGGCGGCCTTCGAGTCTGTCCGCGCCGGGCCGGAGCATGAGGTCGAGTCGGTAGCGCACGTCTCGATAGTGCTCCGCGCGCCAGCGCGCCAGCTCGCGCGGGACGCCGGGGGCCGGCGTCTGCGCCTCGGCTGAAAAAGTCGTGCCGGGCAGCATCATGAATAACAGGCCGGGGAGGAGGAGTTTGAGTAGAGGGCGCACGGCGTCGGTCGCTCCTTTGAAACGTTTTCGCTCGCGGTCGTCGGCTGCATTTTAAAAAGGTACCGGAGTGTTTTATTCTCGCCCGCGAGGTGCGGCGTGGCAAGCGCCGATTCGACGGAAGGAGTTGTGACGAGATGACGGACGAGAGTGTTCGGGACGAGAACGCGGCGGAGATCACGGGCGGGACGGACAAGGCCGGCCCCGGCGGTCTGGCCGAAGGAGACATGCCGGACAAAGGCGGAGAGACCGGCGTCCGCGAGACCGGCGACATCTCCGGCGCGTCCTCCACCCACGCCGGCGCCGGCGGCAACTTCGGCAACACCGGCGGCACCGGCACCGCCCCCACGGAATGAGAATAGACAATAGGCAGTTTTCAAACACAGAGATAAGAGAGGCTCGGCTTTGAAGACGTAAGTCAACAAGCCGTGCCTCTCTTGTCTCTGTGTTGAAAGCTTTCAGTGAGAGTCGCGCCGCGGGAGAAGTCTTTGGAGGAGTGTGGAGAGGTGGTCGAGGTCGAGCGGCTTGACGACGTAGTCGCAGCAGCCGACGGCGCCCGCGGCGGCGCGCGACTCGGCCGAGTCGTAGGCGGTGACGGCGACGACGGGCACGTCGCGCGTCCGCTCGTACTCGCGTATGCGGAGCGTGGCGTTGAAGCCGTCGAGCACCGGCATGTTCAAGTCCATCAGGACGAGGTCAAGTCCCCCGCGCTGTGAAAGCTCGATGGCCTCCTGTCCGTTCGCGGCCTCGACCACGCGGCACCCTTGAGTCTCAAGCATGCGCCGCATCATCTCGCGCGTGTCTCGGAAATCCTCGACGAGCATCACCAACGGGCCGTCACCTACCGTCTCACCCTGCGTCATAAAGCCTCCCGCGCTTCGGTATCCTTCGGCCGCATCCGTCCCTGTGCGCATCATCATAAACTAACCCGGCCGGCCGGGGACAGCGCCGCCGTACGGTCTCAGCGGTGCCCGGGATGACGGCGACGCCCGCCCGTCCGGTCAAGAGCTAGAAATGTCTAATGCGCGTCCGCTTACCGAAAAGCACGCGCGGCGTACGTGCGCGCGGTGCCAACGGCGCCGGCCGTCGCGGCGGGTCGGGAGCGGCGCAGGTGCTCCCACTCCTCGGCGGGGACGCGGCGGAAGGCTTCGACCACGTGTGGGTCGAACTGGCGGCCGGCGTAAGCGTCGAGTTCGGCGAGCGCCTCCGCGTAGCTGCGCCCGGCGCGGTAGACGCGGTCTGAGGTGATGGCGTCGAAGGCGTCGGCGACGGCGAAGATGCGCGCGTTGAGGTCGATCTGCGTGCTCCGCAGCCCGAGCGGGTAGCCGGTGCCGTCCCACTTCTCGTGGTGCTGCGCGATGACCCTGGCCGCACCTTCGAGGAACTCGATGCCGCAGAGTATCTTCTGCCCGTGCAAGGGGTGCTCGCGCATCCGCACCCACTCCTCCTCGGTCAGCTTCGCCGGCTTGCGCAGGATGGCGTCGGGCACGCCGATCTTGCCGATGTCGTGCAGCAGCGAGCCGAACTCCAGCGACCGGAGCTGCTCGGCGTCCAGTCCTAACTCTCGGCCCAGTCGCAAGCTGAAGTTGACGACCCGCTCCGAGTGGCCGTGCGTCTCCGAGTCGCGCGTCTCAAGGGCCGCCGTGAGCGCCTTGAGCGTCGTGCGGTAGGCGTCGCCGAGCGAGCGCAGCGCGCCGTCCAGTTCCTCCGTCCGCTGCGCCACCATCTCTTCGAGGTAGGTCTCGTAGCGGCGCTTCTCGACGCGCAGGAAGTGGTGTTCGAGCGCGCGGCTCACCGCCGCCTCGACGTGGTGCAGGTCGAAGGGCTTCATCACGTAGTCGAAGGCGCCGGCGCGCAGGGCGTCGATGGCGCTCTCGACCGTCTGCACGCCGCTGATCATGATGACGACCGTGTCGGGCGAAAGCCCGCGCACGCGCGGGATCAGTTCCAGCCCGCTCATGCCGCCCATCATGATGTCGCTGATGACGAGGTCGTAGGCGCCGCCGTGCAGCAGTTCAAGCGCCTCCTCGGCCGACGCGACCGCCTCGCAGTCGTAGAGCGGACTCAGCAGGTCGGCCAGGACGTGTCTGATCTCGGGCTCGTCATCCGCGATGAGGATGCGCGCCCTTGTGCCCAGAGTCTTAGACATAGACATACGTCTCCGCAAACCAAACGGGACATCGGGTGGAACTTTGAGGTGGGAGAGGTCGCTCACCGCCATGTCCCAACGCATGGCGATACAACCAAAGAGGCGACTAATATTAACCCCGCCCGGGGATTTTAGACAAGCGTTGATTTTGAAGAGTTGCTTGAGGTGCCGCGCTCGAATTGGCCGGTTGACTCGCCCTCTCCCCAACACCTATCATCACCCCCGAGCCGGGGTGGCGGAATGGCAGACGCGGCGGACTCAAAATCCGTTTCCCGCAAGGGAGTGGGGGTTCAAGTCCCCCCCTCGGTATTCCCTTCATCATCGATTAATAACGCAGACTGAGGGCGTGGTCTGTTCAGGACTCGGTCGGGGCGGCGGTGCCGGCGAGGCCGTTGACGACTTTGACGAGGGCGTCGGGCTCGACCGGCTTGGGGAGGTGCGCCTGGAAGCCGGAGCGGAGGGCGCGTGCACGTTCGGCATCTCCGACATAGGCCGTGCGCCGACCTGAGCAGGCGGCGGTCGGTCGCGGCGCGCTCGCTCTCCGCCAGGCGGTAGACGACCACGGCCGCGAAGACGACCAGAGGCAGGAGCGCGCCCAGCACCAGCAGCACGAGGTGCCACTTGAGCGCCAGCGCCCGCCGCGCGCGCGGCGCGGGCGAAGCGGCGGCCCCCTTGTCGTCGAAGTCGGCGGTCACGAGATACCTTTAATTGAGGTAAGACCCCCGCGGGAAAGACGATTGCAACGCACGGCTCGGGGTGGCATCATCACATTTCCGAACGCTTCGTTCAAGCACATTTAAGGAGGCAACGGTGGACTCGGATTCGACAGCGCCGCGCGGGGGCGAAGGCGGAGGCGCCGTCGAGGCGTTCGTCGTCACGCGCGCGCGCGAACTGGTCGCAGGCTTTAAAGTCCGGCGCGTGCTCCCCTCGGTCAAAAGACGCATGGTCGGCCCCTTCATCTTCCTCGACCAGATGGGGCCGGAGATTTTAGGTACCGGCCGCGGGCTCGACGTGGCGCCGCACCCACACATCGGGCTCGCCACCGTCACCTATCTGTTTGAAGGAGAGCTGCTCCACCGCGACAGCCTCGGCACCGTCCGATTCATACGCCCCGGCGAGGTCAACTGGATGACCGCCGGCGGCGGCATCGCGCACTCCGAGCGCACCCCGTCTGCCTTGAGAAGCGCGGGCTCAGAACTGTTCGGGATTCAGTCCTGGGTGGCGCTGCCCTTGAAGGACGAGGAGTCCGAGCCCGGCTTCTTTCATCACGAGGCCGCGGAGCTGCCCGTCGTCGAGGGCGAGGGCAAGCGCGTGCGCCTCATCGCCGGCTCACTCTACGGCGCGCGCTCGCCGGTGCGGACTCGGTCGGAGATGTTCTACGCCGACGCGACGCTCGCGCCCGACAGCGTGCTTGAGGTTCCGTTCGAACACGAGGAGCGCGCGGTCTACGTCGTCGAGGGCTCAATCGAAGTTACCCCCGAGCGCGAAGTGTACGCGGCCGGGCAACTGCTCTTGTTAAGACCCGGCGCACAGGTCTTGCTGCGCTGTGCGGGGGCGCCGGCCGCGCGCCTGATGCTCCTGGGCGGGGCGCCGCTCGAAGGCAAGCGACACATCTGGTGGAACTTCGTCTCAAGCTCACCCGAGCGCATCGAGCAGGCCAAAGAGGACTGGCAAGCAGGCCGCTTCGCCCCCGTCCCCGGCGAGACCGAACGCATCCTCCTGCCGCAGTCCGGCCCGGCGGTCGTCCGCTACCCTTAACTCATCTCAAAACTTCTATCGACGTGACGGGGTGCAGCTCCCATCCGCTCGCGCGCCAGTTGCCCCGCGCGCCCGGCGCCGTGTGCTCCGACTCGTCCGCGTGCTCGCGGTCGAAGAGCAGCCAACCCTCGAAGCGACACCACCGCCCCGATATCTTTTCCCCGAGAGCGTCCGCCGACCAGTCCAGGCCCGACTCGGCCGCACGCCGCCGCACACGCGGCGTGACCTCGACGACTAACCACTCCGTCCGCGGCGCGCCGGGGCGCGCGGCGACGTGTATGTGTACGTCGCGCTCGCGGTACGAATAGCAGTTGGCCGCTTCGACGCCGCCCGCCTTCACCTCGACCACGTAACCCTCGACCCTCGCCGCGCGCGACTCCGACCAGCGCCCTTGGTCTACGCCCGGCCGCAACATTGCTTCGAGCGAAACGTCCGGGTCAAAGTCCGACACACCCGGCACCTCCGCACGGTTCTTCAGACGCGCGAACATGCGCCCGCCCGGCGTGACGGCCGCGCCGCCCGCAGGACACACGCTTCCCGGAAGCAGCGCCGACCCGCCACTCGTCAACATGACGATGACGAGAAGTAGCAAGCCGGCCTTAAGACGTTTCGACCGCATCATTCTCGACGGCTGGTCGTCAACACCTCGGATGTTAAGGCTTGTAGTCGTAATGCCACGGCTCGCGCGGCGACGCGAGCGGCCCGGCAAACTTCGTGCTCGCGCGCGTGACCGCCGCGCGCACCTTCTCAGTCCAGCCCGCGTTGTCCCACTCGCCCGCGCCCGAAGGGCCGGCGATTAACTGCGAGCCGCGCATCACCTGAAAGTCGAACGCGCGCGACTGCCCGTGCGGCGAGAGCCCGGGCACGGCCAGCGTCGGCGTCGCGCGCGTCGTCGTGCCGCGCAGGAACCGCTCGAACCTCTGCACGTCCGCCGCGGCCGGCGCCTCTGCGTAAGTCGGCCCGGCCAGCTCCTCACCCGCCCGCTGAAGCAACTCCTCGCCCGCCCGCGCGACCGAGTCGTTCTCGTTCCACTTGCCCAACTGCTCGTCCAGACTCCGCACCTGCGTGTTGACGCGCAGCGTGTAGCCGGGGTTCGCGCCCTCGAACTCGCGCCGCACCTTCTCGATCCCGGCCAGCGCCGCCGCGTACTCGGGCGACTTCTCGTAGCTCTCGATGCGCTCGCGCGACCAGGCCCAGCGCGACGCCGCCTCGCGCCCCGCGCGCAGGTAGCCGCGCAGTGCCAGCAGACGCCGCGCGTCCGTGTTCAGACGCCCGAGCGCTTCACGCTGCCCCGGCACGAGGTCGGCCGCCGCGGCGCGCATGTAACTCCCAAGCTTACCGTCCGCCTCTCCGAACGCGGCCGGAGTGGGAGACGCCTCGGGGCTCGGACTGCCCTCCGGACTCGGCCGTCTCTCCGGAGTCGGGCTCGCCTCGGCGACCGCCCGGTTCTCGTTCCCGGCCGCGCCCGAGTTCGACGCCGGCGCGTTCGACGAAGGCTCGACCAGACAGCCGCCGCAGAGGAGCGAGGCGAGCGCCAGCGCAGGCCCTAGTTTTCCGGATGACAAATTTTCAGCCTCCTTCCGAACCGTCTGACGACTGCGCCGCATTATCTCTTCGAGTTGTGCGATTCGATTTTCAGAGGCCTTGCGCGTTTAACACAATGTCTGCCGGTAGACATTCTAACCCGAACTTTCTTAACGACTTGTCTCAAATTTTTACGGTCAAATAGATAGTTAAAAATGTTGAACCCTGTGTTGACAATTTAGAACCATTTGTTAAAATCCACCCTTCCAGAACCCCCATTCTGGGCGGAGCGTGTTTTTGCCCCAGTCGCTTGAGCCCCGACCAAGACGACCCCCATTCGGCCAAATCCTCTGAGCTGATGGCTGTATTTCAGCAGGCCCGCCACGGCCTCTGTCTGTCCCAAGGAAGAAGTACATGCGCCGTATTGTCGTCTGGCTCTCCCTCGCGCTGACCCTCGTCATGTCCGCGTCCCTGCCGCTGGCGCCGCGCTCCCGTGCGCAGTTGCTCGACGGCGTCACCTCAAGTCTTAATCAAACTCTGAATCAGACGTTGGGCCCCGGCCGCAAAGTCTCGGCCGAGATCATCCGCAAGGTCAACAACGGTCAGGGCGCCGAGCGCGTCCGCGTCATCGTCCGCCCGCGCGGCGACTGGTCGGGCGACCTGAGCACGGCGCTGCTCCTGAACGGGGCGAGCGACGTGAGGCAGTTTCAGAACTTCGACTTCCGCGCCGTCAGCCTGCCGGCGGGCGCCGCCGCCGCCCTGTCGCAGCGCACGGACGTGACCTACGTCTCCCTCAACAAAGAGTTGCGCACGCTCGGCCACGTCTCCGTCACCACGGGCGCCGACGCCGTGCGCACGACCGCGGGGACGACCACCTCCGGACCCGACGGGACGGGCGTCGGCATCGCCGTCATCGACTCCGGCATCGACACGACGCACAAGGCCTTCCTCGACAAGTCGAACGGTCTGCGCGTCGTCGCGAGCGTGGACTTCACGGGCGAGGGTCGCACCGACGACCCTTACGGCCACGGGACGCACGTCGCCTCCATCGCCGCCGGCAACGGCCGCATCTCGAACGCGGCCTACACGGGCGTGGCGCCGAACGCGAAGATCGTCAACCTGCGCGTCCTGAACTCGCAGGGGTCGGGGACGACCGCCTACCTTCTGCGCGCGCTCGACTGGGTGCTGACCAACCGTGCGGCCTACAACATACGAGTCGTCAATCTCTCTCTGGGGATGCCGGCGGTGGAGTCCTACCGCGACGACCCCGCGTGCCAGGCCGTGCGCAGGGTGGTGGACGCTGGCATCGTCGTCGTGGCCGCGGCGGGCAACAACGGCAAGGACTCGGCGGGGAATAAGATTTACGGCCACATCCACTCGCCGGGCAACGACCCTTCGGCGCTGACGGTCGGCGCCGCGAACAGCTTCGGGACGGACGCGCGCGGCGACGACGTGGTCGCCACCTACAGCTCGCGCGGCCCGACGCGCAGCTACCGCACCGACGCCTACGGCGTGCGCCACTACGACAATTTGATTAAGCCCGACCTCGTCGCGCCCGGCAACAAGATCGTGGACGCGGCGGCCGCGAACAACCAGTTGCTCGCACAACACCCGGAGCTGGACGCGGGCGTGAGCCCCGTGGACAACCGCAGGCAGATGTACCTGAACGGCACGTCGATGGCGACGCCCGCGGTGGCGGGCGCGGCGGCGCTGATCTTGCAGGCCAACCCGACGCTCACGCCGAACCTCGTCAAGACGATCTTGACCTACACGGCGCAGCCGCTCGCGGGCTTCAACTTCTTCGAGCAGGGCGCGGGCGAGCTGAACGTCGAGGGCGCCGTCCGCCTGGCGAAGCTCGTCCGCACCGACCTGTCGGGCGGCACGCCGCTCGGCGACCCTCTGCTCACGGGCGCGCCGCCCGCGCCGCAGACGACCATCGCCGGCCACACGTTCACATGGTCGCGCGGCCTCATCCTCAACTACGACTACGTGACGGGTCTCGAACTCATCACGCATTACCAGAAGATCTACGGCCTCGGCGTCATCACCGGCGACGGCGTGATTACCGGCGACGGGGTCATCACGGGTGACCGTTCGATGATTACCGACGGCGTCATCACGGGCGATCAGATCATGACGAGCGCCGGGGTCATCACGGGCGACGGCCTGTTCTTCCTCGCCTCGGCCGATCTGCTGCTCGAAGGGGGCACGCACCTGCACGACGGCGACCTGACGAGTGACGGCGTCATCACCGGCGACGGCGTGATTACCGGCGACGGCGTCATCACCGGCGACCTCTTCCTACAGGCGCAGTCGGCGGCGCTCGAAGGCGATGCGACCGAGGCGATGGAGGCGGCCGTGGACGACGGCGTTGACTGCCTCGATTACTGAGTACCGGTCTGATGCGAAAGGTCGCACCGGTTCCGTTTTGAAAGACCTCACAGTTGAAGTCTTCACAGGCGCCTCTCTCCCCGTACGAGGCGCGCGCGAGTCCGCGACGCGCCCGCCGAAGCCGAAGCAGTAGAGACAACTCAGGAGGAGCAGTGGAGGACAGAAGGAATCCCGCTCGGCCGTTCATGTGGGCCGTCATCGCGCTGGGCTCGGGGGCAGTCATCTTCTCGGCCGCGTCGCTGCCGTTGGCCCGGCTCGACGTGCGCTTCCTGCTGCTGGCGCTGCTGGTCTGCCTCGGGTCGCACGGGGCGGTGCGCATCCCGCGCGTGAGCGGGCGCATCACGGTCTCGGACACGCTCGTCTTCCTCACGCTGCTGCTCTACGGCGGCCCGGCGGCCGTCATGCTCTCGGCGCTCGAAGGCATCTACGCCTCTCTGCGCATCAGCCGCAAGCCCATCACCATCCTCTTCAACGCGGCCGTCCTCTCGCTCTCGACCTTCCTGACGGCCACCGCCCTGTGGGCGCTCTTCGGCGCGGCCGATGTCGCGGCCAACGACTACTCGCCCGCGGCGCTCCTGGCCGTCTTCGTCATGGCACTCGTGCAGTACGCGGCCAACACCGGCCTCATCGCCGTCGAGAAGTCCCTCAAGCTCGGCGAGCGCTTCTGGCCGACGTGGAAGACCTACTACCTCTGGACTACGGTGACCTATCTCGCGGGCGCCTCGACCGCCGGCGTGACGGCGCGGCTCGTGCAGTCGGTCGGCTTCTACGCCGTGCTGGCGACGCTCCCCATCATCGCCATCATCTACTTCACCTACCTGACCTACCTGAAGAACATCGAGGTCTCCGAGGCGCACGTCGAGGAGCTTTCGCGCTACCTGCGCGAGCTGAAGATGTCCGAGGCCGAGCGCGAGAAGATTCTGCTCCGCGAGCAGGCCGCGCGCGCCGAGGCCGAGGCCGCCAACCGCCTGAAGGACGATTTCCTCTCGACCCTCAGCCACGAGCTGCGCACGCCGCTTACTTCCATCATCGGCTGGACGAACCTGATGCGCGGCGGGAAGGTCAAGGGTGAGGTGCAGGCTCAGGCTTTGGAGACCATCGAGCGGAACGCGAAGATTCAATCGAGGCTGATCGACGACCTCTTAGACCTCTCGCGCATCATCTCGGGGAAGCTCCTGCTTGAGACGCGCGAGGTTGACCTCAACACCGTCGTCTCGAACTCCATCGAGGTCGTGCGGCCCGCGGCCAACGCGAAGGGCATCCAACTGACGTACGAGTGCGAGCCGGGTGGGAAGACCATCTCGGGCGACTCGGCGCGCCTGCAACAGGTGGCGTGGAACCTCCTGTCGAACGCGGTGAAGTTCACGCCCGAGGGCGGCGGGGTCAGCGTGCGGCTCGCGCGCGAAGGGGCGCGCGTGAAGTTTTCGGTGAGCGACACGGGGCGCGGCATCGCGGCGGAGTTCCTGCCGCACGTCTTCGACCGCTTCCGCCAGGCCGACAGCGCGACGACGCGCGCCCACGGCGGGCTCGGGCTCGGGCTCGCCATCGTCCGGCACCTCGCCGAGTTGCACGGCGGCGAGGTGCGGGCCGAGAGTGCGGGCGAGGATCAGGGCTCGACCTTCTCCGTCACCTTCCCGCTCGCGCAGACGGCGGCTCCCTGCTCCTGCCGACAGGCCGAGGCGGCGGAGGGCGCTCTGAGTCTGAGCGGGTCGGAGGGGCTGACGGGCATCCGCGTGCTCGTCGTGGACGACGAGCAGGACACGCGCCGCCTCATCAGCACGGTCATCGCGCAGTCGGGCGCGGAGGTGACGGCCTGCGCCTCGGCGGGGGAGGCCCTGGAGAAGCTGAAGACGTGGCGGCCGCACGTCCTCATGAGCGACATCGGCATGCCGGGCGAGGACGGCTACGCACTCATCCAGAAGGTGCGCGCGCTCCCGCCCGAGCGCGGGGGGCGGACGCCCGCGGCCGCGCTCACGGCCTACGCCCGCGACGAAGACCGCGGCCGCGCGCTGGCCGCCGGCTACCAGGTTCACATCGCCAAGCCCTTCGACCCGCGGGAACTACTCGACGCCGTCTCCGACTTACAGAGTTACGTCGTTGCCTCGTAAGAGTAGCCGGTAGACAGTAGACAGTAGCCAGTAGAAAAAGCAGGCGGCGCGCCCTAAGTCTTCAGACCGGACGCGCCGCTTTGTCTTAACTACCGGCTACTGTCTACTGTCTACCGGCTACTCTTATGAAGCGACGCGATGTCGATGACGAAGCGGTAGCGCACATCGCCTTTAACGGTGCGTTCGTAGGCCTCTTCAATCTTCTCAAACGGGATCAGCTCGATGTCGGAGGAGATGCCCTTCTCGGCGCAGTAGTCGAGCATCTCCTGCGTCTCGCGGATGCCGCCGATCATCGAGCCGGCGAGCGAGCGGCCGTTGGTGATGAGCGAGAAGGCGGCGGTCTCCAGAGGCTTCTCCGGCGCGCCGACGAGCGCGAGCGCGCCCTCGCGCCGCAGGAGGTTCAGGTAGAGGTTGATGTCGTGCGGCGCCGAGACGCAGTCGAGCACGAAGTCGTACTTGCCGGCGAGCGCCTCCGACCAGCCCGGCTCGCGCGTGACAACGAAGTCGTGCGCGCCTAGACTCCGCGCGTCCTGCTCCTTGCCCGGCGACGTGCTGAAGACCGTCACGCGCGCGCCCATCGAGGCGGCGAGCTTCACGCCCATGTGGCCCAGGCCCCCGAGGCCCACGACGCCCACCCTCTGCCCTTCACCCACTTTAAATCTCCGCAGCGGCGAGTAGGTGGTAATCCCGGCGCAGAGGAGCGGCGCGGCGTTCGCGAGCGGCACGGACTCGGGGATGCGCAGCGCGTAGTCCTCGTCGATCACGATCTTCGTCGAGTAGCCGCCGTAGGTCGGCGTCTTCTCGTCCTTCTCGGTGCCGTTGTAGGTCGAGACGAGGTGATTCTCGCAGTACTGCTCCTCGCCGTCGCGGCAGTTGCGGCACGTGCGGCACGAATCGACGAAGCAGCCGACGCCGGCGAGGTCGCCCTCCCTGTACTTCGTGACCTCCGACCCGACGCGCGCGACGCGCCCGACGATCTCGTGGCCGGGCACCATCGGGTAGATCGAGCCGCCCCACTCGTCGCGCACCTGATGAATGTCGGAGTGGCAGACCCCGCAGTACTGTATGTCGATGAGTACGTCGCGCGGCCCCACGTCGCGCCTCTGGAACGAGAAGGGTTCGAGCGTCGCGCCCGCGTTCGGCGCGGCGTATCCGTCCGTCTTAATCATGGAGACATTGTACCCCTTCCCCCGCGGAAGTTTCTTCGCGGGAGTGTGGCGCGCTCCTCACAACACGTTGGCGGCGGCGCCGCGGTCGCGCACGGCGGCCACGATCTCGAAGGAGCGCAGGCGCGCCGCGTGTTCGTAGATTTGCGAGGTCAGCATCAGCTCGTCGGCGCGCGTCAGCCCGGCGAACGCTTCGAGACCCGCGCGCACGGTCTCGGCCGAGCCGACGACCGAGTAGCGGAGCGCGTGCTCGACGCCGGCCAGCTCCAGTTCAGACGCAAAGCCTTCGAGCGCGTCGAGCGGCGGCGGGAGCTTGCCGGGCCGCCCGCGGCGCAGGTTGACGAACGCCTGTTGGAGCGAGGTGTAGAGGCGGCGCGCCTCTTCGTCCGTCTCGGCCGCGAAGACGTTCAGACACGCCAGCGCGTAGGGCTCCTGCAACTCTGCGGAGGGGCGGAAGCCCTCGCGGTAGACTTCGAGCGCGTGCAGCAGATAGTCGGGGGCGAAGTGTGAGGCGAAGGCGAAGGGCAGCCCCAGTTCGGCCGCGAGTTGCGCGCTGTAGAGACTCGACCCGAGGAGCCACAGCGGCACGCCGAGTCCTTCGCCGGGCACGGCGCGCACCAACTGTCCGGGTCGCGACGGCGCGAAGTATGCGCGCAGCTCGGCCACGTCGCGCGGGAAGTCTTCGTTGGCGGCCGTGAAGTTTCGACGGAGCGCGCGCATCGTGAGCTGGTCGGTGCCGGGCGCGCGACCGAGGCCCAGATCGATGCGGCCGGGGTAGAGCGCTTCGAGCGTGCCGAACTGCTCGGCGACGACGAGCGGCGAGTGGTTCGGGAGCATCACGCCGCCCGAGCCGACGCGGATGCTCTTCGTGCCTCCGGCGACGTGGCCGATGAGCACGGCGGTCGCGGAGCTGGCGATGCCGCGCATGTTGTGGTGCTCGGCCAGCCAGAAGCGCCGGTAGCCGAGCGCCTCCGCGCGGCGCGCCAGCTCTAAAGTGTTGCGGAAAGAGTCGGCCACGCCCGAGCCTTCGGGCACGGGCGCGAGGTCGAGGACGGAGAAAGGAATCTCGCTCAGTTGTCTCATCACCCTTAGACGCTTGCGGGCGACTCAGAGTAGCTCGACCTCGTCCCCGACCGAGACGCGGCCCGCCGACTCGACGTTGGCGTAGAGCCCGAGGTTCTGCCCCGCCTGTTTGACTATCGTGCGCAGCACGCGCGGGTCTTTGGGGAGGCCGGCCTGCGCCTGGATGGTCATGCTGCAACGCGGCGCGGGCAGCTCGCACCTGAGGCGGAGTCCGCCGACGCGCAGGTGTCGCCCGCCCCAGTCCGCCTCGACTAAACCTTCGACGCCCGCGGCCGTCTCGACCAGAAAGTTCGGGCGGAAGCGGCGCGCGTCCCAGGCGGCGTCGGGCGCGTGGCGCGCGAGCGCCGCGAGCGAGGCGGTCGTGAGGAGGTGGACGGGGAAGGCGTCGAAGTACGTGCCGGGCGGCGAGGTGAACTCGAAGATTTCGGCGGGGAGCAGCGAGAGGTCGGGCAGGGGCTCGCCCGGCTCGCGGCCGAAGTCCTCGCGCAGCTCTCTATCTTTTCCCGTGAGCCGCATGGCGCCGATGGCGAGCCGCCGGAAGTTGCGCGAGCGGCTCAGGAGACCCAGGACGCGCGCGGCCGGCATCGCGCGCCGGTAGTGCGCGCGGTCGCTCGCCGGTTGGATCGGCCAGAGCGTGACCCTGCGCCCGACGAGTTCCGACAGCAGCCCGTTGATCTTCGGGTCGTCCGTCGAGGTCTCCGTGCCGTCGGGGAGCGTGATCTCCGCGTGCGGCGGGTCGCCTTCCGGCGCGGGCTCTGCGCGGTAGCGCGCGGCGCAGAGCATGAGCGCCGGGCTCATCTTCGCGCCGCGAATCTCGCCCGCCGCCTCGTCGCGCAAGGCCCACCCGCGGTCGCCCCACAGCCCGCGCGTGCCCACCGACGCCGTCGAGAGCCGCTCGCCGGCCATCGACTTCAGAGGATAGCGCCAGACCTCTCTGACCTGCCCGACGAACATGCTTCAGACCCTCAAGGTGTCCGCGCGCCAGTTCTTGATGGCGCGCTTGATCTCGCCGGGCTTCGTGAGCCGGCCCGCGAGCACTTCGCGGACGAGCCCCTCCAGCTCCTCGTCAGGCGCGAAGCGCAGCGCGACGGTCTGCGCGCTCGTGAGCGACGCGGCGCGGCTCGCGAGCTCTTCGGGCAGGAGCTGATAGTAACGCAGGCTCTCTTCGAGCCGGATGATTCTGTCCTGCGCCTTCAAAGGGTTGAGCCTGACGAGCGCGGCCAACACCAGCAAGGCGATTGAGACGACGAGCCACCAACCCCTATCCAGGCCGGGGTCGCGCACCAGTTGAACGACGGCCACGATGACGTTCGTCAACAGCACGGGGGCCACGAAGAAGTGGAAGGGCGCGTGCCAGCGCGTGTGGTTGTCGTAAGCTTGGGGAACGTCTGCCACGTGCGTCTCTCCTTCTACAGGTTCGTCGGCACGGGGGGCGCGGCGACGGCCTTCGGCGGCTCGGGCGTAAAGTCCTCGCCGGGGTTGATGAACTGGTTCCGCTCGAAACGGTACTGCTTGTCGTGGAGCTGGCGGTAGCGCCCGCCCGCGGCGAGCAGCTCCTCGTGCGTGCCGCGCTCGACGATCTGCCCCTCTTCGAGGACGAGTATCTGGTCGGCGCTGCGGATGGTCGAGAGGCGGTGCGCGATGACGAAGGTCGTGCGCCCGCGCCGGAGCGTTTGCAGGCCGTCCTGAATCAGCGCCTCGCTCTCGCTGTCGAGGCTCGACGTGGCCTCGTCGAGAATCAGAATCTTCGGGTCGGCCAGGATGGCCCGCGCGATGGCGACGCGCTGCCGCTGCCCGCCCGAGAGCTTGACGCCGCGCTCGCCGACGATGGTGTCGTAGCCGTCGGCAAATCCTTTCACGAACTCGTCGCAGTGTGCGACGCGCGCCGCGGCCTCGATCCGCCCGCGGGTCGCGTGCGGGTTCGAGAAGGCGATGTTGTCGGCGATGGTGCCGTCGAAGAGGAAGTTGTCCTGCAAGACCGCGCCGAGCTGCTCCCTGTAGTCTCTCAGACGGACGGTCGAGAGGTCGCGGCCGTCAACCAGCACGCGGCCCGAGAGGGGGCGGTTGAAGACCATCACCAGCCCGATGAGCGTGCTCTTCCCCGACCCGCTGGAGCCGACGAGCGCGGTCGTCGTCCCGGCCGGCGCGCGGAAAGAGACGCCGCGCAGGACGGGCGCGCCCTCTTCATACTCGAAGGTCACGTCGTCGAACTCGATCTTCCCCGCGACCTCGCCGAGCGGCTCTCTGCCCTCCTCGCCCTCGTCCTCGGTCGCCATGCGCTTGATCTCGCGGATGCGGTCGAGGCCGGCGAAGGCTTCGGTGATCTGCGTCCCGATGGCGGCGATCTCGACGAGCGGCGCGGCGACGAGCGCCGTGAAGAAGATGTACATGAAGAAGTCGCCGAGCGTCATCTGGCCGGCGAGCACGGCGCGGCCGCCGACGAGCGTGAGGATGACGCCGATGCCGCCGACGATGACGGTCGAGAAGGCCGTCACGCCCGAGACGCCCGTCATCGAGCGCGCCACGTTGCGGAACAGGCGGTGCGCCCCGCGCGCGAACGTCAGCGTCTCGCGCCGCTCGGCCGAGTAGGCCTTGACGATGCGGATGCCGCCCAGACTTTCGGCCAGCCGCCCCGTCACCTCGGCGTTGATCTGCCCGCGCTCGCGGAAGAGCGGGCGCAGCCGCGAGAAGGCCAGAGACATCACCGCGCCGAAGGCCGCGAGCGCGACGAGCGTGATGGAGGTCAGGCGCCAGCTCAGGTAGAAGAGCACGCAGAGCCCGATGAGCGAGGTGACGAGGCCGCCGATGAGCTGGACGAGCCCCGTCCCGACGAGGTTGCGGATGCCCTCGGCGTCCGACATCACGCGCGAGATGAGGACGCCGGTCTGCGTCGAGTCGAAGTAGCGGACGGGCAGGCGCGCGACGTGAGCCTGCACGCTCTTGCGCATCTCGGTGATGGCGCGCTGTGCGGCGACGCCCAGGACTTGCGAGAGCGTGAACGACGTGATGGCCTGCACGACGGTCGCCGCGCCCGCCGCGAGCGCGATGGTCGTGAGCAGCTCGCCCCTGTGCTTGATGATGACCTCGTCAACCAGGTACTTCGAGCTGGCCGGCAGCACCAGCCCGACCAGACGGTTGACGAGCATCAACGCCATCCCCAGCGCCAGGCGCGAACGGTGAGCCCAGACCAGCTCCCTCGCGTCGCGCCACGCCTGCGACGGCGAAATCTTTCTCTTCTTCTTCTCTTCCGCCATTTGAACTGAAGGCCGCACCCATCTCCGCCGCGGAGCGGCGTCTGAATGTAGCCCGGCCTTTCAAGGCCGGGGCCGACGAACGTTAACAACACGCCGCGTCGCGTCAGCGACGCCCGAACCATCCGTTATATTCAGGCGTCGCTGACGCGACGCGGCAACATCTCGAACACCTGAACCCGGCCTTGAAAGGCCGGGCTACATTCAAGTGCCGCTGACGCGGCGTTTACGACTTAGCGAGCAGCTTCCCTATCTCGCGCCAGGTGATGAGCTTGACGTTATTCTCTTTGAGGAGCCGGCGGAACCCGCCCCCGGTGACGAAGTCGAAGTCGCGCTGTCGCCAGGCGGCGCCCCAGTCGGGGTGGTCTTGCGTGACGGCGCGCATCTCCTCGTCGTCGTGGGCGAGGTGGACGATCAGCTCCGTCACGCCCGGCTTCAGGTTCTTAATCAAGTCGGTATAGAACTCGGCCCAGCGCTCGGGACGGACCGAAGGGTCTGCGCCGAGGACGCGGTCTACGACCAGGCCGTCGGGGCCGAGCGCGGCGGGGAGGAAGGGCGCCTGCGCGAACCACTCGCGCGAGACCATCACGGGCAGACGCTCTTCGCGCGCCACGCGCAGAAGCATCTCGAAGAGCGGGCGCGTCGTGTAGAGCGTGCGCATGTGCGAGTCGAGGTGCGTCGGGCGAATCCCGAACGAGCGAGCGCGCTCGATCTGCGCGCGGATCTCGGCCTCGGCCTCGCGCACGTCGATGTGCGCGGCGGCCACGTCCTCGGTCGGGTAGAGGTAGCCGTCCGAAGCGTAGAGCGTGGGCGCGCGCTCTTTCGAGAGGACGCCGCCCCAGCGGTAGGTCTTCCACTCGCTAGTGAGCGTGAGGTGTAGGCCGAGGTCTGCGTCCGGGTGACTGCGCGCGTACGTCGCGACCTCGGGCAGCCAGGGGCACGGCACCATGACGCTTCCAGAGCTGACGAGGCCGGTCTCGAACGCCTTGAAGGTCGCGGCGTTGACCGAGTGCGCCGCGGCGAGGTCGTCGGCGTGGACGATTAAGAGCTTCGCGTCCGCGGGGTAGCCGAGCCGCGCGGCGAGAGACTTGACCTCGACTGTCGTCTGCCCCGCCGCGAAGCTCGCACAGATGTGGGCCAGCGCGAGCGAGAGCACGAAGGTCGAGAGCTTCGCTTTCATGAACTCTCTTCCGAACTCTCTTCGCCCGGCCTCTTCAGCTTGAGCACGACCGAGTTGATGCAGTAGCGCTGGCCCGTCGGGCGCGGGCCGTCGTCGAAGACGTGGCCGAGGTGCGAGTCGCAGGTCCCGCACAGCACCTCGGTCCGCGCCATGCCGTGGCTCGTGTCGAGCTGCGTGCGGACGTTGTCGCCCTCCTTCGGCTCGTAGAAGCTGGGCCAGCCGCAGCCCGAGTCGAACTTCGCCTCGGACGTGAACAGCTCCGCGCCGCAGGCCGCGCAGAGGTAGACGCCGGCCTCCCTGTTCCTGTAGTACTCGCCCGTGAAAGGTCGCTCCGTGCCCTTCTGCCGCGCGACGCGGTACTGCTCGGGCGTGAGCGTCCGGCGCCACTCCTCTTCCGTCTTGACTACCTTCTCTTTCAACCCGTCTTTCCTTTCCCGCCGCGACCCTTGCGCGGTTTACGCTGCTTGGGCGCCGGCTCCGCCTTCGCGGGTGCCGAGCCCGCCGAGTCCTGTTTCGCCGCGGCCGTGTCCACGATGCTGAGAGTGCTCGGGCCTCCCCTGTCGATGCGGACGACGACGCTGAAGCCGCGGCAGTCGAGCACGCGCGACTGCTTCTCCGCGTCCGAGCTGGGCTCGCCCCACGAGTCCGCCGGGACGGCGAGCTGCTTCGACGCCTGCGCCGAGAATGTCGTCACCTCGTGCCAGGGCACGGGCTGGCGGTAGCGCACGTCGATGCGTTGGAGCGTGCCCCCGAGGAAGGTCAGCCTCAGCTCGTTCACGTCGCCGAACTGCTCCTTCCGCAGGCTCAACTCCAACCCGCCGAGCGACGCGACGAACGGCTTCGACGCATCGGACGCACCCTGCTGTGTCCCCTTCTGCAAATCCTCCGAGCCGGGGAACATCTGCGCCAGCTCCCCCACCTTCATGCCGAGCGTCACGCCGCCGTAGTCGGGCGCGACCGCGCGCTCCAGACGGCACGGCTCGTCCTGAGCCCCGGCGACCGAGCAGCAGCACACGAGGGCCGCCGCGAGGAGAAGAATCTTTTCGAGGTGTCTCTTCATCTGGCGAACGGCGCGCGGTCAGTCCTTGATCTGTTCCGGGAACTCGGACGAACTCTCTTCGGGAAAGTCTGAGAGGTCAAGCTGCTTCCCGTCGGCGCCGGGAGTCGAGGAGGTGATGAGCGACGGGAGCGGCTTCTCCACCCTGCCGTACCTGAGCAGGCGCGCGACCTCCGCGTGCCCTTTGCGCTCGGCGATCATCAAGGCCGTCCACCCCGTCGCGTTCTGCGCGTCGGCGTAGGCGCCGCGCCGGAGCAGGGCGGAGACGACCTGCGGGTG
This sequence comes from Pyrinomonadaceae bacterium, assembly GCA_045807865.1. Taxonomy (GTDB): domain Bacteria; phylum Acidobacteriota; class Blastocatellia; order Pyrinomonadales; family Pyrinomonadaceae; genus QHXN01. Next base: position 37,098 of record JBJMGP010000226.1, read on the forward strand.
GTTGTTGAGCGAGGCGATCATCAACGCCGTCCACTCGTCGCGCAGCAGCGCGTTCGGGTCTATGCCCGAGTCGAGCAGCTCGTTGAGCTTGGCGACGTCGCCGTCGCGCGCGGCGAGGAAGAGTCGCGCGTGCTTGAGCAAGGCGGCGAGGGCGGCGTGGCCGCGGGCGTCGGCGAGGTCGGCGGCCGACTTCTGATTGCGGTTGCGCGTCTCCACGTCGGCGCCGCCGTCGATCAGCTCCTCGACCACCTGCTGGTGGCCGGCGCTGGCGGCGTACATCAAGGCCGTCTGGCCGAAGGCGTCGCTGGCGTTCGGGTCGGCGCCCTCGCGCAGCAGCGCCTCGACGCGCGAGAGGTCGCCGCGCGAGGCCGCGACCATCAGGTCGTTGATGCCGTTGTTATTGTTGTTGTCGTTCGCGCGCGCGCTCATCTTAAGTCGGGGATTGTAACATCCCTCTTCGGGGCGCCGCGAGTGTCTGACCCGGGCGGGCTTTACTCAGGCGGCGCGCGCACGTAACATGCGTGGCGCACGCCCAAAGACACCGCGGACAGTTTACGGAGGAGACCATGTACCTCGTTGGCAAACCCGCCGGCCGGCTACTCTTCTGCGCGCTCGCGCTCGCCCTCGCCTGTGCCCCGCCGACGCTCGCGCAGCAGAAGGCCGACGACGCTTACGCGGCCAGGATTAAAGAGTACACGACCGAGAAGTACTTCCTGACCGAACTCGTAGACCACCTGCCCGCCGACGCGCGCGTGCCCTCGCCCGACAAGGTGCTCGGCTACGTCGTCGGCGCGCCGGGCAAGCTCACGCATACGAAAGAGCTCTACCGTTACTACCGGGAGCTTGAGCGCACGAGCCCGCGCGTCAAGGTCTTCGGCGCGCCGGAGAAGTCCGAGGAAGGGCGCGAGCAGCTCCTCGTCGCGGTCGGCGACGAGGCGGCCATCGCCCGGCTTGATCGTTATAAGGAGATTACGGCGCGCCTCGCCGACCCGCGCGGGCTGAGCGAGGCCGAGGCGCAGAAGCTCGTCGGCGAGGGCAAGGTCTTCTACTGGGCCTCGGGCTCCATCCACTCGCCCGAGACCGGCTCGCCCGAGATGCTGATGGAGCTGGCCTACCGCCTCGCCGTCGAGGAGTCGCCCTTCATCCGCGACATCCGCAAGAACGTCGTCGTGCTCATCACGCCGGTGCTCGAAGTGGACGGCCGCGACAAGATGGTCGACCTCTACAACTACCGCACGGCCAACCCGAACCGGGCCGTGCCGCCGCTCGTCTACTGGGGCAAGTATGTCGCGCACGACAACAACCGCGACGGCCTGGGGATGGCGCTCGCGCTCACGCGCAACATGATGAAGACTTTCCTCGAATGGCACCCGGCCATCCTCCACGACCTGCACGAGTCGGTGCCGTTCCTCTACACCTCGACGGGGACGGGGCCGTACAACGCCTGGCTCGACCCCATCGTCGTGGACGAATGGCAGATACTCGCCTACCACGAGATTGAAGAGATGACGAAGCGCGGCGTGCCCGGCGTCTGGACGCACGGCTTCTACGACGGCTGGGCGCCGAACTACATGTTCTACGTCGCCAATGGCCACAACGCGGTGGGGCGCTTCTACGAGACGTTCGGCAACGGCGGCGCCGACACGATGGACAGGACGGTAAGGGCCGAGGCGGGGCGCGACTGGTTCCGGCCGAACCCGCCGCTCCCGCGCGTGAAGTGGTCTTTGCGCAACAACGTCAACATGCAGGAGTCGGCCATCCTCTTCGCGATGCACTTCGTCTCGGAGCACAGGGAGCGCTTCCTGAACAACTTCTACCTGAAGGGCAAGCGCTCGGTGGCGAAGGCGGCCAACGAAGGGCCGGCCGCGTACGTGCTGCCCGCGGACGACCCGCGCCCCGTCGAGGTGGCCGACGCCGTCAACCTGCTGCGGCTGATGGGGGTCGAGGTGCACGCTGCGAAGAACGACTTCACGGTCGGCGGGCAGAAGTTCTCGTCCGGCTCCTTTGTCGTGCGGATGGATCAGCCCTACTCGCGCATGGCCGACATGCTGCTCGACACGCAGTTCTACAACGTCTCCGACCCGCGCCCCTACGACGACACGGGCTGGACGCTCGGCGCGATGCGCAACATCAAGACGGTGCGCGTGACCGACCAGAGCGTCCTGCAAGTGCCGATGACGCTGGTCGGGGCGGACGCGTCGGTGCGCGGGCGCGTCGAAGGCTCCGGCGCGAACTTCGTCATCAACCACAACACCGACAACACGCTCGCCACGCTCCGCTTCAGATTGAGCGACGTACGGATGGCCGCCGCCGAAGAGTCTTTCAAAGTCGGCGACCGCCAGTTCAACGCCGGCTCCTTCGTCATCAAAGGCGAGGGCAACCCGTCCGACCTGCGTCAGAGGTTGGAGGCCGCCGTCACGGAGTTGGGGCTGACGGCTTACGCCGCCGCACAACCTCCCACGGTCAAGACGCACGAGATGCCCGTGCCGCGCATCGCCATCGTGCACAGCTGGATCAACACACAGAACGAGGGCTGGTACCGCGTCGAGTTCGACCGGTACCAGGTTCCTTACACGTACATCTCCGACCAGGTGCTGCGCGACACCCCCTCCTTGCGCGGGCGCTTCGACGTGATCATCTACCCGCCGGTGGGAGGCTCGGCGCAGCAGGTCGTGGCGGGGCTGCCGATGCGCGGCGAGCCGATACCGTGGAAGCAGTCGGAGCTGACGCCCAACTTCGGCACCTCCCCCGACCAGACCGACGACATGCGCGGCGGGATGGGGCTGGTCGGACTGAACAACCTTCAGAAGTTCATCGAAGAGGGCGGCCTCTTCGTCGCGGTGACGAGCAACGCGCGCATCCCCATCGACTACGGCCTGGTCTCGGGCGTCGCGGTGCGCGACACGACTCAGTTGCAGGCGCGCGGCTCCATCTACAACGCGACCTTCGCCGACCGCCGGAGCCCCGTCGCATACGGCTACGGCGAGACTCTGCCCGTCTACTTCAACCAGTCGCCGGTCTTGCAGGTCGCGGCGGCCGGTGGGGGCGGAGGCGGGGGCGAGGGCGGCCCGCCGGCGTCCGGCGCGACGGGGCGGCCTTCGGGGCGCGGCACCCTCTCAGACCCGGACGTGGTGCAGGCCATGCCGCAGGCGTCTCCCGCGCCGAGGCGTCCGCCCGGCCGCGCGGCCGAGGAGCAGCCCAACGACGAGCAGCGGCAGCAGCAGCGGAGCCCCTTCTACATGCCGCCCGCGCAGCGTCCAAGGGTGGTGCTGCGCTTCGCCGCGGACGAGAAGAACCTGTTGGTGAGCGGGATGCTCGCGGGCGGGTCGGAGTTGGCGAACACGCCGGCCGTCGTGGACGTGCCGTTGGGCAAAGGCCACGTCCTGCTCTTCGCCATCAACCCGATGTGGCGCCACCAGACACAGGGCTCCTTCTTCCTGCTCTTCAACGCCGCGCTCAACTACGACTCGCTGGGCGTCGGCCGCGCGCCCGAGGCCGCGCCCGCAGGCAGGCAGTCGGACGAAGATACGCAGCAATGAGCCGGCCGAGAGTCAGCATCATCATCCCGACCTTCGACCGGCCGCACATGCTGCCGCGGTGCGTGGAGAGCGCGCGCGGGGCCGGGAGTGGCGTGGAGGTGATCGTCGTTGACGACGCCTCGACGGATGAGACCGCCGAGGTCTGCCGCGGCCTCGGCGGCGTCAGGCACGTGCGGCTCGAACACAATCAGGGCGTCGCCGGGGCGCGCAACGTCGGGCTGCTCGCCAGCACGTGCGAGTACGTCGCCTTCCTCGACGACGACGACCTGCGCCTGCCCGGCTCACTCGACTTGCAGCTCGCGCTGCTGGAGGCCGAGCCCGAGGCGGCCTTCGTCGGCGGCGGCGTGCTGCTCGCAGACCAGGACTTAGTCCCGACCGGCGAGACGGCCGCCCCGGGCGCGCCGAGCGGCGACATCTTCTGGCAGGTCGTCGGGCTGGGCGTCCACCTCATTCCTTCCTCGGTCGTCGTGCGCAAGAGCTGCGTGCTGGAGGTCGGCCTCTTCGACCCGCACATCCCCGGCATCGACGACTGGGATATGTGGGCGCGGCTCGCCGAGTCGCGCCCCGCCGTGCTCGACGCGCGCCCCGTCTGCGTCTACCGCAGCCCGACGCCGGACTCGGGTCAGGGCTCCTCGGCGCTCGGCCGACACATGCTCGCCGCCGTCCGTCATCAGCGGAAGCTGCTCTTGCTCCCGCGCGCGCGCGCCGCGACGGCCGCGCGCCGGCGTGCCGCGCGCCACGAAACGCGCCGGCGGGTTGCGGACACGCTGAGCTGGCGCGCGGCCGAACAGCTGCCGCACGGGGCCTTCCGGTTCGCCGCCTCGAACTTTCTCGCCGCGCTCCGCATCCAGCCGCTCTGGGCTGCGCGCCCGACCCACTTTCGCGTATTATGGCGCGGTCTCAACTCTCGCACATCAAGACGGCCAGACCCGCCGGCCCGCGCCGGTTGAGACGCGGCGCGGGCGCGCCCCTTTCAGAGTCAGAATGTCCGCAGTCAGCCTCATCATCGCCACGCGCAACCGCGCGGCGCTGCTGCCGCGCGCGGTCGAGAGTGCGCGGAGCGCGGGCGACGGCGTCGAGGTGTTGGTCGTCGACGATGCGTCGGAGGACGAGACCCGTGCGGTCTGCGCCCGACTCGGCGTGCGCTGCCTGAGCGTGCGCCGCAGACTCGGCCCCGGCGGCGCTCGCAACGTCGGCCTCGTCGCCAGCGACTCCGAGTACGTCTGCTTTCTCGACGACGACGACCTGCGCCTGCCCGGCTCGCTCGACGCGCAGGCGGCCGCGCTCGAAGCGAACCCGGGGGCCGGCGTGGTCTACGGCCGCGCCCTCTACGCCGACGGCGACGGGCGCCCCGTCGGCGGCTCGTACCCCGAGGCGTGTCCACAGGGGGACGTTTTCTGGGAGTTGTTGTCGCGTAACTTCGTCCCGTGCCCGGCCGCCCTCTTCCGCCGCGCGTGCCTCTTGAAGGTGGGGCTGCTCGACGAGGATGCGCTCGGCGTCGAGGACTGGGACTTGTGGGTGCGCATCGCGGAGCTTTACCCCGTCGTCGCCGACGGACGCCCGGCCTCGGCCGTGTGGAGGCGGCCGACGAGCACGTCGGGTCAGCTCACGTCGCGCCCCGAGCTGCTCCACCGGCGCGCGCGCCGGCTACACCAAGAGAAGTGGCTGCGGCTGCCGCGCGCCCTGCGTGCGGGCGAAGAGGCGCGGCGGTGCGCGGCGCGCCTCTTCGCCGAGCGCGAGGCGCAGGCGCTCGTGTGGGAGGCGGCAGAGGGACTGAAGGCCGGGCGGGTGCGCGCCTTGCTGCGGGTGGCGCTCGCGGGGGCGGAGATGTACCCTGTTGCCTTCGGGAGAAAAATGTTGGCGGCCGCGGCCCGGCAAGCGCGGGAGGTGCCGACGAACGACGGACGATGAGAATCCTCCTCTGTAAGAACAGCTTCGCCGGGCCGATCAGCGGAGCGGACGAGATAGCAGTCAACTACGCGATAGGGCTGAAGGCAGCAGGGCACGAGGCGTCCGTCCTGCTCGTCCAACCGCCCACCGAAAGCGACCCGCTGGCCGCGCGTCTCGCCGCGGCGGGCGTGCCCCTTTCTGCGCTGGCCTCGCCGCGCTTCACCGCCTCGCTCGCCGCCGGGCGCAGGATGGCACTGGCGACGATGCGCGCCTTTCCGCCCACGCGGGAGCTGCTACGCGCCAAATCGCGCCGCGTCGTTCACGAGCTTCTCCAGCGGTACCACGACGCTTTCCGCGAACGCCTCGCGTCCCTCCGCCCCGACGTGGTTCACGTCATCACGCCCGACCCGGGCGCCGTGATGCTCATCCGCGCCGCGCACGCGGCCGGAGTCCCGGTCGTCTATCAGGAGGTCGGCACGCCCTTCCACCCGCCCGGCTTCGAGGAGGTCTACGAGCGCTTCGTCAAGGTGCTGCCGCTCTGCGCGGGCGTCGCTACGCTCTCGCCGCGGCTCGCGCGCGCGATGCGCCGACTGGCGTCGCTGAACGAGACGCCGCGCGTCGTCCCGCTCATCGCTCCCGACACGGCCGCGGGCGAGTGGCCCGCGCCGCGGCCGCCCGGCGCGCCGGTTCTCTTCGGCTTCGCCTCGCGGCTCGAACATTTGAAGGGGCCGCTCGACTTCGTCGAGGGCTTCGCCGCGGCCGCGCGCGGCGGACGCCCCGCGGTCGAGGCGAGGGTCGCGGGCGAGGGGTCACAGCATCGACGGATCACGGCCGCGCTCCGCCGCCACGGGCTCGAAAAGGCGGCCCGACTCGTCGGGACTTACACCACCTTCGAAGAGCGGGGCCGCTTCATGCGCGAGATAGACGTGTTCGTCCACCCCTCGCTGACGGAGGGGACGCCGAACGTCGTCATCGAGGCGATGGCGCACGGGCGCCCCGTGATCGCTACCGCCGTCGGCGGCCTACCCGACATCGTCACCGAAGAGGCCGGCGTTCTCGTCCAGCCCGGCGACACGGCGGCGCTCGGCGAGGCGATGCGAAGGCTGGCCGCAGACCCGGCGCTACGCCGCTCGATGGGGCACGCGGCGCGCGAGCAGTACCTGCGACTCTTCACGGGCGAGGTGGTGATGCCGCTGCTGACCGAATTTTACAGGGACGTCATGGAGGGGAGCGCGGCGCGGCGGCCCGAGAAGTTCCGGCACCCGTGGGCCGCGGAGGCGGACGACGAAGAGGAGTTCGGGGTGGCGCGGCGCGACGGATTCGCGGCCATGGCGGCGAGCGACTGAGACGGCTGCGGGCTTTCCCTCAGCGCGCGAGCCGGCGCCGGACGCCGCGCGCCCACTCGCCGAGCTTGTGGAGCTTCGAGTCGTAGTCGTGGAGCGGCGTCGCGTCACCCTCGGGCCACATCGTGCTGAGTGAGCCGGGGCGGTAGAAGGTGACGGCCAGGCTGCGCCGCGACGTGCGGCAGCCCTCGCGCACGGGCGAGACGGCGTGCCAAGAGTTCTGCGAGCGCACCAGCACGGCCGAGTTGCCGACGCGCGGCGCGACAATCTTCACCACGTCCTTCATGTCCCCGGAGCGCAGCACGGTCAGGCACCCGCCGTCCTGCTCGGCCCACACCTCGTTGAAGTAGAAGACGTGCGTCACGACCTTGTCCTCAAGATCTACGTGCGGCCCGAGCCACGCGCGCTCGCCGTAGTGCGAGACGTTCGCCTCCATCCAGAGCCCCGACACGTCCAGCCCCGTCACCCTTGAAACGGCCGCGCGGTACTCGCCCGACAAAAGCTCCGCCATCAGCCTGCGCCACGGCTCACTCAGACGCCCGGCGTGCGTGGCCTCTGTCGCACCCATCCCGACGAGCGAGCGCGCTTCGTACTGAAAGCCCTTCTCGCCGTCGTAGCCGCCTATCGTTTTGAAGTGGTCGCGCGGGAACGTGCGCGCGAGCGCCGAGGCATCCGCGGGCGAGAAGAGCCCGCCGACGAAGGCCCAGTTGTAGGGCTCGCGCGCGAGCGCGTCGGGCGTGAGCTTCGTCAGATCGATCATCCTGCCTAATCTCCCCCGCCCGGCGATTCGCCGTCAAGCGAGCAGCGCGTCCAACAACTCGTCAACGGTGCGCGAGACCGTCGTCCGCGCCTCGGCCGCGCGCAAGGCGAAGAAGTCGGAGCCGAGTCCCGCGGCCAGGTCCGCCTTCTCGTTCAGCTCGTCCCACGATTCCAGTCTGAGCGAGAGGGGCAGATTGGCCGAGCGCAGAAACCCTTCGGTCTTGTCGGCCGGCAGCGGCCCGAAGAGGTGCGGGACGGCGAAGGCGAAGGCGGTGACGTTGCCGTGCAGGCTCGTGCCGACGAAGAGGTCGCAGGCGGCGATGAGCGAGACGGCGTCGGAGACCGTGCGGGCGCCGGCGTACTTGAAAGCGCCGCCCGAAGCCTGCGCGACGAGGCGTAGAAACTCTTCGTCGCCGTGGCAGCGGCCGAGCGGGAGCAGGACGACCTCCGCCCGCGTCCTCTGCCGGTAGCGCGCGAGCTGGCGCGCGACCTCCCCGGCGTCGAAGCCGGGATAGGGCTTGCTTTGAAAACAGAGGACGGGAGCGGAGGCGCTCACGCCGAGCCCCGCCAACAGGGCGCGCCCCTTCGCCGACTCGGCCGCGCGTTCGAGCTGCCCGCCGAGCAGGACGGCCAGGTCGGGCGCGACGCGCAGCTCGCGCCGCACCCCGCAGCGCCGCAGCTTCTCCGCCGACTGCTCGTCGCGCAGATAGACGAACCGCGCGCGCTCGAAGAGGTGCGCCACCTCGTCCCTTTCATCGGGCGCGAAGTCGTGCGGCACGCCGCACGAGAGGTAGCAGACCGCGCCGCCGCCGGGAAGTTTTTCCGGGTCGACGAGGAACGGCCCCGCGCCCGCGTAACCCAGATGGCGCCGCGCGAAAGCCCGCGCGCGCAGGCGCTCCGCCCTCCACCCGGAGAGCCCGCGCAGCGCGAAGTAGCCGAGCGCCCCGGCCGCGCCGGCCTCGCGCACGAGACGACCCGCGCCCGAGCGGCCGTCCCTCACGTAGTGCGCGGCGAGCGTGTCGCGATCCGTGCGCAGGATGTCACCGCCGCCGACGACCAACCTCTCGACACCCGTGCCCTCGTCCACCTCCGCGCGCCGCAGCTTGAAGAGGTCGCGCGCGGCGCGCGTCTCGAAGCCCGCCGCTTGTGGTGCTTCGCACGCGAGCGGGGAGTAGGCGCACGACTTCAGCCGCGGGTCGCGCCCGGCGAGCGCGCGGCCGAAGACGAGTGGGTAGAGCAGGTCGCCGTAGTTCTCTACGTCGAAGGTGCCGAGCTGTTTGATGTTGGACACGTCGGAGGGGGAGGGGGCAGCATTGAGTCTTCAGTGCGTGACCGTCACCGAGATCGTCTGCGAGCCGCAGGGCGTGGAGAAGTGCACGGTGTAGAGGCCCGGCCTGCGGCCGACCGATTTCACGGAGTATCTTAACCAACCGTTCTGCCCCGCCGCCGGCCCTTCGTAGATGACCGCGATTTGCGACCAGTCGGGCGTGTTCACGTTGATGCGCACACCCTCGCCCGGCCCGCCGAGGACGAGCGGGGCCGCTCCGCCCACGTGGAGGCTCAGCGAGGACGTGCTCGCGTAGAGCGCGCAAGGCCCGGGCCGAGCCTGCGCCCCGCCGCCCGCCCTCTCCCCTGACTGCGCGGCGCCGTGCTCGACGTTCACACGCGCGGCGGCGCGGCGGCCCGCCTTCGGCAGCGAAGTCACCTCCCACGCCACGGGCCGCGAGGGGTCTGGGCTTGCCGCGGCGACGGCCTCCGAGCCCTTCAAGCGAGGTGGTTCGTCACTCACAGCGGCGACTTCGTCGGTACGGCGCGGCGTGGTGTCGGCGTCCGGCGCCGCCTCACGCGCTTCGCCTTTCGGTGCCCCGGAATCTGTTCCCGTGTGCGCCTCGGCCAACTTGTCGGCAGGGCCGCGCGCCGGAGTCGCCTCGCCCAATGAAGCGGTTTCGCAGCCGTCGCAGGGTGACGACGGTTGCGCCGCGGGCGCGGGAGGCGCGGCGGGCTCGGAGGCGCGTGCGTCGGGCAACAGGCGGGCCGGCCTTGACGCTTCGGCGGACGAGCGCGGGGTCAGGCGCGCGTTGACCCAGATGCCGAAGGCGACGCCGAGCGCCACCGCGACCGTGACCGCGCAGAGGAGCGTAGCGCCCTCCGAACGGCGGCGCGCGCCGAACGCCGTGACGACCGGTTTGAAACTCTTTCCTACGTGTTCCGTTCCGTCCCTCATGAGCCCTGTTCCTCCACAGGCCGCCTCGGCGGCGGCCGCAAGGTTATTACAGGTTCGTGTGATCTGCCAGCCCGTTGTTAGTCGCGGCCGACGCCGAGCGCGTCGGCGACGCGGTTGATGTAGTTGAACCAGGAGGCGATGAGGGTAACCTGGAGTATCGCCTTGTCGTCGAAGCCCGCCTCGCGCAGGCGCGCGTGGTGTGCGGGCGTGATGCGCGTGGCGTCGCGCGTGAGCTGCGCGACGTAGTCGAGCATGAGGCGGTCCGGCTCGGAGACGGGCGCGGTCGTGTAGTCCTCTTGCAGCGCCCGAACCAGTTCTTCGTCAAGCGTGACGCGACGCAGAAACTCTGCGTGGGACTCGATTCAATAGTGGCACCGGTTCACGGCCGAGACGACCGTGGCGATCATCTCGTGCCGGGCGCGGCTGAGGGGCAGCTCCGGCGACATCAGCACGCCGAAGGTCGAGAAGGCGTGATAGAGCGCCTCGGGGATGAGGCTGTGCGAGGCGACGATGCCCGACGATGCGCCGTCGGGCGTCGGGTGGACGGGCACGGCGTACTCTTCCGGGTAGAGCCCGCGCTGCGACTCCATCGCCCTGCGCAGCTTCTCGTCCGCCTCTTCGAAAGGAACGGTCTTGATCCAGGTCATCTGAACTCTCCCCTCCTGCGAAAGAAAAGATAATAGACGGGCAGCCCCAGCGCCACCACCCCCAGCCCCGCGAGCGCCTGGAGCGGGCTCCCGGCCGCGAGCAGGAAGAGGAGCCCCGCGCTCAAGCTCAGGTAGACGGCGGGCGTCAGCGGATAGAACGGCGTCATGTACTCGGCCGGCTCGCCCCTGCGCCGCAGCACGAAGAGGCCGGCGACGGTCAGCGTGATGAAGAGCACGACGGCGAAGAGGAAGTACGAGATGATCTGGTCGAACGTGCCGAGCAGCAGGAGCAGAGAGGCCAGCGCGGCCTGCATGAGGACGGCGCGGACGGGCGCCCCCGTCCGCGGGTGGAGCCGCGCCGCGGCTTGCAGGAAGAGGCCGTCGCGCGCCATCGCGAAGTAGACGCGCGGCGCGGAGATCGTGTAGGCCGCGAGGCTCCCCAGCACCGCGACCACCACGACGCACGTGAAGAAGAGCGCCCCGGCGCGGCCGAAGAGCGCCTCGCCCGCCTGCGCCGCGAACGCCTCGCCCGAGGTCACGCGCTCCGGCGCGACGAGGTAGACGAAGGCCGCGCTCGTCAAGACATAGACCGCGGTGACGACCAGCACCCCGAGCACGAGCGCGAGCGGCAGCGTCCGACGGGGGTCGCGCACCTCGCCGCCCAGCTTGCTCAAGTCCCACCACCCGCCGAAGGAGAAGAAGGCCGAGACGAACCCGCCCGCCAGCGCCGCTCCCAACGGCGGCGAGCCGACGCGCCTCTCCGCCAACGGCGCAAAGTGCGACCAGTCACCGAGCCCACGCCCGAAACCCCACGCCAGTATGAAGAGCAGCAGCGCGAGCTTCACTATCGTCAGCCAGCGCACGACCCACCCGCCGAGTCTCACGCCGCCCGCGTTGACCGCCGCCAGCGCGAGCACGGAGGCGAGGGCCAGCGCCTTCACGCCCGCGGGCGGAAGCCCTGCGGCGTAGCCGACGTAAGAGGCCGCGCCGACGGCGAGCGCCGCCGTGAGCCCCGGGTCGAGCACGAGGAAGACCATCCAGCCGTAGAGGAAGGCGAGCGCGGGGCCGTAAGCCTCGCGCAGATAGACGTAGCCGCCGCCCGCCGCGGGGAAACGCGCCGCCAGCTCGCCGTAACAGAGCGCGCCCGAGAGCGCCATCAGCCCCGACAGAAGCCACACAACCAGCACCAGCAGCGGCGAGCCCAGAGACTTCGTCATCGCCGCCGGCGTCAGAAAGATGCCGACGCCCACGACCTCGCCCACCACGACCGCCGCGGCCGTCGCCAGCCCGATCTGCCGCCTGAGCCCGGAGTCAGTCATAAGGGATTGATGAATGATGAGTGATGAATAAGAAGCGGCTTGCCCTTCATTCATCACTCATCATTCATCATTTTCTTCAGAACGTCACGCGCGCCGCGAACTGGAAGGCGCGGGGGCCGCCGGAGCCGAAGACGCCGCCGGCGGTCGTCACGGGGCGGCCGAAGGTGTCGGAGCGCAGGAAGCCCGGGCTCGAAGCGTCCTGGCTGTCGCGCGCGAGCACGTTCGAGTAGCCCGAGTAGTTGACGTTCGAGACGCCGAGCACGTTCGTCACGTTGAAGAGGTTGAAGACCTCTGCGATGGGCTCGATGGTCACGCGGTCGCCGACCTTGAAGGGGCGCGCGAGGCGCAGGTCGAGCGAGTTGAACGAGTCGTTGAAGCGCGCGTCGTCGCGGACGAGCGGCAGGCGGCGAGTCGGGTCTGCGGTCGCCGCGTTGAGCTGCGTCAGGTACGCGTTCAGCTCCGCGCCCGTGTGGAAGAGGCGTCCGCCCGCGTTGCGCTGGAGCCCGGGGATGCGCGCCGAGCCGTCGGGCAGAAGGATGTCCAGAGGCACGCCCGAGGCTATCGTCCAGAGCGGCGCGAGGCGCAAGCCCCACGGCGCTTCGAAGACGCCGGCGAAGGCGAAGCGGTGGCGCTGGTCGTTCGGCACGGGGCCGTATTCGAGCTGCAAATTGGTCGGGTCGACGGGGCCGTTCGAGAAGGGTATCTGGTCGTCGTTCGCGTAGCTGAAGGCCTTCGAGAGCGTGTAGGAGGCGCGGAACTGGAAGCGGCCGGCGCGGCGCCCCTCGAAGCTCACGAGCAGCCCGTCGTACTTCGTCTTCACGCTCGACTCGATGTTCTTGACGAAGTCGGGGCCGCCGACGACGGGGTTGAAGACCTGGCCGATGGTGCGGCCGATGATGAAGTGCGTGCCGAGGTTGTGCAGGTAGTCGGCGCGCAGGACGAGGTTGCCGCCGAGCTGCCGCTGCACGCCGAGGTCGAACTGCTGGACGGTCGGGTTCTGCAATCCGTTGTCGATGATGTTGATGCCGCCCGCGCCCGCGCCGGGCAGGAGGAAGCCCGCGAAGGGGTTGGCGAGCGTCGGGGCGGGCGGCGGGAACTGCCCGCACGCGGGGTTGAAGAGGCACTCGGGCGCGATGAAGAAGAGGTTGCCGGCCCTCACCTCGATGGGCAGCGCGCGGCCGTCGAGCCCGCGTTCGAGCGACTGGACTTCGAGCGTCACGCGGTCGTAGTAGATGCCGTAACCGCCGTGGACGGAGGTCTCTTCATCTGCCGTTGACCAGTTGAAGCCGACGCGCGGCGCGAAGTTGTTCCGGTCGGCCTTGCGGTCGCCGCGCAGGAAGGGCAGCACGAGCGGGTTGATCTCCTCCGGGTAGCGGCTGACGTTCTTCACGTCGGTGTCCAGCTCGTAGCGCAGCCCGAGGTTAAGCGTGAGGTGCGGCGAGACGCGCCAGTCGTCCTGCGCGTAGGCGGCGAGGTGCGTGTTGTCGGCGTCGGGGATGGTGAGCGAGCGCGCGGGGAAGGCGCTGCGCAGCGTGACGGCGAAGAGCAGGTCGTTGTCGTCCACGCGGCCGTCGCCGTTGCGGTCGAAGTCCGGGAAGTCCTCGATCAGCTCGACGCGGCCCTGCCGGAAGACGCCGAGGTCGAAGTCGGCGAGGACGCGCTGAACGTCGCCGCCGAAGTTGAGTGTGTGGTTGCCGCTGATGTGCGCGAAGTTGTCGGAGAACTGGAAGCGCTTCTGCTTCGTCGCCTGCGGCACGCGGAAGGAGGCGCCGTCCTGGATGGAGGGGAAGGTGAGCTGCGGCCCCTCGGTGACGGGCGCGGTCGTGTTCGAGAAGGTGCTGTAGCTGAAGAGGAACTCGTTGAGGCTGTAGGGCGAGACTATGTGCGTGTAGCTGGCGAGGAGCGAGTGCGCGCGGTTGCGGCTCGCCTGACGCTGCGAGGCCGAGCCGATGGAGCGGATGAGCGTGCTGGCCGACACGTCCTCCTCGCGCTGGACGGAGTAGCGGAAGCCGAGCCGGTTCCTGTCGTTCAACTGCCAGTCGAGGCGCTCGGTCGAGAGCAGGTCGTCGAGCGGCGCCGGGGCGAACGTGCGCGTGATGGTGCGACGCACCGTGTCGCGCGCGCCGACGAGCACCGCGCCGTCCTGGTTGCGGTCTTCGAGCGACCCGAAGAACCACGCGTGGTCTTTCTTCAAAGGGCCGCCGAAGGTGAACGAATACTGCTCGCGGTCGAAGGGCGGGTCGTCGCCGAGCGTGCGGTCGAAGGTGGCGGGCAGACCTTGAAAGAGGCTCCCGCGGAAGAAGGCCGCGGCCGAGCCGTGAAACTCATTCGTCCCCTGCTTCGTCACGATGCCGACGATGCCCGAGCCCGTGCGGCCGTGCCGCGCGTCGAAGCGATTCGTCGCCATCTGAAACTCCTGCACGGCGTCCTGCGAGACGTTCTGCACCGCCCCGCCGACCACGTCGTCATTCGTGTCGGCGCCGTCCACGACGACGCTGCCGCCGCGGCCGAACTGCCCGGCCGAAGAGATGACCACCGTGCTCGTCTTCGTCGGGTCGAAGTTCGGCGCGGGCGCGTTGCCGGGAGTGAGCAGAGAAAGTTCGAGGAAGTTGCGGCCGTTGAGCGGCAGGTTCTCGATCTCGCGCTGGTCGATGACGTGGTCAACTTTCGAGGATTGCGTGTCCACGAGCGGCACGTAGCTGACGAGGTTGACGATCTCGTAAAGACCGCTGGGCTTGAGCGGCACGTCGAGCGTAACGGTCTGGCCGACGCGCAGCGCGATGGGCGACTCGGAGGTCTCTTTGGTGAAGCCAGTTGCCTCGACCCGCACCTCGTAATCGCCGGGCGGGAGGTTCGGGAACGAGTACGCACCCTCGTCGTTCGTCTGCGTCTCGCGCACAGCACCGGTCGCGACATTCTTCGTCGTGACGGTCGCACCGGGGACGGCTGCGCCGTTGGGGTCTGTGATGACGCCGCGCAGCGTGGCCGACGTAGACTGCCGCCGCGCCGCGGCCAGCTGCGCAGAGAGCAGGAGCGTCGCGCAGACCGCGAGCACCGCGGCCGCCTGCCGTATCTTTTTTCTCATTAGGGGTTCGCCTGTTCCGGAACGAAAAGCGCGTGGTAGAACGTGAGGGCGTATTAGCACACAACTCCGCCCCCCCTGTCATGGGCGCAAAGTTGGAGACGCAGGCCCGACTTTAGATTGAGAGCGTGATGGTCAGTACCACCCGCGGTAGCGGGTGGGTACGCCTGACTAAGAAGGGCATCAACACGTAAGCCTGACCCACCCGCTACCGCGGGTGGTACTGACCGCTATCTAATCGGCGACGCGGTACTCAAGCAGGAAGCGACCGATCTGAATGTTGGCCCTCCCGCCGGCGGGCGGGTTGATGAGGAGCGAGCGGACGCCGACGCCCTTGCGCGTGCTGCGGCGCGCCTCCACCTCGCCGACCGCCTCGCCGGTCGCGGCGCGGTAGAAGCTGACGCGGATCGAGTCGTCGCCCGCGCGCGTGTAGCCGAAGACGTACTGCCCGGCCGGGAGGTCAAGCTCGCCCACGCGCAGCGGCGCCTGCGTGAGGAAGAAGTGCGAGTACTTGCCCTCGGCCGAGTAGCCGGCCGTAATCATCACCACGCCCGCGATGTAGCGCCCGCGGCCGTCGATGATGCCCGAGGCGGTGCGGAACTCGGTCTCGATGTTCTCCTTGATGACGGGGGCGCGCGTGGGGATGACGCGGCGCAGCTCGTCCGCCGTGGCCGTCCTCCAACGCGCGGGCACCGCCGCCACCACGGCCGCGGCCGCGAAGGTTAGCACCGCGACGGCGGCGTAGAGTCTCGCGTTCCTCATCCTGCTCCTCCGACGAATGCTCGCGTCTTCTCTCGACAGATGAATGCGACGGGAATCGTCTTCCGTTATAATCCGACCCAAAGTCCGAGGGCGGCTCTTAAAAGCCCGGGCTCTTCTTCGACGATGCGCCTAACGTCCCGCCGCAACAAGTGTAGCGCACTCCCACTCAAGTTGCTCATCCCCGTGCTGCTCCTCTGCGCGGGGGGCGCGGCCGGGCTCGACCCCGAGCGCCCGGCCGCCGAGTTCGCGCGCCGCGCCTGGCAGACCGACAGCGGCCTGCCGCAGAACACGGTTCATTCAATCGCGCAGACGCGGGACGGCTACGTCTGGGTCGCGACCGAGGAGGGGCTCGCGCGCTTCGACGGCCTCACCTTCAAAATCTTCGACCGGCAGAACACGCCCGCGTTCAAGAGCAACGACGTGCGCGCGCTGCTCGTGGCGGGCAAGGCGGACGACGTGCTTTGGGTCTGCACGGCCGCGGGGGCGACGCGGCTTTATCACGGCGAGTGGCGAACGTTCACCGCCGCCGACGGCCTCGCGAGCGATGACGTGGCCACCGTCTACGAAGACCGGCACGGCGCCGTCTGGTTCGCGACCTCCGCCGGCCTGAGCCGCTACGCCGAAGACAGGTTCACAAGCTTCACGGCGAAGGACGGCCTTGCCGCCGGCGGCGTGCTCGCCATCGCCGAAGACTTGAAGGATGAGGCCGACAACCTCTGGGTCGGGACCGACTCGGGCCTGAGCCTCTACCGCGATGGGAAGTTTGAGAACGTCAGCGCAGTTCTGCCGCCGGGCGGCGTCTCGGCCGTCGTGCGCGGCGAAGAAGGGTGCCTGTGGCTCGGCACGCCCGCGGGCCTCTCGTGCCTGCGCGGCGAGGCCGTCAGAACCTACACGACCGTTGACGGCCTGCCCGCAGACCGCGTTACGGCGCTCCGCAAAGGGAGCGGCGGCGACCTGTGGGTCGGCACGGCCGGCGGCCTCGCGCGCATGCGCGGCGGGCGCTTCGAGACGTTCAAGGGCGAGGAGGACGGGCTCTCCGACGGCATCATCCTCTCCATCTTCGAGGACGCCGAAGGAAGCCTCTGGGTCGGCACGGAGTCCGAGGGCCTGACGCAGCTCAAGGACAGGAAGTTCAACACCTACACGACGCGCGAGGGCCTGCCGAGCGACCTCGTCAAGTCCATCTACGAAGACCGGCAGGGCGGCATCTGGGTCGGGACGTACGGCGGCGGCCTGAGTCTCTTGAGGGACGGGCGCTTCAAGACCTACACGACCGACGAAGGGCTGGCGAGCAACATCGTCCTCTCGCTCGCCGAAGGCGCGGACGGCGCGCTGTGGGTCGGCACGCCCGACGGACTCTCGCGCCTGCGCGACGGCAGGTTCACGACCTACACCTCGGCCGAGGGGCTGCCGAACGACTTCGTCCGCTCCATCTACGCCGACCGCGCGGGCGCGCTCTGGGTCGGCACGCGCGGCGGGCTCGCGCGCCTGAAGAATGATGAGTTCGAGACCTACACGACCGCCGAGGGACTGCCCGACAACTTCGTCGGCACCATCTACGAAGATTTAAACGGGGTGCTCTGGGTCGGCACGCTCGGCGGCCTGAGCCGCTTCGAAGGGGGACGCTTCAAGACCTACACGACGCGCGACGGCCTCTCGGACAACGTCGTCATCTCCATCCACGGCGACGCCGAGGGGCGCCTGTGGATCGGCACGAACGGCGGCGGGCTGAACCTCTTTAAGGAAGGCCGCTTCTACCCCTTCACCACGCGCGACGGGTTGCCGAACGACACCATCTACCGCGTGCTCGAAGACGGCCGCGGCCGTCTCTGGATGAGCTGCAACAAGGGCGTCTTCAGCCTCGACAAGTCTGAGCTTGAAGAGTTCGCCGCCGGGCGCACGCGCGCTCTGGAGCCCGTCGTCTACGGCACGGCCGACGGCATGCGCACGCGCGAGTGCAGCGGCGGCGGCCACCCTTCGGCGTGGCGCGACCACGCGGGGCGCCTCTGGTTCTCGACCATCAAGGGCGTCGCCACCATCGACCCCGAGCACATGCCCTCGAACACACAGCCGCCGCCGGCCGTCGTCGAGCAGGTGCGCGTTGACGGCGAGGCGGTCGCGGCGTCGCCCGACTTGAAACTCCCGCCGGGCAAGAGCCGCTTCGACTTCTACTACGCGGGCCTGAGCTTCGTCGCGCCGGAGAAGGTGCGCTACCGCTATAAGCTCGAAGGGTTCGACCGCGACTGGGTTGACGGCGGCGACCGGCGCGTCGCCTACTACACGAACCTCGGCCCCGGCGACTACCGCTTCATGGTCATCGCCTGCAACAATGACGGCGTCTGGTCGAGCCGGCCGGCCACGTTCCAGTTTCAACTGAGGCCGCACTTCTACCGCACCTACTGGTTCTACGCGCTCGTCCTCGTCGGCCTGGGACTCCTCGGGTGGCAGCTCTACGCGCTGCGCCTCAGGCAGGTGCGCGAGCGCTACGGCGCCGTGCTCCAGGAGCGCAACCGCATCGCGCGCGAGATACATGACAACCTCGCGCAGGAGATACTCGGCATCTCCGTCCAGCTTGAGATCGTCGCGCGCACGATGGCCAACGCCCCCGACGCGGCGCGCAAGCATCTCGACCGCGCGCGCGCACTCGTCCGCAGCAGCGTCGCCGAAGCGCGCAGGTACGTCTGGGATTTAAGGTCTCAGTCTCTGGACGAGCGCGACCTGCCGGCGGCGCTCGCCGAGATGACGCGGCGGCTGACGGCCGAGAGCGGCGTGCAGACTCAGTTCTCGGTCGGCGGCACGTTCCGCCCGCTCGCGCCGCAGGTGGAGAACAACCTCCTGCGCATCGGGCAGGAGGCCGTCGGCAACGCCGTCCGCCACGCGCAGGCGAAGACGGTCACGGTGAGCCTTGACTTCGGCGCGCGCGAGGTGCGGCTGGAAGTCAAAGACGACGGGCAAGGGTTCGACGCGGCCGGGTATGACGGGGGCAAGGGCGGGCACTTCGGCCTCGTCGGCATGCGCGAGCGGGCCGAGCAGATCGGCGGCACCGCCAGCGTCGAGAGTAGACCGGGCGCGGGCACCGAGGTGACGGTGCGCGTGCCCATCGAGGCTTAGGCGTATAATGTGAACGCGATGAGCAACGAGAAAATACGCATAGTCGTGGTGGACGACCAGGCGGTCGTCAGGCAGGGCTTCGTCTCACTCATCAACACCGTCGCCGACATGGAGGTCATCGCCGAGGGCACGGACGGGCGGCAGGCGGTCGAGCTGTACCGTACGCTCCGGCCCGACGTGTTGCTCACAGACCTGCGCATGCCGTTGATGACCGGCGTCGAAGCCATCGCCGCCATCCGGCGCGAGTTCCCCTCGGCGCGTGTCATCGTGCTGACGACCTTCGACGGCGACGAAGACATCTACCGCTCGCTCCAGGCCGGCGCGCAGGGTTACCTGCTCAAGGACATGTTCTTCGAGGAGTTGGAGGACGCCATCCGCACCGTCCACGCCGGCGGCCGGCGCATCCCCGGCATCGTGGCGGAGAGGCTCGCGGGTCGCGTCGGCGGGTCTGACCTGACCGGGCGCGAGTTGGAAGTCCTGGAGCAAATCGTCTTCGGCCGGAGCAACAAGGAGATTGCCGCCGCCCTCGACATCAGCGAGGCCACCGTCAAGAGCCACGTCAACAACCTCCTCAGCAAGCTGGGCGTGACCGACCGCACGCAGGCCGCCACGACAGCCATCCGGCGGGGGCTCGTGCGCCTGCCGGACGCCCCCCGCGGCTCCAACTAAAGTTGGAGCGATGGCACCATCTTCATTCCGATGACAGGGAGGGGGGCGGGTGGTACTTTGAACTCCCCTGGACTGATATCCCAGCTTGGGGCGCGAGTGAGCCGGCGGCCATCCCGCCACGACCTGTTGCTGACCGACCTAACACCGGCAGCCGGCACACCACCCGATAAAGCGCCCCGGCTGGGCTTCCCTTTTTAGGGCACCTTCCGCCTCCGCCGCCCGGGAAACGCGCCCGTCCGCTCATTCATCAAATCTCCGTCTAATTCCGACTTAAGGAGACTCTTATCTCATGGCTTATCGAGATTTGTTTAACTCAGACAGGCGGGCCGGCGGGCTCCTGCTCTCGGCCGTCCTGGCGGTCGCGGCCTTCGGAGGCGTCGCGGCGGCGGCCGACACGACGACGGCGACGGTGGCGCCCGCGGTCGTCGCGCAGGCGCCGCAGGGCTCTTACGCCGACGTGCTCTCGCGCGTCACGCCGGCGGTCGTCACCGTCCGCGCCTCGCGCCACACGCGCGAGTCACAGCAGATGCCCTTCATGGACGACCCGGCGTTGCGCGAGCTGTTCGGCGACCGCTTCCGGCAGCAGCAGCCGCGCTCCGAAGAGCGCGTCGAGCGCGGCCTCGGCTCCGGCGTCATCGTCAGCGCCGACGGCTACATCCTGACGAACCATCACGTCGTTGACGGCGCCGAGGAGCTTCGCGTCGAGTTGAACGACGGCCGGACGCTGCCCGCGAAGGTCGTCGGCTCTGACGCGCCCAGCGACCTCGCCGTGCTCAAGATCGAGGCGTCGGGGCTGCCCGTCCTTCCCTTAGGCGACTCGGACAAGGCGCGCGTCGGCGACGTGGCGCTGGCGGTCGGCAACCCGCTCGGCATCGGCCAGACCGTGACCTCCGGCATCATCTCGGCCAAGGGGCGCACGACCGGCCTCTCCGACGGGAGCTTCGAGGACTTCATCCAGACCGACGCGGCGATTAACCGCGGCAACTCGGGCGGCGCGCTCGTCAACACCTCGGGCGAGCTGATCGGCATCAACTCGCAGATTCTTTCGCCCTCGGGCGGCAGCATCGGCATCGGCTTCGCCATCCCGGCCAACATGGCGAAGGACGTGATGAGCCAGCTGATTCAGACGGGTCACGTCCGCCGCGGCATGCTCGGCGTCAACATCCAGAACGTGACGGCCGACCTCGCCTCCAGCCTCGGGATGAACCAGGCGCGCGGCGCCCTCGTCAGCGGCGTGTCGGCCGGCGGCCCTGCCGACCGCGCCGGCGTCAGGCGCGGCGACGTGATCACGGCCTTCAACGGCACGCCCGTCACCGACAACAACACTCTGCGCAACGCCGTCGCCCGCACGCAGCCCGGCAGCACGGGGACGCTCACCATCTCGCGCGACAACCGCGAGCAGCAGCTCCGCGTCACGCTCGGCGAGTTGCCGACGCCCTCGGCGCGCGCCGACCGCGAAGAGAGCGATGGCGCGAAGCGTGAAGACGCCGGCGGGCTCGGGCTCACCGTCCAACCGGTCAGCCCCGCGCTCGTCCAGCGCTTCAACCTGAAGGACGCGCCGCAGGGCCTCGTCGTCACCGACATGGCCGAGGCCGGTGCCGGCGCCGAGGCGGGCTTGCAACCCGGCGACGTGATCGTAGAGGCGAACCGCCAGCCCGTCCGCAGCGTGGCCGAGTTGCAGGCGGCGCTCAAAAGCTCGGGCACGCGCCCCGCGCTCCTGCTCGTCAACCGCGGCGGCGACAGCCTCTTCCTCCCCGTGCGCCCGCGCGCCCAGGCGCCGACGCGCTAACGGACGATTAAAACCCTAACTACACGCACGTCCCGGCGCGGAACCGAATCCGCCCGGGGCGTTCTCACGAGACTCACCCTTTCAACACCGGACGTGTTAATCTCGGCGCCGTATCCAGACACTCCCTCGGGCCTGCCCCTTACACGCGCACGCGAAAGGAATCTCCGATGCGTAAAGCACACACTCCGCTCCTGCCCCTCCTGCTCGCCGCGCTGCTCGCCAACGCCTTCGCGCGCCCGCAGCAGCCACGGCCGACGGCCACGCCGGCAGCACCCGCCCCGCAGCAGCCGCCGACGAACGCGCCCAGTCAGGGAGATGACGACGACGAGGTCGTGCGCATCACCACGAACCTCGTGCAGGTGGACGCCGTCATCTCCGACCGCGACGGCAAGCAGGTGACGAACCTCGGCCCCGAGGACTTCGAGATTCTTGAGAACGGCAGCCCACGACAGATCACCAACTTCTCTTACGTCAGAATCGCGAAGCCCACGACCGCGGGCGAGCCCGAGCGGCCGCGCGAACGCAAGGCCAACGCCTCTTCGCCGCCCGTCCCGCCCGTGCGGCTGCGCCCCGAGCAGGTGCGGCGCACCTTCGCGCTCGTCCTGGACGACCTGACGATGTCGGGCGAGAGCGTCTACTACGCGCGCCGGGCGATCAGGAAGTATGTGGAAGAGCAGATAGAGGCGGGCGACATGGTCGCCATCATCCGCACGTCGGCCAGCATCGGCGCGCTGCAAAAGTTCACCAACGACCGGCAGGCGCTCTACCGCGCCATCGAGCGCCTGAAATGGTCGCCGCGGTTCGGGGGCGGGGCGACCCCGCTCGACATGACGCTCGACCCGACCAGCCCGGCCTCGATGCCCAGCGGCGTGGAGGCCGACCGCACGGGCCTCAGCGACTTCGACGAGTACCGGCAGGAGCGCTTCACTGTCGGGACGATGGGCGCGCTCCGATACATCGTGCACGGGATGCGAGAGCTGCCCGGCCGCAAGGCCGTCATCCTCTTCTCCGACGGCTTCCCGCTGCACGACTCGCGGGGCGACGCGGAGCGCTACACGAGCGCCCTCGACCGCCTTATCGACCTCGCCAACCGCGCCTCCGTCGTCTTCTACGGCATCGACGCGCGCGGGCTCCAGCCCATCGGCCCCACGGCCGCCGACAACACCGCGGGGAGCCCCGCCGGCACCGGCATGCCCCGCGGCCTCCGGATGGATCAGATCGGCTCACTCCTGAGCGCGCGCAGCGGCCGCCTCTTCGCGACGCAGGAGGGTCTCGTCAAGCTCTCGGAGGCGACGGGCGGCGTGGCCCGTATCAACCACAACAACCTCAGCCGGGGCATCCAGCGCGCGCTCGACGACATGAGCGGCTACTACCTCATCGGCTACCGCCCCGACGAGTCGGCCTTCGACCCGAAGACGGGGCGCGTGCGCTTCAACAGCCTCAAGGTCAACGTGAAGGGGCACCCCGAGCTGACAGTGCGCACGCGCACCGGCTACATCGGACTCCCGGAGACCGAGGCGCAGCCCAAGCCGCAGACGCGCACCGGGCAGTTGATGGCCGCGCTGGTCTCGCCCTTCGGCGCGGCCGGCGTCAACGTGCGGCTCACCTCCCTCTTCATCGACATGCCGCGCGGCGCCCCGGCCGTCCGCTCGATGCTCCTCATCGACCCGGGCTCGCTCACCTTCGAGCGCCAGCCCGACGGGCAGCAGGCGACCAAGCTCGACATCGTCGCCGTCACCTTCGGCGAGGACGGCCGCGTCATAGACCAGCTCAACCGCGTCGAGACCATCCGCGTTCCGGAAGAGTCGCTCGAACGCTTCAAGCGGGAGGGAATGGTCTACGACCTCAACGTGCCCGTGAAGAGGCCGGGCGCCTACCAGCTCCGCATCGCCGTGCGCGACACGGCCACCGAGCGGACGGGCTCGGCCAGCCAGTACGTCGAGGTGCCCGACCTCCGCAAGAAGCGCCTTGAGCTTTCCGGCATCGTCGTCGCCTCGCCCGCGCCACAGGCCGTCGGGGCACAGCTCGTGCCGGCCGCGCTCACAGACCAGCAGGCCACCCCGGCGACGCGCCTCTTCCGCCGCGGGGCGCTGCTCGACTACGGCTTCGTCATCTACAACGCGAAGCCCGACCGCGCGACGGGACGGCCGCAACTGACCATTCAGGCGCGCCTCTTCCGCGAGGGGAAAGAGGTCTACGCCGGCCAGCCGCAGCCCTTCGACCCCGCGCAGCAGTCGGGACTCGAACGCATCGAGGCCGCCGGCCGCCTCCAACTCGGGGAGCTTGAGCCCGGCGAGTACGTCCTCCAGCTCGTCGTCACCGACGGCCTCGCCGGCAAGTCGCACTCCGTCGCGTCGCAGTGGATTGATTTTGAACTAGTGAACTGAACCCTTGAGGATTTGAGACTTCAACGTTGAAGTTTCGAATCCTTAGAGCAGGCGCTCGTGGCCGCGCTCTTTGGCGAGCGTGTAGAGTTCCTTGAGGCGCTCGGCTTGGTCGCGGCGGGCGACGAGGAGGCAGTCGCCGGCGTCCACGATGACGAGGTCTGAGACGCCGAGCGTGAAGACGGGGCGCCCGGAAGCGGCGTGGACGAGGCAGCCCTCCGTGTCGAGCGCGACGACCTCGCCGCGCGTCGCGTTCGCGCCTTCGTCTTCCGCGCCCAGCTCGTAGACGGCGGCCCAGGTTCCCACGTCGCTCCAGCCCGGGTCGGTGACGACCGTGGCGAGCCCTTCGGCCTTCTCAAAGACCGCCGTGTCGATGGGCTCGCGGTCGAGCCCGGCGAAAGCCTCATCCATCACCTCGGCCTCGCGCTCGGTGCCCAGAGCAGGCTCCAGCTTCAAAAGCGCTTCGTGATGTGCGGGCTTGTGCAGACGTATCAGCTCCAGTAGGCGCGAGGCGACCCACGCACTCATCCCCGGATTCCAGTAGTACGAGCCGTCCTCGACGAAGGCGCGGGCGCGCGCGGCGTCCGGCTTCTCCTCGAAGCCCGCGATTCGGTACGCGCCCTCGTGCCCTTCCAGAGCCCCGCCCGCGCGGATGTATCCGAAGCCGGTGGCCGGGTGCGTGGGGCGCACGCCGACGATGACGCCCGCGGTCTCGCGCGCCACGCGCGCGGACGCCTTGAGCGCGCGGCGGAACTCTTCGCCGTCGCGGAAGTATGAGTCGGCCCAGCCGACGAAGATGACCGCGTCGGGGTCGTGCCTCGCGACGTGCAGCGCGCCCAAGCCCACGGCGAGGTTCGTCCCCAGGGGGAAAGGCTCGCCGATGATCTGTCGGGGCGGCACCTCGGGCAGTTCGGCGCGCGTCTGTCCGACGTAGCGCGCGCCGGTGACGACCCACACGTCGCTCGCCGGGATAACGGGCAGCACACGCTCGACCGTCTGCCTCATCAGCGACTCGCCGCCGGCGAGCGCGTGGAACTGCTTCGGGCTGCCCGCGCGCGACAGCGGCCACAGGCGCGTGCCCGCGCCGCCCGCGATGAAGACCGCCTTCAACCCTTCACCCATCTGTGCGAACGTCCCTCCTGCAAGCGCTTCTCTTAGCGGCCGCCATTATAACTACCGTCCGAGCCTTCTCAACTCGAACGCATCAAGCCACACCGCTCCGAAGGCCGGGCACGGCCCCGAGGTGCAGGGCCGGCGCTTGAGCGCGACGCGTACCGCGCCCGGCGGCGGCGCCGTGAACTCAAGCGCGAGTTCCTGCCAGCCGTCCGAAGTCGCCGGGAGCGGGTTGGTCGCCGCCAGCGACCCGCCCGAATTCGCCGCCGAGACGACCTCGACAAACGGCGGCCCCCCCGTCACCAACTCCTTCGTGCGCGCCGAGAACGTCAGGCGATAGCGCGCGCCCGACTCGACCAGGGCGAGCCGCGAGACGGCCGGAGCCGAGGGCTCGGAGGTACCCGCGTACTCGACCTTCAGGCTGTGCGCTCCCTCGCGCGGCTCTGCATCGTCGAGCGAGAGCCTGACGGCCTGCCCGCCCAGCGCGAAGCGCCACCCGAAGCCCTCCTCGTCCGAGCGCGCCCCCTCCTCGAACCCGCCGTTGTCGAACGAATCTGTCGAGCCGCGCCCCCCCGACCAGACCCCGTAAGCGGCCGCGAAGTGCTCCGCCGCGAGCAAGTCCGTGACGAGCTTTTTCCGCGTCTCATCCGTGAGCCGCAGGCCCGACTCGCGCAGCGTCTTCAAGCCCTCGTCCACCTCACCCTCTTTGATCAGGAACCTGACGACGGCGAGCGTCTCGTCGTTCGTGCGCGGCGCGGCGTCGCGCACGAACGCGCGCGGGTCGCGCCCCGAGGAGGGCCAGAGCGTCTGGACAAGGTTGGGGTAGAGACGCGGGTCGCTCTCGGCCGCGTGCCGAAGCTCCTTGACGGCCTCTGCGCGCGCGCCCGCGCGCAGCAGCGCGTTCCCCAGCAGCCAGCGCGGCCGCGCGTAGAAGGGGGCGAGCGACACCGCCCGCCGGATGGCTTCGAGCGCGCCCGCCGCGTCGCCCGCCTCCTCTCTCGCCTTCCCCAGCTCGACCCAGATGACGTAGTCCCGCGGGCGCAGGCGGAGCGCCTCTTCGTAAGCCGGGACGGCGCTCGCGTAGTCGCCCGAGTCGGCCAAAGCGTTCCCGCGTGCGTAGTGCGCCTCCGGGTCTGAAGGGGTGAGCGCGACCGAGGCGTCGGCCGCCTCCTTTGAAAGAACCCTCCCCGCGTAGTCTGAGATCACGCGCGAGGCACCGGCGCGCGCGGCGGCCCACGCACACCAGACGAAGAAGGCCGAGAGGGCGAGCGCGACTCCGGCGCGCAGCGGCGCAGGGACGTGGCGAGCACGCGGCATGTGAGCTTCGGCAGTCAAGTCGATTAGACGGAAAAAAGTAGTGCCCTCAGAAGTCTAAGTTCTGAGGGCACTGGAAGCCGTAGGGAAAAGTCCGTAACGCGCGCGACCCGACTCGACTTTAGTCGCGGCACTCGTCGTTGACGCCGCGCGGTGTGCCGGGGCTCGGGTTGGCCCCGCGGCGGCAGGGGCTGATCACTCTGTTCGCGACGACGGCGAAGGTCCCCACGCTCGCCGCCATGAGCGCGAGGGAAGTGCCGGTTCCGAGCCCGCCGCCCACGCCGGTCGCTGTCGCGGCAGCCGTGCCCGCGGCCGCGCCTGCCCCGGTCGCGCCGGCGCCCGCCGCGGCCG
>JBJMGP010000227.1:0-4016 GCA_045807865.1 Pyrinomonadaceae bacterium
GCGAAGACGCTCTGCGGCGTCAGCCCGGCGAGCATCTTGTCCGGGGGCGGCGTGGGCGTCGGCGTCGGCACGTTGGGCTCGGGCGTCGGCGGCGGCGTGGGCTTGACGTAGAAGGCGAAGATGTTGCGGCCGGCATCGCCGCCGCTGTAGGGCTCGGGGCAGCAGTTGATGATACTCACGTCGGCGGCGGAGAGTTCGAGGTCGGCCGCGGCGGTCGTGCCGGGGGCCGTTTGCTGCGCAGTCGAGGGGCGCGCGCCGGCTTTGCCTTTCGTGTTGGCGTTCGTGGTCGCGGGCGCCGGATGAGAAGGGCCGGAGAGCATGTTGTAGACGAAGATGAGGGCGAGGAGCGGCAGCACGATGGCCGCGATCATCTTGTTACGCTCCGCCGGTGTCTTTCCTTCGAAGAGTGCCATGACTTTATAAACCGCCCGCCACGCGCGTGGGGCGCGTCCCCTCTGCTGCTGCTACTACTGCGCCTCATCGGCGGCGGAGGCGGCCGCACGCCGGAAGTACGTGGACATGTCGAGGCGCAGGCTGACGAGCGCGCCGCGCGTGGGCGCCTGCGCCTGAGGCGCGCCCGGCGTCTCGCCGTTCACGACGGGGGGCGCAGTCAACTCGGCCGAGTTCGTGTCGGTGACGCCTTCCAGCTCGACCGTATTGATGACGACGAACTGACGGCGGTCGCCCTCGATGTCGCGGATGAAGCGGCGGAGGTTCGGGTAGGTGCCCTCGACCGTGAGCGTGACGCCGATGCCGGGGAAGATGCTCTGCACGACGCGTTGCGCGCCCTCCCCGTCCGAGCCCTGGCGGCGCGGCGCTTTCTCGGCGCCGGGCACAGCCTCCTGCAACTGCGTGAAGTTGATGCCGCCGCTGATGCGCAGTCCGTTCTTCGTGATGAGGCGGTTCAACTCTTCGACGACGGTCTTCGTGCCGCTCGAAGCGTTGCCGAGGTGGCGCGCCTCGAAGCTGTCGAGACTCGTCAGGATTTCCGAGACGCGCTGCGCGGTGTCCTGGCTGTTGCCAATGTTGTTCTGCTGGCTGGCGAGCACCTGCCTCAGGCTCGCGCCCTCGGCGTCGAGCGACTGCGCGCGCGACTGCTGCGGGACGAGCAGGAGAAGGTAAGAGAGCACGGCGGCGAGCAGGAGCATGGCCGCGAAGGCGAGCGCGGCGAACTCGGGCAGGCCGACGGGGCCGCGCCGTCGGGTGACGCGGAACGTGTCGAAGCGCGTGCGCAGGGCCGCGGCGCGCGCGCCCGTCCCCGTCGAACCCGTGACTGCGGTGTCGTTCTTCAAAGCTACTCGCGCCCCCCCGCGTCCCCGGATGTCTCGTTCGCGCGCGCCGTGGCGGCCGTATCGGCGGCGGGCGCGCCCTTGCCCCCGCGCCGCGCGCGCTGCACGTACGAGACGCGCAGCAGCCACTCGAAGCCCGACTCGCCGCGGCCGGACTTCTGGTTCTCGGTCACGGGGACGGCGCTGAAGATACCGGAGAGGTTCATCTTGTCGAGCATGCCGGTCACGTCGGTCGGGGCGCGCCCGACGACCGTCAGGTCGAGGCCGGCGCGCGTCTGGTCGCCGACCTGCGCGACCTCGCGGATGTTGATGCGCGCGACCCGCACGTCGGCCGGCATGAACTCTTCGAGGTCTGAGAAGAGCTGCGACCAGGAGAAGCCCTTGCGGCTGACGAGGGCGCGCGCGGCCTCAAGCGGCGGACGCTGCTCGGCCGGGATGTTCTGCCGGATCGAGTCGGCCTGCCGGTCGAGTTCCTTCTGCTGCGTGCGCATCGCCTGCACCTGCTGCTCGGACACGTTGGTCTGCGCGCGCACCTCGTTATATTTGGCGAGGACGACGACGAGCGCGGCGAGCGAGATGGCGGAGATCGCGACGGCCACCGTCCAGGGTAGGGCGCGGTTCCGGAACGGGTCGCTGGCTAAGTTGAGTCTGGAAATCACTGGCTCTTTCGCTTTCCGAAGAGGTGCGTGCGCGGCGGCCGGGGGACTTCACCGGACGAAGGAAGAATAACCCGCTGTGAAGGCAAAAGGCAAAAGGCAAAGGGCAAAAGGCAGAAGGTTTAAGAGCCTCTGCCGCCCGTCCGCCGAGCCCCGCACGCACCCCGCCCAGGCCAACGTTTACACGCGCCCCCCGCGGGCCGGTTGCAAAAAGCTCAAACACAAAAAGGAGGATGAAAGGCCCGCTGCCTCTCATCCTCCACTTTTGCCTCTTGCCTTTTGCCTTCACCTACGGCCGGCCGGTGGCCTGGCTTATGACAACAGATTCTTTATACGCCGCAAGACTCTGTCCTCAACGGGGCTCGCCGGGGCCTGGGCCAGCGGGGCGGAGGTCGGGCGGGGAGACGCAGTAGGCGACGACGCGGTTGCGGCCGAGGTTCTTGGCGCGGTAGAGGGCTGTGTCGGCCAGCTCGATCAGCTCGATGGGGTCGCGGGCGTCGTCGGGGTAGGCGGCGACGCCGACGCTGATGGTGATGCGGAGCGTCTCGCCCGTCTCGTGGCCCGCGCCGCGGCGCGTCGCGGGGAAGTGGTGCGACTCGATGGCGGTGCGGACGCGCTCGGCGGCCACGAGCCCCTGCGCGCAGTCGGCGTTGAGGAGGAAGGCCGCGAACTCCTCGCCGCCGAAACGGGCGGCCACGTCGCCCGCGCGCAGGGCGCCCGTGATGAGCGAACCCACGTCTTCGAGCGTCTGGCTGCCGACGAGGTGGCCGTGCTGGTCGTTGACCTTCTTGAAGTGGTCGAGATCCATCATCAGGACGCAGAAGGGGCGTACCTCGGTCTCGGCGCGGGCGGCCTCGCGGCGCAGCTCCGAGAAGAAGGACTTGCTGGTGAGCAACCCCGTCAACTCGTCGTGCGCGAGCAGACGGTGTATCTGGCGCTGGTACTCGCGGTCGATGTCGTCGAGGAGGTCGAAGCGCAGGAGCTGTTCGCCGACCGTGAGCTTGTCGCCGTCCTGCAAGTAGGCTTCCGAGACGGGCTCGCCGTTGAGGAGCGTGCCGTTGGTCGAGTCGAGGTCGGTGATGCGGTAGCGCGTCTCTCCCGTGGCGTCGTCACGCTCGACCGTGATGCGCGCGTGCAGGCGCGAGGCGCGCGCGTCGTTGACGCGCACGTCCGCTTCGAGCGCGCGCCCCAGAATCACCTCGTCGCGTTCGAGCGGAATGGGCGCGGCCAGCAGTTCGCCGCGCAGGAAGACGAGCGCGGGGTGGCGCTCGCGCGTCGCGCCGCGCGTCGCCATCGGGATGGTCGTGTCGAAGGGTTCGCTTTTCATCTCCGGGGAGGGCGGCTCAAACACGGCCGCCTCTGCCGGGCCGCATCTTAGCGCGCGCGCGCGCGCGGCGGGAAAAAATTTTCGCGCGGCGGCGGTCGGGACGCACCGCCTGCCGCCGGCCGCGCCTTCTTGTCCCGCGCGCGCGCGGCTCCTATAATTCAATCAAGAAGGAGTCACCCGAAGTTGAAAGAAGAAGCGACACTGGACTGCACATGGACGAAGCAGGAGTTGACGGTGGAGCGGGTGTCAGAGGCGCGGCTGCCGACCGAGGTCGGGGAGTTCCGCATCGCCGGCTACCGCTCGCTGACGAGCGACGAGGAGTTCGTCGCCCTCTACAAGGGCGAGCTGCGCGCCGACGTGCCCACGCTCGCCCGCATCCATTCGCAGTGCCTGACGGGCGATGTCTTCGGCTCGACCAAGTGCGACTGCGGCCCGCAGCTGCACGCGGCGATGCGGCTGATCGAAGGGGAGGGGCGCGGCGCCATCGTCTACCAGTTGCAGGAGGGGCGCGGGATCGGGATCATCAACAAGATCCGGGCCTACGCGCTCCAGGATGAAGGGGCCGACACGGTCGAGGCCAACGAGCGGCTGGGGCTGGCGGTCGATCTGCGCGAGTACCGGCAGTGCGCCGAGGTGCTCTCGGAGCTGGGGCTCTGCCGGGTGCGGATGATGTCGAACAACCCTTTGAAGCTGCGCGCGATGGAGGAGGCGGGCCTGCGCATCGTCGAGCGCGTCGCGCTCGAA
>JBJMGP010000228.1:0-4027 GCA_045807865.1 Pyrinomonadaceae bacterium
AGATGGCTGACACGGACACGCTCTTTCACCTCGCGTTCCCCGTCCACGACCTCGCCGCGGCGCGCGACTTCTACGGCGGCGTGCTGGGCTGCCCCGAGGGGCGCAGCTCCGAACACTGGATCGACTTCGACCTCTTCGGCCACCAGATCGTGGCGCACCTGAAGCCCGGCGGCGGGGGCGTCGAGGCTTCGAACCCGGTGGACAATCACGACGTGCCCGTCCCGCACTTCGGCGTCATCCTCACGCCCGCGCAGTTCGAAGGGCTGGCCGCGCGCGTGAAGGGCGCGGGCGTCAGCTTCGTGATCGAGCCCTACGTGCGCTTCAAGGGCGAGCCGGGCGAGCAGTCCACGATGTTCTTCCTCGACCCGAGCGGCAACGCGCTGGAGTTCAAAGCCTTCGCCGACCGCTCGTTACTGTTCGCGAAGTAAAGGATGAAAGAATGATTACGGTCGCCAACCGCATCTACGTCAGGCCCGAGTACGGCGAAGCCTTCGAGGCGCGCTTCCGCGAGCGCGCGGGGCTGGTGGACAAGATGCCGGGCTTCGTCTCGAACATCGTGCTGCGGCCCGTCAACGAAGGCGACCCCTACGTCGTCTTCACCGTCTGGCGGAGCCGGCAGGACTTCCTCAACTGGGTCCGCTCCGACGAGTTCGTCCGCGGGCACGCGCAGTCGGGCACGCTCCCGCGCGAGGCGTTCTCGGGCGCCAACGTCCTTGAGATGCACGAGGTCGTCCAGGACTCGGCGCGCCCCGAGCTTGAGCCCGAGCCGCACGGCGGCCCGTTCAAGATGCACTAAAAGAGAATTCACATGGATGGACAGGATGAACAGGATAGGTAAGACAGGATTTGATATTTGAAATTTCAAATTCCTTTATCCTGTCAATCCTGTCCATCCATGTGAATTCATTCTTACTAAAGGGAAGGGTTGCGGGAAGATGGCGACACTGGTGACGGGCGGCGCCGGGTACATCGGCAGCGTGATGGTGGAGCAGTTGGCGGAGGCGGGCGAGTCGGTCGTCGTGCTCGACGACGTGTCGCGCGGGCACAACGAAGCCTTGGACGAGTCGGTGCCTTACTACGACGGGCGGGTCGGCGACCGCCGGCTGGTCGAACGCATCTGCCGGGAGCACGAGGTTGACGCCTGCGTACACTTCGCCGCGCTCGCCTACGTCGGCGAGTCGGTGACCGAGCCGAAGCTCTACTTCGAGAACAACGTCGCCGAAGGGTTGGGGCTGCTCGACGGCTTGATGGCGGCGGGCGTAAAGCGCTTCGTCTTCTCCTCGACCTGCGCCACGTACGGCGAGCCCGTGCGCGTGCCCATCGACGAGTCGCACCCGCAGTCGCCGGTCAACCCTTACGGCTGGTCGAAGCTCTTCATGGAGAAGATTCTCTCCGCTTACGACCACGCCTACGGCCTGCGCTTCGTCGCGCTGCGCTACTTCAACGCCGCGGGCGCGACCCGGCGCAAGGGCGAGCACCACGACCCGGAGACGCACCTCATCCCGAACGTGCTCGCGGCCGCCGCCGGCCGGCGCCCGTTCGTCTCGGTCTACGGCGACACATACCCGACCCCGGACGGGACGTGCATCCGCGACTACATACACGTCACAGACCTCTGCACGGCGCACACGCTCGCGCTCGCACACCTGCGGCGCGGCGGCGGCTCGGAGTTCATCAATCTGGGGAACGGCCACGGCTACTCGGTGATGGAGGTGATCGAGACGGCGCGGCGCGTGACGGGGCGCGAGATAGAGGTGAGGGTCGAGCCGATACGCCCCGGCGACCCGGCGCGGCTCGTCGCCGACGCGACGAAGGCGCGCGCAGTCTTGGGCTGGCAGACGCAGTATCCCGACCTTGAGTCGATTGTCCGCACCGCCTGGGAGTGGCACGAAGCGCACCCGGAAGGCTACGGCCCGCAGGGGCAGGCGACCGCGGGATAATGTCCCGTAGGGACATTTGAATGTAGCCCGGCCTTGAAAGGCCGGGCTAAACTCACGCCCCGCTGACGCGGCGATTGCCTGCCGTCTTCTTCCCCAGCCATCCTCTGAAAAATTCTTGATGAAAATTGCGGGCGCGGGCTACACTGTGCTCCCTGCGTTGGTTTCAAATGGGCGGCCTGCCCTTTTCGGCCGCTCTCGTTGCAACAGTCTTAAGTTCTTCTTGCCCCGATTCTGAACTCACCTCTTCGTCGGCAACGTGTGCGTGCCCGCGCGCGCGTGGTCGTCTTTTGCCCGAACCACAACAGAGGAGAATAGTTGATGAGAACAGTTCACAGGCGTGCCGCGCTCGTGTGCGCGGCGGTGCTCCTGCTCGTCGCCGCGCTGCTGCCCCTCGCGCCCGCCTCGCGCGCGCGCCGCCAGACTTCCGCCGAAGGCTTCGAGAGCGGCACCAAGACCTCCTACGCCGCCGCCGCCGTCTTCCTCTCCACCGGCTGGTGGTATCTGGACGACGCGCTCATCGGCAACCTCTCGACCGACCGCAAGACCGGCGCGCAGTCCGCACGCATCCGCAACGTCGGCCAGGTCAACACCCAGTTCGACTTCGCCTCGGCCGGCACCGTCACCGTCCAGCACGCCGTCTTCGGCACCGACGGCGCCTCCACCTGGGAACTCTGGGTCTCGACCAACGGCGGCTCGACCTACTCGAAGGTCGGCTCGACCGTCACGACCTCTTCGACGACCTTGACGACCGCCTCCTTCACCGTCAACTCGGCCGTGCCGGTGCGCCTCTCCATCCGCAAGACGGGCGGCGGCGCGAACCGCATCAACATCGACAACGTCACCGTCAACCCCTACACGGCCCCGCCGCCCGTCAGCGTCCACCTGACGATGGGCAACCCCTCGAACGCCGTGACGGACGTGAACCAGCCGGTCAACTACCTGCTCAACAAGGCGCAGTACGCCGTCTCGTACAATCGCGACAAGGGGCGCCCGAACTGGGTGAGCTGGCACCTTGCCTCCTCCTGGCTGGGCTCGACGCCGCGGCAGGACGACTTCCGCAACGACACGACGCTGCCGGCCGGCTGGTATCAGGTGCAGGGGACTGACTACTCGGGCTCGGGCTTCGACCGCGGCCACCACTGCCCCTCGGCCGACCGCACGCTGACGGTCGCCGACAACTCCTCGACCTTCCTGATGACGAACATGATGCCGCAGGCGCCCGACAACAATCAGGGGCCCTGGGCCAACATGGAGAACTACCTCCGCACGCTCGTCAGCTCGGGCAACGAGCTGTACATCATCATGGGCGGGTCGGGCTCGGGCGGGACGGGCTCGAACGGCGGGACGACCTTCACCATCGCGAACGGCCACGTCGCCGTGCCGTCGCAGGTGTGGAAGGTCGCCATCGTGCTGCCCTCGGGGACGAACGACGTGTCGCGCGTGACGACCGCGACGCGCACCATCGCCGTCATCATGCCGAACACACAGGGCATCCGCACGGCCGACTGGAAGACCTACCGTGTGAGCGTCGATCAGGTGGAGACGCTGACCGGCTACGACTTCTTCTCTAACGTCCCGGCCTCGATCCAGAACGTCATCGAGTCGGTCGTGGACAACCAGTAGCGCCATAGCGGTCAGTACCACCTGCGTTAGCGGGTGGGTGTGAGTGACTCAACGAGCACTCACGACGTAGCACTGACCCACCCGCTAACGCAGGTGGTACTGACCCTCGGCGGGGGCGTTCAGCGGAGTCTGCCGAGCAGCCACGACTTGAGGATGCCGGGGTGTGCGGCGTCGGCGTCGAAGTATTCGCGCACAAGCTTCGCGTACAGCTCATGCCGCGCGGCGCCGGGCATCTCGTGGCCGCGCGGCATCTGGCCGCCCTCGACGTAGGAGCGGATGAGTGTGCTATCCATCGGCCAGTTGAGCGCGCCGAGGTAGTCCGCGCGGTGGCACGCCGCGCACGTCATCGCGCCCGCGACCGCCGAGCCGCGGAAGCCCGCGCCGAAGCGGCCTTCGCGGTCTTCGCCGTTCGACGCGCCGAGCCCCGGCCCGAACTTCGACGCGTCCAGGTAGCCGCCGAAGCG
>JBJMGP010000229.1:0-23018 GCA_045807865.1 Pyrinomonadaceae bacterium
CAGCAGTCGTCAGCCCGCGCGCCGAGGTGGGCGAAGGCGTGCACGTCGGGCCGTTCTGCACGGTCGGCGACGAGGTGCGTCTGGGCGCGCGCGTGCGCCTCGAATCGCACGTCGTCGTGGACGGCCGCACGGAGATCGGCGACGAGACGCACGTCTTCCCCTTCGCGTCGGTGGGTCTTGAGCCGCAGGACTTGAAGTACCGCGGCGAGCCGGCCGAGACGCGGGTGGGGCGGCGCTGCCGCATCCGCGAGTTCGTGACCATCCACCGCGGGACGGAAGGCGGCGGGATGCTGACCTCGGTCGGCGACGACTGCCTCATCATGGCGCAGGCGCACGTGGCGCACGACTCGCGCGTCGGCGACCGCGTCATCATGGCCAACGCCGCGACGCTCGCCGGCCACGTCGAGGTGCAGGACGGGGCGAACGTCGGCGCCTATTCCGGCGTCCACCAGTTCTGCCGCGTCGGCCGCGAGGCGTACGTCGGCGGCTACTCGGTCGTCGTCAAGGACGCGCTCCCCTTCGCGCTCACCGTCGGCAACCACGCGAAGTGCTACGGCCTCAACACCGTCGGCATGAAGCGCCGCGGCTACGCGCAGGAGACCGTGGAAGCGCTCCACCACGCCTTCCGCCTTCTCCTCTCCTCGAAGCTGAACACCACGCAGGCGCTCGCGCGCATCCGCGAAGAGTTGCGAGGCTCGCAGGAGGTCGAAGAACTCCTGCACTTCATCGAGACCTCGCGCCGCGGCGTCGTCAAGTAAAGCCGTAAACCGTGAACCGTAAACCGTGACAAGTTAAAGCGCAGTCTTCTCTGGTCACGGTTTACGGTTTACGGTTTACGATAAACGAGCTTATGCGTTACGGACTCATCGCGGGCAACGGCAGGTTCCCCTTCCTGGTCCTGGAGGGGGCGCGGCGCGCGGGCGTCGAAGTCGCGGTCGCGGCCATCAGGGAGGAGACCGACCCGGAGATTGAGAAGGTGGCCGAGCGGGTCACGTGGGTCGGCATCGGGCAGTTGGGCCGGATGATACGCTTCTTCAAGCGCGAGGGCGTGGAGAAGGCGATCATGGCCGGCCAGGTCAAGCACGTCCAGATCTTCAGCGGCGCGCTCCCCGACGTGCGGATGCTGAAGATGCTCCTGAGTCTCCCGCGCCGCAACACCGACGCCCTCATCGGCGGGGTGGCGGCGGAGCTGGCGCGCGAAGGCATCGAGCTGATCGACTCGACCTACTTTCTCAAAGACCAGCTCCCCGCCGAGGGCGTGCTCACGAAGCGCTCCCCCTCGGCCGCCGAGCGCGCCGACATCGAGTACGGCCTTGAGGTCGCGCGCGAGATCGCGCGGCTCGACCTCGGCCAGACCATCGTCGTGCGCGCGCGCGCCTGCGTCGCGATCGAAGCGATGGAGGGCACCGACGAGACCGTGCGCCGCGCCGGCCGCCTCGCCCGGGGCCGCCTCACCGTCGTCAAGGTCGCCAAGCCGAATCAGGACATGCGCTTCGACGTGCCGGTCGTCGGCCTCCCGACCGTCGAGACGCTGGTCGAGGCCGGCGCCACCTGCCTCTGCCTGACCGCCGGCAAGACGCTCATCTTCGACCGCGCAGAGATGCTCCGCCTCGCCGACCGCCAACGCATTGCGGTCGTCGCCGCCTCGCCCGTCTAAGAATCCTCGGCGGGCCGGGGCGATTACACGGCCGCGCCCTTTCTCACTTCCCCTATAGCGATTTGCACTTGGATGCGACTGGTGCGGAGGGCGTCAAGTCAGTACCGCCTGCGGTAGCGGGCGGGTCTCGTGCGCGCTACCCGCCCGCTACCGCAGGCGGTACTGACTCATCCGCGGTCGCACTCATGCGCAAGCCGCTATAATCCCTGTGGCAGTTTGGCGGGCGGCACAGAAACGCCACGCCGCGGCAGCGCGCGTGCGTGCGCGCGTGTGCGGAAAGTCTGGAATCTTCGGAGGCGCGGCGGCGGCACGGCCGTTGCGACTGGGCGGGGCGTACATGGGGGCGGGGCGCCGGTCGTGCCCGGACGCGAAGGGGGACGGCGGCGCTCCGCGAAAACAGAAATGTGAATGATCGACCCAGACTCGAAGGAGAGACTTTAAAGACTATGAAGAAGCTCGTAAGCGCAACCGCACTCGCCCTGACGCTGGCCTTCGGCGCCGGCTCCGTCCTCGCCGCGAAGCAGAACTCGAACACTTCGACGGGCGGCGGCACGATGGCCCCGACGAAGAAGCCCCATAAGCACCACCGCCACCACCACCGCCGCTCGACGCGCAAGGCTGCGCCGAAGGCCAACACGAACAGCTAAACGTCCGGCGTGCCCCGCGCCGTCGGTCCCGTGCAAGTTTAAGTTCCGCACGTTCGCCTCGGCGCGAGCGGGCGGCACCCGTGGGGCGACGGGTGCCGCGTGCGGAGGCCGCGGCGCGCGGGGAAGTCACGAGGCAGGGCGACCCGCGCGCGCCGCGCTCAAGGGATGCGAAGCCGCCCCCGGCGGCGGCCCACCGCATCCCTTATTTTTTTGAGCTATGAAAGGGGCGCTGCGAGACGCGACTTCGGGCTGGCGGCGGGTGACGGCGGGTCACGCGCTGCTCGGCGTCGGCCTGCTGCTGTTGCTCGTGGGGGCCGGCTACCTTCTGGCGCGCGTGAGGAGGCCGGCGCACGTCGTCGAGACGGTCACGACGGGCGCGCGCGCCGCGACGGCCGCCGCCGTCCCGACGCCCGTCTACTTCGCACCGCAACTGCCCGCGCGCGACGCGGAGCTTGAACAGGCGGGCGACCGCATCGCGGAGGCCGAAGTCTACCTGAAGAAGAGGCAGGGCGCCGCCGCGCTCGCGGCCCTGACCCGCGCCCGCCACGCCGCCTCGCGCGCCCTTGAGTCGCGACAGCGCGCCGGCGCACGCCACGACGCGCTCGCCGCCGCGCTCAAAGAACTCGACACGGTCGAGCGCACCATCGAGCGCGGCGCCTACGAGGAGGCGCGACGCCAGCTCGTCGCCCTCGACAAGAGCCTCGACGAAGGCGTGAACCGTGAACCGTAAAGAGCCGTGAACCGTGACGAGAGAAGAACGGGCTTTAATCTCGTCACGGTTCACGGTTCACGGCTTTCACTGCTCTTCATCCAGCTTGATGCGGAAGCGCTCGGCCATGCGGTAGAGGGTGCGGCGGTCGATGCGAAGGATCTCGGCGGTGCGCGTGCGGTTGCCGCCCGTGGCTTCGAGCACGTGTAGGAGATAACGGCGCTCCAGCTCGTCGAGCGTCGGCAGGTCTGCGTAGAGTGAGGCGAGCGGCGAGCGCGCGGCGGCCTGCCGCACGTCTTCCGACTGGAGCTTGGGCGGCAGGTCTTCGGCCGCCACCTCCGCGCCGCGCGCGTGCAGCGCCGCGTACTCGACGGCCGACTCCAACTCACGCACGTTCCCCGGCCAGTCGTAGGCGACCAGGCGTCCCAGAGCCTCCTCCGACAGACGCAGGCGCCCGCGCCCGGCGTTCTCGGAGGCCGCGCGCAGAAAGCGCTCGGCGAGCAGGGGCACGTCGCCGCGCCGCTCGCGCAGAGGGGGCACGCGCAGGGTCACGACGCTCAGACGGTAATAGAGGTCTTCGCGGAAGCGCCCCGCCGCCACCTCCTTCTCAAGGTCTCGGTTCGTGGCGGCGACGACGCGCGCGTCTACGATGACGGGGCGCGTCGTGCCGACGCGCCGAATCTCGCCCTCCTGCAACGCGCGCAGCAGCTTCACCTGCATCGCCGGGCTCGTCTCGCCCACCTCGTCGAGGAAGAGCGTGCCCCCCTCGGCCTCCTCCCAGAGCCCCTTGCGGTCTGAGGTCGCGCCGGTGAAAGCGCCGCGCGTGTAGCCGAACAGCTCCGACTCCAGCAGCGTCTCGGTGAAGGCGCCGCAGTTGACGGGGATGAAGGAGCGCGCGCCGCGCGAGCCGTGCTTGTGGATCGAGCGCGCGACCAACTCCTTGCCGGTGCCCGACTCGCCGACGACGAGCACGGTCGAGCGTGACGGCGCGACGCGCGCGATCTCCTTGTACAGCTCGATCATCACGGGCGCGCGCCCGACGAGCCCCGCG
This sequence comes from Pyrinomonadaceae bacterium, assembly GCA_045807865.1. Lineage (GTDB taxonomy): Bacteria > Acidobacteriota > Blastocatellia > Pyrinomonadales > Pyrinomonadaceae > QHXN01. Next base: position 4,065 of record JBJMGP010000229.1, read on the forward strand.
CGTTCGTAACGCGAGGAGAGATTTTCGACCGCGGCACTCTCATCCTCGTCCGCCTTCGACGGCCCGCGCTCCAGCGCGCGCCGCGCCGTGGCGACGACCTCGCCGACCTTGAAGGGCTTCGAGACGAAGTCCCACGCGCCCTCGCGCGCGGCCTCGACCGCCGCGTCGAGCGTGCCGAAGCCCGTGACGAGGATGACGGGGCACGTCTCGCGCAACTCGCGCAGGATGTCGAGCCCCGTCTGCGCGGACTCCAGGTTGATGTCGCTGACGACGAGGTCGAAGCGCCCGCGCGCCGCCGCCGAGAGCGCCTCCTCCGGCGAGAGCGCACTCTCCGTCTCCCAACCTTCGGTCGCGAAAATCTCGCGCAGAAGCTCGCACGAGGCCCTGTCGTCGTCAACCACGAGAATGCGTTTCATCTTTCTCTCACAAGCCAGTTAGGCGACCGAGAATTAACATGGATGGACAGGACTGACTGGATAGAACAATTTCAAACATTCAATTCATTATCCTGCTTATCCTGTCCACCCATGTTAATTCTTTCCTCCGCGGCGGCGGAGGGGAAGGTGAGGCGGAAGCGTGCGCCGCGGCCCGGGGCGCTCTCGACCTCGATGCGGCCGCCGTGTTCGTTGACGACCTGGCGGACGATGAAGAGGCCGAGCCCCGTCCCGCGCCCGCGCTCCTTCGTCGTGTAGAGCGGGTCGAAGGCGTGCGCGCGCACCTCCGCGCCCATGCCCGTGCCCGTGTCCGAGAAGTCCACGCGCACGGTGCCGTCGGCGTAAGCCGTCTCGACGCGCAGCTCGCCGCCCGCGCTCATCGCGTCGAGCGCGTTGTTGAAGAGGTTGATGAAGACCTGTTGCAGGCGGTCGGCGTCGCCGGCGACGTTGGGCAGGTCTGCGGCGAGCGAGGCCGTGAGCCGGACGCCGGAGGCTTCGAGCGTGGGCTCGACGGCGTCGAAGATGCGCTGGAGCAGCGCGTTCAAATCGAGCGGGACTGACTCGACCGCCTCGGCGCGCGTGCGGTCGAGCATCCCGCGCACGATGCGCTCGATGCGCTCGATCTGCGCGCTGATGGTCTCAAGGCGCGTGCGCTCGGGGCCTTCGGCGCGGGCGGGGCCGGCGAGGAGGAGTTGGACGTGGCCGCTGATGAGATTGAGGGGCGTGCCGACCTCGTGCGCGAACTGCGCGGCGAGCTGGCCGGCGGCCGCGAGGCGCTCAAGCTCCGTCAGTTTGCGCGTCGTCTGGTAGAGCTCAAGGTTCTGCTCTTCGAGCTGGGCGTTGCGCTCGGCCAGCTCGACGGTGGCCTCGTGGACGCGCAGCTCCAGCAGCATCTTCTGCGCCTCGCGCTCGTCCGTCATCTCGCGCAGGCGCGCGAGCATCCGGTCGAAGCCGCGCGTGAGCGTGCCGATCTCGTCGTCGCGCGCCGGCTCGCCGGCCTGCGCCGAGAGGTCGCCGGCCTCGACACGCGACATCGCGCCGAGCAGGCGGCCGACGGGGCGGTGGACGAAGTGTCGGAAGAGGAGGAAGACGCCCGCCGTGATGGCGATGACGGCGAGCGGCGCGAGCCAGAGCGTGCCGCGCCCGTAGTCGAGCGCGATGGCCGGCGCGCTGTCGAGCCGCTCGATGACCTCGACGGCGCCGCTCACGCGCCCGTCTTCGCTGACGGGGGCGAAGACGCGGTAGAGCGAGTCGTCCGAACCCTCGGGGCGCGCCTCGACGACGCGCGTCTCAAGGCCGCTGCGGAGCGCGGCCTTGACCTCTTCGGGTATCTCCTCGGCCTCGGCGCTGTCGGCGGAGGCGGCGACCTGCTCGAAGAGCCCGCCCGCGCGCTCCCAGACGCGCACGGTGACGGCGTCGGGGCGCGAACCGTGGACGAGCGTGGCGAGGCGCGCGACCTCCTGTGGGTCGCGCGGCGCGGGCAGGCGGCCGACGTGCTCGGCAAGGTTGTCGGCCTGGAGCTGCGCGAGCTGCTTCTGCTCCTCGCGCACGCGCTCGGCGAAGCGGACGCTGACGAGGATGAGCAGCACGGCCAGCACGGCGAGCGTGACGGCCGAGGCGAGCAGCGCCGTCTTCGTCTGGAGCTTCAGCGGGCGCATGGCCATAGGCGGAAAAGTCGAGCAAGCGTTATGCCGCTGCACATCATAAAAGACGTAAAGCGTAAACCGTAAACCGTGACAAGAAGGATTGCACCCCTCCTGCCACGGTTTACGGTTTACGGCTTACGCTGGTTTGCCTTACTCACTCACGCCGGAGGCGGCCTGCTGGGTGGCGGCCTTGGGGTCGTAGGGGGTCTTGAGGTACTCCTTGGCGGAGCGCTGTGCGCCGTCGAAGTCGATGCCGGAGTCCACGGCCTGCTCGTACTCGTGGACGGCACGCGCGCGGTCGCCCATGCCGTCGTAGGCGTTGCCGCGCTTGATGCGCGCCCACGCCTCGATCCACGAAGGCCGCAGGTTGCCGTGCAGGGCGGCGTCGAAGTTGTCGAGCGCCTGCTGGTAGTTGCGCTGCTCCAAGAAGATGAGCCCGAGGTTGTAGTAGACCCACGAGTTCGACTTGTCGAGCTTGAGCGCCTCTTCGAGCTGACGCTGTGCTTCGAGGTACTGGCCCTCGCGGAACAGCTCAAGGCCGCGCCGCGCGACGATGGAGATGCGCAGCTCCTCCGACGCCCGCAGCACCTTGTTGTTCGGATCGACGACGACCTCCAGGGGCTTCCCCTTGACCTCGAAGTCGAAGTCCTCGCTGCGGTCGGCGACGAAGACGACCGTCTCGGCGTCGTCGCCCTCGGCCCGCAGTTGCAGCTCGACCGGCATGCGCAGGTTCTCGACGTTCTGCTTGATGGTGCCGCGGGCGCGGAACTTGTTCGTGCGGGTGCGGATGATCTGGTAGTCCACCGTGAACTCGGGGACGCCCGTCCCCTCGACCCAGCGCGCGAAGTAGAAGCGCATGTTCTCGCCGGCGACCGCCGAGGTCAGCTTCTCGAAGTCGTCGATGGAGGCGTTCTTGCCGCGGAACTCCGTCGCGTAGCGCTTCAACAGCTCGTCGAACTTCGACGGCCGGAGGGTCTCGCGCAGCATGCGGAAGACCATCGCGCCCTTGTAGAAGACGACGGCCTGATAGGCCGCCGACTGGTCGTCGAGCGTCGAGGGCGCGCGCGCGATGGAGGCGGCCTGCTCGAACATGAGCGCGCGCTCAAGCATGTCGCGCTGCGCCGTGTCCAACTGCCCGCCCGAGAGCTTGCCCTCGCGGAAGGCGAAGCTGCTCCACTCAGAGAGGCCCTGCGAGAGCCACGCATCGTCGAAGGACTTCAGCCCGACGGTCAAGCCCCACCACTGGTACGCGACCTCGCGCAGCAGGCGTTCGTCGAGCGAAGCCTGCCGGCCGGGCGTGAAGAAGCGGGGCGAGAGGAACTGTACGCCGGGCGCGGCGTAGGCGTCGAGGCTCGCGTCGTCGATCTGGACGATGCTCAGGTGCGTGCCGAAGGCCGGCGGCCCGTACTTCTGCGTGTAGAACTGCAAAGCCTCGCCGACCAGCTGGGCGTAGGGCTCGACGAAGCCCTCGCTGCCGGGCTGGACGTAAAAGGTCAACTCGTAGCCGCTCATCTTGAGCGTGCGCGTGATGAAGCGGCCGACGGCGAAGCTGCCGATCAGGCTGGGCTGGCGCGTGACGAAGTGGTAGCTGCGCAGCCCCGCCGTCTGGTTCCCGGCGCGCGCGGGCGCGGTGCGCGCCGCGGTGTCACCCGCGGGGGGCAGGAACTGCGCGCCCGACGCTTGCGCGACCGGCTCTTCGCTGAACCCCGCGACGGTGTAGCCCTCGGGGACGCTGACGGTGATGTCGGAGGTGGCGCGGTCGGCGGCATACTCGTGGAAGGGGAACCAGCGCGCCGCGTAGAGCAGGTACGACATCTCGGAGCCGACGTAGGCCAGGCGCTTCGTCAGGAGCGGCCCGCCCTCGGGCGTGACGAGCGCGCCCGACCAGCGGAACCGGAGCGTCTGCGGCTGGCCCGCGGAGACGACCTCGCCGAGGTCTACGCGGACGAAAGGCCCGATGGTCTCAAGCCCGGCCTGATCCTGCACGACGTTCGTTAAGACCTTCCCGTTGCGCTCGACCGACTCGACCTTGAGCGAGCCGTTCAGCTCGAAGACGACCGAGCGGGTGTTGTCGAGCGGGGTGAAGGTCACGTCGGCCGTGGCGGTCAGGAGGTGCTGCGCGGGGTTCAACTCGGCGATGATGCGGTAGTTGTTCACGTCGAAGCGCGCGCGCTGTCCAGGGGCGAGCGGCGTCTCGGCGATGGTCTGCACCGGCGCGGGCGTCGGGGCCGGGGTGGGCGTGGGTTTGGCCTGCGCGGGCCGCTTCTGCGGGTTGCGCGCGGCCGGCTGCGCCGAGGCGAGCGCCGGGATCGACAGCAGTGCCAACGTCAAAAGGGCGTAGTTAAAGAGTCTCTTCATCGTCTGATCTTCCTGCCGAGTGGTTCGCCGATTTGCTTTACTGAAACGATACGCCGGGGCGGCCGTCTCTGACAACTTTTTGAGAGCATCCCGCCGGAAGGGGCGGTTTTTCTGCTAATACGACAAGCATTGAGATGTTCCCCCCGGCCGAGCCGTTGTACGCCCCCGGCCGGCAAAAGGGGTGCCCGCCGGCCTCGCTTGACAGCCCCGCCGCCCGCCTCCATTCTTCGGTCATGAACTCGTACGGCGACCCGGCCATCCGCATCACGCTGCTCCCGCGCGACACGAACCCGCAGGGCACCATCTTCGGCGGCATCATCCTGAGTTACATCGACATCGCCGGCGCCGTCGAGGCACACCGCCGCTCCGGCGTCGAGCGCTTCGTCACCGTCGCCATGCGCGAGGTCATCTTTCACCAGCCGGTCTTCGTCGGCGACCTCGTCAGCTTCTACGCGCAGACGCTCAAGGTCGGCACCACCTCCATCACCGTCCGCGTCGTCGTCGAGGCCGAGCGCTACGGCGGCACCAGCGAGAGGATCAAGGTCACCGAGGCCGAGGTCGTCTACGTCGCCGTGGACGCCAACCGCCGCAAGATGCGCATCAACAAGGAGCTCATCGAGGGGCTCGAAGACATCGAGCAGCACGAGACCTCCTGAGCGCCGCGCCCGCAGACCCGGCTGCGGTGAGGAGTACCCCCATGAGCGGATTCAAATTCTCGCCCCCTTCGCTGGCGGCGCTGCCCGCCCTGCCGCTCGGCGACCCGACGCTGAACGACCTCGTCACGGCCGAGGCCGCCTACGACGGCGACCCGAGGCTCGGCAAGATCACCTTCTCGTTCGACGCCTCGGCCCGCGGGCTCATCCGCGTCTGCAACTCGCCCGAGGACGAGGATGCGGCCGACGCCGTGCTCGGCGCGGGGGCGGGGGCGGAGACTGACGAAGGGCTCGCGCCGGCGCTCGTCTTCGACCCGGAGCACGCGTGGCTGAAGTATCGCTTCGAGGGCTCGGCGGAGGGCTCGGCCGCGGCCGAGTTCTCGCCGGCCGGCATCGACATCCTGCCGAAGGTCGAGGGACAGAAGGGCGTGGTCTTCGCCTACTACCGCCGCCACGACCCCTCGGAGCCGGCCGGCGCGGCAGTCCTCGCCGACGCCGTCTCTTTACGCACCGCCTTCTCAGCCGACGACGCTCTCGCGCTCGCGGAGGGGGACGCGCTGCTCTACCGCGTCTACGGCGAGCTGAGCGCGGGGCTGACTCTAAAATGGTCGGACATCTACACGGCCGCGCTGAACAGACTGAGCATGCTGCTGCGCGCGGGCGAGGTCATCGCGCTCAAGGCGGACGCGAGCGCCGAGGTCAACTTCCGCGTCGGCGTGCGCGACGACTTTCGCCTCGTCTTCACGAAGGGCGGGCCGGTCGGCGACACGTCTGAGACCGTGCGTGTCTCCGTCTTCAAAGCGAAGTCGCGCGAGCTGGGCGCCGGCGCAAGGCTCGGCGTGTCGGTCGAGTTCGCAGACCCCGACGCGGTCAAAGGTCAGCTCACGAGAGTCTACGAGGCGCTCGCCGGCCCGGCCTTCAAAGAGCTGGAGAGACTCTTCGACGAGGCCGACCGCGCCGCCTCGCTCGAAGCGCTGCCCGCGGAGTTGCAGCCGACCGCGCGCCTGCTGTTGACGCGCCTCGGCCTCGACCCTCTGCTGGCGAAGCCCGCGGAGCTGAGGGCGAAGTGGGAAGAGGTTAAAGGTAAAGTCCCCGGCGTCATCGAGCAGGTGGCGAAGGCGAAGGTCGAGCTGGGCTTCGCCTACGAGTACCTGCGGGTCGGCACCGAGCGGACGCTTTTGCGCGCCGACCTCGACGCAGAGACCTTCCGCCGCCTCCACCCCGATCTGATGGTCTGCCAACTCGAAGGTCTGACCGAGTGGCTGCGCACGTCTGCGCCGGAGGGCGCACTCAAACGTTACCTCCGGCAGAAGTCGGTCAGGGTCTCGAACGCGTGGGGCTTCAACCTCGGCATCTCGCCGTGGGGCGTGCGGCTCGGCGGCACAGACCGTCTGGAGACGACGCGCGTCGTACAGGAGAACGTGCGCGGCGAGCAGCGCGTCGCCTACGACGGCCTGCGCAGCTACGAAGGCGTCTGGATGAAGGACAGGGTGACGTTCGCCGCCGACTTCAAGGCCGAGATGCGGACGTTCGCGGCGCCGCCGCTGACCTGCCACTTCGACTACGGGCTCGGGCTCAAGTGGGAGTGGAAGGAGGAAGCGCTCGGGCGGGAGGCGTTCCTGAAGGTGCTCGACCAGGCGCGGCTCTGGCGCGTGGTCGCGCCGAACCGGGTCGATGATGCGATCAAGAGCGTGGAGGGGTTGTTCGCCAAAGCCGCGACCGTCAGGCTTGAGCTGACGCTCGACCAGGAGGCGCTGGTCGGACTGCTGCCGCTCCTGGTCAACCCGCCCGCGCCGCCCTTCAACCCGCCCGACGGCTACGACAAGTTCGACGCCGACCGCCGGCTCGAAACGTGGGGCGCCGAGGCGCTCGCCGCCGCGATGCCCTACATGGAGATGTTCGACGCGCGGCGAGACCCGCTCGCGCGGCTCCACCTCTACGCGCCGCTCTGGCGCCGCTACTTCAAGGAGGACTCGCGCCCGTTCGGAGACTACCGGCGCATCGCGCGCCAGGAGATACCGCGCCTCGCCCGCGCGCTCAACCTCGGCCTCAAGGACGCCGAAGGGCTCGCCGAGCAAGAGTCCGTCGAGGAGCAGAAGCAGACGACCTTCGCCGGGATGATTGAATTGCAACAGGGGCCGGGCGGAAGCTCCGCGGGCGTCCACCGCAACTGGCAGAGCTTCGCCCGCGGTTTGCAGACGCTTGAGGCCGCCTCGCGCCCCGACGACTGCCTGCCCTCCGACCTGATCGAGAACTCCTTCGACGACCTGTCGCGCTTCTTCACGCAGTCGCTCTACCTGCGCGCCGCCGGCTACTTCATCGCCGAGGTCGCGCGCCTCACCGGCAAGGCCCGCCTCCTCAAACGCTCGCTCACCGTCAATGGCGGCGACGGCGAGACGTTGGCCATCGGCTCTTAATAAGCGGGCGGCGCCCAGCCGCCGTGCCAGTCGTACTCTTCGAGGCCGGCGAGCCTCTTCTTGTAGTCGTAGGGCGAGGGTTCGCGGCTGGCGTAGCCGGGGTAGTAGTGCCGGCAGCCGAGCCTGTTTGAAAGTTCGACGGCGAGCAGGATGGTGTAGACGCCGAGGCTGCGGCGCGACTCCGAGGGGTCGAACATCGAGTAGACCGAAGAGGTCGCGCGCGCCCCCACGTCGAGGAAGTGTGCGGCGACGAGGCGCCCGCCCGAGTAGACGCGCAGCGTCTCGTTGCGGCAGGGCACCTCGTCCGGCGCGTGCGAGAGGAAGTCGTGGAGCGAGTCGGGCACATCCTCGCGGAAGCGTTGCCGGTGCGCGTCGAACATCAGATGCGTCTCAGCGTCGAGCGCGGTCGGTCGCACCTCGACCCGCAGGTCTCGGTTGCGCGCCAGCACGCGCCGCTGGCCGCGCGACAACTCGAAGCGCGCGAGGTCTATGCGCAGCGGCGTGATGGTCAGACTACTTCCGCCGTGCCGCCAGCAACGGTACCGGAAGAAGATCGGCCCGAAGTGTCTCCACCCCTCCGCCCACAGCGCGTCCATGCGCTCCGGCGTCGCGCTCCAGCAGAGGAAATACTCTTCCCGGGAAGACATGCGTCAGGGCGTGAACTGTGAACCGTGAACCGTGACAAGTGAAAGCAGGTTTTATCTGGTCACGGTTGACGGTTCACGGTTCACGCATCAATCAGTTCAGCATCGCCTGCACGAGGCGGAGCGCTTTGGCGGCCTGGGTGAAGCCGGGCTCCTCTTCGAGGGCGAGGCCGTAGTGGCGCGCGGCGTCGAGCGGGCGGTGGCGCTGCTCGTAGACGCGGCCGAGGTTGAAGTGCGGGAAGGCGTAGGACTCGTAGCGCGGGGCGGCGAGCGCGCGGCGGAACCAGCGCACGCACGTCCAGAGGTCGCCCTGCGCGATGAGGTAGCTGCCGATGTCGTTGTACGGGTTGCCGAAGCTCGCGTCCACGCGGATGGCCGCGAGACACTCGTCGATGGCCTCGGTGTAGCGACCCTCGAAGCTGTAGACCCAGCCGAGGAAGGTGTGCGCCTCGGCCGTCGGATAGGTCTCTATCGAGCGCCGGTACAACTCGACCGCCTCCTCGTACTGCTTCTCCAGCTGCGCCTCGTAGGCGCGCCGGAACAGCTCGACCGCGCGCCGCCGCGGCCCCTCCGCCGTCGTCGAATCCTCTTCGTCGTAGAACATAAAACTCACCAACTGAAAATTACTCAAGGGTGCGCGGGTCGCCGACCCGCCTGACGCTGTCGCGTGCGTCGGGGCACGGCCGGCGCGGGCGTCGCGCAGGGCTTTGCCTCGGCGGGCGTGTCGAGGCGGCGGATGCGGCCGTCGGTCTGCGGCGAGATGGTCTGCGCGTCTTCGATGGCCTTGCGCAGCACGCCCGAGTCGGTCAGTTGCGTCGGGGTGTTCGGCCGCCCCGCGAACATCGCGTACTGGTCGCCGCCGCCCGCGACGAAGCTCGTGGTGGCGAGCTTGTAATGCTTCTGCGGGTCGAGCGGCGTACCGTTGACCGTCACGTCGGAGACGCGTGAGCCCGGGGCCTTCGATGCGTCGAAGCTGAAACGTATTCCCGAGACCTGCGGGAAGGGGCCGGGCTCCGCCCCCGGCGCGGTCAGGCTCAAGCCGTGTTCGAGCGCCTGGCGGAGCACGTCTCCCGTCACGTCCACCACGGCGAGGTTGTTGCCGAAGGGCAGGATGGAGAGCACGTCGCGCACTGTGAGGTCGCCGGCGGGCAGCACGTCGTCGGCGCGGATCGAGCCGCCGTTGATGAGCGCCACGTCGGCTCCGGTCGCGCGGCGGAACGCGTCGGTGATGAAGTCGGCGATGTTCGTCTCCTCACTCCGGCTGGTGGCGCTGCGCGCGTCGAGCGGGACGCCGGTGTGGCCGACGGGCTGCGACAGCTCCGTGGTGAGCTTCGCGTACTTCTCGATGATGGGCGCGAACGCCACGTCGTCCTCGACCGCGTCGGTGACGGGGATGACCTGCCAGTCGATGGACTGGACTCTGCCGGTCGCCGGGTCGATGTTGAGGTCGAAGCGCCCCAGCTCGCGCGAGTCGGCCGTCATCTTGAAGATAGGTGTGCCGGCCGAGGAGGATTGGAGCAGGGTGTGTTCGTGCCCGCCGATGATGAGGTCGATGCCCGGGGCGCAGCGCGCGAGCGCCTTGTCCTGCGCGAGCGAGAGGTGCGTCAGCGCGATGACGGCCCGCGCGCCGGCCGCGCGTATCCGCGGGATGATTCGCTTGGCCGTCTGGCACGGGTCGCGGAAGACGGTCGTGGGGCCGGGCTTCGAGGTCGTCTTCGTCTCGGGCAGCGTGATGCCGAAGATGCCGACCTTCACGCCGCCCATCTCGCGCACGTCGAAGAGCGGCGTTCCATTGAAGGTCTTCCCCGTCTTCGAGTCCACGACGTTGGCGCCGAGCCACTTGAACTTCGACTCGCTCATGCGCTGCGCGAGCACCGCGTCGCCGTAGTCGAACTCGTGGTTGCCGAAGACGGAGTAGTCGAGCCCGATCTGGTTCCACGCGTCGATCATCTGCGCGCCCTTGTAGGTGATCGACTCGACCGAGGGCGAGATGGTATCGCCGGCGAGCAGGAAGAGCGTGTTGGGCGAATCCTTCATGATCCGCTTGCGCAGCGTCGAGACGCGGGCGAGGCCGCCGCGCGCGCCGCGGTCGGCCGGCGTGAAGCGGTACACGTCGTTGACCTGAAGGATCGTGACGCGCACCGTGCAGGCGCGCTTCTGCGCCTGCTGCGCGAGCGGCGCGTGCTGTGCGAAGAGGAGTGCGGCGAGCAGGGCGAGGGCGAGTGCGCGCCCGCGCGGGCGGATGGATGCCATCGGGTCGAAAGTCCTTCCTCGAAGATGTTCGGGAGTTAAGTCGTCCGGCGGCGCGTGCGGCGCCGCAGTCAGGCCGTGCCGGTGGCTCGAATTATACACACCGTCCGCCCCTCTGTGATAGATTCCCGGGCATCGACATCGCTTCGCTTTGAGGTTCGTTCAGATGTGCCCGAAAAATCAGACCAGATTGCGCTCCCTCCTGTTGGCGGCCGCCCTCTGTTTTCTCCCCGTTGCCCCGGCGCGCGCGCAGCAGGAGGAAGAGGTCGTCCGCATCACGTCCGAGCTTGTGCAGACGGACGTGTCGGTCTTCGACAGGCAAGGGCACTTCGTCGATGGCCTGCGGCCGGAGCAGTTCGAGTTGCAGGTGAACGGCAAGGAGCAGGCGATCACCTTCTTCGAGCGCGGCGGAGCAGGCGCGCGCGGCGCAGAGGCACGGCCGGCGCCCGCCGCGGGGCGCGCCCCCGGCACCGGCAAGGCGGTCGAACCGAACCCGGCCGCCGCCGTCACAGAGCCCGCGGGCCGGCTCATCTTCTTTTTCGTCGATGACCTGCACCTGAGCAACGCGAGCATGGGGCGGGCGCGCACGGCCTTGCAGCGTTACGTCGATAACACGATGAACCCGAACGATCAGGTAGCAATCGTCTCGGCGAGCGGGCAGGTGGGGTTCCTGCAACAACTGACGGACAACCCGTCGGTGCTGCGCGCGGCCATCGGCCGCCTCGGCTTCAGGCAGAACGCGGAGGTCTACACCGGCAAGACGCAGATCAGCGAGTACGCGGCCAGTCAGGTGCTCGACTCGGGCAACCGCGAGCTGTACGCGTACCTTCTGGAGTCCACCAAGCTCGAACAGCAGATGGGGCCGGGCAGCCGCCACGGCGACCACGGTTTGGCGGCCTCCTACTCGGCCGCGCCCTACCTCCGCAACCGCCTGCGGCAGGTGCGCTCGATGGGTCGGATGGCCACCGCCGGCACCGTCGGGGCGCTCCACAGCCTGATGCTTTCGGCCGGCGCGCTCCCCGGCCGAAAGCTCCTCCTCTTCCTCTCGGACGGCTTCATCCTCAACGAGCGCAACTCGGGCGCGCTCGACGTGCTGCGCGGCGTCGCCGAGACGGCCGCGCAGGCAGGCGTCGTCGTCTACACGATGAATCTGCAACAGACCAACTTCGGGCCGGGTTCGAGCGTGGACGCCAGCTCGAACAATTACATCGACCTCAGCGCGCGCCGCGTCGGGGCCGCCTTCGGGGAGGTCAACGCCACCAGAGAACCGCTTCAGGTCATCGCCGAACAGACCGGCGGGCGGGCCATCTTCAACTCCGACTCGTTAGAGGAATCGGTGCAGCAAGCCCTCCGCGAGACCGCCGACTACTACCTGCTCGCGTGGCGTCCGGACTCCTCGGAGCTGCGCGAGGCGGGGGCGCGGCTGAAAGTCTCCGTCAAGGGACACCCCGAATGGCGCGTGCGACTGAGGGGCGCTTCCTTCAACGTCCCGGCCGACGGCGGCGAACAGCTCAGACAGCCGGCGGGCAAAGGTACGACGCAAGAGGCGCGGGCCGGGGCGACGGAGAGTGTCGGCGGGTTAAAAGTGTCTGGAGAGTCCAAAGGGATGGGCGACGGCGCGCAGGCCGCCGGGGCGAAGTCCGAGAACAGAGAGAAGCCTGACGACAAAGAGCTGCTGGCGGCGCTGGGCTCACTCTACCCGCTGCGTGGGTTGCCGGTCGCGCTCTCGGCCGGCTATCTCGACACCGGCGACCAGGGCACCGTCTTGAACATCTCGATGCAACTGGGGCGGGCGGCCCTCGACTTCACTTCGGACGGGGAGAAGCGCAAGGCTCTCGTCGATGTCGCCGGCGCGGCCATCGACGACCGCGGGCAGTTCGGAAGTTTCAAGCAGGTGTTGACCATCACCCCCGAGACGGCCGGCGGCGACGCCTCGCAGCCCGTCGTCTGGCATCAACGGCTGCGCCTCAAGCCGGGGCTCTATCAGGTGCGCGTCGCCCTGCGCGAACGCGCCACGGGCCGCGTCGGGAGCGCCATGCAGTGGGTCGAAATCCCCGACCTCTCGAAAGGCGACTTCGCCCTGAGCAGCATCTTTCTCGGCGAGCGCAACCTTCCGACGGCCCCCGCCGAACGGGAGGCAGAGGGGCCGCGCGCGGTCGCCGTTGACGTTGACCGGCGCTTCGCGCGCGCGAGCGTCCTGCGCTTCCAGACCTACGTCTACAACGCCGCACGCGCGGGCGGCGAGGTGCAGCTACAGGCGCAGGTCTTGCGCGGGCCGACGCCGCTCATCAACACCCAGACGTTCAAAGTGCCGGCCGCCGCCGACCCCGCGCGCCTGCCCTTCTGGTCTGAGCTGTCGCTTGAGCAACTGACGCCGGGCCGTTACGTCCTGCAACTGACGGCCACCGACCGAACGACCAACCGCACCGCGGTCGAAAGGGTCGGCTTCTACGTGGAATGAGGGCGCGTGCTATAGTGGCGGAACGTTAGCCAAACCATCAGGGGCTTCAAAAGAGACTCACTAATGAGCAGAGAGACGAGCCTTTCAGTCGAACTCGGCGGCGCCGTGCCCGCCGCAGATGAGTCGGGCGCCGGCGTCGCGGTCGGCGTCTTCGCCGACGAGCCGCGCCTGCCGGAGACACTCGACGGGAACTTGCGCGAACTGTGCGAGCGCGTCACGGCCGAAGGCGAATTCAAGGGCGAGGAGGAGACGACACTCCTCCTCCACGCGCCCGTCGGTGAAGGCGGGGCGCCTCGGCGCGTGCTCCTCGTCGGGCTCGGGGCGCGTGGCGACTTCGACGCGGGCGTGATGCGGCGCGCCGCGGGGGCGGCCGTGCGCTCGGCGCACTCGGCACGCATGCGCTCTGTGCACTTCGTCGTGCCTTCGCCGACGGACGTGCGCGCGCTCGCCGAAGGCGCGCACCTCGGCCTCTACGAGAACGGGTTCTATCAGAAGAAGGATGACGAAGAGTCGCCGCGGCTCGAACGCCTGAAGATAGTCGGCGCGGGCGAAGGGTCGGGGGAAGCGTTGGAACGCGCGCGCGTGGTCGCGGAGTCGGTGAACTGGGCGCGCCGGCTCGCGGACGAGCCGGGTCTCTCGCTGCCCCCGCGCGAGTTCGCGCGCCGCGCCGCCGAGATGGCCGAAGAGTTCGGGCTCACAGTCGAGTCGCTCGGCGTCGAAGAGATACGCGCGAAAGGGATGGGCGGCCTGCTCGGCGTCGGGCAGGGGTCGGAGGAGGAACCCGCGCTCATCGTCCTGCGCTACGAGCCCGAGGGCGCGGGCGAGGGGGACGAGCTGTGGGCCTTCGTCGGCAAGGGCATCACGTTCGACACGGGCGGCATCTCCATCAAGCACGGGCCCGACATGTACGAGATGAAGTCCGACATGGCGGGCGGCGCCGCGGCGCTCGGGGCTATTAGAGCGATTGCCCAACTCAAACCGAACCGGCGCGTCGCGGCCGTCGTGCCCGCCGCCGAGAACATGCCCTCGGGCAAGTCCATCAAGCCCGGCGACATCGTCCGCACCTTCGCCGGCCCGAACGTCGAGTGCGTGGACACGGACGCCGAAGGGCGCCTCGTCTTAGTCGACGGCCTCGCCTACGCGAAGCACCTCGGCGCGACGCGCCTGGTGGACCTCGCGACGCTCACCGGCTCCATCATCGTCGCGCTCGGCTCGCACCGCGCCGGCCTCTTCTCGAACGACGACGCGTGGGCCGGGCGGGTGCTCGATGCGTCCCTGCGCGCGGGCGAGCCGGCGTGGCGCATGCCCGTCTCCGACGACTACAGGAAGCGCATCGAGAGCATGATCGCCGACTACAAGAACTACGGCGGCAAGCCCGACGCGACGGGCGCGGCCCTTCTGCTCTCGAAGTTCGCGGGCGACACGCCCTGGGTGCACCTCGACATCGCCGGCACGGCCTGGTACGACTCCGCGACCCCTTACGCGCCGAAGGGCGCCAGCGGCGCCGGCGTCCGCACGCTGGTCGAGCTGGTCTGCGGCGAAGTTTAAATGAAGCGTCTGGACGTATGGGTCGGCGGCGCGGCGAGCCTCGCGCTGCTCTACGCCTCCTGGGTCGGGTGGGCGCCGTTCGGGCTGACCCCTTTCTCCATGACCGAGGCGCTCGGCTTCGTGACGGGCGCCCTCTGCGTCTATCTCGTCGTCAAAGAGAACGTCTGGAACTTCCCCGTCGGCATCGCCAACTCCGCCTTCTTCCTCATCCTCTTCGCGGGCGCGCGGCTCTACGCCGACTCGGCCTTGCAGGTCGTCTACATCGCGCTCGGGTTTCAGGGCTGGTACCTCTGGCTGCGCGGCGGGGAGCATCGCACGCCGCTTAAGGTCGAGCGCGCGTCGCGCCGTCTGCTCGCAGGCGTGGGCGCGTTCGTCGTCGCGGCCGGCGCCGCGCTGACGCTCTTCCTCCGCTCCGTCAACGACTCCGCGCCCTTCCTCGACGCCCTCACCACGGCGCTCAGCCTCGGCGCGCAGTACCTCCTCAATCGCAAGGCCGTCGAGAACTGGCTGCTCTGGATGACGGCCGATGTCATCTACGTCTGCCTCTACGCCGCGCGCGGGCTGCACCTGACGGCCGTGCTCTATTTCGTCTTCTTCTGCCTGTGCGTCGCGGGTCTGCGGAGTTGGCTGAAGACAATCTCCGAACGGGCGAGGGAAGGCGGCGCGGCGCCTTTAGCTGAAGTGGGAGGGGGCGCTGTTCGTGGCTAGACGCGGGTTGATCGTCGGGAAGTTCTACCCGCCGCACCGCGGGCACAAGCACCTCATCGACACGGCGCGCGCAGAGGTGGACGAGCTGTTCGTCGTCGCCTGTCGCCGTGAAGGCGAGGTGCCCGCGGGCGAGCTGCGCGCCGGGTGGCTGCGCGAGATTCATCCGGACGTGCGCGTTATCCTCATCGACGACACGTACGACGCGCAGGACTCGCGCGTCTGGGCCGAGAACTGCATTCGATGGCTCGGCGGCGCGCCCGACGTGGTCTTCACGTCCGAGGAGTATGGCGAAGAGTTCGCGCGCCACCTCGGCTGCCGACACGTTTTGGTGGACAGAGTCCGCGCGGCCGTGCCCATCTCTGGGACGCGCGTGCGCGCAGACCCGCTCGGCTGCTGGGAGTTCCTTGAGCCGCCCGTGCGCGGCTTCTACGCCGTGCGCGTCTGCGTCGTCGGCGCCGAGTCAACCGGCAAGACGACGCTCGCGCAAGACCTGGCCCGACACTTCAACACCGTGTGGGTGCCGGAGTACGGGCGTGAATACTCCGAACGGAAACTCGCCGCGGAGGGCGGCTACGACTTCCGCCCCGCGGAGTTCGCGCACATTGCCGCGCGCCAGTGCGAGTTGGAGGACGAGGCCGCGCGCCGCGCCAACAAGGTTCTGATCTGCGACACCGACGCCTTCGCGACGAGCGTCTGGCACCGCCGCTACGTGGGCGCGCGCTCGCCCGAGGTCGAAAGAATCGCCGCGCGACACCAGTGCCCAGACCTGTACCTCCTGACGGACATCAAGACCCCCTTCGTCCAGGACGGCACGCGCGACGGCGAGCACGTGCGCGAGTGGATGCACGAGGTCTTCGTCGAAGAGCTGCGCGCGCAGGGCCGCCACTTCCGCCCCGCCGGCGGCACGCGCGGCGAGCGCTTGAGGCAGGCCGTCGGTTATATTGAAGAGCTGCTGCAAGGCTTCAGGAGAGGTTAGAGACTTTGGCACTCGACGAGACGATCTTCCTGACGGGCTTCCCCGGTTTCATCGCTGGGCGGCTGGTCGAACGCCTCGCCCGCGAGGGCGCGCGCTTCCTGCTGCTCGTGCAGCCCGCGTTCGCCCAGCGCGCGCGCACAGAGATCGCGCAACTGTCGGAGACGACCGGCGCGCCGCCCGAGAGCTTTCGCGTGCTGGAGGGCGACATCACGCGCGAAGATTTGGGGCTGTCGGCGGCGGACATCGAAGTGGCCAAGAGCGAGGCGACGGTGCTCTTCCACCTCGCGGCCGTCTACGACCTCGCCGTCGCGCGCGAGGTCGGCGTGCGCGTCAACGTCGAGGGCACGCGCAACGTCAACCGCTTCGCGCTCGGGCTCACGGCGCTCAAGCGCTACCACTACGTCTCGACCTGCTACGTCGCGGGCCGCCGCACGGGGCTCATCCGTGAGACGGAGCTGCGGCACGAGGCGGGCTTCCGCAACTTCTACGAGGAGACGAAGTACCTCGCCGAACTCGAAGTGGAGGCGTTGAAGGCCGAGCTGCCCGTGACCATTCACCGCCCTTCGGTCGTGTGCGGCGATTCGCGCACGGGCGAGACGGCGAAGTACGACGGCGTCTACTATCTCATCAACTACCTGCGCATGTGGCCGGGCGCGCTCTCGCTCGCGAACATCGGCAACGCGGACGTGCGCCTCAACGTCGTCCCCGTCGATTTCGTCGTCGAGGCCATGGTCGCCCTTGCCTCAGACGATGCGTCCGCGGGTCAGACCGTCCAGCTCGCAGACCCCGACCCGCTCACGACCGAGGAACTCTTCGACATCATCTCGCGCAACCTCGCCGGCCGCGAGTCTCTCGTCACGCTCCCCGCGCCCGTCGTCCGCACGACGCTCAACCTCCCCCTCAACGAGAAGGTGACGGGCCTCCCGCGCGTCGGCGTCCCCTACTTCTTCCTCAAGCAGACCTACGACACCGCCCGCGCGACCGCGCTGCTCGCGCCCCGCGGCGTCCGCTGCCCGCGCTTTCCAGACTACGTCCAGGCCCTCATCAATTTCGTCGAGCGCAACCCGAAACTGTAGCCGGCGACTTGACGGGCGGCTGATTTAGAATTATTCTAATTCCACTTTCAACGGCGGGAAAAACTTATGGCGGGTAAGGGAGAGCAGGGTGGCGCCCCGCGGGGGGCGCTGACGCCGCAGCGGCGGGCCGTGCTCCGTGTCATCACGGAGTCGGCGGAGCACCCGACGGCGAACGAGATTTTCGAGGCGGCGCGGCGTGAGCTTCCCTCGATCAGCTTCGCCACCGTCTACAACTCCCTGAAGTACCTCAAGGAGTCGGGTCTCGTCCGCGAAATCCATTTCGGCAAGGGGTCGAGCCGCTACGACAGCGAGACCGCGCGCCACGACCACGCCGTCTGTTCGCGCTGCGGCAGGCTCGCCGACTTCGACCTCGCCGAGACTACGCAGCTCATCCGCGCCGCCGCTCGCCGCTCGCGCTTCAAGCCCGAGTCGATCCATCTGACGCTCGTCGGGCTGTGCCCCGACTGTCAGGGCAAGGGCTGACGGCGCGGCCGAAAGTTAAGGCTCTTTTCCAAATCAAACGGAGGATTGAACAAGCACCATGGCAGAAGCAAAAGTGGGACAGCCGGCACCGTCTTTCGACATGCCGTCCACGAAGAACATCGAGAAGTTGAACGAGAACGTCCAGTTCGACGATTACAAGGGGCGGTGGCTCGTGCTGCTCTTCTACCCGCTCGACTTCACCTTCGTCTGCCCGACGGAGCTGACGAGCTTCAGCGACCGCTACGAGGACTTCGAGGGCATCGGCGCGGCCGTCATCGGCATCTCGACCGACTCGGTGCACTCGCACCGCGCGTGGTTGAAGACCCCGCGCGACAAGGGCGGCGTCGAGGGTCTGCGCTACCCGCTCGCCTCGGACATCACGAAGACGGTGGCGCGCGACTACGGCGTGCTCATCGAGGACAAGGGCGTGGCCCTGCGCGGCCTCTTCGTCATCGACCCCGAGGGGACGCTGCGTTACGCCGTCATCCACGACCTCAACGTCGGGCGGTCGGCCGACGAGACGCTGCGCGTCATCCAGGCGCTCCAGACCGGCGGCCTCTGCCAGGCCGACTGGCGTCCGGGTCAGGAGACGCTCAAGGTCGGATAGCCGTAAACCGTGAACCGTCAACCGTGACAAGATGAAGAGTGGTCTCCTTCTTGTCACGGTTGACGGTTCACTTGTCACGAGGTTTTCGTCATGCCAATGAGAATCGGGACGGAGATGCCTTCGCTGGAGGGGGCGACCGAGTGGTTCAACGCGACGGGGGCGGCCGCGGCCGAAGGCGCGAAGGGCCACCCGACGCTCGTCCACTTCTGGTCGGTGAGCTGCGGGCTGTGTAAGGAGAATCTGCCGCGCGTCGCGGAGTGGCGCGAGGGCAGGGCGGAGGACGGCCTGCGCGTCGTCGCCGTCCACATGCCGCGCTACGAGGCCGACACGGACGTGGAGGCCGTGCGCGAGGCCGTCGCCACTTACAACATCACGGAGCCGTGCGCGGTAGACAACGGTCACAAGCTGCGCGACGCCTTCCAGAACGACCACGGTTACGTGCCCGCCTACTACCTCTTCGACGCGGAGGGCAAGCTCCGCGGCTTCGCGGCCGGCGAGTTCGGCGTGAAGGTCATCGGGCCTGCGCTCGACCGCGTGCTCGCCGCGAACCGGACGGCCGCCGGCTGAAGCGCCACGCGCCGAAGTTAAAAAGATGAAGGGCGTCACACGCGGAGGTGTGACGCCCTTCATCTTTTTACCGGCCGTCTTACCTGAACAGTCCGACGAGCTGCGTGAGCAGCCAGAGGCTCACGG
>JBJMGP010000230.1:0-21613 GCA_045807865.1 Pyrinomonadaceae bacterium
CAGCGGGCGACGGGCGGGAGCATGTTCGGCTCGTACCAGCCGTCGTCGAACTCCGCGACGCGGTCGAGGCAGAGTGTGCGCGCCGGTGCGACGGAGGTGGCGAGGGTGTAGAGGCCGTTGCGGTCGCGGTGCTCGTTGTAGAAGGGGCCGAGCGGTGCGTCGGAAGCTTTGAGCAGCACGTACAGCCCGCTCTTCGGGAGCCGCACGTGCAGGTCGGAAATCTTGTTGAAGACGTAGCCCATCGCCATGTCGAAGGCGCGGCGCTCCGAGTGCGAGAGGCCGCGCAGGTACTCGACGAAGTCCGGCTCGAAGGGCAGCCCGTACTCTTCGCGCTGCTTGACGAACTCCTCGGCCGAGAGGCAGAGCGCGTAGCGCGGCTCCCATGCGACGTGTGAGAAGAAACGTCGGAAGCGCGCCGCGTGCTCCTGCTCCTCTTCGAGCCCGACGTGGCCGTCCACCGAGACGAAGTGTCGCAACTCCTCCTCCGACATCTCCTCGTAAGATTTCTGCGCGCGCCGGTCGATGCACTCAATGCCGTGCAGGGTGACGCCGCCGGGGCGCAGCACGCGCGCGACCTCGGAGAGGACGGCGTCCTTCTCCTTGAACTCGACGTGGCCGAGCACATCGAGCGAGACGACGTAGTCGAAGGAGTCGTCGTCGAAGGGGAGGCGCGTGAGTTCGGCCGCGCAGGTCAGGTCGTAGCCGTTGCGGCGCGCGGCGAGCGCACACTCTTCGGAGAGGTCGATACCCGCGAGCGTGACGCCCTTGCGCTTGAGGAGGGCGAGCATGCCGGCGCCGCAGCCGAGGTCGAGGACGCGCGAGCCGGCGCGCACGTTGTCGTAGACCCACAACGTCCGCGCGAAGCGCATGTCGAAGCGGTCGAGCGCGCGGAAGTAGCGCGCGTCGAGCACCTCGTCCGACACGAACTTCGTCCGGTAGAACTCCGAGAGGTCTGCGACCCCCGCGCGGCGGTAGAGATCATCCGTCATAAACATCAACGGGGCCGTAAGGAGTGGGAGGAAATTTAACAGGGATGGACGGGGTAGAGAGGATTCAGGACTTAAAGCTTAAAACAGAACTCTTCATCCTATCTATCCTGTCCATCCCTGTTAAATCATTCCCTCGCCGCACGGCCCGACTTGCGGTTCCGTTCCAAAGCTTCGAGGCGTGCTTCCAACTGGCGGCGGGCGCGGTCGTGGGTGACGGCCAGCTCGCCCGCTTCGAGCGAGAGCTGTTTGAAGCAGACGCGCTGCTCTTCGAGCAGGGTGTCCGCGCGTTCGCGCAACGAGGCGTGGAGTTCGGCGGCGCGCGCGTTCGTCTCGGCGTGCAGCCCGTCCACGCGCGCGCCAAGTTCGCCGCCCAGCTCTTCGCGCAGGGCGGCGGCCGCGGCGCGCTGCGACTCGGCGATGCGTTCGAGCCCGGCGGCGAAAGCCTGTCGCAACTGTGCGCCGCCCGACTCGAAGCGCGCCTGTGCCTCCGCGACCTGCGCCTCGGCGCGCGCGAGCCGCGCCACCAACTCCGCGGCGCGCGCGCGGTCGGCCTCCGCCTCGGCGCGCAGCCCGCGCAACTCGCTTAAGAACTCTGCGCGCAACTCTTCACGCGCGCGCGCCAACGCCTGCTCCTGCACTGCGAGCGCGGCGCGCACGTCGCCGAGCGCGTGGTTGACGGCCGAGTTGAAGTTGACCTGCTCCCATGTGAACCAGTGCAGCGCGCGCTTGACGAGCCGCTTGAGCCACAGCTCGAAGCGCGCCGCCGCGCCGCGCCGGTAGCTCAGGAGCGGCGGCAGACGCGACCACGCGCGCGCCGTCGTCGCGAGGTTCGCGTCCAGACGCGCCAGCGCCTCGGACGCCGGCACCGCGTGCCCGTTCGCGGCGACGGTCTCCATCCCGCTCGCCGCCGCGGCCGTCACACCGTTCGTCGCCGCGGGCGCGCGCCGCGGCGCGTCGGCCAGCACGCGCTCGCGTATCTCGCGCAGAGTGTTCTCCACTTCAAGGTCGGACATCAAAGCTCCTTCGATTGCGGAATGCGGGTATCGGATTGCGGATTCATGTGCGGGCCTCTTCTTCAATCCGCAATCCGATACCCGCATTCCGCATTCCGATGCGGCGCGCGGTCGCGGTGGCGTTGAGGTTGGCGATGCCTTCGACGAGGACGGGGCTCGTGACGCGGAAGAAGAGTACGCCGTCGAGCCAGTCGTAGCTGACGCCGTCGAGGCTGTGGACGGCGAGCGAGACCGAGAACTGGTCGAGCCCGAGCCAGCAGTCGAAGGCGAAGCTGACCTCGACCAGCTCGCCGCGCCGCAGGCGCCCGAGCTCTACCTGCTGCTCCTTCGTGTTCGTCCCGTAGGCGTGGACGCCGCGGCTGTCGTTGACGAGGAAGCCGAAGACCGCGTCGTCCACCTCGCGGTTGAGGCGCACGCGCATGCGCACCGTGAGGGGCGAACCCGTCTCGACCAAGCCCGCCGGCCGGCGCGCGGCGTCGAGCAGTTCCGCGCTCACAATCTCCGCGCTCCCGTCGCCGTGCCTGTACGTGTAGCGCAGCGGCGCGAACTCCTCCCGCAGCTCACGAACGTCTTCGGTTCCGTCGGCCGCGGCCTCCTCCTCGAACGCCTGTTCCCGCTCCATGACGGTCTTCTGGTAGTGGTTCAGCACCTCGACGGGCGGGCCGTCCGAGAGGACGCGGCCGGCGCTCATCAGGACGGCGCGCGTGCAGAGCGCGCGGACGGCCGCCGCGTCGTGCGAGACGAAGAGGACGGTCGCGCCGCGCTCCTGAATCTCCTTGATGCGGCGCAGGCAGCGGTGCTGGAAGACCGCGTCGCCGACGGCGAGCGCCTCGTCGATGACGAGGATGTCGGGCTCGACGTTGGAGGCGACGGCGAAGGCGAGGCGGACGAACATGCCGGAAGAGTATGTCTTGACGGGCTGGCGGATGAAGTCGCCGATCTCGGCGAAGCGCTCGATCTCCGGGAAGAGTCGCTCGGTCTCGCGCCGGGAGAGCCCCATCAGCGCGGCGTTCATGTAGACGTTCTCGACCCCGGTGCCTTCCGGGTCGAAGCCCGCGCCGAGTTCTAAGAGCGCGGCCACACGCCCCTCGCGCCAGACGCTCCCCAGGGTCGGCTCCAGCGTGCCGGCGATGATCTGCAACAGCGTGGACTTCCCGCACCCGTTCGGCCCGATGATGCCGGTCGTCGTCCCCGCCTCGACCTCGAAGCTGACGTGCTTCAGCGCCCAGAACTCGCGGTGGCGCTTCAGACGCCCGCGGGTCAGCGTCTCCTTCAGACGGTCGCCCGGCCGCGCGTAGATGCGGTACTGCTTCGACACGTTTTCCACGCGCAGCGCCAAGGTCATGCCCGGCAATTTAACAGAGCGGGGAAGGTGAACGCCAGAAGGCGCAAGGCGTGGCCGCGGCGACACACGCGGGCGGGAATGTGTGCCGGATTCGGCGCGTAAAGTACGCTGCGGCACGTGTGCGTTGCGCCGCGCGAAAGCGGTGTGATACGCTCAGGTCTCCCCTGAAAAATTGAGTTGAAAGCAGGGCTGTATCCTTTCGATGAAGACATGCCCCACATGCGGTAGGCAGTATGCCGAGAGCACGACGCTGTGCCCGGCCGACGGCGCCGTCCTCAAGCGCGCGGGCAACGGAGACCGCCTCATCGGGCAGGTGCTCGCCGGCAAGTACCGCATCGACGACAAGATCGACGAGGGCGGCATGGGCTGCGTCTACCGCGCCACGCACGTCCTGATGGAGAAGGTCGTCGCCGTCAAAGTGCTCCACCCCGCGCTCGCCGCCGACGACAAGATCGTCCAGCGCTTCACCCGCGAGGCCAAGGCCGCCTCCCGCATCTCACACCCGCACGCCATCAACGTCACGGACTTCGGCGAGTCGGAGAACGGCATCGTCTACCTCGTCATGGAGTACCTGCCCGGCCGCACGCTCAAAGGCATCGTGCGTTCGGGCGGGCCGATGACGCTCGCGCGCACGGTCGAGATCGTCCGGCAGGTCTCCGGCGCCCTCGACGCGGCGCACGCCGAGGGCGTGGTTCACCGCGACCTCAAGAGCGACAACATCATGCTCCAGGAGGCGACGGGCGGCGACTGGGCCAAAGTCCTCGACTTCGGCATCGCCAAGATTCAACAGACCGAGCGCAGCGTCCACGAGACCGACCCGGGCCTGACCGCGCCCAACCTCATCATCGGCACGCCGCAGTATATGTCGCCCGAGCAGTGCTCGCAGACTTCCGACATCGACGCGCGCTCCGACATCTACAGCTTCGGCGTCATCATCTATGAGATGCTCGCCGGCCACGTCCCCTTCTCGGGCGACTCGCCGACGGCCATCATGATGAGGCACATCCAGGAGCCGCCGCCGTCCATCCTCGTCGAGCGGCCCGACCTGCCCGTAGAGGTCGGCCGCGTCGTCGAGCGCGCCCTGGCCAAGCGCCCCGAAGACCGCTTCCAGAGTGCGGGCGAGCTGGCCGCGGCGCTGGCCGAGGCGGCCGCGGAAGCTCCTGCCGCCGCCGCTGCCGCCGCCGTCCTCGACACCGAGCGCATCGGTTCGCCGACCTCGCCCAACGAGCCCGCGCGCACGACCCTGGGCAGGGTCGAAGACGACGAGGCGACGGTCGTCAGCGACGACCACGCGCGGGTGGCGTATGCCGCCGCGGCTCCCACGACTACGGCCGAGGAGTTGCCGCCGCCCGTCGCGCCGCTCCCCGAACCCTCCTTCAGCCTGTGGCGCGTCGCCATCCCGGCCGTCGCCGTCGCCGCCATCGTCTTCGCGGTCTTCTTCGCCTTCCAGCGGCGCGGCGTCTCTTCCGGACAGCCGCAGCCGGATGCGACCCCGCTTCAGGCCGACCCGAACGGCCAGCCCGTCCAGCCCATCTCGCCGCCGACGGGTCAGGCCGAGCGCAACCTCTCGAACCCGTCCGGCTCTCCGACGCCGACGATGCCCGCGGGCGTCACGACCGGCGCGCTGCCCGGCACCAACGTCAACGCGGACGGCAAGCCCACGCCCGAGGCCGGCAAGCCGCACGCGAACCAGAACGGTCAGCCTGCCGTCGAGCCGACGCCGGATGAGGATGAGGACGCGCCAACGCCTACGCCTACGCCGAAGCGCAACAAGCCCCTCAACGTCAACGCCAACGTAGACGTGCCTCCTCCGCCCGCGCCGCCGAAGGAGGACAAGCCCAAAGAGGATAAGCCGAAGGAGGACAAGCCTCCCCAAACCAACGAGGCTCCGCCCGGCCCTGTCGTCGCGCCCCTCTGAACCTCTTCTCGTTTCATCTGCCGGTCGATAGTATCCTTAACGTTCTGCCGACACGGCCGCGCGCAGGAGGCCGAGCAGCCGCGCCTCGTCGTCGAACTCCGACCCGGTCTCGACCACGTAGCAGGGGAGCGCGAAGTTCAACCCGCGCAGTTTCACGGCGTCCTTCGCCGTCGTCAGCAGCGCCCTCGCGCCGCGCGCGGCCGCCTCACGCGAGACCTCCCCGGCGTCGGTCTGAGTGTATGCGTGATGGTCTTTGAACGCGCGCTCGTAACCAAGCTCGAAACCGTCCCGCCGCACGTGCTCGAAGAACGCCCGCGGGTTGCCGACCGCGCAGAACGCCCCGACCGTCTCGACCCTCACACTCTCAAGCTTCACGTACGCTTCCGCCCCGCCCCCTCCCGACAGCGTTGACAACCCGAGCGTCTGCACGCGCGACGTAAAGACCGCGGCGCGCCCCTCGCTCACGCGCGCGACCTCCGCGCGCAAGCCTTCGAGGTCTGCGGCCAGCTCGGCGCGCGTGATGACGACGCAGTCCGCGCGCGCGAGACCCGACGCGGGCTCGCGCAGACGGCCGCGCGGAAGCATGGCGCGGCCGCCCCACGGCGCCGTCGCGTCCAGAGTCACGATGTCCAGGTCGCGCGCGATGCGCAGGTGCTGAAAGCCGTCGTCCAGAACGAAGACCTCCGCCCCTAACTCCTCACGCGCCCAGCGCGCCGCCGCCACGCGGTCGCGGTCGCAGACGACCGCCGCCGCGCCCAACAATCTCTCCGCCAGCAGTCTCGGCTCGTCACCACACTCCGCCGCCTCGGCCAGCACGCGCGCGCCGTCGGACGCGACCACCCGCCGACCCTCGTCCGCGCGCCCGTAACCCCGCGTCAGCACGCACGCGCGCAACCCCTCGCCCGCCAGCGACCGCGCCACCCACTCGACCAGCGGCGTCTTCCCAGTGCCACCCGCCGTCAGATTCCCAACGCTCACGACGGGCGCGCCCACCCGCTCGCTCTTGAGAAAGCCCGAGCGGTACAGGCGCAGACGTGCGCGCGTCACAGCGCCGTAGAGCATGCCGAGCGGTGCCAGTGCGAGCGACATCGGAAAGAGGTTAGAGGTCAGAGGTCAGAGGTTGGAGGTTAGCGTTGTCTCTTCCACTAACCTCTGGCCTCTGACCTCTGACCTCATTTCCATGAACGGGGCGAGGAGTTCGACGGTGCGCGCGGTGGCGCCGCGGTTCTCTTCGAGGACGGCGCGCGCGCGCTCGCCCGTGCGGCGGCGTTTGACCTCGTCGTCGAGCAGCCCGCCGATGGCCCGTGCGAGTTCGCGGGCGGCGGCCTGTGTTTCTTCGGTGTGCGGCAGTTGCACGAGGGCGTCGCGTTCGAGGAGCGCGGTGATGATCGATTTGAAGTTCGACGTGTGCGGCCCGGTCACGACGGCGCGCGCGTCGAGCGCAGGCTCCAGAACGTTGTGGCCGCCCACGGGCGCGACGCTCCCGCCGACGAAGACGACCTCCGCGAGCGGGTAGACCCCGCGCAGCTCGCCGATGCTGTCGAGCAGAATCACGTCAGCGTCTCCGTCCGACTCAAGCGGCTCGTCCGTGCGCCGCGCCCAGGCGAGCCCCGACGCTGCGAGCTGTGCGGCGACCTCGCCGAAGCGCTCCGGGTGTCGCGGCGCGACGAGCAGGCGCGGCCGCTTCGCCTCGGAGGTCAAGAGCTTGAAGGCTTCGAGGAGGACGCGCTCCTCGGGCGCGTGCGTGCTGGCGGCGACGACGAGCGGGCGGGCTACACCTATGCGGAAGCGACGGCGCAGCTCTTCCGTGAGCGGGCGGGCGGGCGTCTCCTCGATGTCGAACTTGACGTTGCCGGTGATGCGTGTGATCTCGGGCGCGAGGCCGAGCGCGCAGAGCCTTTCGGCGTCAGCCTGCGTCTGCACGGCCGCGAGCGAGAGGTCGGAGAGGACGCGCCGGATGAAGGGCCGGATGGCACGGTAGCGCCCGAAAGACTTCTCCGAGACGCGGCCGTTGACGAGCGCCACCGAGACGCCGCGCCGCCGGCACTCGCGGAAGAAGCGCGGCCACAACTCGGTCTCCATCACGAGCACGACCGAAGGCTTGACCGCCCGCAGCGCGCGCCGCACGCTCCAGGCCCAGTCGAAAGGGAAGTAGCAGACGAGCGCGGCCTGGCCCTCGAACGCCTCGCGGGCCACGCGCTGGCCCGTCAGCGTCGTCGTCGAGACGACGAGCGCGTGCCCCGGGTACTCCTCCAACAGCGCCCGCGCCAGCGGGCGCGCCGCCTGCGCCTCGCCCACCGACACGCAGTGGAGCCACACGACGGGTCGCCCGCCCGCGTCGAAAGGCGGCAAAGACCCGGCGCGCTCGCCCAACCCCGCCGCGTACTTCCCGTGCCGCGCCGCGTCTAAAAGAAACCTCGGCAGCAGCGCTATGACGCCGATGCCGAGGAGGATGCTGTACAGGAAATACATCTTTGAAAAGACGTAAACCGTGAACCGTAAACTGTGACAAGAAGGAAGACCGGGTTCTTCTTGTCACGGTTCACGGTTCACGGCCTTACTTCGCCCGCTCCATGTAGCGCCCCTCCACCGGGTCAACGCGGATGCGGTCGCCCTCGTTGACGAAGGGCGGGACGGAGATGGTGACGCCGTTCTCCAGCTTGGCCGGCTTGTTGACGTTCGAGACGGTCGCGCCCTTCATCGTGGGCTCGGTCGAGACCACGGTCAGCTCGATGGAGGGCGGGAGGTCGATGCCGATGGGCGAGCCCTCGTAGTACTCGGCCTGAATCTTCATGCCGGGCAGGAGCCACTGCGCCATCTCGCCGAGGTCTTCGTCGGAGAGCGCCGTCTGCTCGTAGTTCTCCGTGTTCATGAAGTGGTAGTGCGAGCCGTCGGCGTACATGAACTCCATCTCGTGCTGTTCCATCGCGGCGCGCTCGACGGTGTCGGCCGAGCGAAAGCGGTGCTCGAAGCTGCTGCCCGTGCGCAGGTCGCGCAGCTTCGTCTGCATCATCGCGCGCAGGTTGCCGGGCGTGTGGTGACGCGCGTCGAGGACTTTGCAGGGCTTGCCCTCGAAGACGATGACCATGCCCTTCCGGATTTGGGTCGCGGATATTGCCATAAAAATCTGACTCCGAAGCGTTTGGGATTTCGACGTGTCTGTGCCGAAAGGTCGGCGCGGCCCCACAGAGGAGTCCGCGCGCCCTTTCGCAAACCCCGTAGTCTAGCGACCGGCTCGCCCCTTTGTCCAGCGGGCGGGCGGAGCCGGAAGTGGGGCGATGCTTAGACGAGCGTGCCCTCGGAGTCGGCCGCGTCCTGCGAATCAAGCTTGAAGTAGACGCGGAGCGTGACCTGATATTCGAGACTGCCCGCTTGCAGGCCGCCGCGCATCTCCTCGACGACGAACCAGGAGAGTTCACGCAAGGTCTGGCGCGCGCGCTTGACGGCGACCTCGATGGCCTGGCTGAAACTCTGGTCGGAGGTGCCGACGATCTCGACCCCTTTGAAAACCTTCTCGCTCATGCGCAGAGTCCTCCGGTATGCCTGAATGAAGATTTGAAATTTCAAATCCGCGATCTGAAATTCCGTCTGGTTGGTCTGCGGTTGAAAGCAGGGCGGAAGCTAGCACGCGTGTCGGTGCGAGTCAAGAAATCCGTAGGGGCGGACGGGGGCGGGAAAATTTGGACGGCCTAAAACCTTAGAGCGGGCGGGAGACAGAAGAGACATCGGAGGGAGTGATGTCTTCTGCTGTCGCCCGCCCGCTCTTCCGGAGGAGCCCACCTTCCTGTGCGTGTAAACGACGGTCGGGCGGGAAAGTTCACAAAAATTTTAGGCCGCGCGGGCGCGCAGCGTGCGGCGCTGGCGTGCCACCTGGTCGAGCCAGCGCTGCGCCTCGTGGTAGTGCGGGAAGCGCTGCTCGTCGGCGCGGAACGCCTTGGTGTGGTAGTAGCGCCGGCCGTTGATGAGGCGCGCCGGGTGCTTAACGTGGAGCATCTCGTGGTAGAGGATGTACTCGACGAACCACTCGGGCACCTCCTCCGAGTCGAGCGTCTTGCTGATGACGATGGTGTCGTGCACGTCGTCGTGGTGACCGAGGATGGTGCGCGTGCGGCGCTGCGACCAGGTGAGGGTCGGCCGCTCGATGCGCCCGTCGAAGTAGCGCTGATTCAAACGCTGGAACATCCGTCCGAGATCGTAGACGCGCCCCTGCGCCGACGAGACCATCTTGCGGCCGCGCTGGCGCCGCGCGAGGTCGGAGGCGCGCAAGACCTCGGGCGAGAAGGCGTAGTCGCGATAGACGCGCTCGTAGAGCGAAGGCGCGCCGCGGCGGCGCAGGAGCTTCGAGACGAGGATGAAGGCGAGCGCGCGGTGGACGTTCAGAGGTGCCGACTTGAAGACATCGGACAGGCGGACGTAGACGCGCCCCGAGCGCAGGCGGATGGTGTGGTTCAGGCCCGCGTAAGGGTAGTAGCGCACGTCCACCTCCGGCACGGGGCGCTTGGGCGCGAGCGTGCGGAAGGCTTCGGCGAAAAGGGTGCTGAGCAGTGGTTGGGAATGGGGCATAAGCTTGTAACCCTGCGTTTGGAAGCGCCGCTTTTTAAGACCGGGAAGCCGCCGGGAGCCGGGTTGGAACTGTCTGCACGGTAACCGGTGTGTGGGGTCGATATTAAGAGGCTACCCGGGGGGGCGTCAAACAATCGTTTGGGGAGACCGGCTAAGCCTTTTGCTTCCCTACAAATGGCCGTGCGCCGCTCGCGGCCCGACGAAACGAGCCCGAAAACGACCCTCTTCAATCTCTTGCGCTGCAACGGTTTAACCCTCACGGCGTGAGACTGTAGGCGAGACGGTCTCGTAAGTCGAATCCGCAGAGAGGTTAAGGGGCGGCCGGGCGGGGGTTTGCGTGCGTTTTCGGCGATTCGTTATAATCTGGGTGGCCGCGGCGCGGGCGGGCGGGCGCTTTCCCTGAGCACGCCGGGAATTTAATTCTTGACAGTGTGCAGTGGGGACTGTAAACAATTTAAGATGGGCGCCGGAGGCCGTGTCGCCCTCGCCTGTCTAGTTCTCCTTGCAGCCCCGCTCGCCGTCCCTGTTAAGTCAATGGCAATCCGAGCTTCGACAAAACCCACGCAGTCCGACTGGTCGCCCGACGCGCGCGGCCAGGCTGTGCTGGCGGCCGTCATCAAGGAGCACCTGCGGACGGGCGAGCCGGTGGCTTCGCGCTCGGTCTCGGAGCGCTTCGCGGGCGGCGCGGGTTGGAGTTCGGCGACCATCAGGAACGTGCTGGCCGAGCTGGAAGAGCACGGGCTCGTCGAGCAGCCGCACACGTCCGCGGGCCGCGTGCCGACCGACAAGGGCTACAGGTTTTACGTAGACCACTCCATCGGCGACGCGCGTCTGTCGCGCGCGGACATCTCGGCCATCGACCGCGGGCTCGGGCTCTCTTCCGAAGCCTACGCGCAGCCGCCGAGGCTGATGGAGAAGGTCTCGCACGTGCTGTCTGAGCTGTCGGAGAATGTCGGCATCGTCGTCTCACCGCCCGTGGCCGACAGCCGGCTCGAACACATAGAGTTCCTGCCGCTCTCGGACGGGCGCATCCTCGTCGTGCTGGTGCTCTCGTCGAACGTCGTCCAGAACAAGATCATCCGCATCGACGACCCGCTGACGGGCGAGGAGCTTGAGTCGGCCGCGCGCTACCTGAACGCGGAGTTCTCGGGCAAGACGTTGCAGGCCATCAGCGCCGAGGTGCTGGCGCTGATGGGCGAAGAGAAGGCGCTCTACGACCGACTGCTTCGGAACGCGGTCTTGTTGTTCGAGCGCAGCGTCGAGGGCGGCGAGGGCGAGACCGGCGACGTGTACATCGACGGTGCGTCGAACATCCTCGCCAAGCCAGACTTCTCGGACGTGGAACGTCTGCGCGAGCTGTTCCGCACGTTCGAGGCCAAGTCGCGGCTCGTTAAAATCCTGAACGAGTGCATCGCGCGCGAGCCGGTCTTCGGCGACGTACACGTCATCATCGGGCGCGAGCACAGCGCGCCGCAGCTCCAGTCGTGCGCGCTCATCACGGCGCCGTACAGCCTGGGCGAAGGCTTCGTCGGCGGCACCGTCGGCGTCGTCGGCCCGATGCGCCTGGAGTACGCGCGGACGATGGCCGCCGTCAACTACGTCGCCCGCCTCGTCGAGCGCGTGCTGCGCGAGGCGGCTCACTCTTAATCACTGCAACCTTCGCTTCGGCTTCGGGAAGGGCCTCAAAAGGGATGACTCAATCGGACATGGCAAACAAGGACGGGCGGAAGCCGAATCGCATACCCGTGCGCTTCGTCGGCGACGAGGAGGGCGCGCGGCCGGAGGCCGGCACGCCGGGCGAGAACCAGACGCCCGACGAGTTGGGGCAACAGTCCGCTTACGACGACTCGACCGAGATGGCGCGGCGCATCGAGGACGGCGAGGCCGCGGAGACCGGCTCGGGCGAGACCGGAGTCCCCGGCAGCACCGACCCGTCGGAACTCCCGCGCAGCCGCAACGAACAGGACACGACCGTCTCGCATGTCGAGCCGGAGGGGAAGGGCGGGGGCGGCGCGTCGGGCTCGACCTCGGAGCCCGCGCGTCACGCCTCGGCGTTCGCCGGCCCGCAGGTGGCCGAGCTGATCGCGACGCGCGCGGAGCTGAGGCGGGTCGAGTCCGAGCTCAAGAAACTTTCGGACGAGCGGCAGGAGTTGAACGACAGGCTCGCGCGGCGCCAGGCCGAGTTCGACAACTTCCGCAAGCGCACCGAGCGCGAGCGGACGGAGACTTACAACCGCTCGCTCGGCGAGGTCGTCCGCCGGCTGCTGCCCGTGCTCGACAACTTGCAGCGCGCGCTCGACGCCGAGCGCGTCATCGAGGTCAAAGAGTCGGAGGAGTTCCGGCACTTCCTCCACGGCGTCGAGCTGATTAACCGCCAGCTCGGCGGCATGCTCGAAGGCCTGGGGGTCGAGGTCGTCCCCACGGTCGGCGAGCGCTTCGACCCGCACGTCCACGAGGCCGTCGCCACCGAGGAGACGGACGCGCACGAGCCCGACACAGTCACGCAGGAGATGCAGCGCGGCTACCGCCTCGGCGACAAGCTTTTGCGCCCGGCGATGGTCAAGGTTGCCACTAAGGCGTAAACCGTGAACCGTGACGGGTGGGAAACGGCTCGTCACGGTCATAACTCTCCCACCATCCTCCCTTTCCTGTCACGGTTTACCGTTCACAGTTCACGAGAGAAAAAGTTATGGGTAAAGTAGTCGGAATCGATTTGGGAACGACCAACTGTTGCGTGGCCGTGCTCGAAGGCGGCGCGGTGCAGATCGTGCCGAACAAGGAGGGCGGGCGCACCACGCCGACCGTGGTCGGGTTCACCGACAAGGGCGAGCGCCTCGTCGGGCAGATCGCCAAGCGCCAGGCCGTCACCAACGCCGCCAACACCATCTACGCCGTCAAGCGCCTCATCGGCCGCAAGCACAAGGAGGAGGAGGTCGTGCGCGCCCGCGAGACCTCGCCCTTCGAGATCGTCGAGGCTTCGAACGGCGACGCGCGCATCCAGGTCCAGGGGCGCGTCTACAGCCCGCAGGAGATATCGGGCATCGTCCTCCAACGCCTGAAGGCCGCGGCCGAAGACTTCCTCGGCGAGCCGGTGACTGAAGCCATCATCACCGTCCCCGCCTACTTCGACGACACGCAGCGGCAGGCGACCAAGGACGCCGGCAAGATCGCCGGCCTCCGGGTCGAGCGCATCATCAACGAGCCGACGGCCGCGGCGCTCGCCTACGGTCTGGGCCGCGGCGAGAGTGAGCGCATCGCCGTCTACGACCTCGGCGGCGGCACGTTCGACATCTCCATCCTTGAGATCAACGACGGCGTCTACGAGGTGCTCGCCACCTCGGGCAACACCTTCCTCGGCGGCGAGGACTTCGACGAGCGCATCATCAACTGGATGGTGAAGCAGTTCAACGAGGAGACGGGCATCGACCTCCGCACCGACCGCCTCGCGCTCCAGCGTCTGAAGGAGGCGGCCGAGCGCGCCAAGTGCGACCTCTCTTCGCTCTCCGAGACGAACATCAACCTGCCCTTCATCGCGGCCGACGCCTCCGGGCCGAAGCACTTCAGCAAGACCCTCACGCGCGAGACCTTCGAGGGGCTCATCTCCGACCTCGTCGAGCGCACGGTCGAGCCGTGCCAGAAGGCCCTGTGGGACGCGAAGCTCCAGCCGAAGGACATCGACAAGGTCTTACTCGTCGGCGGCCAGACGCGCTCGCCCATCATCGCGCGCACCGTGCGCGAGATCTTCGGCAAAGACCCCTCGTCCGAGATCAACCCGGACGAGGTGGTCGCGATGGGCGCGGCCATTCAGGGCGGGGTGCTCACGGGCGACGTGAAGGACATCGTGCTGCTCGACGTGCTCCCGCTCTCGCTCGGCCTGGAGACGCGCGGCGGCCTCTTCCACAAGCTCATCGAGCGCAACTCGACCATCCCGCTCCACAACTCGCAGACGTTCACGACCGTCGTCGATAACCAGTCGTCCGTCGAGATTCACGTCCTGCAAGGCGAGCGCGAGATCGCGCAGCACAACCGCTCTCTGGGCAAGTTCGAGCTGGTCGGCATCCCGCCGGGGGCGCGCGGCGGGCCGCAGATCGAGGTCACGTTCGAGGTGGACGCCAACGGCATCCTCAGCGTCTCGGCCATGGACAGGGCGAGCGGGCGGCAGCAGCAGATGAAGGTCACGCCCACCTCCGGGCTCTCGGGCGACGAGATCGACCGCATGATCGCCGAGGCGCAAAGCTCGGCCGAGGCCGACCGCCGCGCCAAGGAACTCCTCGTGCAGCGCACCAAGCTCGAAGGGCTTTTGCGCAACGCGCAGCGCACCTTCACGGAGTTCGGCAACTCGCTCTCGTCGGGCGAGCGCGCCATCACGCAGGACGCCTTCATCGAGTGCGAGGAGCTGCTCAAGTCCGAGAACGTCGAGGCCATCCAGGAGGCCACGCAGAAGCTCGAACGCATCTCGCAGCAGCTCGCCCTCGCGATGCTCAACCCCGTCGTCGAACACAACGGGCGCTGACACGGGCCGAAGGGCCGCGGATGACAAGTGGCGGGTGACAAGTTAGAATTTCTCTTTACTTGTCACTCGTCACTTTCACTTTTTACACACATGGCTAAACGCGACTACTACGAAGTCCTCGGCGTGAGCCGGGGCGCGAACGAAGCGGAGATCAAGAGCGCCTATCGCAAGCTGGCCGTCCGCTACCACCCGGACAAGAATCCCGGCGACGCGGAGGCGGAGGAGAAGTTCAAGGAGGCGGCCGAGGCCTACTCCGTCCTCTCCGACGCGGACCAGCGCGCGCGCTACGACCGCTACGGTCACGCCGGCGTCTCGTCGAGCGCGGGGGCACAGGCCAACTGGGGCGCGCAGGGCTTCGGCGGCATCGAGGACATCCTCGGCGACCTCTTCGGCTTCGGCGACGTGTTCGGCGGGGGGCGCTCCGGCGGGCGGCGCGGCGCGGCGCAGCGCGGCGCAGACCTTCGCTACGACCTTGAGATGACGCTGGAAGAGGCGGCAGAGGGGATGACGGCGCAGCTGCGCGTGCCCCGGCTCGAAGCCTGCGACACGTGCAAGGGCTCGGGCGCGGCCCCCGGCACGCAGCCGGAGACGTGCTCGGGCTGCAACGGCACGGGTCAGATTCGTTACCAGCAGGGCTTCTTCTCGGTGGCGCGCACGTGCGGGCAGTGCCGCGGCGCGGGGCGCGTCATCCGCACGCCGTGCGAGCAGTGCAAGGGCGTGGGCCGGGTCGAGCGCGAGAAGCAGATCGAGGTGAAGATACCGGCGGGCGTCGAGACGGGCTCGCGCCTGCGGCTCCAGGGCGAGGGCGAGGCCGGCGCGCAGGGCGGCCCGGCCGGCGACCTCTACGTCGTCATCCACGTCAAGGAGCACGACCTCTTCGAGCGGCAGGGGAACAACCTCTACGCCTCTGTCCCCGTCACCTTCGCGCAGGCCGCGCTCGGCGCCGAAGTCTCCGTCGAGACGCTCGAAGGGCAGGAGAGTTTGAAAGTGCCGGCGGGGACGCAGACCGGCACGGTCTTTCGTCTGAAGGGGCACGGCATGCCCGTCCTGGGCGGCCGCGGCCGCGGCGACCTCTTCGTCTCGGTCACGGTCGTCACGCCCACCACGCTCACGCGCGAGCAGCGCAAGCTCCTCGAACAGCTCGCCCAGATCGAGGAGAAAGACCTCTCCGACAAGGGGCTCATGGACAAGGTGCGCGACATCTTCGGCTGACGCCGGAAGGGTCAGGGGTCAAGGGGAAGGGGGAAGGGCTGCTTGAATGCGACCCTTCCCCCTTCCCCTTGACCCCTGAAATTCAGTCGGCGCGAATCCAGTAGTCGCGCGGGTAGATGCGGAAGAGTCGCGCGTCCGGGCCTTCGACCGTCTTGAGGTACTCCTCGTAGGCGTTGAGCTGTTTGTCGGGGCCGATGACGTAGAAGACGCCGCCCTGCACGTCCGACGCCTTCGCGCCGAGACCCGGCAGGATGCGCGCGTAGACCACGTTCATCCGCTTGAACAACTCGTCCGAGAGGTTCGGCGACTTGCGCAGGTCTAAGAGCCCCTGGCGGAATCTGCGCACGGCCTCGGGCGGCGTGCCGTCGGCGATGTCGTTCGCCATCGACTCGCCGCGCGACTCGTAGCCGGAGGCCGAGCGGAACTGCGAGAAGGCGACCGCGACCGCGTACTCGACCAGTCCGGGGTCTGGCCTGGCCTTCTTCAATTCGTCGATGACGAAGCGGAGCGTCTGCGGCAACTCCGGCGTGCGCTCCGCGTAGTAGCTGATCCGTCCCTGCGCGGGCGAGCCGCCGAGGCCGTTCGAGTAGGCGAGCCCGGCGCCCCACGTCTTGATGAAGATGCCGTGCGCGCCGCCGCCGCCGTAGAGGCGCGAGGCGAGGAACTCCAGGAGCGCCTCCCTGTTGTCCGCGTCCGCGTAGGTCGCCGCCGGGGCGGAGTTGAGGAAGACGCCGCCCTGCGTGTTCGGGTTCACCAGCCCGACGAAGAGCGGCGCGCCCTTGCCC
Organism: Pyrinomonadaceae bacterium; assembly: GCA_045807865.1. GTDB lineage: Bacteria > Acidobacteriota > Blastocatellia > Pyrinomonadales > Pyrinomonadaceae > QHXN01. The sequence goes on from JBJMGP010000230.1 coordinate 16,339, forward strand.
GCCGCATGCTCGCGCACGCGCGGCTCGATAAGTCTCGCGGTCGTGTACTTCGCCGGCGCGTGCGGCGCCGTCTGCAAAGTGCCGAGCAGCTCGCGCACGCCCGGCTCTAAGCTCGCGCGCGTCGGCGTCGAGCCGATCATAAAGAGGCGCGCGCCGCCCGTCTTCAAAAGACCCTGCCGCACCGCGTTCAGCTCCGAGAGCGCCTGCGCGGGCGGGACGAGCAGGTCGCTGCGAATCTCACGCACGAGGTACTGCCAGTCGGCGCCGAGGGTCTCGTCGGGGATGTCGGCGAGCAGTTGGTCTAAGTCTTTCGCGGCGTCAGAGGCCAGAGCCTTCGCGCCCTCGGGGAGCTGCGCGAACGCATCCGCCTGAGGCTTGAGCGAGGCGGGCGCCTGCGCGTCCTTCTTCCCCTGCAACACGGTCAAGAGCGACTTCAACTCTTCGCGGCTGCCCTTCGCGCCCGCGAGCGTCGTGAGGAAGTTCGAGACGGCGTCGCGCTGCGCGCCCTCGCCCGCGTCCTTGAGGAGCCAGCGGAGGCGGTGGACGTTGTGCGACTGCGTCATGAACGAGGAGACCGAGAGGAGCAGGGGATTGTCCTGCCGCCAGTATGCGTTCGCCGGGTCGTTGACCCAGGACTCCTCAGACCCCTGCGTGCGGTTGCGCATGCCGCTCAAGACCTGATCGACCACGTCGCGGATGCGCGCGAGGTTCTCGGGGCGCCAGTCGGGCGAGGCGAGCACGAGCTTCATCCACGCGAGCGCGCGCTGCGACTCGGCCGCGTCGTTGCCCGCGCCGCGCACGACCAGCTCCGCCCGACCGTTGCGGAAGTTCGTGCTGAAGTAGCTGTTGAGCGCCAGAATCTCCTTGCGGAGCATCTCGCTCATCTGCTCGAACGGGATTGCCTTGCCGTCTTTCACGACGCCGACCTCCGTCAAGAGCGAAGGCAGCGCCGAGAGATAGAAGAGCTTCTCCTGCGGCACGCCGTCGAGCCGGAGTGCGAGCCCCGTGGTCGCGCTCGTCATGTTCTCGAAATTGGACGCGACGAGCGGGACGCCCCCGGCGAGCTGCGTGACCTTGTAGTCGAGCTGGTCGTCGAGCGTGAGCGGCGGCCGCTCCAAAAACTTGAGCGAGGCCGACTGGCCCGCCAGCCGTTCAAGCTCGGCGGTCGCCGCGTCGTAGTCGGTCTTGAAGCGGCGGAGCGCCTCCTGCTCGACCTCCACGTCGTACCTCTTCATCACGCGCTTGGTCTCGGCCTGCGCGCGCGCGGCGCGCTCCTGCTCGTCCCGCGCGAGCATCTGCGGCGAGGGCTTCGCGGCGACGGCGTACGGCACCGACTCGGCCAGCTTCCAGCGCGCGACCAGCTCGCGCCAAGCGTTCTTGTCCGACGAGATGAGCTGCTCGACCGAGGCCAGCTCCGGCCTGAGCGTGACCGACTTGCGGAAGCCGGCCGTGCGGTTGAGGTCGATGAGGTGCGTCATCCAGCCCGAGTCCGAGTTGCGGAAGCCGAAGCCCGGCGGCGAGTTGACCAGTTTCGAGAGCGTGCGGCGCGTCTGGACGACGCGGCTCTTCATCCGCTCGTTGAACTCCTTCAGCTCCGGCGAGCCGTCGGCGAAGGACGCGACCCGCCGCATCTCGCCCATGATCTTCTGGCGGACATCCCTGATCTTCTCGTCCGTCATGTTCGCGGGCGCCACGTCGGTGAGCCCGACGTAGACCGGATTGCCTTCGACCATTTCGTCATCGAGGAAGGCGAAGACGCTCTTGGCGCCGGTCTCCGTCACGCGCGTCTTCGAATCGACGAAGAGCTTGTAGAGGTTGGTCGTCGGGTCGCCCGCGACGTTCGAGAGGAAGAGGTTGAGGAGCGTCTTCTCCTTCGTGTCGAGCTTGAGCTGCGCCGGGTAGGCGAAGAGCACCCAGCCCGGCTGCTGCTCGTTCTTGTGCGGGTACTCGACGAGCTGGATGGTGCCGGCCGGCGCCGGCTTCGGGGCGGGCACGTCCGACTCGGTCGTGTAGTGGCGGCTCTCCTGCTTCGGCTCAAGCCGGTTGAAGACGGCGTCGAGCCGCGCGACCACTTCGGCGAGCGGCATCTCCTTCGGGAAGGAGGCGACCATGCCCATGTTGCCGAGGTGGTAGTTGTCCGCGTGGAATTTGCGGATGTCCTCCGGCTTCATCTCGCGGATGGAGTCGGGCCAGCCGCCCGAGGACATCGCCAGCGGGTGGTCGGCGCCGTAGACCATCTGGTTGACGGCGCGGAAGAGGAGGCTGATGGGGCGGTCGTAGGTCGTCCGCATCTCCTGGTAGACCGTGCCCTTCTCTTCGAGGCTCAAGTGTTTGTCGGCCGGGTTCTCGCTCACGCCCCAGTGGCTCACCTCGCGCCGTATCTCCTCGTCCGTGTAGTCTGGGTGGAGCAGCGCGTCGAGCTGGCTCTCGAAAAGTTTGTAGAAGACTTCCGGCCCGGCGGCCGTGTGGAAGTGGTAGCAGGTGCGCCACTGCTGTGTGAAGGCGGAAGAGCCGGCGAGCGACATGCTCTCCAGACCGGCGTGCGCGCGCCCGACGTTGCCCTTGCCTAAGAGCAGGTGCTCCTGCGTGTGCGGCTCGCCGTGCTCGGAGGTGGGGAACGAGTTGACCCACATGAAGACCTGCGGCACGGACTGTATCTGCAAGTAGTCGAGCGTGAAGCCCGTCCGCGCGTGGCGCAGCCGTGCGCCGAAGGGCTTGTCCGAGTCGTTGAGGTAGACGGCCTCGGCGCGGAAGCCGCCGACCGTCTTGCCTTCGGCGAGCGCGTCGAGCGAGACGGCGGAGTTAGTTGACTGTGCTTCGGCCAAGCGCGGCATGCCTCCCGTGAGCGTCGAGATGGAGAGCACGAGCAGCAGGAGCGCCGAGGGTCGTTTGCGGTTCATAAAAGACTCCTGTCGAATGGGGGGACGCCCCGGCGCCGGAGACACTTCGGGCGCCGCGGGCTTGCAGGTTTTCGGTTACGGTTTTTCGGATGAAATCCAATTGCCTCGGGTCGAACGGAAGAGCGGGAGCACAGATGCTAGAACGCCCCGCGCCGTCAGTCAAACGCGCCGCACGCGGGTAAGGTTTCAACCCAACCGAACTCATAACTGTGCTATCCTGCATCGCAACCCGCCGACAAAACCTCATATGCCCTTTTGCGGATTCCATCTGCCCTGGAGAGGGTATGCGACTATACAGCTTTCGGGAAACGGCTATAGCGGCTTGCGCATGAGTGCGACCGCGGATGAGTCAGTACCGCCTGCGGTAGCGGGCGGGTAGCGCGCACGAGACCCGCCCGCTACCGCAGGCGGTACTGACTTGCCGCCTTCCGCACCAGTCGCATCCAAGTGCAAATCGCTATAGGTTCACGCGGCGCATGCTAGAATACCTGGGCGACGAGGCATACGCTCAATTGCAGTGGTATCTGCTCCGCAACCCCGGGGCCGGGGACTTGATACAGGCTGGTGGCGGCATTCGCAAAATGCGTTGGACGGCTGTCGGGAAGGGAAAGCGCGGGGGTACGCGCGTAATCTATTATCTGGCGTCGGCGCGTGGCACATTCTTCATGCTCGATGTCTATGCCAAGAGCGCGAAGGCAGACTTGATGCCTGACGAGTTAAAGGAGTTGCGCAAGCTCGTCGAGGAGTTGCTCTCATGAAGAAGGAGAATTTCGAGAGGTTAAAGGAGAGCATTATTGAGGCCGGGAAGATTCACCGAGGCGAACTGCCGCCGTCGCGGGAGTTCATCTATGAAGTGCCCGATTCGTTCCCCCCGCCGGTGAAGGTTTTGGCCGTCTGCGTCGAGACCGACGACGCGGAACTGCTCGTCCCACGCAAGATTTACGAGATCGAGGTCACGGGCGAGTTCGCACGCGTGATTGACGAGGCGGGTGAGGCCGCCGTCTACCCCGCGCAGTTCTTCATTCCCGTCAACCTGCCGGCCGAAGTGCAAGAGATCATCGCTCAGCTCTCCTAAAGTCCTTCAAGACAGTTCCACCTATGAACCACATTCGTTACTCGGTCGCGGCGTGCCAGACGGATATGCCGAACCCTGTGGAGCGGCGCGAGATGCGGCGCAACACGGAGAGGATGCTCTCTTTGATCGATTCGGCGGTGGCGGGGGCCGCGCCGTTTCTGCCCGTGCGGCTGGTCGTCTTCCCCGAGTTCGCGCACGCGGCGCCGGTCTTCCCGACGGTGAAGGAGTTGCTGGAGAAGCTCGCCGTCGAAATCCCGAACGAGCACACCGAGGCGCTTGAGATGAAGGCGCGCGAGCACGGCCTCTACATCCAGTCGGGCACGATGCTGGAACGCGACGACAAGTATCCAGGCGTGGTCTTCAACACCACCTGTCTGATCGGCCCGGGCGGCGTGCTCTATAAATATCGGAAGGTGAACACCTGGATTCCGTACGAGGTGCACGCGAGCCCGCACGACCTTGAGGGCTACGACGAGCCGCTCTTCCCCGTGGCCGAGACGGAGATCGGGCGCGTCGGCTGCGCCATCTGTTACGACTGGCTCTTCCCCGAGGCCATGCGCCAGCTCGCCGCCAACGGCGCCGAGGTGTTGGTCAGGGTCTCGGCCTACATGGACCCCTGGGGCGCGACCGCGCCGATGGACTGGTGGACGGTGGTCAACCGCTGCCGCGCCATCGAGAACACGGCCTACGTCGTCGCCGCCAACCAGGGCGCGAGCCTCAAGCACTACCCTCCTTATTCATGGCCCGGCGGCAGTATGGTCGTGGACTTCGAAGGGCGCGTGCTGGCCGAGGCGAGCCCCGGCCCCGGCGAGCGCATCGTCGTCGCGCCCGTGGACATCTCGGCGCTGCGCCACGAGCGCGCCGCGCGCCGCGGCCACCACATGCTCGCGCACCTGCGCACCGAAGCCTACCCCGTCTACCAAAACCACATCTACCCGCCCCGCACAGCAGGAGGGTCGAACGAGCCGCACTCCTACGAGCGCAACAACGAACTGATCGACGAGTCGAAGCGGAGGCTCGGCGAACCCGCGCGGGATTGAGCGCCGCCGCGCGGAGAGAAATTCGTTGACAGGCTTCTGAATCTGTATTACAAAGACTTCGTTCGGACAGGCAACAAACGGTCAGGCAACGACCAGGCAATACTTCTTTCTCTCGCAATCGTCCCAAAGTTCAGACGGCCTTACGCCAGAGGCCGTCGCACACCTGTCAGTTCTGGTGTGAGTCTGCGGCTTTCGGTTCTTGGCAGACGGGCGCCCCTAGCCCGTCGGTAATCGAGGTTTGTTATGACTACACTCCGCGA
>JBJMGP010000231.1:0-3265 GCA_045807865.1 Pyrinomonadaceae bacterium
CCGGCGCGCGCGGCGCGTGTGCCGCCCTACGAGTCTGTGCTCGCGGACATCGGCGACCGGCAGTCGCTCGCCGCCAACCTCTCGACCTTCACCTCGCACGTCTCGAACATCCGCCACATGGTCGAGTCGTGCCAGGCGCCCGCGCTCGTCCTGCTCGACGAAGTGGGCACGGGCACAGACCCCGAGGAGGGCTCGGCCCTCGGCGTCGCCGTCGTCGATCACTTCCGGCGCGCGTGCGGCGCGCACGTCATCGCGACGACGCACTACTCGGGTCTGAAGATGTACGCCTCGAACGAGGAGGGCGTGCAGAATGCTTCGGTCGAGTTCGACGAAAAGACTTTGCAGCCGACCTACCGACTGCTCGTCGGCGTCGCCGGCTCCTCCGCCGGACTTGAGATCGCGCGGCGGTTCAAGTTGCCCGAGGAGATCATCGAGGCCGCGCGCTCACGCGTCGATGAAAGGACGCTTGCCGCCGACGCGTACCTGCGCCGCATTCAACGCGAAGCTGAAGAGGCCGAAGGGTTGCGCCGCGCGCTCGAAGAGGAGCGCCGTGCCGTCGCCGAGCGCTACAACTCGCTCGACGCAGAGGCCGCGCGCCGCGAGCGCGAGCGGCAAGCCGAGTTCGCACGCATGTTGGAGCGCGCCGTCGCGGACTTCGAGCGTCAGGCGCGCGAGCTTTATTCAAAGATCGAAGACCGCGCGCAACGCGTGCGCGTCGAGCGCGAGGCCGAGCGCCGCGCCGCCGAGTTGCGCCGGGAGGCGCAGAGGGCTCGCACCGAAGCGCGCGCGGCCACCGCACGCGGCGACGGCGCGGAGCCCGGCGGCGTCCGGGTCGTGAAGGGCGGTCGTGAAGAGACGGACGCTCGTCCCGTATCAACTTCATCAACCGACGAGCCGGCGCGCGACATCGCGGCCGGCGACGAGGTGCGTCTGAAGACGCTCGGCATGACCGGCACGGTCGAGCGCGTCAGCGACGGCGAGGCAGAGGTGCGGGTTAACAATCTGCGCTTCCGCGAGAAGCTCTCGAACCTCGAACTCGTCAAGGCGCAGCCCCGCAAGTCGAAGGAGGACGACACGCTCGCGGGCCGACTCCGCCGTATGCAGGAGCGCGGCACGGAGGTCAAACTCAGGGGCGGGCGCGAAGCCGTGGACGCCGAGATCAACCTCATCGGCCGCACCACCGACGACGCGCGCGACGAGGTAGACCGCTTCCTCGACGAAGCGTTCCTCGGAGGGCACTCGCACGTCCGCATCATCCACGGCCACGGCACCGGTGCCCTGCGCCGCGCCGTCGCCGACCTGCTCCGCCACCACCCGCACGTCGCGCGCTTCGACCTCGCCCCCGAGAACCAGGGCGGCGCCGGCGCCACCGTCGTCGAGCTGAAGCAGTAGACGACTCATGACGAAGGAATATTTAACAGGGATGGACAGGATGGATGGGATTAGAAGAAATGAAATCTTAAATTCCTTAATCCCGTCCATCCTGTCCATCCCTGTTAAATTTTGCCTACGGGACGAGGGTGATTGAGTCAATGCGACCGCGGGTCAAAGTCTGCTGCATCGCGAGCGTCGAGGAGGCGCGCGTGGCGGTCGAGTGCGGCGCGGCGGCCGTCGGGCTCGTGTCCGAGATGCCGAGCGGGCCGGGCGTCATCCCTGAAGGGTTGATAACAGAGATCGCCGTGAGCGTGCCGCCGCCCGTGGCGACGTTCCTGCTGACGTGCAAACAGGACGCGGCCTCGATCATCACGCAGCAGCGCCGCTGCCGTGTGAACACCTTGCAGCTCTGCGACCGCGTGGAGGCCGAAGTCTACGGCGAGCTGCGCGCGGCGTTGCCCGGTGTCTCGCTCGTGCAGGTCGTACACGTCCGCGGGGAGGAGTCGCTTGAGGAGGCTTTGCACGTCGCGCCGCACGTGGACGCGCTGCTGCTCGACTCGGGCAACCAGGGCCTCGCCGTCAAGGAACTCGGCGGCACGGGCCGCACGCACGACTGGCGCATGAGTCGCCGCATCGTCGCGGCCTCGCCCGTCCCCGTCTTCCTCGCGGGCGGTCTGAAGCCGGAGAACGTCGCCGAGGCCGTCGAGACCGTCCGCCCCTTCGGCCTCGACGTGTGCAGCGGCGTCCGCGCGGAAGGCCGACTCGACGCGGAGAAGTTAAACCGCTTCTTCGCGCGCCGGGGTTAGCCGACGACACCTGCGCCCTTGCCACGCGCCCGCCGGATGCGCTTGAATCTTCCTAACAGATGCGTTACCCGCAGACCTTCATCGACGACCTGAGGCGGCAGGCGGACATCGTCCGCGTGGTCGGCGACTACGTCACGCTCAAGAAGAAGGGCGCGAACTGGATGGCCTGCTGCCCCTTCCACCAGGAGAAGACGCCTTCGTTCTCGGTCAATCCTTCGAAGAACATCTTCTATTGTTTCGGCTGCGGGAAGGGAGGATCAGTCTTCAACTTCGTGATGGAGTTGGAGGGGCTGTCGTTCCCCGAGTCCATCCGCGTCGTCGCGGAGAAGGCGGGGGTGCCGCTGCCGGAATTGGTAGATGATAAGCGTTTCGAGACGAAGCGGAAGGAGGCCGACGAGGTCGTCCAGCACAACGCGTGGGCGCTGGAGTTCTGGGAGCAACAACTGGGCGAGAAGAACGCGGAGGCACGCGCGGCGCGCGAGTACGTGGAGGGGCGCGGGATTGTCGAGGAGACCATCAAAACCTTCCGGCTCGGCTACGCGCCGAACAGTTGGGAGGCGCTCGGGAATTATCTCAAGACGAAGGGCGCCGGCATCGGGCAGATCGAGCGCAGCGGGCTGGTGGTGAAGAAGGAGCAGGGCGGTTACTACGACCGCTTCCGCGGCCGCCTCATCTTCCCCGTGACGGACGCGCAGGGGAGGCCGGTCGCCTTCGGCGCGCGCGCGATGCGGCCGGGCGACGAGCCGAAGTATTTGAACTCGCCCGAGACGGCGGCCTACACGAAGGGGCGTCACCTCTTCGGACTTTCCGTCACGCGCGAGGAGATTCGGAGGAAGAAATTCGCCATCCTCGTCGAGGGTTATCTCGACCTGATCGTCCCCTTCCAACACGGCGTGCGCAACGTCGTGGCGAGTCTGGGGACTGCTTTGACGGCCGAGCAGGCGAAGCTTCTGAACCGGTTTGCGCGCAAAGTGGTCGTCAATTATGATGGTGACCGCGCCGGAATCAACGCGGCGAAACGCGCCATCGAGGTTCTTCTGCCGGAAGACTTTGAAGTCAAGGTGCTCGTCCTCCCCGAAGGCGCC
>JBJMGP010000232.1:0-59178 GCA_045807865.1 Pyrinomonadaceae bacterium
ATCTCGAACTCGCGCTCACCGATGCGCACGCGGTCACCTATTTTTAAGTTAAGACGTTCGAGCAGCAGCGGCGCGACGACCGCCCCGCCGTTCTCCACCAGACGGAAGTCGAACGGACGGCCGTCCTCAAGCCTGAAATCCCCGTAAAGAGGAAAACCGCGCTCGATGCCCTTCAGCTCGACCATCAAAGCGCCGCCGCTTCCTTCGTCCGCCGGGCGCAGCATCGTCGGGGCTTCGATGGTCTCGGTGCGCGTCTCGACCAGGGGCGGGCGCGCCACCTTCTCAATCTTCGCCAGCGCCTCCTGCGACCACTCGCGCGTCGTCTCGGCCTGCACGTCGGCCGTCATCAGGGCGCGTGCCTCGCCCGCGACCGCGCGGTTCAAGCTCTGAATCATCGAACGCAGCGCGACGATGCTCCCCACGCCGATGCCGATGCACAGGAAGAAGAAGAGCAGCCGCCGCCACGACGCGCGCAGCTCGCGCCACGCGAGGTTGAAGATGAAGCTCACGGGCGCGTCGCCTCCTCAAGCTCTTCGCTCGCATCGTTGACGACTCCGGCCGAGGTCTCGTCGGCGACGACCTGTCCGTCGCGCAGGGAGATGCGCCGGTCGGCGTGCGCGGCCAACTCGTGGTCGTGCGTGACGAGGACGAGCGTCGTGCCGTGCCGCCGGTTCAGCCCGACCATGAGGTCGAAGACGTGCCGGCCGTTGCGCGAGTCGAGGTTGCCGGTCGGCTCGTCTGCGAGGAGGATGGAGGGCTCGTTGGCAAAGGCGCGCGCAACGGCCACGCGCTGCTGCTCGCCTCCCGAGAGCTGCGAAGGGTAGTGGTGCGCGCGCTCGGTCAGCTCCACGTCTTCGAGCAGCTTGCGCGCGCGCGTTCGTGCGTCGCGTCGCCCCGCAATCTCCAGAGGCGCGAGCACGTTCTCGAAGGCCGTCATCGAAGGGATGAGGTGGAACGACTGGAAGACGAAGCCGAGCTTGCGCCCTCTCAGACGCGCGAGCGCGTCCTCGCCCATGCGCGTGACCTCTTCGCCGTCGATGAGGATGCGTCCCGCACTCGGCGCGTCGAGCCCCGCGACCAGACCGAGCAGCGTAGACTTGCCGCTGCCCGAGGGGCCGACGACGGCGACGAACTGACCGTCGGGTATCTGCAAATCCAGCTCACGCAGGATGGTCAGGCGCTCCGCACCGGACTGAACGGTCTTCGAGACTTGGTATAATTCGATCATGAAAAGTCTGCCGTCAGCATTGATAAAGTTTCCGCCCGCGGCCCTTTTGATACTCGCCGCCCTGCTCCTCGCTGCCTGCGGCGGCAGAGAGCGCGAGCCTGCTTCCACACGGGGCGCGGCGACTCAAACCGCCCCGGCCCCCGCGCCCTCACAGACGCCTGCGGAGACTGTACCTAAAATCGTCGCCTTCGGCGACAGCCTGACCGCGGGGTACGGGCTCGCTCAGCAGGAGAGCTACCCGGCGCTGCTGCAAAAGTTGATCGACGCCGACGGGTTCAAATACGAGGTGGTCAACGCCGGGGTTTCGGCCGACACCTCCGCGGGCGGCGTCCGCCGCATCGACTGGTCGCTCGACGCGGGCGGCGTCCGCTTCGTCATCCTCGAACTCGGCGCCAACGACTTCCTGCGCGGCCAGCCCGTCAGCGAGACGAAGAAGAACCTCGACGAGATTATCAAGCGCGCCAAGTCGCGCGGCGCACAAGTCCTGCTCGCGGGGATGCTCACGACCTCCGAGACGGGGCGCGACTACGAGGTCGAGATCAGCGACGCCTTCAAGTCCCTCGCCAGGGAGAACGACATCACGCTCATCCCCTTCTTCCTCGAAGGCGTCGCCGGCATCGACAAACTCAACCAGCAAGACCGCATCCACCCCAACGCCGAGGGCACACGGATCGTCGCCGCCACCGTCTACCGCCACCTGAAGCCGCTGCTTGAGAAGGAGAGCAGGAGGTAATTAACAGGGATGGACAGGATTCAATGGACAGGATTGACAGGATAAAGCAATCTCAGATTTCAAATCTTTAATTCTTAATTCTGTACATCCTGTCCATCCCTGTTAATTCATTCACCCATGAAAATTGACGTGGTAGTCATCGGCGGCGGGGCGGCGGGGTTGATGTGCGCGTTCGTGGCGGGCGGGCGCGGGCGGCGCGTCCTGTTGTTAGAGCATAACGAGCGCGTCGGAAGGAAGATCGAGATCTCGGGCGGCGGGCGTTGCAACTTCACGAACGTTAATACGACCGCCGGCAACTTTATCTCGCGCAACCCGCACTTCGCGAAGTCGGCGCTGGCGCGCTACACGCCGGCCGACTTCGTCGCGCTCGTCGAGCGCCACCGGATCAGGTTCCACGAGAAGAAGCTCGGGCAGCTCTTCTGCGACGAAAGCTCTCAGCAGATCATCGAGATGCTGCTCGCGGAGTGCGACGCGGCCGGCGTCCGCGTCGTCAACGGCTGCCGCGTCGAAGGCGTGAGCCGGGACGGGCTCTTTCGAGTTAAGACGAACCGCGGGGAGTTCGAGTCGGAGTCGGTCGTCGTCGCCACGGGCGGGCTTTCGATTCCGAAGCTGGGCGCGACGGACTTCGGCTATAGACTCGCGCGCCAGTTCGGGCTGAAGGTCGTGCAGCCGGAGCCTGCGCTCGTGCCGCTCACGCTCTGGCGCCGAGACCTCTTGAGCTTCCGGAACTTGAGCGGCGTCTCCGTCCCCGCGGTCGTACGCTGCGACGGGGCCGAGTTCAACGAGAACGTCCTCGTCACACACCGCGGCCTGAGCGGCCCGGCCGTTTTGCAAATTTCATCCTACTGGTCGCGCGGCCAGGCACTCTCCGTAGACCTCCTGCCGGGCCTGGACGCGCGCGCGCTCCTTGAGCAGAAGCGCGCGGCCGGGGCGGAGCTACACACGACGCTCTCTCAACATCTGCCCCGACGCTTCGCGCAGGTCTGGGCCGAGCACTTCGCGCCGCCGCACCCCTTGCGCGTCTACACGGACGCGGAGGTCGAGAGGGTCGCGGCGCTGCTCCACGACTGGCGCATCCTGCCCGCCGGCACAGAGGGCTTCCAGAAGGCGGAGGTCACGCGCGGCGGCGTCTCGACCGACGAGCTTTCGTCCAAAACGTTGGAGGCGCGCCGCGTCCCCGGCCTCCACTTCATCGGCGAGGTCGTGGACGTAACCGGCCACCTCGGCGGCTACAACTTCCAATGGGCCTGGGCCTCCGGCTATGCGGCCGGACAAAGCGTTTGAGTAGACGGTAGACAGTAGTCAGTAGAACAAAGAGAGGCGGCGCGTCTCAACCTTCAGGTCGGGCGTGCCGCTTTGTATTTCTACTGTCTACTGTCTACTGTCTACTTTTTTCTGTCACAAAACTCCGGCCCGCGGTGTTTACACGAACGAGAGACGTTTCGTTTCGAGTTTTCACCACAGGAGAGGAGCACGAGAGTGATGGGACGCAGGACTTTTGTGAGATTCGCGGGCGCGCTGGCGCTGTGCGCGGCGGCGGCCGTGAGCGCGGCGGCGCAGGATTTCCAGAGGAGTTACAACCTCGGGGAGGGCGGGACGGTCGAGATCGCCAACGTGTCGGGGGACGTTAACCTGACGGGCTACGAGGGCAGCGCGCTCGTCGTCAACGCATACAAAGAGGGGCGCGACCGCGAGATGGTCGAGGTCGAGGACGAGAGCACGCAGGGCCACGTCGTGCTGCGCGCCAAGTACCCGAACGACTGTCGCAACTGTCAGGCGAGTCTCCGGTTCGAGGTGCGCGTGCCGCGCTCGGGCAACCTCTCCTTCGACAAGATTTCGACGGCCAGCGGCAACGTCAAGGCCGAAGGCTTCTCGGGGCGGCTCCACCTCTCGACGGCGAGCGGCGACGTGACGGTGCGCGGGGTGGGCGGCGATATTCGGGCCAACTCGGCGAGCGGGACGGTGCGCGTCGCCGACGCCACGGGGACGGTCAACGCCAACACCGCGAGCGGCAACGTCGAGGTCGAGCTGACGAAGGTCGATGGCACCGGCAACATGCGCTTCTCGTCGGCCAGCGGCGACGTGCACGTCCGCATCCCTTCCAACATCGACGCGCACGTCTCGATGTCCACCGCCTCCGGCGACATCGAGACGAACTTACCCATCGAGGTCAGGCACGACCGCTACGGCTCCGGCACCCGCGCCGAAGGCCAGCTCGGCAGCGGCGCGCGCGAGCTGAAAATCTCCACCGCCTCCGGGAACGTGAGTTTGAAGAGCATCTAAGAGGCATTGGACACAGAGACACGGAGACACAGAGACACAGCTGGTTGAGTAATACCTCTTCAAGCTGTGTCTCTGTGTCTCCGTGTCTCTGTGTTAAATCGCTTCCACGACCGGCCCGACCGCCAACAGCAACCACTGCCAACTGCTCTCTGCCTACTCCCTCTTCGCCCTCGGGTGGTGTCGCTCGTAGACGCTGCGGATGCGCTCGCTGGTGACGTGCGTGTAGATCTGGGTCGTGGCGAGGTCGCTGTGGCCGAGCATGGCCTGGACGCTGCGCGTGTCGGCACCGTGTTCGAGCAGGTGCGTGGCGAAGCTGTGGCGCAGGACGTGTGGACTGACGCCTTCGATGCCCGTCTTCTCGGCCGCGCGCTTGAGCATGGCCCAGACGTTCTGGCGCGTCAGCGGCCGGCCGAGATAGCCGACGAAGAGGCGCGGCGACTCGCGCCCCGCGAGCAGCAAACGCCGCGCCGCCTGGTAGCGCTGCAACCATTCCAGAGCCGAGCGCCCGACGGGCACGCGCCGCTGCTTGCTCCCCTTCCCCGTGCAGAAGAGGACGCCGCTATCCATGTCCACGCTCGCCGTCGTCAGCGTCACCAGTTCCGTGACACGCAGGCCCGTCGCGTAGAGGACTTCGACCAGCGCACGGTCGCGCACGCCCTCGGTCGTCGCCGTGTCGGGCGCGCCGAGCAGCCTCTCCATCTCCTCCTGCGTCAAGAACCGCGGGAGCTTCTGCGCCCCGTGCGGCGCCGAGATGTCCGCGGTCGGGTCTGCCTTAATGTGCCCGTCGAGCTGTAGGAAGCGGTAGAAGCCCCGCACGGCACTCAGCGCGCGCCCCACGGACTTCGGCGCCAGCCCCTCGCGGCTCATCGACATCACGAACTGCGTCAGCTCCCCCTTTCCCAAAAGGTGCGGTTCGCACCCCGCGGCCTCCGCCGTCGCCCGTAGACGCGCCAGGTCGCGCCGGTAGCTCTCCAGAGAGTTCTTCGAGAGCCCCTTCTCCACTTGCAGGAAGCTCAGGTACTCGCGGATCAGATCACGTGTCATAGGAAGAATAGTAGCCGGCAGGCAGGCAGTCCGTATAGCGTTAAATTGCTCAAGCGGCCCCTTTGCTCACCTCAAGGGCCGCCTTATCTACTGTGGCCGCGGTCGCCACCCTCCGGATGAACTCCGCGACCACGTCCGGCGCGGTGAGCGGCAGCATGTGCCCGCCCTCGATCAGCTCAAGCTCGGCCCCCCTAATCTTCGCGGCGACATCGACGCCGTGCAGCCTGTGGTCGAGGACGCGGTCGCCCCTGCCGTAAAGGATGCCGACGGGCAGACGTAGTTCCGTGTAGCGTTCGACCAGCGCGGGCAGCTCGCCCTCCAGGGCCACGAGGTCTTCGGAGGCCGAGCGGAAGCTCTTCGGCCTCAGGCCGAGGAGTCCGCCGCCGGCGGTCGCGTAATCCCGCGGGACGGCGTCGGGGCCGAAGAGCGTGTCGAGCACCTCCGCGCGCCGGAGGATGGAGGCCGGCGTGGCGACAGTCCACGCCACGAACCCGCGGAGCATGCGTGAGGGGATGATGAGCTTCCTGAAGATACGAGGCACCTCCCCCTGCACATTCGCGAGCGGCGCGACGAGGGCCAGCCCGCTGACCTGTTCCGGGTGTGCGAGCGCGACGGCCAGCGCGACCGCGCCGCCGAGCGAATGTCCGACGAGCACCGGACGTTCGAGCCCCATGACGCGGATGAACTCCGAGACCGTCTCCGCCTGCGAGCGCACGCGAGCGCAGGCCCGCGCGTCCCGCGTTGACTCGCCCGACCCCGGTCGCTCCAACATGACCACGCGGAACTCATCAGCGAGGCGTTCGAGCACCGAATGCGTGAAGACGCGCATGGAGGCGCCCAGCCCGTGGATGAGCAGGAGCGTCGGGCCGTCGCCGCGCTCGAAGTAGTGGATGCGCGCGCCGCCGACCTCGACGAAGCGGCCGAGGGGCGGGAGGGCCGCGTCCACACGGCGCGCGGTGTGAGCCGTGAACAGGAGAAGCGCGACCAGCGCGCCGATGACGACGAGCCCGATGAGGGCCGCCACTTGTAGAGTCATTTGCCCACCCGTCGCGCGAGCACCTTCCAGTAAGAGACGGGCATGATGCGCGCGACCGCCGACAGGAACTTGGCGTCGGAACCGACGAGGACTCGCGCCTGCCGGCGCTCGACGCCACGCACGATGGTCTCGCCCGCGACCTCCGGGGGCAGCCGCAGCAGCTTCCGGAACTGCTCGCGGCGGCGCTCCACCTCCGCTTCACTCACGCCGGCCGGGGCGCGCGCCTTCTCGGAGATTGAAGTGGCGACCCCGCCCGGGTGTACGACCGTGACCCCGACGCCCGAGCCCTCCAGCTCGTGGCGCAAAGCCTCTGAGAAGCCGCGCACCGCGAACTTGCTCGCCGCGTACGCCACCTGCTCCGGCGGCGCGACCAGCCCGAACACGCTCGAAAGGTTCACCACGCGCGCGTCGCCGCTCGCGCGCAGCATTGGCAGGAAGGCGCGCGTCATCCGCACCACGCCCCAGAAGTTGATCTCGAAGAGCCACTCGAAGTCCTCCTCCGAGACCTGCTCGAAGGTGCCGCCCACGGCGACGCCCGCGTTGTTGAAGAGCAGGTCAACGCCGCGGTGCTCGGCCGCGACCAGGGCCGGCAGGTCTGCCACCGCGGCGCGGTCGGCCACGTCGAGTCGGTGGCGAGAGACGCGGACGTCGGAACCCCGCACAAGCTCAGCCGTGCCGTCCATCCCGGCTTCGTCGATGTCGGCCAGAGCGAGATGACAACGCCTGCGTGCCAGCGACACGGCGATGGCTCGGCCGATGCCGCCCCCGGCGCCCGTAATGACCGCCGTCCGGCCTTCGAGGCGCATGCGCTCAGCCATGTTCGGCCACCTCCGCACGGCGCACGACCGGCGCCGCCGCCTCATACTCCATCGTCCCGTCGTCCACGCGGCCGTAACGCATCATCGAGAGGTCTCTGACGTAGTTCTGGTGCAGCCGCCAGGGCGTCTTCGAGCCTTGCTTCGGGAGTGTGTCGAGGGCGCGCCGGACGTAGCCGGAGGTGAAGTCGATCACCGGCTCCTCCCTGACCTCCGGGTCGTTCACGCGCGGGGTGCACCGCGCGTAGCCACGGCTCCCCATGTAATTGAGGAGCCGGCACACGTACTGGGAGGTGAGGTCGCACTTCAACGTCCAAGAGGCGTTCGTGTAGCCGATGGCGAAAGCGAGGTTGGGGACTTCGCTGAACATCATCCCCTTGTAGACGAGCGTCTTCGGCAAGTCCACCAGCTCGCCGTCAACCACGAGTTGCATGCCGCTCACGAGCTTCAGCACCAGCCCCGTGGCCGTGACGATGATGTCGGCGTCGAGGCTCTTGCCCGACTTGAGCCGGAGGCCGGTCTCCGTGTACGTCTCGATCTGGTCGGTCACGACCGACGCCTTGCCCTCGCGGATGGAGCGGAAGAGGTCTGAGTCGGGGACGAGGCACAGACGCTGATCCCAGGGGTTGTAGCTGGGCGTGAAGTGCTTGCCGGCGTACTCCTCGCCGACGTGACGGCGCACGCCTTTCGCCACCATCCGCTTGAAGAGTTCGGGCCGGTTGCGCGCGAGCTTGTAGAAGAACATCCCGAGCAGCACGTTCTTCCAGCGCGTCAGCGCGTAGGCGGCGCGGGCCGGCAGGCGCCGGCGGAGCCAGTTCGCGATCTTGTCCTCGGCGGGGCGCGAGACGACGTAGGTGGGCGAGCGCTGAAGCATCGTGACGTGCGCGGCGCGCTCGGCCATCGCCGGGACGAGCGTGACGGCCGTCGCCCCGCTGCCGATGACGACGACGCGCCGGCCCGCGTAGTCGAGGTCGTCGGGCCACTTCTGCGGGTGCAGAATCCGCCCGCGGAAGCGCTCGACCCCGGGCCACTCGGGCGTGTAGCCGCCCTCGTAGTCGTAGTAGCCCGTGCAGAGGTAGAGGAAGTTGCAGGTGAACCGGACGACCGTCTGCTCCGGCCCCGCCTCCGCTTCGACTGTCCAGCGGGCGTCGTCGGACGACCAAGCCGCGCTCGTCACGCGGTGCCCGTAGCGGATCAGTTTCTCGACGCCGAACTCGGCGGCCGTCTCGCGGATGTAGTTGAGGATGGACGGCCCGTCGGCGATGGCCTTGGCGTCGCGCCAAGGGCGGAACCTGTAGCCGAGCGTGTACATGTCTGAGTCCGAGCGGACGCCCGGGTACCGGAACAGGTCCCACGTCCCGCCCATCGCGCCGCGCCCTTCGAGGATGACAAAGCTCTTCCCCGGGCACTCCATCTTCAGGTGGCAGGCCGCGCCGATGCCCGACAGCCCGGCCCCCACCACCAACACGTCAACGTGCTCCACGCTCGCCCCCAAACTTGGAGTAACTAACACTGAGGTCTGCCGCTCGACGGTACTAGCCACCCCCGGCGCTGTCAACATCCTATTTCATCGTATATTGTGCGGGAGGTATGAAGGGGGAAGCAGACATGACGACTGTCGGGACGGTGGAGAGTGTGTGGCGCTACCCGGTGAAGAGCATGGCCGGCGGGGAGGTCGCGGAAGCGTTCGTGGGCTTCTCGGGCGTCTACGGCGACCGCTGCTACGCCTTCAGGGATTCGGCCGCGCGCAAGGGCTTCCCATACCTGAACGCGAGCGTGCAGCAGCGGATGCTGCTCTACCGCCCGCGGTTCCGTTACCCGGAGAGGGCGGCGGCACCGCCGAACCTCGCGGCGGCGTCGGCCATCGCGCCCGGTGTCACCCCTGCGAACGCAGAGCCGGGTGACCTGTCTCTCGACGTGTTGACGCCGCAGGGCGCAGTCGTGCCGGTTGACGACCCGGCACTGATCGAGACGCTCCTCGAAGGTCTGCGCGGCGCACACGACCTCACGCTCGTCCACTCCGACCGCTCGATGACCGACTGTCGCCCCGTGTCTTTGATAAGTCGGCAGACCGTGCGGCAGATCGAAGGAGAGCTGGGCGTCACACTCGATAAGCGGCGCTTCCGCGCCAACGTCTATTTAGACCTCGACGGAGGCGAAGGCTTCGGCGAGGAGCAATGGGTCGGCCGCAGGCTGCGCCTCGGCCCTCGGGCGGTCGTCGCGGTGTTGGAGCGAGACCCGCGCTGCAAGCTGATCTCGCTCGACCCGGACACGGGCGAACACAACCCGGAAGTCCTGCGCAGGGTCTCGCAGATGCACGGGGCCTGCGCCGGCGTCTATTGCGCCGTCCTGGTCGAAGGGTTGGTGGCGAAAGGCGACCCGGTAGAGATGTTTGACTGACATGCCGTGTGCTTTCAACACAGAGACACAGAGACACAAAGACACAGCTTGAAGCAGATAACTTCAAAGCTGTGTCTCTGTGTCTCTGTGTTCAACGCCTCTCGGCTACGCGCAACTGCAAACTGCAATCGTTCAACTCGTCGCCCGGTCGGTGGGCGGGAGCGTGGCGCTGTAGTCTTCGAGGAGGCGTTGCGCGTAGGTGTGCAGCAGGTGCTCGACGCGCGCCGGGTCGTGCGAGGCGACGAGGAGGCCGACGTGGTGGCGCTTGTGGAGGCGGAAGACGATCTCGGGGTCGTCGTAGGCGGACGTGTCGGGCCACTCCTGTCGTGCGAGCGTGATGACGATGCCGGCGTAGTCGTCGCGCACCTCGGGCAGTTCGTAGCGGCCGTGCTCGCCCGCGACCTCGATGCGCGCCCACTCGCGCCAGAGGTTGAGGCCGCGCGCGGCCTCGACCGTCTCGGCGATGTTGGCGCCGCCGACGCGCGCCGCCGTCTCAAGGAAGTAGAAGCGGCCGTCGCCGCCCTGTATGAACTCGGTGTGCGTCACCCCGCGCA
Source organism: Pyrinomonadaceae bacterium (assembly GCA_045807865.1). Lineage (GTDB taxonomy): Bacteria > Acidobacteriota > Blastocatellia > Pyrinomonadales > Pyrinomonadaceae > QHXN01. The sequence goes on from JBJMGP010000232.1 coordinate 10,094, forward strand.
CGTGCCCGAGCGTGCGGAGCAGCTCGTGGTTGAGTAGTTCGAGCGCCTGCGCGTCCGGCGACTGGCGCGAGACGGTGCGCGTCATGAAGACGCCGCCGCCGTGCGCCACCGCCATCGGCGGCTGGCCGTACTTGCTGACGGCCGTGAAGAGCGGCTCGCTCTGCCACACGACCGAATCGACGTGGAAGATGTCGCCGGGGATGAACTGCTCGACGAGGTAGAAGGAGCGCCGGTCGCCCAGCTCTTCGAGGAGCGGCCACAACTCTTCGGCCGCGCCGACCTTCTTGATGCCGATGGCCGAAGCCTCCGAGCGCGGCTTTAAGACCCACGGCGGCGCGACGCGGTTGGTGAACTCGTGGACGCGCGCGTCGTTGAGCGCGTGGACGAACTCGGGGACGAGCACGCCGTGGTCGCGCGCCTTGACGCGCATGGCGAGCTTGTCGCGGAAGTAGCGGGCGGTCGTGTCGCCCATGCCGGGGATGCGGAGGTGCTCGCGCAGGCTCGCGGCCGTCTCCACGTCGAAGTCGTCTAAGGGTACGACGCGGTCGATCTCGCGCGTGCGCGCGATGAAGCTGACGCCCTTGGTCACGTCTTCGAGCTTGTAGTCCTGCGGCAGGTAGAAGAACTCGTCCACCGACTCGCGCGGCCAGTCGGCGTCGCGCAGCTTCTCCATCGTGACGACGAGGACGCGGCAGCCCAGCCGCTTGCACTCGCGCATGAACTCCTGCCCCTTCTCGAAGGTGGCGATGCAGAGGACTGTGAGCGGTCGCTTCTCAGACAAGGCTCTGGACTCCCCGGCGAAAAGTTTTTAGAGCGTGATGCGCTCGAATGATAACCCATCCCGGCGCGGATAGCCGAGAGGCGTTAGACACAGAGACACAGAGACACAGAGACACAGAGACACAGCTTGAAGCAGATAACTTCAAAGCTGTGTCTCTGTGTCTCCGTGTCTCTGTGTTATAGAGCGATGCATTGATAGGTAAATCTTTTCGCCGAACTTGGTCTTGTAAAATGCGGCTTTCAGCAATCCTAGGGTTTACCTATCAATGCATCGCTCTGTAATAGCTCTCGCTACCCGCCAGACGGCGAACAGCGACAAGCCTACCGGCTGGTCTCCTTCTCCGCCTCCCACTTCGGCGTGACGCCGAGGTTGTACATGAGGAAGGAGTAGATGTCCGAGTTCTGCTCGATGGCCTTGGTCGTACTGCTGGCGCCGTGGCCGGAGCGCGTGTCGATGCGGATGAGGATGGGGTTGTCGCCGGCCTGCGCCGCCTGCAGGGCCGCCGCGTACTTGAAGGAGTGCGCGGGGACGACGCGGTCGTCGTGGTCGGCCGTCGTGATGAGCGTGGCCGGGTACTTCGTCCCCGCCTTCACGTTATGAACGGGCGAGTAGGCGTAGAGCGCCTTGAACTCGGCCTCGTTGTCCGACGAGCCGTAGTCGGCGATCCAGTTCCAGCCGATGGTGAACTTGTGGAAGCGGAGCATGTCCATCACGCCGGCCTGCTGGATGACGACCTTGAAGAGGTCCGGGCGCTGGTTCGCCACCGCGCCGACGAGCAGCCCGCCGTTCGAGACGCCGTGGATGGCGAGCCGGTCGGGCGACGTGTACTTGTTGGCGACGAGCCACTCGGCCGCGCCGATGAAGTCGTCGAAGACGTTCTGCTTCTTGAGCTTCATCCCGGCCTCGTGCCACTTCTCGCCGTACTCGCCGCCGCCGCGCATGTTCGCCGAGACGTAGACGAAGCCCTGTTCGAGCAGCACCAGACGGCCGGGGCTGAAGCCGGGCGTGGTGCTGACGTTGAAGCCGCCGTAGCCGTAGAGCAGCGTCGGGTTGCGGCCGTCGAGCTTGAGGCCCTTCTTGTGGACGATGAACATCGGGACGCGCGTGCCGTCCTTGCTGTTGAAGAAGACCTGCTTGACCTCGTAGTCGGCGGGGCGGAAGCCCGGCAGCTCCGGCGCGCGGAAGAGCGTGGACTTGTGCGTCGCGATGTCGTAGCGGTAGATCGACGAAGGGATGTTGAACGTGCTGAAGGTGTAGAAGACGAAACGGTCGTCGCGGTTCCCGCCGAGGCCCCCGGCGATGCCGAGCGTCGGCAGTTGAATCTCGTTCTCAAGCTTCCCGTCGAGCGTGTAGACGTAGGCGCGCGTCGTCACGTCCTTGAGGTAGGTGGCGAAGAGCTTGCCGCCGCCGGTGTCGGCGCTCTCAAGCGGCTCCGCGCGCTCGGGCAGCACGTCCTTCCACTCCTTCTCCGCAGGCTTCTTCGGGTCGAAGAGGAAGACGCGGCCGTTGGGCGCGTTGTGGTTCGTCTCGACGAGCAGCTTGTCGCCGACGTTATCGACGACGCCGAAGTCGTCGTCGCCGATCTCCGCGACGAGCGGCTGCCAGTCCCTGTCGCCGGACTTCAGGTCGCGGTAGAAGAGCGCGTTGCCCTTCTTGCCGGTGCCGCGGTCGGAGACGGACATGAGGGCGAAGCGCTCGTCGTCGGTCGTGGTGACGTTGTGGAAGCGCTGCGGGTGCGACTTGTCTTCGTAGACCAGCTCGTCTTCCGACTGCGGCGTGCCGACGCGGTGGAAGTAGACCTTGTGGTACTCGTTCTTCGAGGTCAGCTCCTTGCCCTTCTCGGGCGCGTCGTAGCGGCTGTAGTAGAAGCCTTCGCCCGCCCAGGCGAGGCCGGAGACCTTGACCCACTTCAGCTCGTCGGCCAACTGCCTGCGCGTCGCCACCTCCATCACGTAGCAGTCGCGCCAGTCCGAACCGCCCGAAGCCTTGCAGTAGGCGGCGTACTTCGCGTCGTGTGAGATGGAGAGCCCTTGCAGCTGCGTCGTGCCCTCGGCCGAGAACTTGTTCGGGTCGAGCAGGACTTCGGGCGCGCCGTCGATCCCCTTCTGGAGGTAGACGACGTTCTGATTCTGGAGGCCGTCGTTCTTCGTGAAGATGTAGTAGTCGCCGCGGCGGTAGGGCGCCGAGTAGCGCGCGGAGTTGTAGACGTTGGTCAGGCGCTCCTTCACCTGCGCGCGAAACGGAATCCGGTCGAGGTAGGAGAAGGTGAGCCTGTTCTGCTCCCCGACCCAGCGCGCCGTCTCGGGCGCGCCCTCGTCTTCGAGCCAGCGGTAGGGGTCGGCGACCTTCACGCCGAAGTAGGTGTCGTACTGCTCGACCCTCTTCGAAGCGGGGTACTGAAGTTTCTGCGCGCCGGCCGCCGGGCACAGCACGCACGCGAGCAGCGCGAAGGCCGCGACTCTTTGCATGCGGGTGGTCATTCTATTCATTGCTCTTTCCGCCTTCGATATCGTTAGTTAGTTTCACCCCTTGAAATGTGTCACCTCACGCCCCGGCCGCGAACGCCGACGGGCAGAGTTTCGCCAGGACGCACTCGCCGCAGGCGGGGTGGCGCGCCTTGCAGACCTTGCGGCCGTGCGCGATGAGCAGGTGCGAAAAGTCGATCCAGTCCGACTCGGGGAGGAGCCCCACGAGGTCGCGCTCGATCTTCTCGGGCGCCTTCTCCTGCGACAGGCCGAGCCGCGCCGAGAGTCGGGAGACGTGCGTGTCCACGACGACGCCCGAGGCGATCTGGTAGGCGTTGCCGAGCACGACGTTCGCCGTCTTGCGCGCGACGCCGGGTAGCTCCAACAGCCCCTCCATCGAGCGCGGCACGCTCCCGCCGTGGCGCTCGCCGATCTGCCGGCACGCGCCCTGGATGGACTTCGCCTTGTTGCGGAAGAAGCCCGTCGAGCGGATGTCGTTCTCCAACTCCGTCGCCGGCGCCGAGGCGTAGTCCCCCCAGGTGCGGTACTTGCGGAAGAGGCTCGACGTGACGACGTTGACGCGCTCGTCCGTGCACTGCGCCGACAGGATCGTCGCCACCAGCAGCTCCAGCGCGTTGCCGTAATCGAGGCTGCAACGTGCGTCGGGATACTCCTTCTTCAAGAGCTTGACCAGCTGCCCGGCGCGCTTCTTCTCGGAGGGGGTTGCTTCCAAGCCGTCGCTCCTTTTTCACCTGCGCCGCGCGCGGCCGCGACGTGGGGCGGTCGTGGGCTTGGTGGGCTTGGGGGCCAGCTCCTTCCTGACGAGGGCGTCGGCCGTCTTCTGCGGGACGGAGACGCTCAGCAGGAGGGTGTTGCCGTCGGTGCGGTTGACGAAGCTTCTGATGGCGTCGAGCGCCGCGCGCGTCTGGGCGTAGTCCTTGTCCTTCGGCTTCAGCTTGGCCGCCTCGGAGTTCATGGCCGTCTGCGCGGCGAGCACCCCCATGCGGATGAGGCCGCTGAAGGCGGAGGCGTGCTCGGGCGCGTCCGTCAACACCGACGCGCTGAGGGTGTAGTTCAACGCGTCCATGCCATGCGCGAGGCTCACCTGCTTGACCCAGCCGTACATCTCTTCGGCCTCCTTGTTGGAGGGCGCGCCGACCCTGCGCAGGTAGTCGATGAGCGAGGGCGGCGGCTCCACCGTCAGGCTCCAGAGTGGCTGCGGGTCGCGCGTGGCGAGGTCGAGCATGGCGGGTCTCAGCGCGCCGTGCCCGCCGGCCGCGTCCACCAGCGCGCGGACGTAAGAGGGCACGCCCGCGACGAGCGTGTTGGCGTCGAGCGCCATCACCGCCACCTCCGGGTAGGGCATGGGACTCGGCTTGGCCTCCCCCTGCCCTTCGGTGTCCGCGGGCCACTCCTTCCTGGCGATGCTCTCCAGGTCGATGATCTCAAGCGTCTTCGAGCCGTAGGTCTCTTTGCGCGGCGTGATGTTCTGCGCGCCCGCGGCAACGCGCCCGAGGGCGAGCAGCGTGTCGGCGTTGAAGTTGCCCCGGATGACGACGACGAACTCGGGCAGGTTGTTGGCCGGCGCCGGGTCGGCGAGGCGCGCGCCGACCGCGACGTATTCGATGCCGCGTGCGTCGAAGCCGACCTTCTGCGCCTCGTTCAGCATCTTCGCGTACTCGGCGGGCGGCATCACGCGCGGCAGCACGTCGTGGATGATGCGGTGCGCGTTGACGTAGAGCACGGCCTGCGAATCGGGCAGGCCGGAGAGCGCGCTGCGTGCGTCCACCTGCGCGGCCGCCGTCTGCGCGAGCGCGAAGAGGAGCGCGAGAGGCAGCAGGAGCCTCAGGGGCATCTGTTTACTCATTAGGTTCCGGGTTCCTTTCAGAAAAGAGGGGAGCGACTGAAAACGTGTGAACGCCGTCCAACATAAAGCCTGGGTCTCTAAAGTTCAAGACTCGAATACGCTTCTCCGCGGACGGGTCGGGTCGTGGAAGCAGGAATTAACATGGATGGACAGGATGCATAGGATAGGGATTTGAAAATTTAAAATTGCTTTATCCTGCCCATCCTGTCCATCCATGTTAATTCCTGCTTCCGCCTCAGGGCACGACCGGCACGTCGAGCGCGAAGCCGCCGGGGCGCGCACCCACTCCCGGCTCGGTGAAGCGCAAATCCGCGAACTGCACGACCCACCCGCCCGAGCCCGCGCGCTTCACACTCGCCACCGGGAACCGTGCGAAGTCGAGCAGCACGCGCGCGTCTGCCTCCTTCGACGCCAGCTCGACCAGACGCGCCTCCTCACCAGCAGGCTTCCGAAAGACGGGGAGGCCGCGCAACAGTTCCCCGACCGGGTGCCCCAGCCTCAGGTCGAAGCGCACGGACGAACGCTCGTTCTCGGCGAGGCACCGCCACGTCGAAGGGTCGGCCAGTAACGGCGTGGCCGCGACGCGCAGCACACGCTCGTCAACGTGCGTTGCAAGCTCGCGCGCCGCCGCTTCACCCTCGCGAAGCGCGCGCGCCTGCACGAACGAAAGCGCACCGCAGTAAAGGACGACGCACGCGAGCGCGGCCGCCGTGACGCCCCGGCCGAGGCGCCCACCCACGTCCATCCAACGCAGGATCAGGAACGCGGCCAACCCGGCGCACCAGAGGTAGAGCGCCCAGACGGGCACGCCCAAAGAGGTTGTGAATCGAGAGCTGCTGCCCCAGGCCACGCGGAAGAAGAGCACTGTGATGACGAGCGCCAGCGCCGCCCAGCCGGCCAAGCCCCGGCGCGTCTTCGCCAGCAGGAAGCACGCGCCGCCGAGCACGAGCCACACCCAGGGGTCTATGACGAAGAGCAGGTCGCCGTACATCCAACGGCCGTCCCACGGAAGGAGGGGGCGCACGCCGTAACTGTTCGTCCAATCCAACAGAGGGTGCGACGCCGACAGCAGGAGCGAGCAGACCAGCAGCCACTTCAGACTCGCCCGCGAATCCTGTCCACGCGCACGTGACCACACGCGCTCGGCCGCGTAGAAGAGCAAAGGGAGCGCGACGGCCAGCGCCAGCGTCCCGACAATCGAATGGGTGATGCCCCGGTGGTGCCGTAGGTAGAAGGCCGGCCCGCCCGCGAGCGCGACGATGTCTATGTCCGGCAGGTTCGCGGCCGCGACGCAGACGAACGTCGCGTAAGGTGACAGGCGCCCGAGCCCGGCCTTCGCGGCCGCCAGCCCGACGAGCGAGTGCGTGAGATTATCCACGGGAGACAAAGGCGTAAACCGTGAACCGTCAACCGTGACAAGAATGAAAGCCGTTCCTTCTTGTCAGGGTTGACAGTTCACGGTTTACGCTCTTCTTAGAAGCCGAGCCCGCCGGGCTGCGTCTGCTCCTTCGGGAGCTGCGCGTAGCGCTCGGGGCTCAACTCCTGGAGCTTGTCGGCGGCGGTGCGTGTGACGGTCGATTCGGGCAGGGGCTTGCCGTCCTTCCCCTTGGCGTTGCGCGCCGCCTCGACCATCTGGAAGAGGAGGTTGACGGCCTCGTCCTTCTTCCCCTGCTTCTCGTAGACGGCCGCGAGCCGCAGCTTCACGACGTTCGGCGAGACGGCGCCGGACTGATCCTTTAAAAGCTCCTGGTAGCCGGCGGCCGCGGCGTCGTACTGTGCGTCGGCCTCGCGCGCCTGCGCCAGGGCGAAGCGCGCCCGGGCGGAGACGTCCGCGTCGCCGTCCTTCGACAGGGCCTCCAGTTCGCTCAGACCCTTCGGCCGGTCAACCGTCAGCAGGTTGGCCGCGGCGAAGTAGCGCGCCAGTTCCCGATAGGGCGAGCCGTAGTCGCTCTGCACCTTCTGGAACGCCTCGACGGCCTTCTGCGCGCGGTCCCTCTCGGTCGCGAACGTCGGCCCGGTCTGACCCGGCTGCGGCGTGGCCGAGACGGGCGCCTCGGCGATCTTGATCGCCTGGCCGAGGGCGAGACGGGCTGAGTCGGCGCGCCGCTCGCGCCACCAGTTGAAGGCGAGGAGGAGGGCGACTAAGGCGACGGCGCCGCCCACGGCGTAGAGGATCGTGCGGCCCTTCCCTTCGAAGCGGTGCGAGATGCGGTCGTAGGCGTCGAAGGTCGTGTCGCGGAACTTGTCGTGCTTGAGCTGCTGTGCGCGTTTTTTTGTCGTTCGGGCCACTGCTTTTATCCGGTGCAAGACCGCACTGTCGGGCGCGTTCTTTTAAGTGGAATTCGAGGCAAAGGTTCACTCTAAAGGCGGGTTAGGGGGATGTCAAGCGGGCCTAAATTGAGAATTTTCGTTGCCGGGCGGGCGGGCGGGGCGCTATCCTGTCGCGCGGCCCCTGCGCGCCGCCGCATCAAACCAACCGCGTGAAACTTTTTTCGGAACAAAGCCCCTCGGGCCGGTGTCGAACGTCGCAGTTGAAGGGGGCGCGGCCCCTCGACAGACCCTCCCGGGCCGACGGAGGACGCTTGTGAGCTTCGGAGAGCCAATCGCCCTCCGCATGGAAGCGGAACTGGAGAGGGCTGCCGACGTGGCGGCCTCGGCGGAGGCGCGTTTCGTCCCCTCGGCCGAAGAACAGTTCCTTGAAAGGCTCAAGGCGGGCGACGCGGCGGCATTCAACCGGCTGGTCGAGGAGCGGCACGGCGACATCTACGCACTGCTCTACCGCCTGACGGAAGACCCGGAGGAGGCGCGCGACCTGACGCAGGAGACGTTCCTGCAAGCGTTCCGCCACCTCGCGAACTTCCGCGGCGACGCGGATCTGCGGACGTGGCTCTACCGCATCGCCGTCAACCAGGCGCGCAACCGCTGGCGCTGGTGGAAGCGGCGCCGGCGCGACCGCACGGTCTCGCTCGACGCGCCCGTCTCGGAAGAGATCGACTCCCCGCTCTCGGCGGGGCTGGCAGGCGACGAAGGGCTCGACCCCGAACGGCAGGCGCTGGCGCGCGAGCGCGAGCTCGTCCTGCACACGGCGCTCAAGTCGCTCTCGCGCCCCTACCGCGAAGTCATCGTGCTCCGCGACATCGAGGGGCTCAGCTACGAAGAGGTCGCGGCGACTCTCGACCTCAACGTCGGCACGGTCAAATCGCGGCTCAACCGTGGCCGCACCGAGCTGCGACGCAGACTCGAAGGCTCTTTGTAATTCAAGTTTCCGGATGGCTGCCCCGCCCCGGCTTCAACCGACAACCCCGGTGCCATGTGGGTCAGGAAGCGGCGGAGGCAGGCGAATCCCGCGTCAGGAGCCGAGGGCTCCGTGGTCTACGGCGGGCGGTCTTGAAAACGTGGCCAGCAACCCCCGTTCTTCTACCGCTGCCCTTCGTGACAGGCCCCGGCAGTCCCGAAGCTCGCAGGCGCGGGCCGAGCACGCCGCAACTGCTTCCTTTCTAAAAGGGAGCAGCCGGGGTCGGCCAGCCATCCGGAGCCAGAGGCTAGAGGCTAGGGACTAGAGGCTCGTTATCAAACCCTCGTCCCAAGGGCTCACGCGTTGAAAGCAGCTCTTTCACTAGCCCCCGGCCCCTAGTCCCTAGCCCCCGAATTTATGATGACGTGTTCGGAATCTCAGAACGCTTTCTCGCCGTACCTCGACGGCGCGCTCTCGCGTGAGGCGGGCGCGGCGCTGGCCGAGCACCTCGGCGCGTGCCCGGTCTGCCGTCATCAGCTCGAAGAGACGCGCGCGCTCGTGCGCGGCCTCTCGCTCATGGCGCGGCCGGCCCCCCCGCCCGATCTCGCCGCCTCCGTCCGCAACGCACTCGTCATCGAGCGCGCCGCGCTGGAGCGCAGCCCGCGCCTGACACCGGCCGAGCGCGTGAGACAATGGATCGGCGCGCGCATCATGCCCTACTCGGTCGGCGCGGTCTACTCGGCCGTCCTCTTCGTCGCGGTCTTCGCCGGGCTCCGCCAGCAGCTCCACGTCCTTCGGAATCTGGCCGAGGCGCAGGCGCTCGAAAGCGGCCAGCCCTACAGCGTGACCTGGATCGACACCCGCGACGGCTATGACGTGACGCGCCCGCTCGCGCCCGACCTCGCGGCCGCGGTGCGCGCCAACAGCTTCGGCCCCGAGTCGCCGACCTTGAACCCGCGCGGCGCGCTAGCCGCGTTGACGGTCAGCCCGCCGCGCGACGGCAATCCCGACGACGACGACATGATCGTGGTCGCGGATGTCTACAGCAACGGCACCGCCTCGCTCGCCGAAGTCGTCGAGGCGCCGCGCAACCGGCGCATGGTCGATGACCTCCAGACCGCCCTGCGCAAGAACCCGGCCTTCGTCCCCGCCTCGCTCGACCGGCGCCCGCAGACCATGCGCGTCGTCTTCGTCCTCCAGAGGATGAACGTCGCCGACAGCAGCTACTAAGAAGGCACAAGTAAAAAGGCAACAGGCAACAGTCAGCGGATAGAGCACAGCGCGGCTCTCATCGACGAATGATGAGAGCCGCGCTTCCTTTATCTCTTAACTTTTGCCTTTTGCCTTTTTACTTGACTATTTACTTGACTAGCGGGTAGAGCCTCTCCGCCATGCCGGAGTTGACCGCCTTGAGTTTCTCGTAAGTCTCCAGAGCCTTCTTCTTATCGCCGCCCTTCCGGTAAGCGTAAGCGAGGTTGAAGAGCGCGCCGGCGTAGTCGGGCTTGAGCCGCACGGCCTCTGCGTGCGCGGCGACGGCCTCCTTAAAGCGGCCGAGGCTGCCCAGGGCGACGCCGAGGTTGTTATGCGCCTCGGGCCAGTCCGGCTTCAGCCGTATGACCTGGTTGAGCGTCTCGACGGCCGACGCGAAGAGCGCCTTCTTCTCCGCGTCGTTCTGCGCCCCCTTCTGCGCGAGGTGGCCGTAGGCCGTCCCGAGGTTGAAGAGCGCGTCCGTCACGTCCGGGTGCGCGGCGACGAACGGCTTGAGCAGGCCGATGGAGAGGCGGTACTGCCCCGTGTTGTTGTAGACCCAGGCCAGGTTGACGGCAGTGTCCGCGTCGTCGGGCTTGAGCGCCAGCACCTTCTTGAAAGCGTCGGTCGCCTCGGGCCACTGCTTGCTGCGTATGAGCGCGTAGCCGTACTTCTTCAAGACCTCCGCGTCGCCGTTCTTCAAACGCGCCGCGTCGCGGTAGGCATTGGCCGCGTCCGCATAACGCTTGAGCGCGCTGTAAGAGTCGCCCAGGTTCTCGAACGCCTCTTCGTTCACCTGCGCGACGCGCGTGACGTGGGCAAAAGCCTCGGCCGCCTCCGCGTACCTGCCCCTGGCGTAGAGCGCCTCGCCCAGATCGAACTGCGACTCGGAGTCGTCCGGGTCGATGGCGACGGCGCGCTTAAAGGATTCGATGGCCTCGTCCGGCCGGCCCAGCGCGTAGAGCGCGACGCCGAGGTTGTAATGCGCGTCGGCATAGTCGGGCTTGAGCTTGAGCGCCTGGTTCAAAGGCTCGACCGCGTCGGCGAAGCGCCCCCCTTCGATGGCCGCCCCCGCGCGCGCGTTGAGCGACTCGGCCGTCACGGCCGGCGTGCTCTTCACCGGCACCCTTGTGTTCGTCGGGGTCGTGTTGTTCGTCGGGGTCGTGTTGTTCGGCGTGGAGGGCTTCGTCCGCGCGCGTCTGGGCGTCGTGCGCGGCGGCGCGTTGCGCTCGCGCGGCGCGACCTCCTTCGCGCGCTTCGGCTCGATGAAGACGCCCGCGCTGCTCGTCAGGTCGCCCTCCTGCCCGCGCGCCGCGGCGGCGCCGAGGACGAGTGCGGCCAGCAGACAGGTCAGGATCGAAGGCAGTTGTGGACGGCGGCGCTGTGTCCGAATGGGGCTGACGCTGGTTCTCATCACGGCCCTTATACTAGCGCGTGCGCGGCCGAAATTAAACAGATTCGGTGCACCGGAGTAGCACGCCGAGGCTGCGCCCGCGCCCGCGTTTGTCGCGCACGGGCACCCGCTTGACGCCCTCTCGGGCGGCGTGTTAGGTTTCAGCTTCGTTCAATAAACTTAACATTTCGTTCGGCCGAATGAACGGGAACACACAGGAAACAGGTGTGAGCGCGACCACTCTGAAGCAGACGCCCCTTAACGCGATGCACCGCCGCCTGGGCGGCCGCATGGTCGAGTTCGGCGGCTGGGACATGCCCGTCCAGTACCCGGCCGGCACCGTCGAAGAGCACCAGGCGACGCGCACGCGCGCCGGCCTCTTCGACGTGTCGCACATGGGCGAGATAGAGGTGCGCGGCCCCGGCGCTATCCCTTTCGTCAACCGCCTCTGCTCGAACGACGCGTCCAAGCTCGTCGACGGGCAGGCGCAGTACTCGGCCTTGACGACGGAGCAAGGGACGGTCGTGGACGACCTGCTCGTCTACCGCTTCGGGCCTGAGCACCTGCTGCTCGTCGTCAACGCCTCGACCACCGGCAAGGACTGGGACTGGATCAACTCGCACCGGGGCGACGAGGACGTACGGCTCACGAACCGCTCTGCCGACTTCTGCCAGATCGCGCTGCAAGGCCCCTCGGCGCTCAACATCCTCCAGACGCTCACCGAGACGCCGCTCGCGGAGATCAAGTACTACCACTTCCAGGAGGGTCGGGTTGACGGCGTTGACGCCATCATCTCGCGCACGGGCTACACCGGCGAGGACGGCTTCGAAGTCTACGCCGCGCCCGCCGAGGCCGAACGGCTGTGGCAGAAGATGCTCGACGCCGGTCGCTACGGCGAGCCCGACGGCGTCCTGCCCTGCGGGCTCGCGGCGCGCAACACCCTGAGGCTCGAAGCCGGGATGGCGCTCTACGGCCACGAGATCACGGACGAGACGACGCTCCTCGAAGCCAACCTCGGCTGGATCACCAAACTGAACAAGGGAGAGTTCACCGGCCGCGACGTGCTCGCGCGCCAGAAGGAGGAGGGCGTCGCGCGCAAGCTGGTCGGCTTCGAGGTCACCGAGCGCGGCATCGCCCGCGACGGGCAGGACGTGTACGTCGACGGCGCCCGCGCCGGCCAGGTCACCTCGGGCAGCCCCGCGCCTTACTTGAAGAAGAACATCGGCATGGCCTACGTCCCCGCCGAACACGCGACCGTCGGCCGCGAAATCCAGATCGACGTGCGCGGCCGCAAAGTCGCCGCGCAGATCGTCCCCGTGCCGTTTTATAAGAGGAGTAGACAGTAGTCAGTAGCCAGTAGGCTCCGCCTAACGAGCGTTGACGATGACAAACTGTCTGCCCGCACCATAAACGTTTTTCTACTGTCTACTGACTACTAAGGAGAGACATGGCAAACGTTCCCGAAGGCTTGTACTACAGCAAGGATCACGAGTGGCTGAAGGTCGAGGGCGAGACGGGCACGGTCGGCATCACCGACCACGCGCAGCACTCGCTGGGCGATGTCGTCTACGTCGAGCTGCCCAAGGCCGGCGAGACCTTCGCGGCGCACGACACGTTCGGCTCGGTCGAGTCGGTCAAGGCCGTCTCCGAGCTGTTCCTCCCCGTCGCCGGCGAGGTCACGGAGGTCAACGAGTCACTCACGGACGAGCCCGAGAAGGTCAACTCCGACCCGTACGGGGCGGGCTGGATGCTGCGCGTCAAGCTCTCGAACCGCGGCGAGGTGGACAGCCTCCTCTCGGCCGCCGAGTACGAGGACTACATCGGGTCTCTGGAGTAAGAGAAGGCCGTGCGCTACATCCCTAACTCGCCGGAAGAGCGGCAGGAGATGCTCCGCGGCCTCGGGCTCGGCTCGGCCGCGGAGCTGTTCGACTCGATACCCTCGGACGTACTGCTCCAGCGCCCGCTCGACACGCCCGCGGCGCTCGCGGAGTCGGAGCTGTTGGAGCTGTTCGAGTCGTTGGCGGCGAAGAACGCCGCCGCGCGCCGCCCGAGCTTCCTCGGCGCCGGGGCCTACTCGCACTACGCGCCGACCATCGTCGACAGTCTCATCCAGCGCTCCGAATTCTTCACCGCCTACACGCCCTACCAGCCCGAGATTTCGCAGGGCACGCTGCAAGCCATCTTCGAGTTCCAGACGCTGGTCTGCCAGTTGACGGGGATGGACGTGGCGAACGCCTCGATGTACGACGGCTCGACCGCGATGGCCGAGGCCGTGCTGATGGCCGAGCGCGTCACCCGCCGCTCGCGCGTCCTCGTCTCGGCCGCCGTCCATCCGGAGTACCTGCAAGTCGCCGAGACCTACGTCTCGCACGCGGGGATCGAGCTGGGGCGCCTCGAAGTTGAAGAGGCGAGCGGACGCACCGCGCTCGACGCCGCGGCGCTTGAGAAGGACGTGGCCGCGGTCGTCATCCAGTCGCCGAACTTCTACGGCTGTGTCGAGGACTTGCAGGCGTTCGCCGAACAGGTGCACGCCGCGGGCGCGCTCGTCGTCGTCGTCGTGACGGAGGCCGCCGCGTTCGGGCTGCTGCGTTCGCCCGGCGCGTGCGGCGCGGACATCGTCGTCGCCGAGGGCCAGTCGTTCGGCGTGCCCGTCTCGTTCGGCGGGCCGTACGTCGGCCTCTTCGCCACGCGCGAGAAGTACGCGCGGCAGATACCGGGCCGCCTCGCGGGCGTCGCCTACGACAAGCAGGGGCGGCGCGGCTTCGTGCTCACGCTCGCCACGCGCGAGCAGCACATCCGGCGCGAGAAGGCCACCTCGAACATCTGCACCAACGAAGGGCTCATCGCCCTCGCCGCGACCATCTACATGACGGCGCTCGGGCGCCGCGGCCTGCAAGAGGTCGCCGAGCAGTGCGCGCAGAAGGCCGCCTACGCGCGCCGGCAGCTCGCCGCGCTCGAAGGCTACTCGCTCCCCTACTCCGCGCCGGTCTTTAACGAGTTCGTCGTCCGCGCGCCGTCCGACGCCGCGACTCTGCTGCGCCGCCTGGCCGAGAGCCACAACGTGACGGGCGGGCTCGCCCTCTCGCGCTACTTCCCCGACCGGCCGAACGACCTCCTCGTCTGCGTCACCGAGACGAACAAGCGCGCCGACATCGACGCCCTGGTCGAAGGACTCAAAGCTTCATGACCATCACGAAAGCGACCACGCACGTCACGCAGAACGAGGCGCTCGTCTTCGAGCGCTCGCAGACCGGCCGGCGCGGCTACCGCCTGCCGGCGCTCGACGTGGAGGAGACTTCGTTAGACGAGCTGCTGCCCGCCGAGCTGCGCCGCGAAGACGACCTCGAAGGCGTGCCCGAGTTGTCCGAGCCCGACGTGGTGCGACACTTCACGCGCATCTCGACGTGGAACTACAACATCGACCTCGGGCTCTACCCGCTCGGCTCGTGCACGATGAAGTACAACTCGCGCCTCAACGAGAAGGTCGCGCGCATAGGCGGCTTCGCGGGCCTCCACCCGCTCGCGCCCGTGGAGGACGCGCAGGGCGCGCTCCAGGTGATGTACGAGTTGCAGCACCACCTCGCCGAGATCACGGGACTGCCCGGCGTCTCCCTGCAACCGGCCGCGGGCGCGCACGGCGAGCTGACCGGCGTCATGATGATTCGCGCCGCCCTCGACGCGCGCGACGGCACGACCTCCGAAGCGGCGAAGCGCCGCCAAGTGATGCTCATCCCCGACTCGGCGCACGGGACGAACCCCGCGTCGGCCCACCTCTCGGGCTTCACGGTCAAGACCATCCGCTCGACCAGTGAAGGCTTGACCGACCTCGAACACCTGCGCGAGCTGTGCGCCGGGGGCGACGTGGCCGGCCTGATGCTGACCAACCCGAACACGTGCGGCATCTTCGAGCGCAACATCAGAGAGATTTGCGACATCGTGCACGAGGCGGGCGGGCTCGTCTACATGGACGGCGCGAACATGAACGCGCTGGTCGGCGTCGCGCGCCCGGGCGACATGGGCGTGGACGTGATCCACCTCAACCTGCACAAGACCTTCTCCACCCCGCACGGCGGCGGCGGCCCCGGCTCCGGCCCCTGCTGCTGCACCGCCGAGCTTGAGCCGTTCCTCCCCGTCCCGCTCGTCGTTAAGACGGACGATGCCGTCTACAGACTCGACTCCGAACGGCCGCAGTCCATCGGGCGGGTCAAGGCGTTCTACGGCAACTTCGGGATGCACCTGCGCGCGCTCTCGTACATCCTGACGCACGGCAACGACGGGCTGCGCGAGGCGACCGAGGCGGCCGTCTTGAACGCGCGCTACATCGCCGAAGGGTTGGCCGACACCTTCGACCGACCGTTCGACTCGCCGCCGATGCACGAGTGCCTCTTCACCGACAAGCGGCAGACGCGCAAGGGAGTCCACACGCTCGACATTGCGAAGCGACTCATCGACTACGGCTTCCACCCGATGACAATCTACTTCCCGCTCATCGTGCAGGGCGCGATGCTGATTGAGCCGACCGAGTCGGTCGGGCGCGCCGAGCTACAGCAGTTCGTGGACGCGATGAAGGAGATCGCGCGCGAGGCGTCCGAGGACGCGCAGACCGTTCTGGACGCGCCGCACACGACGCGCGTCGGCCGGCTCGACGAGGCCGCCGCCGCCCGCAAGCCCGTCCTCCGCTGGCGCCCCGCCGAGCGGGCCGCCGGCGCGTGACATCCCTCGACATTCGTCTTAGCAGAACAGTTTGACACAGAGACACAGAGGCACAGAGACACAGCCTGTTGACTTAAAGTCCTGAAGCTGTGTCTCTGTGCCTCTGTGTCTCTGTGTTGAATTTTTACCGAATGGACACTTTCCCGATGTTCACCATGCGACCCGTCGGCTTCATCAGAAGCCAGTACACAGACACTTCGCAAGTCCCGAAGGGCTGCGGCGCGCGGCACGAGGCCGAGGGCTTCATCGAGGTTCTTGAGGAGTTCGCGGGGGGGCTGTTGGACATCGAGGGCTTCTCGCACCTCTTCGTCGTCTGGGTCTTCGACCGCGCCGAAGGGTTCGAGCTGACGGGCGTGCCGCCGACCGACACACGCCCGCACGGCGTCTTCGCCACGCGCTCGCCGCGCCGTCCCAACCCGCTCGGCCTGACCGTCGTCCGTCTGCTCGGGCGCGAGGGCCGGCGCTTGAAAGTCGCCGGGCTCGACATGCTCGACGGCACGCCCGTCCTCGACCTCAAGCCCTACCTCTCAAGCGTGCCCGACACGGAACTCCGCCGCGGCTGGCTCGCAGAGGCCGAGGCGCGTCAGTCCCCTTCATCGCTTTAATCAAGGTCGAGAGGGTTGCGGTAGGGCGTGTCCTTATCCTTGTCCTTCT
Organism: Pyrinomonadaceae bacterium; assembly: GCA_045807865.1. Lineage (GTDB taxonomy): Bacteria > Acidobacteriota > Blastocatellia > Pyrinomonadales > Pyrinomonadaceae > QHXN01. Next base: position 26,450 of record JBJMGP010000232.1, read on the forward strand.
CGGCGCGCTTCATCGCCTCCTTGAACTTCTCTTCGAGCAGGCGCTCGCGGTCTTTGACCGAGCCCAACTCCTGCGAGAAGACCTGCTCGCGCACCTTCTTCCTGTTCTCCATCTCCTTCGCCATCTCCTCGAAGGAGGCGAGCGGCTTCGCCTTCTCCTCGTGCGAGATGATGATACCCGTCTGCGCGTCCACGACGATGGCCGCCTCGCAACACGGGCAGATGACAGTCCAGCTCTTCGTCTCGGCCACGGCCTCACACCTCCTGTAAGTGAACACCCCGCGGGGCGCCATCCGTCGCCGAGTATAACACCGCCCGCGGCGCGCGTGAGCCCCGCCTGTAAAAGGAAAAGGCGCCGCGCTGGCGCCTTTACGCTGTCGAAACTTAAGAGCGGGCGACGAGGCTCGAACTCGCAACTTTCAGCTTGGGAAGCTGACACTCTACCATTGAGTTACGCCCGCTGATGACACTAGAAAGATACTCAACCGCAGTAAGCCTGTCAACTGTCCTTCACGTCGCGCATTTCGCTTAACGCCTCGACGAGGCGGGAGAGGTCGGAGTCGTCGTTGAAGTAGTGAGTGGCGGCGCGGAAGCCTTCGGGTTTGAGGGTGACGGCGACCCTGTGTTTGGCGAGGTGTCTGACCGCGGCAAGGGGGTCGGCGGCGCGGACGAGCGTCTCGGCCGAGCGGTAGCTCTCGTCGCCGAGCGGCGAAAGCACCTCCCAGCCCGCGGCCGAGAGACTTTCGGTCAGGCGGCGGTTGAGGGCGAGCGCGCGCCGCTCGACGTTCTCAACTCCGAGTTCGAGCAGCCGGCGCGTGGACTCGCCGAGGGCGTAGATCCCTGCGAAGTGCGGGCAGCCCGTCTCGGCGCGGGCGGCGGCGTCGGGTCGCAACTCGTAAGAGTCGTTGCGCATCGCGAAGGGGTCTGCGACGCTCATCCAACTGACGGCGCGCGGCCTCGTCTGTTCGAGTAGCTCGCGCGAGAGGTAGACGAAGCCCGACCCGTAACCCGCGAGCAGCCACTTGTGGCCCGTCGAGCAGAGCGCGTCGATCTTCATCCGCTTCACGTCGATGGGGAAGACGCCCGCCGATTGCGCGGCGTTGACGACGAAGAGGTGGCGCCCCTTCCTCTCGCCGACCTCCTCGACCGGCGTGCGCAGGCCGTTCGAATATTGGACGTGGCTGAGGCAGATGACGGACCTCTCGGCGCCCGCGGCCGCGAGCACGTCTTCGACGCGCAACACGCCGCCGCGCGCCTCGACCATGCGCACGCGCGCGCCGCGGTGGAGCCAGGGGATCGTCGTCACCGGGAACTCAAGGTCGCACGAGACGACGCGCCCAGCGCCTTCCAGCGCGTCCACGATGAGGTTCATCCCCGACGAAGTGTTCGTCGTGAAGGCGATCTCTTCCGGCTCGGCGTTGATGAGGCGCGCCACGTCCGCGCGCGCCCGCTCGCGCCGCGCGAGCCACTGCTCCCAGAGACGGTCGCCCGACTCCATGGTCTCCCGGTAGAACTGCGCCGCCGCGTCGGCCGTGCTGCGCGAGACCGGCCCGGCGCCCGCGCTGTTCAGGTACGCGTAAGTCTCCGTCACCGGGAACTCCGCGCGCACGCCGGCCCAGTCGAGCTCACCTTCGAATGTCGCGTTCGAGCTTTGAACTTCAGTCGTCATAATTCCACGTGCTTGACGCTCGCCGACCCACAGACTATCTTCGCTAGACTCACCGCGGACAATTTTTTGGACGGAGTATAGAGCAGATGCCAGAGACGACGGTCGCCCCCGCCTGGGCGATCCCCGGTTACCTCGAAGCGCGCGAAGGGCGCCTCTTCATCGACGGCGCCGACTCGGCCGCGCTCGCGCGCGAGTTCGACACGCCCCTCTTCGTCTTCTCCGAGCGGCGCGTCCGCTCGAACGTCGGGCGCCTCAAGCAGGCGGCCGACCGCGTCGGCCACCCCGTGCGTTTCTTCTACGCCTCGAAGGCGAACTCGACGATGGGGTTGCTCGGGGTCGTCCGCGACTCCGGCATCGACTGCGAGGTCAACAGCGGCGGCGAGTTGTTTAAGGCGCTGCGCGCCGGCTTCCGCCCCGACCAGCTCATCTTCAACGGCACGAGCAAGACCCCGCAGGAGATCGACGAGGCCATCGCCGCCGGCATCTACTCCATCAACGTCGATTCCGTCTACGAGATCGAGCTGATTGAAGCACGCGCCCGGCACTTGGGCAAGCGCGCACGCGTCGCGCTCCGCCTCGTCCCCGAGATCGGCACGCGCTCGCACCTCGGGCTCCAGACGGCATTGATGACCTCGAAGTTCGGCATCACTTCAAGCGAAGTCCTCGACGCCTTCCGCCGCGCGCTGCGCTCGCCCGAGCTGCTCCACGTCTCGGGCATACACATCCACGTCGGCTCGCAGACGCCCGACGTGGAGCCCTTCGCCGCGGCCTTCAAGACGATGTGGGAGCACCTGAAGGCCGTCCACGAGGAGTCGGGCCACACGCTCGAACACATCAACCTCGGCGGCGGCATCCCCGTCAACTACCTGCGCGACCGCTCGCAGGCCGACGAGTTGCCTGAGGGCGAGCGCGAGATGCTCGGCGCCGAGCTTGAGCCCGCGGACGTGCTCTCGGCCGCGCTCCAGGCGGCGCGCGAGTCGGCACGCACCGCCTCGGCCGAACACCTGCTTGACCGCGTCACCATCCTGCTTGAGCCCGGGCGCAGCGTCATCGCCGACGCGGGCACGCTGCTGACCACCGTGCGCAACATCAAGCGCCGGCCGGAGACGGGCGACGTGTGGCTCCTCACCGACGCCGGCTTCAACCTCCTGCTCTCGATGACGACCTACAAGTGGTACTACCACGTCGTCTCCGCCTCGCGCGCGGACGAGCAGGCCGGCGAGCCGTACAAGATCGCCGGCCCCCTGTGCGACTCCGGCGACGTCTATTTCGACATCGAGCGCGGCGGCAAGCTTCCCGACTACAGAAAGCTGCCCGAGAACGTACGGCCCGGCGAGCTGCTCGCGCTCCTCAACACCGGCGCCTACACCATCGCGCAGATGTTCCCCTACAACGGCCGCCCGCTGCCCGCCGTCGTCCTCGTCCGCGAAGGGGGCCGTCCCGAACTCATCCGCCGCCGCGACACCTACGAAGACCTGCTCGCGAACGAAGTCTGGTAGGGACGATTGCACATGCGCGCCCGCCGCACACTGATTCTGGCAGCGCTGCTCTTCGCGCACGCCGCGCGCGCCTCCGCACAGACGGCCGCGGCGCCGGGCGCCGACGAGCGGCACGCGCGCGTGTTACGCGCGGTTCAGACCCGGCTCGACGAGTCGCGCGCGGCCTGGAAGTTTCCGGGCGCGACCGCGGGCTTCGTTCTGCCCGACGGGCATTCGGCCTCTGTCGCCACAGGGCTCTCCGACCTTGAGGCGAAGACCCCGCTCAGGCCGACGGACAGGATGCCGGCCGGGAGCGTTGGGAAGACCTTCGTCGCGGCCGTCGCGCTCCAACTGGTTCAGGAGGGGAAGCTCTCACTCGACGACAAACTTGAGCAACTGCTCGGCGGCGAGAAGTGGTTCGCGCGTCTGCCGAACTCGGGCGCGTTGACGCTCAGGATGCTGCTCAACCATTCGAGCGGCATCCCCAACCACGTCGAGGACTCGGGCTTCCTCAAGGCGCTCTTCCACAACTCCGCCAGGGAGATCGGGCACGAGGAGCTGCTCGCGTACGTCCTCGGCAAGCGGCCGCTCTTCCCCGCGGGTAAGGGGTATTACTACTCGGACACGAACTATATCCTGGCCGGTCTCGCCGTCGAGAAGGCGACGGGGAGGCCACTCTATGAGCTGGCCGCCGAACGCATCCTGAAGCCGCTGCGTCTCGACGCGACCACGCCGTCGAACGCCTCGACGCTGCCGGGCGTCGCCAACGGCTATTTAAAGGGCAAGCCCGTCATCGTCGGCGGCCGCTTCACGTTTAACCCGCAATGGGAGTGGGCGGGCGGCGGCTTCGCCTCCACGGCCGAAGACCTCGCGCGCTGGGCTCAGGCGCTCTACGGCGGCAAGGTGCTGCGGCCCGAGACTCTCGAAGAGATGCAGCGGGGCGCGGCGTCGGGCGAGGGGCAGAACTACGGCCTCGGCACGCAGATTTACCAGACAGGGTGGGGGAAGGCTTACGGCCACGACGGCGAGTTCCCCGGCTACCTCTCCGACGTGCGCTACTACCCGCGCCTCAAAATCTCCGTGGCCGTCCAGGTCAACGCCGACGAATCCGAGGGCGCGCAGAGATTCGCCGCCACGGCCGCCGACGACATCGCGCAGGCGGTCATCCGCGAATGGTCGGGGCGGCGCGTCTCCGAGGCGGACGCGGCCACCCTGTCACGCCTGACCGAGACCTGGCTGCGGCTGCTGGACGCGCGCCGCCTGGCCGGGAGCCGTGAGTCGCTCTCGGCCGAGCTGAAGGCGAAGTTCGACGAAAAGCAGTGGCCGTCCGCGATTGGGCAGTTGCTCGGCAAGGTCGGCAAGCTCAAGGAGCGCAGACTGAGGAACGTAGACTACTCCGACCCTGATGCCGGGACTGTCTCGGTGAACTTCGACAGTTCTTTTGAGAAGGCACAGTCAGCCGAAGAGATCGTCATCCTGAAGCCGGAGGGCGGCGCGTGGCGCGTGTCGAGTTACACGATACACGACCATTGACGGCCCGAGCCCGCGCCCCTGAACACCTATGTCAAAAGCTGAACAGCAGAACGTCACACTGGTGCGCGGGCTCGGGCTCGTGGCGGCCGTGTCGATCATCATCGGGAACGTCATCGGGACGGGCGTGTTCTTGAAGGCGCGGGTGATGACGTGCAACGTGGGGACGCCGGGGATGGTCTTGACCGTGTGGGTCGTGGCGGGCCTGCTGAGTCTGGCGGGCGCGCTCACCTACGCGGAGCTGGCGGCGATGATGCCGCGCGCGGGCGGCGAGTACGTCTTCATGCGCGAGGCTTACGGCCGCGGCGCGGGCTTCCTCAGCGGGTGGATGCAGATCCTCATCGCCAAGACCGGCTCGCAGGCTTCGGTCGCGCTCATCTTCGCCAACTCGCTCAACGACCTCTCGGGCAAAAGGGTCGAAGGCTTGAGCGGCTTCGGCGTGCAGTTGACGGCGATCCTCGTGCTGGCCTTCATCACTCTGCTCAACTGCGCGGCCGTCAAGGTGAGCGGCTGGGTGGCGACGGCGCTCACGCTCGTCAAGCTCGCGCTCGTGGTCGGCGTCGGCCTGGGCGCCTTCCTGCTGGCGCAGGGCAGTTGGGGCAACTACGCGCTGGCGAACGCGGGCGGCGTGTGCGAGGGCGTGAGCCCGGGCGCGATGCTCGGCGTGGCCGGTTTCGGCGCGGCGATGCTCGGCGCGCTCTGGGGCTACGACGGCTGGAACAACCTGACGTTCGTCGCCGGCGAGATCAAGAATCCGCAGCGCAACGTCCCCGTCGCACTTATCGGCGGCACCATCCTCATCATGCTGCTCTACGTCTTCATCAACGCGGCCTACTTCTACGCGCTGCCGCCGAAGGCGGTCGCCAGCGTCTCGGCCAACTCCTCGGTCGCGGCCGAGGTGACGAACTCCTTCATGGCGACCTTCAGCGCGTCGGCCAAGGCGCTCGTCGCGGGGCTGGTCGCGGCGGCGCTGATGGCCTCTTCGGTCGGGACGCTCCACACCTCCGTGCTGACCGGCGCGCGCGTGCCTTACGCGATGGCGCGCGACGGACTCTTCTTCGACAAGCTTTCCAAGATTTCCGGAGTGACGCGCGTCCCCGTCCGCGCCGTGCTCGCGCAGGGGTTGTGGGCCTGCGCGCTCGTCCTCATCCTACAGAAGTTCGACAAGCTGACCGACTACGTCATCTTCGGCTCGTACATCTTCTACGGGCTGGTGACGGCCTCGATCTTCGTCTTCCGCCGCCGGATGCCGCACGCCGAGCGGCCGTATAAGGCCTGGGGCTACCCGGTCGTGCCCGTCCTCTTCCTCCTCGTGACCGGCTTCCTGCTCGTCAACACCTTCTGGGCCGCACCCATGGAGGCCATCTTCGGCCTCATCCTCATCGGCCTCGGCTTCCCCGTCTACTTCCTCTTCTTCCGAGGCCGCGAGGTCGTTGTCCGTGATGACACGGAAGAGGGTTAAGTGAGCTTGTAACACAGAGACACGGAGACACAGAGACACAGCTTGAAGACAATAGTTATCAAGCTGTGTCTCTGTGTCTCCGTGTCTCTGTGTTGAAAAGTCTTACACCAGTCTCAAGCAGCGTTCACTTCCCCAACGCCGAGCGGAGCGCGCCTTCAATCTCGGGATGCTTGAACTGGTAGCCGGCTTCTTTGAGCCGCGCCGGCTCGACGCGCGTGCTGGCGAGCAGGAGCGCGTCGGCCGTCTCGCCGAACGCGAGCCGCGCGGCGAAGGCGGGCACGGCGAAGATGGTCGGCCGACCCAGCGCGTGCCCGAGCGCCTTCGTGAACTCCTCGTTCGTCACCTGCTGCGGCGCGACCGCGTTGACGGGACCGCGCAGCGACTCGTCCTCGATGGCGCGGCGGATGACGCCGACTAAATCTTCGAGCGTGATCCAGCTCATGTACTGGCCCCCGCTCCCGACCTTCCCGCCCAGACCCAGCTTGAAGGGCGTCAGCATCTTCTGCAAAGCCCCGCCCTCGCCGCTCAGCACGACGCCGATGCGCAGGTGCACGACGCGGATGCCGGCCTGACTCGCCTGAAGCGTCCCCTTCTCCCACTCGCGGCAGACCTCGCTCAAAAAGCCGTCCCCCGAAGCGCTCTCTTCCCGCAGCACCTCCGCCCCTCGGTCGCCGTAAAAACCCGTGGCCGAAGCCGAGACCAGCACGCGCGGCTTCGCGCTCAACCCGGCCAGCGCGCCCGCCAGAAGCGTCGTCCCCTTCACGCGGCTTTCGAGGATGCGCCGCTTCTTCTCTTCGTCCCAGCGCCCCTCGCCCACGTTCTCGCCCGCGAGGTGCACGGCCGCGTCGTGCCCTTCCAGCGCCGGTGCGTCTATCTCACCGCGCTCCGGGTTCCAATGCACGGCGGCCGTCCCCGGCGCCTTAAAGCCTTGCGAGTCCCCGCGCACCAGCCGCGTCACCTCATGCCCCTCGGCGAGCAGCGAACGAACCAGCGCGCGGCCCACAAGGCCGGTCGAACCCGTGACGATCACTTTCATCCGTTGGTCTCCTTCTGCCCGTCTCTCTCCGCCAGCGCCGCGCGCGCGACCTCGCGGTCGTCGAAGTGCCGCCGCTCGGCGCCGACGATCTGGTAGTCCTCGTGACCCTTGCCCGCGATGACGACGAGGTCGCCCGCGCGCGCCTCCGCGACCGCGCGGAGGATGGCCTCGCGCCGTTCAACTATCTTGAGGTAAGGCCGGCCCGAAGACTTCAAACCCTCTTCCACGTCGCGCAGGATGGCCTCCGGGTCTTCGGTGCGCGGGTTGTCGGAGGTGGCGATGACCACGTCACTCAGGGACGCGGCGGCCTCGCCCATCGGCGCGCGCTTCGTGCGGTCGCGGTCGCCGCCGCAGCCGAAGACGGTGATGACTCGGCCCGCGGCCACCTCGCGCGCCGTGCGCAGGACGTTGCGCAGGGCGTCGTCGGTGTGGGCGTAATCGACGACGACCGCGAAGTCGCCCCCGTGCGCGACGCGCTCGAAGCGCCCGGGCGCGCCGCCGCATTGTTCGAGCGCGGCGGCCGTCTCTTCGAGCCCGAGCCCCAGCGCGTGGGCGCAGCCCGCGGCCGTCAGGATGTTGTAGACGTGCGGACGCCCCACGAGCGGCGACAGAATCTCCGTCTCGCCCTCCGGCGTCCGCAAGCTGAGACGCATTCCGCCCAGCGAGAACTCGACGCCCCGCGCGGTCACCTCCGCTTCGCCGTTCAAAGAGTAACGGAGTACGTCGCGCCCGGCCGCCTTCAACTCTTCATAAAGCCGCACGCCGTACTCGTCGTCCACGTTGACGACGGAGTGGCGCGGCGGCTCGCCTAAACTTCCGTCGAAGAGACGGCGCTTGGCCTTGAAGTAAGCCTCCATCGTGCCGTGATAGTCGAGGTGGTCGCGCGTCAGGTTCGTGAAGGCCGCGACCTCGTAACGCAGGGCGTCGCAGCGGTGCAGGTCTAGGGCCTGCGACGAAGCCTCCATCACCGCCACGCCGCAACCCGCGTCCGCCGCTCGGCGCAGCAGGCGTTCCACGTCGCTCGCCTCCGGCGTCGTGTGCAGCGCCGCCTGACGTTCGCCCGCCACGCGGTACTCGACCGTGCTGACGAGCGCCGTCGTCATCCCCGCCGCCTCCACCACCGACGCGACGAGGTAGGCCGTGGTCGTCTTCCCGTTCGTCCCCGTCACGCCGACCAGCTTCAGCTCGCGCGAAGGGTGTCCGTGCACTTCGGCCGCCGCGAGCGCGAGCGCGTGCCGCGCCTCGGCCACGCGCACCCACCCGCCGCGAAAATCCGCGGGCCGCTCAAGCTCCGAGAGGACCCCGGCCGCGCCCCTCCGCCCCACTTCGGCGACGAAGCGGTTACCGTCCGACTTCTCCCCGCGGATGGCGACGAAGAGCCAGCCCGCCTCCACCTGCCGCGAGTCGTGCGTTACGTCCACGACGCGCGCCTCGGCGTCCCCCTCAAGCTTCCCGCCCACGGCGCGTGCCAGTTCACCGAGCGTCAACGCTCTTTCCCTCTTCAAGAAAGTCCTCTTCCGCCGGCCCCCGAATTTTTATCTCTCGGAAAACTACCGCGGTGATTATAATCGCCCCCGCCGTCTCAGCAACTTCCCCGGGAGAACCCCGCCCATGCACGCTCTTGTCAAGACAGTCTGCACCGTTCTCGTCATCGTCTGCCCCGTCGCCGCGAGCCTCTGCACGTCAACCCCCTCCGCCGCGCAAAGAAGGAGACAGACGGCCGCGCCCCGGGCCGCGTACGACCTCCTCATCCGCAACGGCCGCGTCGTGGATGGCACCGGCCGCCGCGCCTTCACAGCGGACGTGGCCGTGCGCGGCGACCGCGTCGTGCGCGTCGGGGCGATTCCCGCGGGCGCGCGCGCGCAGCGGACGGTTGATGCCAGCGGCCTGATCGTCGCCCCCGGCTTCATCGACATGCTCGGCCAGTCGGAGCAGTACGTCCTCATCGACCCGCGCGCGATGAGCAAGGTGATGATGGGCGTGACGACCGAGGTCACCGGCGAGGGCGGCTCCATCGCGCCCGTCAACGAGCGCACGCTCAAAGAGGACGAGCCCTTCAACCGCCGCTACCACCTCGACGTTGACTGGCGCACGCTCCACGAATACTTCCGCCGCCTCGGCCTACAGGGCGCGGGCGTCAACCTCGCGACCTTCGTCGGCGCCACGCAGGTGCGCGCCTACGTCGTCGGCTTCGACAACCGAGCCCCCACGCCCGCCGAGCTAGAGCGGATGAAATCCCTCGTCGCCGAGGCGATGGAGGACGGCGCGCTCGGCCTCTCGACTTCGCTCCAGTACGTGCCCGCGCGCTTCGCCATGACCGACGAGATCGTCGAGCTGGCGAAGGTCGCGCGCCGTTACGGCGGAATCTACGCCACGCACCAGCGCAGCGAGGCGAACGCCCTCGACGCCTCGCTCGCCGAAGTCTTCGAGATCGCGCGCCGCGCTTCGATCCCCGCCGAAATCTGGCACCTCAAGGCCGCCTACCGTAAGAACTGGGGGCGTATGCCGCAGGTGCTCGCGAAGATACGCGCGGCGCGCGCACGCGGCCTGGACGTGACGGCGGACGTTTACCCTTACACGGCCGCCAGTACGAGCCTCTCGGCCTGTCTTCCGCCGTGGGCCATCGAGGGCGGCGGCGAGAAGATGGTCGCACGCCTGCGCGACCCCTCGACGCGCGCGCGCATCCGGGCGGACATCCTGAAGGACTCGAACGAGTGGGAGAACATCTACCTCGGGAGCGGCGGCGCGTCGGGCGTGCTCATCGGCTCGGTCGTCAACCGCGAGCTGGAGGGCTTGCAGGGCAAGCGCGTCTCGGAGATAGCGAAGGAGCAGGGCAAGGACGAGCTGGACGCACTCTTCGACATCGTCGTCGCCGACCGCGGGCAGACCGGCGCCATCTACTTCATGATGAACGAGGACGATTTGCGCGCGGCCCTGCGCGAGCCGTACGTCTCCATCTGCACCGACAGCGGCGCGCGCGCGGCGGACGGCCCGCTCTCGGGCTCGAAGTCGCACCCGCGCGGCTGGGGCTCCTACCCGCGCATCCTCTCGCGCTACGTGCGCGACGAACGCCTGCTCACGCTCGAACAGGCCGTCCGAAAGATGACGGGGCAGCCCGCGGCGCGCGTCGGCCTGAAAGACCGCGGCGTCCTGCGCGCGGGCGCCTACGCCGACATTACCGTCTTCGACCCCGCGCGCGTCCGAGACCTCGCCACCTTCGACCAGCCGAACCAGTACCCCGAAGGCATCGAGTACGTCGTCGTCAACGGACAAGTCGAAGTTGACGCCGGCCGACGCACGCACGCCAACGCCGGACGCCCGCTGCGCGGCCCCGGATACAGGAGAAGGTAGGCCGCACGCCCTTCTGAAACCTCCGCACGGCCTCCTGAACAGCCCGCGAGGGCACCTGAACAGGCCGCGCAAGCGTCTAAAAAGCCCACGCGGTCAACACAGTTAAGGTCTGAATTGTCGTCTGTGAGAGTGGGAGTGCGGTCGGATGCGACCGGGCCGGGTCACGAAGAGTGAATTAACAGGGATGGACAGGATAGGCAGGATAAAGCAATTCCAAATCTCCTCTCCATCCTCTCCATCCTGTCCATCCCTGTTAATTATTCCTCCGCGATACGTCCCGCCCGGCACCGGCGGCCTTCCCGTCAAACCTTGATGAAGATGTTCTTGCGGTAGAGCAGCCACATCAGGCCGAGCCAGACGAGCACGAAGCAGATGGCGTAGGCGAGCGAGGCGTTGACCGGCGACATCCACGACACGAAGAGGGTCTGGTTGAGATAGTTCAGGAGCCCTTCCGGCTTGCCGTCGGCGCCCGTCACCTTAATCCAGTTGACGAGCCTCGGGCACAGGCCCGTCAGGAAGAAGACGGCGAGCGCGTTGGTGCCGAAGACTACGAACGGCACAGACCAACGCCTGTAGCCCTTGAGATCGATGACCCAGTAGCAGGCGGCGAGCAGTTGCAGGGCCATCCCCGCCGTCAGGAGCACGTACGAACTCGTCCACAGCGCCTTGTTGACGGGGAACCAGTAGTTCCAGGCCCAACCCGCGACCACGCAGGCCACGCCCGCCACGAACATCGCCGAGACCTTCTCGAACCCGTCCCGGCGCGAACGCAGCAGGTGGCCCGTCAGCACGCCCGCGAGCGTCGTCGCGACGGCCGGCAAAGTGCTCAGGAGTCCCTCCGGGTCGTAGACCTTCCCCTGACTCCAGATGTGCCGGCCGAAGATGGCGCGGTCAACAAAGGCCGCGAGGTTCCCCTCCTTGCTGCCGAGCAGCCCGGCCCCGAAACCCGGCACCGGCACGAGCGTCATCAAGGCCCAGTAGCCGAGCAGCAACCCCGCGATGATGTAAAGCTGCTTGCGCCAGTCCGTGTTGAGGAAGATGACCGCGGCGCAGAGGTAACAGACGGCGATGCGCGCGAGCACGCCCGGGATGCGGATGGTCGCGAGCGGGAAACTCGGGAAGCCCGCGAGGAAGAGCCCGAGGCCGAAGATGATGAGAGAGCGGCGCACGATCTTCCAGTAGAGGTCGCGCTTGCTCCCGGCCGTCTCGGCCCTGCGCGAGAGGGCGAGCGTAATCGAGACGCCGACGATGAAGAGGAAGAAGGGGAAGACTAAGTCGGTCGGCGTCCACCCGTGCCACTCCGCGTGTTCGAGCGGGCTGTAGATGGCGCCCCACGAGCCCGGGTTGTTGACGAGGATCATCCCCGCGACCGTCATCCCGCGGAACACGTCGAGCGACTGCATGCGCGCCGCCGCCGGGGCCTTGCTGATGCCGTCGCCGCCGTGCTCACTCCCCGCGCGGACGCGCGCGGCCTCCTCTTCTTCCTGCACGCCTGTCTCGTACTTACCCACGGTCACGCTCATGACAGTTACCTCCACAGGGTTTGTGTAGGGAAAGTCTTTAACACAGAGACACAGAGACACAGAGACACGGCTGGTTGAGCTATCGGCCCCAAGCTGTGTCTCTGTGTCTCCGTGTCTCTGTGTCGAACATCGCTCGCTTATCCTCAACTACCGTTCAATGCTTCAACTTTGTCTGAATCCCCGCGCCGGCTTCGAACAGGCCGGGGACGGTGACGGGCAGACGGCCGCGCGCGGGCGCGTCGCCGAAGAGGACGCGCGCGGCGGCCTCCTGCGCCACGTCTTCGATTCCGTAAGCGACCATGAAGGCCGTCGCGTCTGGAAACTGCCGGACGAGGTAAGGGCCGCTGAAGGCGACGACCGCGACGGGCCTGCCCGACGAGATGAGCCGCCGCACGAACTCTGCCTGACGTTCGGGCAGCGCCACAGTCCCCTTCCCCGCCGCACGCTTGACGAAGGCCGCGACGACGATGGCGTCGGCCTTCGCGGCCTCTGCGAGCAGAGAGTCGTACTCTCCCGCGGTCGTCTTCGGGTCCGCGCGGAGCACCTTCGCCCCGCGTGCGCGCGCCCGAACCTGCGGGACGAACGTGCGCCCCTCCTCCGGGTCGTCGTCCGCCGCGACGACGACGAAGGCCGCGCCCGAGGCCCGCGCCGGTTCGAGCGGCAGAAGCCCTCTGCCGTCGCGCAGTAGCGTGATCGACGCTTCGGCCACGCGGCGCGCCGACTCTAAAGCCTCGGGTCTTTCAAAGAGACTCTTGACGGCCTGCGGGTCAACCGTCCTGCGCCCGGCGAGCCCGAGCCCGTACTTGGCGCGGAGGATGCGGCGCACGCTCTCGTCAACGCGCTCAATTGAAAGGCGCCCGCTCTTCACGGCCTCTTCGAGCGCGTCGAGCGCGGGCTTCAACTCGGGCGGCGTGAGCGCCACGTCCGCCCCTGCCTGAATCGCGCGGACGGCCGCCTCGCCCCCCGGGAAGCCCTTCGTGATAGCGCCCATGCCGAGCGAGTCTGTGACGACGAGGCCGTCGAACTTCAGCTCGCGCCTTAACAACTCGGTCGTCACCTTCGGCGAGAGCGTGGCCGGCAGCTCGTCGCCCGTCAGTTTCGGCAGAGCGATGTGCGCGGTCATCACGGAGTCCACGCCGGCCGCGACGGCCGCGCGGAACGGGACGAGTTCCAGGCGGTCGAGATGCGCGCGGTCGGCCGAGATGGTCGGCAGCCCGATGTGCGAATCGACGGCGGTGTCGCCGTGGCCCGGGAAGTGTTTGGCGGTCGAGAGCGCGCCGCCCTCGCGCGTGCCGCGCACGGCCGCCGTGACGAACTCGGCCACGCGCCGCGGGTCTTCGCCGAAGGAGCGGACGTTGATGACGGGGTTGTCGGGGTTGTTGTTGAGGTCCGCGACGGGGCCGAAGAGCCAGTTGACGCCGACGGCGCGCGCCTCCTGCGCGGTAATCTTTCCCTGCTCGTACGCGGCGCGCGGGTCGCCCGCCGCGGCGACGCCCATGTTGTTCGTAAAGGGGGTGCCCGCCGACTTCATCTGCATCCGCAGGCCGCGCTCGTAGTCCGCGCCGACCAGAAGGGGGACGCGCGACGTGCGCTGCAACTCGTTCGTGAGCGCCGCGACCGTCTCGGGGGTTCCGCCGCGCACGACCACGCCCCCGAGGCCGAGTTCCGTCAACTGCCTCTTCAACTCTTCGAGCCGCGCGCCCGTCGCCTGCTCGACCTGCACGGGCGCCAGCAACATCTGCCCGAGTCGCTCGCGCAGAGAGAGACTTTTAAGAGTCTCCTCGACCCAGCGCGCCTCGCCGCCCGCGCGGCGTCGCTGTGACATGCCTGCGCCGGACGGGACGAGGGCCGCGGTCAATAACATGGTGATACAGAGGAAGCTTCTCAAGATTGTCCCGGTTCAATCTTCCTGCGGGGGGCGCGTGCCGAGGCCGAACTCGGCGGGCGCGGGCAGCACGGAGGTCTGGTCGTAGACGCGCAGCGCCTCCTCCAACTGCTTCGAGCGCGAGAGCCAGCGCGAGACCGCGAGATCATATCGCGCCAGCACGCTCGCGAGCCAGTACGGGCGATTCTCCGCGAGCCACTGCGCGCGGTACGCCTCGCGCAGCTCCGTCAGCTCCTCGGCCATCTCGCGCAGGGAGTTGTAGATCGTGCCCGCGTACGGCCGCACACGCCGCACGCGCTGGCGGTCGCCGAGGTTCAGGTATGCCTCCCAGTAGTCCCGGCTGAGCTGTTCGACCACCTGCGCGCGACGCCCGAGATGGTCGAAGCGGCGGGCGGCCAGACGCATCGAGTCGAGCGTCTGCACGTTACGGCGCACGCGGGGCCGCGCCCGGATGAGCGTCTCCTGCACCCCTTCAACGTCGAGGCGCATCTGCCGCAACTTATCTTCGAGCTTGCGCGCGATGTTCTCCTGAAAGTCGGCGGTGAAGGGGTCGCGCCAGAAGAGCTGGTCGCTGTTGTTAATGCCGAGCTTCGGGTTGACGGCGCCGAGCGCGCGCGTCGCCTTCGTCAGCTCGTCCCCCTCTTGGCGGAAGAAGGCCCAGTCGAAGTCGCGCTCGAAGGCGGCGAGGTCGAGCGGCGCCGTCTGCCACGAGGCCGCCGCGCCGAGGACGACGCCGTACCAGTTGTTCTCGAAGAGCGACTCGCCGTCGTCGTCCCATTCGGTATTCATCACGCCCAGCACTCCCGCGCGCTGGCCGTCGCGGACGAAGTTCGTGATGTTGACGGCGGCCGTATCCTCGTTGGGGAAAATCTGGTTCCAGCTCTGGACGCCGGGGCAGACGAACTGTTCGAGCCCGGCCTTCTTGAAGAGCCCGATGCGCGCCTCGAAGCTCTGCCTGGCGGAGTAGTCCCAGTTCATCGCGATCATGTCGCGCGGCACGCCGGGCAGAAGGTCCGGGTGGTTGAGCGCGATGTCGCCCCAGAACATCAGACGCCGCTTGTAAGGCAGGAGCAGCCCGCGCACGCGCTTGAGGTGGTCGAAGTAGACGGGGCCGATGCCCCGCGCCTTGACCTGTTCGGCGCTCTGGCCGCGCCCCAGCTCAAATGTCTCGTCGGCGCCGATGTGGAAGAACTGGCCGGGGAAGAGCTCGTCAAGCTCCTTGTACCAGTCGGCGACGAGTCGGTAGGTGCCCTCCTGCTGCGGCGAGAGCACGTCGCCGTAGGGGACTTCGGCCAGCTCGTTGTACTGCTCAAGCCGGAGCGCCTTGTGCAAATGTCCGAAGGTCTGCTGCTGCGGCACCAGCTCGACGTGATAGCGGCGCGCGTACGCGACCAGCTCACGTATCTCTCCGGGTGTGACGGCGCCGCCCTCGGGCGCGACGAGCGGGTGCGAGGCGAAGCCGAAGACGTGCTCCATGTAGAGGCTGTGCATGTTCATCTTGAACATGGCCTCGTTGCGAATCTGCCTTTTGAAGTAGTCGAGCGTGGGGATGGGGCCGCGGCTGATGTCGTCGGACAGGCCGCGCCAGCGCACCGAGGGCCAGTCCGTGACGCGCACGCCCTGCACGTACGCGGCCTCGCCCTCGCCGCGCACGAGCTGTTTCAAAGTCTGGAGGCCGTAGAACGTCCCGGCCGCCGAGCGCCCCGCGACCACGACCCCGTCTGCATCGACGAAGAGCACGTAGCCCTCTTCGTTCAGGTCGGCGGGCACGTCCACGCCCGCACGCTCGAAGGCCGCGCGGATGCGCTTATCGGAGAGCGGGCCGACGAGTATCTGCCGCCGCCCTCCGCCGCCGCCGACTTTGAGCGTGACCGAGGCGGTCTCCTTCAGGTCGTCGGCGAAGTCCTGCGCGGCGAAGCGGTCGTCTTCGGACTTCGGGTCGGCGAGCACGACGCGTGCGCCGCGCGCGAGCGGAAAATTCTCGCCCGAGGCGCTCAGGCTTTTCGGCGCGGGGATGATTTGAACGGCGTGAGCGTTCAGCGTGGGCGGTGCAGGGGCGCCGCGCGGCGCCGCCTGACGCGCGTGCACGCCGGAGGCGCACAGCAGGAGCAAAAGCAGGAGCAAGGCGGCGCGGCGCGCCTCCCTTTTCGTCTTCGGGGTCTCAGTCATCACTGATGTCTGCTGATAAATATTCGGGACATGTCGTCGGAGCACTTGCGCCGACAATTAACATGATGGCAAAAGAGAGTCAACGAGAGCATAGCGGTCAGAACCGTCCGCGGTAGCGGGTGGGTCAGACTTACGCTTTAAGAGCCATTAGAGTAACACCTACCCACCCGCTACCGCGGACGGTTCTGACCGTTAATCCACGAGGAGAATTTTTCCGTGTCATTGATGCTCGAAGAGATCGCGCAGCAGCCGGAGGCTCTGGCGCGCACCATCGCGGAGGAGCGCGCGAAGGTCGCGCGGCTGGGGCGGGAGTTGCGCGCGCAGGACGTAGACCTGATCGTGCTCGTCGCGCGCGGCTCTTCGGACAACGCGGCGCTCTTCGGGCGCTACCTGCTCGAAGTCACGACCGGCATCCCCGTCGCGCTGGCCGCGCCCTCCGTCTCCACGCTCTACAACGCCCGGCTCAAACTGCGGCGCGCGGTCGTCATCGGCGTCTCACAGTCGGGCGAGGGCGAAGACATCAACCGCGTGCTCTCGGACGCGCGCGGGGCGGGCGCTCTCTGCACCGTCGGCATCACGAACGAGCCCGACTCCTCGATGACGAAGGTCGTGGACGAGACGTTGCTCACGCACGGCGGGCGCGAGCGTTCGGTGGCGGCGACCAAGACCTACACGGGTCAACTCCTCCACTTCTACATGCTGGCCGAGGCGCTCGCCGACGGCGGGACGCAGCTCGGGTTCGAGGCCATCCCCGACTTCGCCGCACGTGCTTTGGAGCTGCGCCCGCAGATCGAGCGGATGGTGGAGCGCTACGTCTTCATGGAGAACTGCGTCGTGGTCGGGCGCGGGCTCGTCTACGCGAACGCGTTCGAGATGGCTTTGAAGCTGATGGAGACCTGCTACGTCGTGGCCGAGCGCTTCTCGTCGGCCGACTTCCTGCACGGGCCGCTGGCAGTCGTCGAAAGACACTTCCCCATCTTCGCCTTCGGCCCGCCGGGGGTCACTCTGGGCGGCGTCCGCGAGCTGCTCGCGCGCCTGAAGGAGCTGCGCGCGGATACCTTGGTCTTCACCTCGGACGACGAGGCGGCGGCGCTCGCCACGCGCGCCGTGCGGCTGCCGGCGGAGATCAACGAGACGCTCTCCGTCATCCCCTACATCATCCCCGCGCAACTCTTCGCCGCGCTGCTCGCCGACGCCAAGGGGCTCGACCCCGACGCCCCGCGCTCGCTGGCGAAGGTGACAAGGACGCTTTAAAGAACATGAAGCTACTCATCCTTGGCGGGACAAAGTTCCTCGGCCGGTACGTGGTCGAAGAGGCGTTGGCGCGCGGCCACGAGGTGACGCTGTTCAACCGCGGGCAGCTCAACCCGGAGCTGTTTCCGGAAGTGGAGAAGCTGCGCGGCGACCGCGACGGCGGGCTCGACGCTTTGAGGGGGAGACGCTGGGACGCGGTCGTAGACCCTTCGGGCTACTCGCCGCGCGTGGTACGCGACTCGGCACAACTTCTGGCCGACGCGGTCGAGCATTACACGTTTGTTTCCAGCCAGTCGGCCTACAAAGATACGAGCGTGCCGGGCGTGGACGAGGACTACCCCGTCGGCACCATCACGGACGAGCAGTTGCGCGAGGCCGAGGCGCTCAAACAGTCCGAGTTGACCACCGCGCCCTTCTTCTGGGAGAGGTACGGGGCGCTCAAAGCTCTGTGCGAGCGCGCGGCCGAGGAGGCGATGCCGGGACGCGTCCTCCACGTCCGCGCGGGACTCATCGTCGGGCCGCACGACTACAGCGACCGCTTCAACTACTGGCCGCGGCGCGTGGCCGAGGGCGGCGAGGTGCTCGCGCCCGGCGACCCCGAACGTCAGGTGCAGCTCATCGACGTGCGCGACCTCGCGGCGTGGATGCTGGAGATGGCGGAGGCCCGACGCGCGGGGACATACAACGCGACCGGGCCGGACTACAGGCTCACGATGGGGCGCGTGCTCGACGTGTGCAGGGGCGCGACGGGGAGCGAGGCGCGGTTCGTCTGGGTTGACGAAAAGTTCATGCTCGACGCGGGGCTCGGGCAGTGGATGGAGGTGCCTTTGTGGGTTGACTCGTCGGACGAGGGCAACCGCTACTTCATGGGCATCAGCGTCGAGAAGGCCGTCGCCGACGGGCTCAAGTTCCGCCCGCTCTCCGAGACCGTGCGCGACACGCTCGAATGGGACTTGTCCCGCCCCGCCGACACAGAGCGCCGCGCCGGCCTCGCCCGCGAACGCGAGCGCGAGGTGCTCGAAGCGTGGAAGAAACGTTGACGCTTATTTGACGGGGACGAGGCGCATGATGCGGTCGTCGTCCGGAGAGGGGTTGCCGCGGCCGTCGCGGTTGGAGGTCGAGAAGTAGAGCGCGCCGTCGGGGCCTTCCGTCACGTTGCGGATGCGGCCGTAGCGGCCTTCAAACAATCTCTCCTCACTCACAACCCTGCGGCCGTCGAGCACGACGCGCTGGAGTCCCTGCCCGCGCAGGCAGCCGAAGAAGAAGTCGCCTTTGAACTTTGCCAGGGCGGAGCCGCGGTAGAAGGCCCCGCTCGCGGGCGCGCACGCGGGCGTGTATTCCAGCAGCGGCGCCTCCATCCCTTCCCTACTCTCCCTGTGATGAATCGCGGCCCAGCCGTAGTTCTTCCCGCGCTCGACGATGTTCACCTCGTCGCCGCCGCCGGGGCCGTCGAAGCCGGAGGGGCCGTGCTCGGTCTGGAACATGAGGCCGGTGCCGGGCTGGAAGTCCAACCCTTGAGCGTTGCGGTGGCCGTACGTCCAGATTTCCGGGCGCACGCCGGGTCGTCCGACGAAGGGGTTGTCGGGCGGTACCGTCCCGTCGTCGTTCAGGCGCAGGGTCTTCCCCGCCAGGGTGTCGAGCCTTTGCCCCAGCTCCTTCTGCGCCGCGTCGCCGGTCGTGATGTAGAGCTTGCCGTCGGGGCCGAAGCGCAGGCGCGTGCCGGCGTGGTACTGCGCCGCGGGGATGTCTTTGATGATGATCTTGGCGGGGACATTTTCCACCAGGTTCAAACGCATGACGCGAACGCGCCCGCCGTCAATTTTGGATGCGTAGGCGATGTAGAGCAGGTGGTTCTCCGCGAAGTTCGGGTGGAGCGCGAGCCCCATCAGGCCGGTCTCGCCCCCGCCTTCCACGTCCGTGATGGTGAACCACGGCTCCGGCCTCAGCTTTCCATTCTCGAAGACGCGCACGCGGCCGGGCCGCTCGGTGAAGAACATGCGGCCGTCGGGCGTGAAGACGATTGACCAGGGGACTTCGAGTTTGGAGACGACCGTCTCGACGCGGAAGCCTGCGGCGGCGTCGGCCGCTTCGTTCGCACGCGACTGCGCCGGCGAGTCGCCGCCCGCGCGCGGCATGCCGCAGGCGGCGAGGAACACGAAGGCGCACGCGAGCGCCTTGAAGGGTGGCCGCGACATTAAGTCTTCCCGGTCTGAAGCGTCCGTTAGTGGGCGATGTATTCGTGGAGCAGTTGCAGCTCCGCGCCCTGCTCGCTGATCTCGACGCGCATGATGTCGCGCATCGAGAGCATGCCGATGAACTTGTCGCCGTCCACCACAGGGAGGTGTCGGCTGCCGATGCGCTCCATCCGCTCCAGCGCCTCGTGCGGCGTGTCGGAGCAGTCGATCACGGCGCGGGGCTCGCTCATCACGTCGCGGATGGGCACCCCCGAAGGGTCGAGCTTGCGCACGACGACGCGGTTGAGCAGGTCGCGCTCGGAGAAGATGCCGCAGAGCTTCTCGTCCGAGTCGAGCACGCAGACGGCGCCGATCCTGCGGTCGGCCATGTACTCGGCCGCGTCCAAAGCGGTCACCGTGTCCTTGACGAAGTAGGACTCGCGGTCGCAGACAACGTGTCTGATCGTAACCATACGTCAATACCCTCCTGCCTCGTGTGGTGCCAGAGCGCGCCCATTATAGACACACGCGCGCCACGGTTTGAAGGGTTTTGTGAGAGGATGTTTGTCCAACTTTTCTCATCCTCGCCCGCCGCGACCGCCTTCTGGCACTTTCAAGGATGAGACTGCTATCGTACGGGCCGGGAGGGTGCTTTGATGAGATCGACGAGGTCGTTAATCCGTATTCCGCTGCTCTGCCTGTTGCTGCTGCCGGCCAACTCCTTCGCGCAGGAGAAGTCCGCCTTCAAGACCCCGTTCCGCGAGAACATCGGCGACGACGAGAAGGCGGCCGGGCTCTCAAGGTTCTGGTCGGAGGTGAAGTACAACTTCGCCAACTTCGACCTGGTGCCGGGGCTCGAATGGGACGCGCTCTACCTCGAATACCTGCCGCGGGTGAGGGCGACGAAATCGACGCTCGAATACTACCGCGTGCTGACGGAGCTGTGCGCGCGCCTGAAGGACGGCCACACGAACGTCGTCCCCCCGGCCGAGCTGACGGACGAGCTTTACGCCTTCCCCGACATCGTCACGCGACTCGTCGAAGACAAGGTGCTCGTCGTCGGCGTGCTCGACGAGAAGCTGCAACAGGAGGGCGTCAAGGTCGGGGTCGAGGTGGTCGAAGTGGACGGCGTGCCGGTCAGGCAATACGCCGCCGAGCGCGTGATGCCGTACATCAGCGCCTCCACCAGACAGGACCTCGACTACCGGACTTACGAGTCCAGCCTGTTCGACGGGCCGGCGAAGGAGCCGGTCGAGGTCGGCTTCCGCGACGCGGAGGGGCGGACGTTCAAGCAGAGACTGCGGCGCCTGACTTTGAAGGAGCGCGCCGAGAGGGCGAAGCTGTCGGCGGAGAAGACGCCCGCGCAGCCCGGCCCGCGGTTCTTACGTTTCACGGTCCTGCCCGGCAACATCGGCCACCTCTCGCTCCTCTCCTTCGGCGACAAGAAGGTCGTCGAAGAGTTCGAGGCCGTGTACCCGGACATCTTGAAGACGGACGCGCTCGTCATCGACGTGCGCAGCAACGGCGGCGGCGACGACAGCCTGGGCTTCAACATCCTCGCGCACTTCACCGACAAGCCTTTCAAAACGTCCGCGTGGAAGACGCGCGAGTACGTGCCGACCTTCCGCGCGTGGGGCAGGCCCGAGGGCTGGCACGCCGAGCCGGCGGGCGCGCGGAGCCCGCAGGGCGACAGGCACTACTTGAATCCCGTCGTCCTGCTGACCGGCCCGCGGACTTTCTCGGCCGCGGAAGATTTCTCCGTCGCCTTCGACTACATGAAGCGCGGGAAGATCGTCGGCGAGCCGACGGGCGGGAGCACCGGCCAGCCCCTCTACTTCGACCTTCCGGGCGGAGGCCGCGCGCGCGTCTGCACGAAGCGGGACACCTACCCGGACGGCAGGGAGTTCGTCGGCGTCGGCGTGCAGCCTCAAGTCCCCGCGCACCGCACCGTGGCCGACCTGCGCGCCGGCCGTGACACGGTGCTCGAAGTGGCGCTCGACGAGTTGCGGAAGAGACTCGGCAGGTAGGCTCACACCTCACACGCTCAATCGAAGAGCGAGCCCTGCGGCGTCGGGCGGCGGAAGGTGTTGGGGCGCGACTCGTAGGCGTGCCCCTCGTCCTGGTTGAAGCCGAGCCGCGCGCAGTGGACGCGGAAGCTCTGCTCGATCACCTTCCAGTAGGCCCCGCTCCCCTTCATCCTCTCGCCGAACTGGCTCACGTTGAGGCGCCCGCCGCGCACCTCCCGCTGGCGCGCGAGCACGCGGTCGGCCTTCGTCGGCAGGCGCTCGCGCAGGCGCTGCTCGAAGTAGGGCGCGACGTTACCGGGCAGGCGCAGGAGGTTGATGAAGGCCGTGCGCGCGCCCGCCTCCTTCGCACGCTTAAGTAACTCGGGGATGTGCGAGTCGCTCAGGCCCGGGATGACCGGCGCGATGGCGAGGCCGACGGGGACGCCCGCCTCGGCCAGCTCCCGCATCGCGCGAAAGCGCGCCGCGGGCAGGGGCGCCGTCGGCTCCAGAGCCTTCGCCGTCTCGTCGTCAACGAAGGGGATGGAGAAGTAGACGCTGGCCGCGGCCTCGCGCGCCAAGCCCGAGAGCAGGTCTTTGTCGCGCCGCACGAGCGCGGACTTCGTGACGACGCCGACGGGGTTGCGAAACTCAAGGCAGACTTCGAGGCAGCGGCGCGTGAGCTTGTAGTTGAACTCAAGCGGGATGTATGGGTCGGAGGTGAAGGAGAAGACGACCGTCTGCCCTCTCCACGAAGGGCGCATGAACTCCTCGCGGAGGAGTTCGGGGGCGCGCACCTTGGCGACGATCTTTGTCTCGAAGTCGGTGCCGGCCCCGAAGCCGAGGTACTCGTGCGTCGGGCGGCTGAAGCAGTAGCTGCACGCGTGCGTGCAGCCGCGGTAGCAGTTGACGGAGTAGTCGAAGCCCACGTCGGGGCTCTTGTTGTGCGTGATGATGCTGCGCGTCTCGGTCTCCTCGAAGACTTCGACGCGCGACTCCGGCGGCTCGCCGATCCACTCGACGCTGGTCGAGAGCCAGGGGTTCGGCGGGTTTTCGACGTAACGCATAGACGCTCCCTCGACGGACACGCCCGCGTCCGTCCCGACAGTCCTCAAATTCTGAGCTGAGTCGCGCCGCCCGGGAGCGTTCGCGGCGCTTACCTTACAAGGAGAAAGGCTGTGGACATTCTAGTGACTGCCGGCTCAGTTCCACAAGCCGGGCGTGGCGCCGCCGGGCCGCGCGCCCTCTTCGTGCCAGGTGACGAAGAAGAGGCGGTAGTGGTCCGGGTCTTCGAGCGTGACGAAGCGGCCGCCCCAGCCCTCGTCCGACGGCGGGTCGAGCTTGATGCCGCCCGCGCGGACGAAGTCGTAGAACTCGTCCACGTCTTCGACCGTGATGAAGAAGTGTACGCCGCGGCCCCTGCGCGCCATCGCTAAGGGGACTTGTGCGAGCATCAACCGCAGCGTGCCCGCGCGCAGCGTCGCCATCGGCGGCTCGGCCTCGGGCGCGTGCGCCTCCAGCTCGAAGCCCAGGCCCAGACGGTAGAAGTCGAGCGCCTCTTCGAGGCTGTTGACTTCAAGGAAGAGCAGCTCCAGCCCCTTGACGCGCATAAGCTCAGACGGCCCTCAGCAGAAGGTAGACGCCGTAGCCGCCCGACAGCACGCACGCCCAGAAGAAGAGCTCCTGCGCCCAGACGAGCCGGCACGCCGGGTGATCGGGCCGCACCTGCTCGCGCGCGAACGTCAACGCGCCGTGAGCCATCAGGATGCCGAACAGCACGACGCCCACGGCCAGCAGCGCGAGCGGCCAGAGGAACATGACGTAATGCGCCTTGACGAGGAAGAGCAGCACCAGCCCCGCGAACAGGCAGAGGAACGCGCCGACGATGCGCCCGCTCAAGGGGTCTGCCTTCGCGCCGGGCGAGCTGACGGGCCTGTGCGAGACGTAAGGCGTGCGCTCAAATGTCGGATGGCGCGCGTCGTACTCGCGGCGTGCGTCGGCGTCGCCGAGGACGCGCCAGGCTTCGTTGAGAGCCTTCATCTCCTCCTCTTCGCCGCCGCGGTCGGGGTGGTGCAGGCGCGCGAGCCGCTTGTAGCGCCGCTCGATCTCGGCGCGCGCCTCCCCGCGCCCCGCGCCCAGGGTCTCGTAATGATCCCGCTCGCCGTTGCGACCGCTCATCGCCCCAGATATTAACCTCGCGGCCCGCACCCGTCTACACTTCTCGCGCGTGTGCTAAGCTTGACCGAAAGGGGAGAGTTTATGGCGCTGAGTTACGCACCGGGCGACGACCTTGTGTTCCAGATGGAGAGTGGGTTCGGGCTGCTGCGGGTGCTCGGGTCGGAGGGCGAGGGGCACGCGGCGGTCTGGCACATCCTCGTCTACCACGAGTTCTACGCGGACGTGGAGTCGGCCGAGGCGGCGCTCGCCTCGGGGGACCCGCTCGCCGTGCGCGAGCCGCACCTCGCACTCACCGAACATGCCTTCGAGAAGACCCCGGCCGCGCGACTCACCAACCGCCCCGTCACCGAAGAAGAACTCGAACCGCTCCAACGCTGGCGGCGCGCCGGCGGCCCCGTCCACGACCGCTCGCTCCTCCTCATGCTCGGCATGAGATAGAACAATGAACAGGGATGGACGGGATGTGCAGAATTAAGATTTTGATCTCTTATCCTGCCCATCCTGCCCATCCCTGTTCATTGCTCTTCCTGTTTTATTGGCCGAAGCGCTGGCGATACTCAATCGACGAGATGAACGCCTTGACCATCTCGGCGCGGATGTAGTCGCCGCCGAACTGGTTGAGCTTCCCGAGCCAGAAGTTGAAGCCGGCGGCGTCGGGGTCGCGCCGCAGATAACCGAAGTACTGCATGAGGACGAAGGCGCGGCGGAACTCGGCCTGTTTCAACTCTTCGGACTCGGCGACGATGCGGAAGACCTGCGCGCGCGTCAGCACGCCGTTGTCGAGCGCGCGCGACAGCACATCCACGCGGAAGAACCGCGCGGGTATCTGCCCGCGTATCTCGCCGCCGGGGTTGTTCTGCGTGTGCACGTCGATGTAGAGCCGGCCGTCGAAGAGGTAGCCCAGCTGCTCGTCCGTCATCGTGAGCTGTAAGTCGGCGAACTCGCCCGCCGGCAGCGTGAAGAGGACGGGCGCTTCGGCGCCGGCCGCGGCCGGGCCGTGGATGTGGATGGCCGTCACCGGGCTCGAAAGGTTGTTGAGGTAGAGCGAGACGAAGGAGTCGGGGCCGGAGCCCAGGGGGTTGCGGCGCAGGACGACGGCCCCCGTCGCGGACGAGGCGCCGGGCGGCACCTGCTGCGCCGCGTCGAGCCGCCCGACGTGGTAGTTGGCGACCGACTGGGCCAGGTTGTTCGAGGCGAGCAGCGCGGCGACGAACTGCGCGTTGCTCATCGCGCCGTACTTGGTCACGAACTCCGGGCGCGCGACAAACTCGTCGAAGTAGGCGCGCCGGTTGGCTTCGAGCACGGCCTCTGAGCCGGGCTGGCCGAAGATGTAGCCGCGCTGGAGCGCCTGCACGTCGCGCTGGAAGTCCGCGTAACGGACGGGCACCTGCGGGTCTGTCGTCGAGTTGCCGAAGGCCGCGCGGTTCGCGAGGTATGCGAGGAAGCCCGTGCGCTGGAACTCGATGGAGAGGAAGAAGGCCGCGCTGACGTTGACGCGCTTGACCTCCCTGCACTGCGCGTCCGCCCCGCACTGCTCGATCTCGTTCGTCCAGAACTGCAAGCCCGCGGCGTCGGGCTCGCGGTTGAGGAAGTCGTGGTAGTGCTGCCGGACGAAGAAGTCTGACGAGTCGATGGGGTTCGCGGTCGAGTTGGCCGCGTCGTTATCGACGATCTTCAACGTGTCGTTCGGGTAGCTCGCGTACGCCTCGCCGCCCGGAAGGTTTTCGAGCAGGAGGTTGACCGTCTCGTCTCCCTCCTGTAGCCCGTCGTCGGTGACGAGCACGTCGAAACTCTTGACGGTCTCGCCCGGCGCGAAGCGAAGCACGCCGCGCGCGGTCGTGTAGTCGCGGCGCTCGCTCGCGGTGCCGTCCTGCGTCCTGTAGCCGACGGCCGCCGCGACCGACGTGTCGCCGAGGCGCTCGACCCTGATGGTCTTGAAGCCGGCGCCTTCGCTCACGGAAGGGTTGGCCGTCTCGAACTGCACGATGTTGGAGACCTCGACCGTGCCGAACTGGCCGCGTATCTCGCCCGCGGGGAAAGCCGTGCTGTGGACGTTGATGTAGAAGAGGCCGGCCTTCAGGTCTCTGACCTGCTGCGGCGTGAGCGTGACCTTAAAGTCGGTGAAGTTGCCCGTCGGCAGGTCGAAGACGGGCGGGGCGCTCTGGCCGCCCTGCGCGGGGGCATGCAGGTGCGCGACGGTCTGCGGCGTCGTGAGCCCGCTGAAGCGGAGCGAGACGTGCGCCGTCTGCCCGTCCTCGTCGAGAAGCAGCGTGGCGGTGCCCACGGCCGCGGAGTCGTTGGGCGGCGTCTCCTGCGCGCCGACGGGCCCGGCGACGAAGAGGGTCGGGCGGCCGTAGACCTCGTAGACCGCGCCGTTCGAGAGCGAGACGACGTAGAGGCTGCCCTTCGACGGCTCGGTCTGGATGTCGGTCGTGATGCCGAAGTCGCGCCCGACGACGAGGCTCTCGCTCTCGGCGAGGTCGAACTTGTCGGAGTTGTCGGCCACCCTGTCGGCGAGGCGCGAGTCGGTCGTCACTATCGTCTTGCGGTCGTCGCTCAGGTCGAAACGCATCAGGTAGCCGCCGAGCAGCGTCGTGCGCGAGGCGCCGACGAAGAGGTCGCCCGCGTACTGCGGCCCTACACCCGCGCCGCGCGCGAACCCGACGGTCGCGGGCGCGACGGCGTACTTCCAACTGAACTCGGGCTCGGTGTACTTCGAGCCCGGCAGCTTGTAGAGCCGCGCGAGCGCCCCGGCCGCCGTGTCGGCGATGTTCGAGGGCGGCCAGCGGTTCTGCTGGAGGCTGTTGCCGCGCGCAACCTCGATGGCTTTGAACTCGTTGATGCGCGTGGAAGGCCCCATCAGTTGGGCCCAGCCGCCGTTGAAGCCGGCCTCGACGCGGTTGATCTCGTCGAAGGCGTCGTCGCCGTTCTCCTGCGTCCAGAGGTAGCCGCCCACCGGGTCGAAGTCCATCCCGAAAGAGTTGCGCACGCCGTAGGCGTAGAGCCGCCGGATGTTCTCGGTGACGGGGGTGGTCTGCACCGTCGGGAGCTGCGCGTAGGGGTTGTCTGACGGCGTCGTGCCGTCGTCGTTGAGGCGGAGGATGAAGCCCGTGAAGTGCGCGTCGTCGGGCTCGGGTCCGCCGTACTGGTCGTCGAGGACGGGAACGGGGTTCGTGTCGGGACAGGTCACAATCGGCCCGCAGGGGAGATTTTGGAGGAAGCCGCGCCGCCCGTTGTCGCCCATAAAGACGTAGAGCTTGCCGTCGGGGCCGAAGCGCAGAACGCCGCCGTTGTGGTTGCCGCGCGCGGGCTGTCCCTCGTCCGTCTGGAGCGCGCGCAGTTTGAGCAGGTTGCGGTCGAACGCGAGCGTCGAGCCGTTCATCACGTAGCGGTCAACGCGGTTGCCGAGGAGCGGCGTCGCCTCAATGGCGACCGTGTCGTTGGGGACACTACTCTCCGTCCAGTAGAGGTAGACGAAGTGGTTCGTGTTGAAGTTCGGGTGCAGGGCGATGCCGAGCAGGCCGCGCTCGGACGCGCTGTTGACGTTGAGGTCGAGCGCGACGCCCTGCGCCACGCCGTTCTTGACGTGCACGACGCGCCCCGTCTCCTTCTCAAGCACGAGGAAGTCTGCGGGGCCGAGGAAGGCCATCGCGGTCGGCTGGTTGAGCCCCGAGACGACTGTGCGCACGCCGAGGTTCGGCACGGTCATCCTCGGCGTCGCCGACTGCGCCGTGACGGGGAGCGCGAGCTGCACCGAGTTGTTTGCAGGGAACGGGTCGTGCTCGTCGGCGCTGACGGCGGTCGTCGTGTTGAAGATGCCGACCGCCTGCCGGCGGATGTTGAAGTCGATGGCCGTCCCCTGCCCCGCGGGGAGCATGCCCGGAGAGCAGACGTATCTGGCGTTCGTCGTGGCAGGCTCAAACTGGCATTGGTCGCCGTTCGCGCCCGGTGTGAACGAGACGACCCCGTCCGGCATGTTGACGATCAGGCTCAAGGAGTGTGCCGCGGCCGGGCCATTGTTGAAGACGTTGATGGTGTACCTGATGTCGGCGTTCGTCTGCGCAGGGTTGGGCGAGACGCTCTGCGTGACGGAGAGGTCTGAGTCCGTGGGCGCGGCGACGTTGAGCCCGGCCTGCGCCGTGTGCGCGAGCGCGCCGCTGGCGGCGTTGACGTTGAAAGTGTTCGGGCCGTGCGTCGTCGAGCCCGTGGTCGTAACCGTCAGCGTCGAGGTCTGCGGCGACGCGCTCGTCAGGTTGACGGAGGCGGGCTGGAAGTTGGCTGTGGCGCTGGCCGGGAGACCGTTGGCCGAGAGGGTGACGGAGCCGTTGAATCCGTCGAGCGGCGTCACGGTCACGTCAAAGGTCGCGCTCGAACCCTGCACCACGGTGCGTGAGGAGGGCGAGATGGTAAGTTGAAAGTCGGGCGCGGGCGCCTGGAAGGTCGCCGACTTGAAGGTGAAGTAGATGTTGTCGCCCGAGCTGTTGCCGTCGCCGTTGGCCTGGTTGCCGGCCAGGTAGAAGGTGACGGGGCCTACGTCCTCCGACGGCGCCGTCCACTTGAACGTCCAGCCGGCGCCGTTCTGCTGACCCGGGAACGTCCCCTTCGACGTGTGCTCGATATACTCGCGCGCGGGGAAAGGCCCCTCGCCGCCCACGACGCGCGTGAGGTCGTCGGACGGCGCGAAGGCTCCGGCCTTCTGGTCGGCCGAGTCGAGCGCCGTCATCTCGAAGCCCCACCGCACGCGCGTCGCGTCCCCGCTCGCGTGCGTGACCGTGATGTCGTAGGTCTGACCCGGCGTGTACCGGTCGGGGACGCCGAGCGTGAGCGTGCCCGAACTCTGCGCGGGCGTGGTGTGGCAGTCGGCGCAGTCGAGTTCGCCCGGCGCGTGCGTGTAGCCCGCGGGTGGGCCCGAAGAGTATGCGCGTGCGTGCGGGTTCGCGGCGTTGTCCGTGAGTAAGAGCGCGGCCGTGAAGGCGGCGAAGAGAGCGAGTACGAGGATTTTAATTCTGAGCATTAAACCATGAAGCCGAGGTTCGGATTCGGGAAACGGTCGAGCAGCGGGAAGACCGCCGGGAAGTCGCTTGCGTTGAGGCCGTACCAGGAGGCGAGCGTCGCCGCGTACTGCTCGACGGAGGTGGTCGGTATCCAGCGCCCACGCGTGTCCGCGTCGTCGGGGCCGCCGAGCGCGAGCGTCGGGTACGTCCCGTAGAAGTTGCCGCCGCGCACCGCACCGCCCAACACGAAATGATGACTGCCCCAGCCGTGGTCGGTGCCGACCGCCGTGCCCGACCCGGACGCCTGGAACGTTCGGCCGAAATCGGAGAGCGTGAAGGTCGTCACGTTGTTCTGCATCCCGAGGTCGCCGAGCGTGTCCCAGAAGCCGCGCAGCGCCTGGCTCAACTGCAAGAGCAGACCATCCTGGCCCGCCGTGCGCTGGTTCGAGTGCGTGTCGAAGCCGCCGAGCTGGCAGAAGAATATCTGCCGCTTGACGCCGAGCGTGTCGCGCAGCGCGACGAGGCGCGCGACCTGTTCGAGCTGACGACCCAGAGTCGTGTTCGGGATTTTGGGATAGTCGGTGTTGGGCGCGGTGTCGAGCTGCGCCTTCGTCCGCAGGGCGCTGCTGCGCGTGTCGGCGTCGGCCTTGACGAGTATCTTGTCTGCGTCGAGCGCGCGTAAGGCGTCGAAGGCCGCGCGGCGCGTGGGCACGTCCGTGGCCGAACTGCCGGACGAGTTGGCCGTCATCGTCAGGGGGAGCGCGGCGCCGAGCGTCGAATTCGAATCGCCGAGGGCGAGCGGCAGCGCGCTCGCCCCCGTCACGAAGAGGCTCACGCCCGCGATGGTGACGACCTGCGGGAAGGTTGACGAGCCGTTCAGCGCCGCCGACCTGTCGGCCAGACGCCCGCCCCAGCCCGTGCGGCTCACGGCGTTGGCGACGGCCGACTGCCACTGCGTGATCTGGTCGGAGTGCGAGAAGAGTTGGAGCGGCCGCTTGCCCGTGCCGTTGAGGTAGGTCGTGCGCGTCAGGGGCTCGACCAGAGGGCCGACGTTGCAGACGACGGCCAGGCGACCCTGGTTCCAAACGTCGAGCAGCCCCTTGTTCGTCACGGAAGGGTTGGCGACCTCGGGCGCGAGGTTCGGGTGGAGCCCGAACTGCCGGCCCTGGCTCGGCGGGTTGACGGCGACGAGGCTCGACTGCGGAATCGCCAGCGTCGAGGGGCCGCGCACGGCCGTGTACTGGTCGAAGCTCGTCTGGTCGAGCGGCACGACCATGTTCGTCCCGTCGTTGCCGCCGTTGAGGAAGACGCAGACGAGCGCGCGGTAGTCCGTGGCCGCCTGCGCGTAGGCGCCGACGAGGCCGAGGCTCTCGACGGTCGAGCCGAGCGCGAGGCCGCCCAGCGTGCAGGCCGAGGCGCGGAGGAAGTCTCTGCGGGTAGTTGACATGCTCTTCACCTCTGCACCTCGTACTGCGCCGACGTAACGACCAGGTAGATGGCGGTCTGCGCGCGCCGCCGCTGATAGTCCGACGAAGTGCTCGCGATGGCGTTCACGGCGTCCACCACCGTCTGCTTCATCGCCGCCGACATCGTGCCGTGCAGGAGCAGCGTGTTCAGGTAGTCGGCCATCCCCGACGGGTTGTCGGCGAGGCCGATGACCGGCGACATCGCGATCTGCGTCCCCGTCGGCACGTTGACCGAAGGCTGTAGACCGAAGTAGAGGAGCTGGTTGACGAAGTTCGCGCGCCGCAGTGTCGTCGAGGTCGTGAGGATCTGGAAGGCCGGCCCCTGCCAGCGCGTCCCGGTCACCTGGTAGTCGGGCTCGTAGTAGCTGAAGACCGTGGCGGGCTGGAAGAGCGGCTGCCCCATCGCGTTCGGCGCGTCGCCGACCACGCCGCTCGTGCCCTGCGCGATGACACCGTCGCTCGTCGCGTTGAAGGCGCGCAGGAAGTTGTTGATGTACTGCACAGGCTCGCGCAAGCGTCCGTAGGCCGGGTCGGTCTTCACGTCGCCGCGCGCCTCCGGGTCTAAGAGGATGTTGCGCACGACGGCCTTCAGATTCCCGCGCTGGTTGAAGCAGGGGCTCTCGGGGTAGAGACCGGCGCAGTCGTTGTCGAAGGCGTCGGCGACGCGCGCGACGTAGGCCGGCGAAGGGTTGCTCGTGACAAGATGCTGGATGAGCTGGCGCGAGATGAATGGGCCGACGTTCGGGTGGTTGAAGATCACGTCGAGCGCCTGGTTCAGCTCGGTCTGCGCGCAGGCCGAGTTGGCCGCGCCGTTCGTCCCGGGGCAGCCCGCGAGCGCCGTCCCGAAGAGGTTCTTCGCGTTGCGGTCGTGCGTCGTGCCGCCGCGTGGCACCATCGGGTCGCGGTAGTTGGTCGTGCCGGCCGGTAGCGCCGGGTTCGGCGCGCGGTTGAAGTTCCAGCCCGTGAAGACCTTCGTGAACTCGTCCACGTCGGCCTGCGTGTAGACGGGGACGGGCAGACCCTGCGCGTCGAGGACGGGCGTGCCGTCGTGGTTGAGCCGGTTGACGCCCATCGAGAAGAGTTGGAGCACCTCGCGCGCGTAGTTCTCGTTAAAGTTCGTCGCGACCGACTGGTTCATGTTGAGGAACTCGCCCATCGACGGGTTGAGCGTCATCTCGCCGAGGAGCGTGCGGTAGCTCCCGAGCGCGTTACGGTCGAGCGTCTGTAGATAGCCGTTCATCCACCACGGCAGGGGGATGTCGCGCCCCGAGACGACGAAAATCTGGTGGAGCGCGAAGGCCACGCGCTGGCGGAGCTGTGTGGGGCGCGTCAGCGCGTTCTTGAAGAACTGCGCCTGGAGCGGGTACATCGAGTAGTTGTCGCGCAGGCAGAGGTTGCGCTTGTTGTTGTTGGGATCGTTAATCGGATCGACCGGGCACGCCACGGAGTTGTCATCGACGACGGTCGCGAGGTCTGGGAAGTCGGAGCCCTTCGCCGTGTTGAGCACGGGCGCGTTGAACTGCTCGTCGATGAAGGCGCGCAGTCCGACGCCCTGCACGCGCGTGACCTCTGCGGTCGTCGGCCCCCACGTCGCCTGCTCAAGCAGTCGCGTCACGTCCGCGGCCGTGGCTTCGCCAGCGCCGTAAGCTTTAGGCGTGGGGGTCGGCGTGGGCGCGGGAGGCACCGGGGGCGCGGGCGAGAGGAACTCGGTCGCCGGGTCGGTGGTGATGCCGCCGCCGGTCTGGCCGATGGCGATGCGGACGCGGTTCGAGGAGAGGCCGTGGAGGTTGATGCGGACGAGCACGTCGCCGAGCGTGTCCGTCATCTGTTCGTCGAGCCGCAGCGTGACGGCCCAGAGCCAATCCTGCGGCTGCGCGACGTGCCGCTTTCCTGTCACGTCAAAGATGTCGTACGAAGGCTTCGAGAGCGCCTCGACCTTCAAGGGGTAGACGCGGCCGGAAGAGTCCTGTGCGTCGGCGGTCAGGGCGCCCGCGCCCTCGCCCGCCAAGAGCGGGAGGCCCATGGCGAAGAGCATCACGCGCGTCTGCTGGTCGCGCGTGTTCGACTTGTCGGCGTTCCAGTTGACCGGGGAGACGACGGGGAAGGGCTCCGAGCGGAACGTGACGGCCTCGTAGGCGACGCCGCGCGTCGTCTGCCCCGTTCCCTCTGTGAGGAGCACGGGGCTGCCCGGCGGCAGGCTCTGTGCGTTTGACACGGAGGCCAGCGCCGACAGACAGACCGCGACGCAGAGCCGGCGCGCAACGCGCGCGTAAGCACGGGGGAATAGATGCTCTGTCATAAGACTACGGCCTGTTGGACTAAACTCAAGCTTTGAGGAGTTGCTGACTGCTTCGGGGACGGAACGGGTAGGCGCGGCCGCCCACTTTTTAGGCGCGAAAAAATATAGCACACGCCCCGCGGCCCAACAATCGACATTTCCGTTACGGCCCGGGCACAGGACGTTAGACGTGGGCTGACCCGGGTTGGTCTGAATTATGTATGAAGATTTGGACGGAAGGTACAACGCGACGTGCGGTGTCATCATTGAATGATGACAC
>JBJMGP010000233.1:0-34791 GCA_045807865.1 Pyrinomonadaceae bacterium
AACTGCATCTTCGGGTGGGACAACGACACGGACGGCTTCACCGTCCGCCGGATGGACGAGCCGCACAACCCGCACTACGTCTTCTGGCTTCGCACGGGGTCGGGAGCGCACGGCGGCTTCGCGGACTGGACGCAGGACATGCACGCGACGATGCTGGCCGACAACGAGGACTGGGCGACGATTGCGACCTTCTACGACGGGACGATCAACCTGCCGTCGTCGGGTGTCTTCCGGGACGAGATCTTCCAGGTGGCGTTGGACGGAAGCGAGCGGATGCGGCGGCTGGTGCAGCACCGCTCGCTGATCGACCTGAAGACGAACACGACCGGGTACTGGGCGATGCCGAAGCCGACGATCAGCCGGGACGGGCGCTTCATCGCCTACACGTCGAACTGGGAGAACTCGGGGCGCTACGACCTCTTCATCGCCCGCATCGACCCCGCGCCCAGGCTCACGGAGCCGACGCCCACGCCGACGCCCACGCCTTCCGCTACACCGACGCCCACGCCTACACCGACGCCCACGCCGAGCCCGACGCCCACGCCGGCGGCGACGCCCACACCCACGCCGACGCCCGTCTCTCCCGGCAAGGCGCAGAGCAGCCTGCTCAAGGCGCGGCGCACCGCGCAGGATGTTAGCAACCAGCTCGGGACGCCCGCCGGCACGACCTCCGCGCTCGCGCTCGCGCCCGCGCCGATAAGTGACCCGGCGAACGGCATCTCTTCGGTGGTCGAAGACCTCCAGCAGACCTACAATGATTTCGGTGCCGAGCGTGCCCTCTACCCCGCGGCGGTGCGCATCGAAGCGTCGCTGTCGAAGGCGCTCACCTACGCGGGGCTCGCCGGCTCCTACGCCACGCAGAGTCAGTTGGCCGAGGCCAAGTCGAACCTGCGTCGCGCCATCGACTACCTCGAACTCGCCAACGTGTTGATGCTCTACGGCGACGTGTCGAACCCGGCCGACTACGCGCAGTTCCTCGTCCGCCAGCACTACGTGGACTTCCTCGGCCGCGAGCCGGACGAGTCGGGGCGTGCCTTCTGGACTGAGAAGATTGCCGCGTGCGGCGCCAACGCCGGGTGCGCCGAGGCCATGCGAATCGAGGTCTCGGCCGCCTACTACCTCTCGATAGAGTTCAAGGAGACGGGCTACCTCGTCTACCGGCTCCACTCCGCCTCCTACGGTCGCAGGGTGCAGTATGCGGAGTTCATCTCCGACACGCAGGAGATCGAGCGGGGGCTCATCGTCGGGCAGCAGGGGTGGCAGGGCGTGCTCTCCGCGAACAAGACCGCCTTCCTGAGCGCCTGGGTGCAGCGTCCAGAGTTCCGCTCCCGCTACGACGGGCTGCGGCCCGACCAGTTCGTGGACGCGCTCTACGCCACGGCGGGCGTCGCGCCCGACCCGGCCGAGCGTGATGCGCTCGTAGCCTTCGCCTCCTCGGGCGTGCCGCGTGAACAGGTGCTCCTGCGGCTCGCCGACAGCGAGCAGTTCACGCGCCGCGAATACAACCCCGCCTTCGTGACGATGGAATACTTCGGCTACCTGCGCCGCGACCCTGACGACGCAGGCTTCCAGTACTGGCTCAAGAAGCTTGACGACAGCGGCGGCGACTACCGCCGCGCAGAGATGGTCAAAGCCTTCCTCAGTTCCGTGGAGTACCGGCAGCGCTTCGAGAACTGGCAGTGAACGCCCGGGCGCTTGCGGCCGGGAAGGAAAGAGCAGAACGACCACGCTCCGTGGTCTCGCAAACCGAGGCGTCCCACAGGTTCAAAGCCTGTGGGACGCCGCCTTCTAATCCTGCCGCGGTTTTCGTGTTAACTTAGTCTGCGGGGCACGCGCCCCGGACGCCCCTCGCGCCAGAGGCTCCGGCGGGTGTCGCGCCCCGCAGCCCGCACGATGACACATGACCTGACAGAGGCAGCCGCCCCCGCCCCGTCCCCCGCGAGCGCCGCGAGGCCGGAGGACGCTTACTTCAGCACGGAGCGTCTGAAGTCTGGGCTCGGGGCGCGCGCCGCGCGCGGCGGCGTCGTGACGCTCGTCGCGCAAGGGCTGAAGTTCGCCATCTTCACGGCCGCCACCGTTGTGCTCGCGCGCCTGCTCACGCCGCAGGATTACGGTCTCGTCGGCATGGTGACGATCCTCGTCAGCTTCGTCGGCATGTTCCAGTATCTCGGCCTCTCGACGGCCACGGTGCAGTGGCCCGAGTTGACGCACCGGCAGGTGAGCACGCTCTTCTGGGTCAACCTGGGGTTGAGCGGGGGCATTGCCCTCGGGGTGGCCGCCTGCTCGCCGCTCGTCGCCTGGTTCTACGGAGAGCCGCGGCTGGTCGCCGTCACGCTCGGGCTGGCCGGGGCCACGATGCTGCGCGGCCTCTCCATCCAGCACGAGGCGCTCCTGGTCAGGCAGATGCG
This sequence comes from Pyrinomonadaceae bacterium, assembly GCA_045807865.1. Lineage (GTDB taxonomy): Bacteria > Acidobacteriota > Blastocatellia > Pyrinomonadales > Pyrinomonadaceae > QHXN01. The sequence continues at coordinate 2,409 of JBJMGP010000233.1, forward strand.
GTTCACGACGCTGGCGGCCAACGACCTCGTGGCGATGCTGGTCGGGCTCGCGTCGGCCGTCACGGTCGCGCTGCGCGGCTGGGGCTACTGGGCGCTGGTCGTCAACCAGTTGGCGATGACCGGCTCGACAGCCGCCGGCGTGTGGCTGGCCTGCCGCTGGCGGCCGGGGCTGCCGGGGCGCGGCGTCGGGCTGCGGCGGATGCTCTCGTTCGGCGGGAACCTGACCGGCTTCAACCTCGTCAACTTCGTCGCGCGAAACGTCGATAACCTGCTCATCGGGAAGGTCTGGGGGGCATATCAACTCGGCATCTACGCGCGCGCCTACCAGATGCTGCTGCTGCCGCTCGACCAGGTGAACGCGCCGTTCGGCGCGGTGGCCGTGCCGGCGCTGAGCCGTCTGGGCGAGGAGCCCGAGCGTTACCGCGCGGCCTTCCTCAAGGTGGTCGAGAAGATCGCGATGCTGACGATGCCGGGCGTGGCCTTCATGATCGGCGTCGCCGACTGGCTCGTCCGGCTGATGCTCGGCGCGCAGTGGGAGGAGTCGGCGCGCGTCTTCATGCTGCTCGGCGCGGCGGCGCTGGTGCAGCCGCTCGCCAAGGCCGCGCTCTGGCTCTACACCACGCAGGGGCGGACGCGCGAGATGTTCCGCTGGGGCTGGGTCGGCGGCGGCATCGCGGTGGCCTCTATCCTGGCGGGGCTTCCCTGGGGCGCGCTGGGCGTGGCGACCTCCTACGCCCTGACGGATCTCTTCCTGACGACACCGCTGCTCTTCTGGTTGGCCTGCCGGCGCGGGCCGGTGCGTGCCGGCGACATCTACCGCGCGGCGGCGCCCTCGGCGTGCGCGGCCGTCTGCTCGCTGTCGGCCGTCTACGCGGCGCGCCCGTGGCTGGTGGCGTTACCGTTGGCGGCTCGGCTCGCCGCCGCCTTCGCCGTGGCGGCGCTGGCCTCGCTGGCCGTGCTCTGGGTCATCCCGGCGGGGCGGCGCGCGCTGCGCCAAGTGGTGGGGACACTTCTGACGCTGCTCCGCACGCGCCGCGACGGGGCGACCGCCGCCTGAGCCGCACGGCGGCCGGGAAGGGTTGTAGCGATGCTCAAGAAGTTCAAGCAGGCCACGCTGTCGTCGATGAAGACGGCCGGCGTCTTCGGGCTGACGGATCGCAGCCGCTGGCGGCGCGGCCGCCTGCTCGTCCTCGCCTACCATGGCATCTCGCTCGACGACGAGCACGAGTGGGACCCCTCACTCTTCATATCGCCCGAGTTCTTCGCCGGCAGGCTCAAACTACTCAGGCGCGCAGGCTGCACGGTGCTGCCCCTCGGCGAGGCAGTCGAGCGCCTCCACGCGGGCGACCTGCCCGAGAAGGCCGTCTCCATCACCTTCGACGACGGCACGTACGACTTCGGCGAACGGGCGCACCCGCTCATCGCCGAGGCGGGCCTTCCCGTCACGCTCTACCTGACGACCTTCTACTCCCTTTACAACCGGCCGGTCTTCGACGTCGCCTGTTCCTACCTGTTGTGGAAGGGGCGTGGTCAACGCCTCGACCTGCGGCCGCTCACCGGCCTCGACGCCGCCTACGAGCTTTCTTCGCCCGAGGCGCGTGCGGGAGCGGCACGTGCGCTGCGCGAGTTCGCGGGGCGCGAGGGCCTCTCGGCCGAGGAGAAGGATGGGCTCGCCGGGGAGCTGGCGCGTCGGGTCGGGGTTGACTACGAGGCGCTCCGCGCGGCGCGGCTCCTGCATATCTTGACGCCCGATGAGGTACGGGCGCTCTCTGAGGGGGGCGTTGACATCCAGTTGCACACGCACCGACACCGCGTGCCGCTTGAGCGCGAGCCGTTCCTGCGTGAGATCGAGGAGAACCGCGGCCACATCCGCGACATGACGGGGCGGACGCCGGAGCACTTCTGCTACCCGTCGGGCGTCTACGATCCGCTTCACCTCCCCTGGCTGAGGGAGGCGGGCGTGCGCTCGGCGACGACGTGCGACGTGGGGCTCGCCTCGCGCGAGTCGGAGCCGCTGCTGCTGCCGCGGCTGCTCGACTCTTCGTCGCTCTCCGAAGTGGAGTTCGAGGGATGGCTCGCTGGGGTGGCGGCGGCCATGCCCCGGCGGCGTGTGGCGGCGCACCCCGGTTGAGGGGAGGGCATGATGACTATGAGCGAACAGACTTCAGGCGGCGCGGGGGAGGCGGGCCGGCCGCACGTCAGCGTCATCATCGCGGCCTACAACGCGGCGGAGTACATCGGCGAAACGCTCGCCTCGGTCTTCGCCCAGACCTTCTCGGGCTACGAGGTGTTGGTGGTGAACGACGGGTCGGAGGACGCGGAGGAGTTGGCGCGCGCGCTCGCGCCGTACCGCGGGCGCATCATCTACCTGGAGCAGGAGAACCAGGGGTTGGCGGCCGCGCGTAACACGGGCCTGCGCGCCGCGCGCGGCCACTACGCCGCCTTCCTCGACGCCGACGACCTCTGGGAGCCCGACTACCTGAAGGAGCAGTTCGAGTTCATCGTCGCGGGCAGCCACGACCTCGTCTATACGGACGCGCTGCTCTTCGGCGACTCGGCGCTGGCGGGCCGCAGGTTCATGGAGGTCGCGCCGTCCGCGGGCGAGGTGACGTTCGAGAGCCTGATGCGGGGCGAATGCAACGTCATCGGCTCCGGCGTGTTTGCGCGCAAGGCGGCGCTCTTCGACGCGGGGCTATTCGACACGGGGCTGCGCAACGCGCAGGACTTCGACCTGTGGATACGCATGGTGCTGCGCGGGTGCCGGCTGGCTTATCAGCGTAAGGTGCTGGTGCGCTACCGCTACCGCGAGGGGAGCCTGTCGGGCGACGCCGTGAACCGCGTCAGGCGGGAGTTGCGTGTCTACGGCAAGATCCGCGACCAGTACGAACTGAGCCCGGCGCAGCGCGCCGAGGTCGTGGCCGCGATCCGGCGCATGGAGGGCGAGTTGAATCTGGTCGAGGGTAAGGAGCATCTGGCGAGGGGCGACTTCGCGCGGGCGCGCGAGTCCCTGGCCAGGGCCGACTCGCTGCGCCCGGGCTGGAGGCTGAAGGGCGCGCGCCTGCTGCTCAGGCTCTCCCCGCGCCTGCTGCTCAGGCTCGCGCGCGGGCGGCTGCGGACGGAGCCCTGAGCCGCACGATAAGTTTTAGTTGCCGGGCCGCGGCGCGTTGGGCTAAGCTGGAAATGGTCTCGGCGCGCAGGGTTTCAAAGCCGGGACGCGCGAACCCTGAGTTTTAAAGTCTCCGACCGAAGTCAATCACACTCATCCGCTTCGCCGGGCGCCGCCGCGCCACGGCCTTGGTTAGACGATGCCCCGAACAATCTCCCGCGAACACGTCTGGAAGGCTGTGCTGCTCTCGGCGGTAGTGGCTTTCGCCTACTGGGAAGTGCTGGCGCGACTGGGGCGCTTCTGGTGGGAGGACGAGAACTACTCACACGGGCTCCTCATCCCCTTCGTCATCGGCTACATCCTCTGGGCGGAGCGCGAGCGCCTGACCTCTTTGGAGAAACGGCCGCGCCTGTTCTGGGGGGCGGGGCTCGCCGCCGCCGCTCTGCTCATGTTGTGGGTGGGGACGGCGGGTGCGGAGCTGTTCACGCAGCGGATGTCGCTCGTCCTGCTGCTCGCGGGCGTGACCATCTATTTCTGGGGCTGGAAGCTCCTGCGCGCCGTCTTCGTGCCGCTTTTCCTGCTCGCGCTCGCGATCCCCGTCCCGTCGATCATCTTCAACAAGGTCGCCTTCCCGCTGCAACTCTTCGCGTCGCGCTGCGCGGTCTCGGCCATGCGCATGTTCGACATCCCCGTCCTGCGCGAGGGGAACGTCATCGAGCTGCACCCCCTGGGCTCGGCGACGACCAAGCGGCTCGAAGTGGTCGAGGCGTGCAGCGGCATCAGGAGTCTGATGACGCTCGTGACGCTGGCCGTCGTCTTCGCATACTTCACCAGCCCTTCTGACGTGGACGGCGAGGGCGGGCGGCGCTTCGAGCGCTTCCGCGTGCTGCGCGCGGTGCTCGTCGTGCTGGCGGCCGTGCCCATCGCCATCATCACCAACGCGGCGCGCGTGAGCGGCACTGGGATACTGGCGCGCTACTACGGGACGGAGATCGCCGACGGCTTCTTCCACGAGTTCTCGGGCTGGGTCATCTACATCGCCGCCTTCCTGATGCTCTTCGCCTTCGGCTGGCTGCTCGACCGCTTCAACCCGACAGGGCGGGGCGGCCGCGGCGGGGGCGCCGCGAAGGCCGGAGGGACGAAGGCCGAGCCCGTCGAAGTCCCCGTGGCGACGGCCGTCACCGTCGGCGGCGGGGAGGGGACTGCGGGCTAAGAGATGATGAGCAAGGCTAAACAGTTCTGGGCGATGGCGGCGCTGCTCCTGCTGGGCGGCGCGGTCATCAACTACTGGGCGGTGGCGGGCGAGGCGCGCCTGCCGCGGAAGGCGCTGGCGGAGTTCCCCGCGGAGTTCGGCGGCTGGCGCCAGTCGGGGCGTGACGTGCGCTTTGACGCGGCGACCGAGGCCGTGCTGCGCGCCGACGACTACGTCTCGCGCGACTACGCGGGCGAGGCCGGGGGCTCGGCCTCGCTCTACGTCGGCTACTACTCGACGCAGCGCACCGGCGCCACCTACCACAGCCCGCTCAACTGCCTGCCCGGCTCCGGCTGGGTGCTCGGCGAGCCCAACACGGTCGAGGTCAAACCGGCCGACGGGCGCGCGCCCTTCCGCGCCAACAGCTACGTCATCGAGCACGGCTCCGACCGCATGCTGATGCTCTACTGGTATCAGGGTCGCGGCCGGGCGGTGGCGAGCGAGTACGTGGACAAGGTCTACACGGTCTTCGACAGCATCCGCCTGCGCCGCTCCGACGGCGCGATGGTGCGGGTGCTCGTCCCTTTCCGCGGCTCGGAGCGCGAGACCCAGGAGGTGGCCGCGCAGTTCGCCGCCCAGGTCGCCCCGAATCTCCCGGCCTACGTGCCGGACTGATGCGGTACGCGGCCGAGAATGGTCTTGCTTTTTCGCCCCCGGGTAGGGCATTGTTAGAGGAAGAAGGGCGTCTTTAGACGTTTACCTTCAACGTCGTTCCCGCCGGCACGCCCCGCCGGAAGGGCGCGGACGAAAACCGACGGCCCCGAACTCTCTGAAGCGGCTTTGCCCGCCGCCGACGGAGGAAGAGGCCGGCACGGTCAAGCTAGAAGCGGCGAGTCGCGCATAGGGTTGCGCCCCAGAGACCACTAGCCCCGGTCTGCAAGGCGCGCGCGGCGGCCGTCAACCCGTTAAGGAGTGCCAGTGATGAATCTTCAAGAGTGCCCCCGCGCCCGGAGCCTCCGGGCGCCGTTCGCCGTCCTGCTCGCCTGCCTCGTCGCGCTCGCGGCGTCCTGCACCAGCCCGGAGAAAGCGAAGGCCGAACACGTCGCGCGCGGCGAAGCCTTCCTCCAGAAGCGCAGCTGGCAGGAAGCCTCCATCGAATTCCGCAACGCCATCCAGATCGACGACAGCCTCGCGGCTGCACACTGGGGCCTCGCTCAGGCCTACGAGCAGCTCGGCCGCGGCGGCGAGTACATCGAAGAGCTACAGCGCACGGTCAAGCTCGACCCCGCGAACGTGCAGGCGCGGCTGCGCCTCGCCAACGGCTATCTGGCCGCCTACGGCCAGCAGAAGAGACCGGAGTTCCTCGCCGAGGCCGAGCGGCTCGCCAACGAGGTAGCCGCGCGCGAGCCGAGCAACCCCGACGGCCGCATCCTCCAGGCCAACGTCGTCTTCTTCAAGGGCGACACCGCGAAGGCCGAAGTCATGATTAAGGAGGCCGTCGCGCTCGACCCACGCCGCGTCGAGTCGCACCTGGGGCTCGCGCGCTTCTACCTCCAGACGAACCGGCCCCAGGACGCCGAGCGCGTCTTCAACGAGGCCATCTCCGTTAACGACCGCTCGTCGCTCGCCCACGTCGAGTACGGCAAGTTCCTGACGCAGTCGGGCCGCGCCGCCGACGCCGAGGCGCAGTTCCGCAAGGCCGTCGAAGTAGACCCCGAGAACCGTGACGTGGCGTGGGTGCTCGCCAGCTACTACCTCGTCAACAACCGGCTCGATAAGGCCGAAGAGGCGTACAAGAGCTGGGCGCAGCTCGACTGGGACAAGCCCGAGGGCAAGGCGCGGCTCGCCGACTACTACGCGACGGTCGGCCGCTTCGACGACGCCGCAAACCTCTATCAGGAGATCATCAAGGCCGCGCCCGACTACGCGCGCGGCCACTACCGCCTCGGCGAGATCAGCCTCCAGCGCGGCGACGCGCAGGGCGCGGCCGCGCACGCCGAGGAGCTGCTGAAGCGTAACCCGAAAGACCCGGACGCGCTCTTCCTGCGCGCGCGCACGCGCGTCGCCGCGGGCAAGCTGAAGGACGCCATCGCCGACCTGAAGACCGTGCTCGACGGCGACCCGCACTCGAAGCTGGGCCTCTTCTTCATGGCCGACGCGCTCTACCGCGACGGGCAACTGGAGCAGGCGCGCGCGCGCGCGGGCGACCTTGAGCGTTACTATCAGGACTTCCTCCCGGCCAAGCTCATCCAGATTCAGATCGGGCTCGACTCGGGCGACGCCGAGGGCTCAAAGCGCTCGGCCGACGAGCTGATCAAGAAGCTCCAGGAGGCGGCGCCGAAGGGCGAGCTGACGCCGCAGCTCCTCGCCGACGTGAAGACGAACGCATACCTGCTGCGCGGGAAGGCGAGCCTCAGGCTGGCCGCGCAGACGCCGGCGCAGCTGGCCGCCGCCCGCGCCGACTTTGAGGCGGCGCGCCAGACGTCGCCCAACTCGCCCGTGCCCCACGTCAACCTCGCCGACGCCGCGGCCGCCGAGCGGAAGTTGGACGAGGCGTGGCAGCACCTCGACCAGGCGCTCGCCCTCGACCACACGAACTTCCAGGCGCTCACGGCGCTCATCAACCTCGGCGCGGCCACGGGCCGGGTCGGAGAGGTGCGCGGGCGCATCGAGCAGCTGGCGCAGGAGCAGCCGAACAGCGCGCCGCTCCAGTTCCTCCTCGGCCAGGCGTACCGCAGCGGGAGCCAGCAGGACGCGCCCGACGCGCAGCGGGCGGAGGCGGCGCTGCGCCGCGCGGTCGAGATCGACGCCGACTTTATGCCGGCCTACACGGCGCTCGCCGAAATCTACTTCGGCACGCAGCAGCCCGACCGCGCCATCGGCGAGTACAAGAAGATCACGGAGAAGCGGCCCGACGACTTCGTCGCCTTCCGCAACATCGGGCTCATCGAAGCGGGCCGGAACAACCTCGACGAGGCGGAGAAGTACTACCGCCGCGTCCTCTCCATCCGCGCGGACGAGCCGGTCGCGGCCAACAACCTCGCGGCGCTCTACGGCGACCACGGCCAGGGCAACCCCGAGGAGGCGATCCGCCTGGGGCAGGACGTGGTGCGCCGCTACCCGAGCGAGCCCGGCTTCGCCGACACGCTCGGCTGGGTCTACTACCGCCGCGGGCTCTACCGCGACTCGGTCGAGCAACTCCGGCGCGCGGTCGATCTGGCGGCCAAGCACGGCGGCGACAACTCGCTCTACCGCTGGCACCTCGGCGAAGCGCTCGCCAAGAGCGGCGACAAGGCCGCCGCCCGCCGCGAACTCCAGAAGTCTTTGGAGTTGGCCGCGCAGGAGCAGCAACGCACCGTCAAGCCACCGACCCAGACCCCCGTGGACGAGGTGCGCCGCACGCTGGAAAGCCTTTAAGGCGTGAACCGTGAACCGTCAACCGTGACGAGTTAAAAACCATTTCCATCTCGTCACGGTTGACGGTTCACGGTTCACGCGAACGGAGTGAGCAGAGCCATGAGTGTTGATTTCAGGCAGCGGACGCCGGGCGAGCTGGCGCAGATGATTTGGCGGAGGAGGTGGCTGATCGCGTTGCCGACGGCCGCGGTCACCGTCGCGGTCGCCTACGTGGTCTGGCGGCTGCCGAACGTCTACGAGTCCACGACGCTCCTGGCCGTGAGGCCGGCGACCATCGCGGCGCAGGGCGTCACGCAGCTCTCGGACAGCGACCTCACACTGCGCATCAACAACATCACGCAGGAGGTCACCAGCCGCAGCACCCTCCAGCCGCTCATCGAGCGCTTCAACCTCTATCCCGTCGAGCGCCGGCGCGGGGCTTCGATGGACGAGCTGATTGAGCGGATGCGCGGCAAAGACCTCAAGATCACGCTCAACACCTCGCGTAACGAGATCACCAACGGCTTCTTCCTCTCCTTCCGCGGCGAGGACCCGGGCGACACGCAGAAGGTGACCGCGGCACTGGCCGCCAAGTACGTCGAGAGCCAGCAGACCGCCTCGCGCGAGGAATCGACGCTCACCAAGGAGTTCTTCGACCAGCGCGTCAACGAGCAGAAGCAGAAGCTCGACGAGATCGACCGCCGCCGGCTGACGGCCATGCAGTCCCACATGAAGAGTCTCCCGAGCCAGTTGCAGGCGCTCGTCGGCCAGCTCGCGGGGCTGCGCGAAGAGCAGAAGGCGCGCATCCAGGAGATCGGCCGCATCAAAGACCAGATCGCTTTCCTCAACCGCACCGGCTCCGAACTGGCCAAGGCCAACCAGCAGACGGGCGACGAGGCCATCGCGCTGATGCAGGACCCGAAGAGCACGCCCGCCTACGCCGAGCTGGTCAAGCGCAAGGCCGAGCTGGAGGCGCAGAAGGCCGAGCTGGGGCTCATCTTCACGCTCGCCGCGCCCGAGATGAAGTCGGTGCAGAAGCAGATCGACGAGATCAAGGGGCAGATGGACGAGATGGTCGAGGAGCACAACCACAAGGTCGAGGAGGCCCGCACCCGCATCGAGAACCGGATCGACCCGCGCCTCGGCTTCAACAAGGCGGAGATTCAGCGCCTCGAAGGCGAGGCCAGGCGGCAGCAGGTGCAGCTCGACCGCACCGAGGCGGACATCGCCGGCGTCGGCCAGCAACTCGGCGGCGTCCCCGTCACCGAGGTCGAGCTTGAAGCCATCCAACGCGAGTACCAGACCGAGAAGACCATCTACGACCAGACGGTCGAGCAGCGGAACCGGGCCGAGACGATGGCGCAGGTGGCGGGGCGCGCGCAGGGTGAAAGCATCGCGGTCATCGACCCGGCGAGCGCGCCGCAGCAGCCGGTCGCGCCGAAGCGGCCGATGCTGATGCTGATCGGCCTCGTCGCGGGGCTGGCCTGCGGCGTCGCGCTCGCGGCGGCCTTCGAGGTGCCGCGCCTCCTCACCGTCCAGACGAGCGAGGACGCCGCGCACTACACGGGACTGCCCGTGCTCGTCACGCTGCCCATGCTCCTGACGGCGCGCGAGCAGCGCCGCCTCAAGATGCGCCGCGCCGCGCTCGCCCTCGCGGCGGTCGTGGCCACGGTCGTGAGCGCCCCCGCCCTCGCCTTCGTCCTCCGCAGCCTGCACATCATCGAGATGCTGGCGATGAGAGGATAAACAGCCGTGGACGGTAAACCGTAACCCGCGACAAGAAGCGGACGGCATTTTACTTGTTACGGTTCACGTTTCACGGCGAACGGAGTGAGCAATGTACCTGGACTTCTACGGACTGAAGGAACTCCCGTTCGCGCTGACGCCGGACCCGCGGTTCATCTACTTCACGCCTTCGCACACGGAGGCGATGGCGAACCTGCACTACGGCATCGAGAGCGGCAAGGGACTCATCGTCGTCACGGGCGAGGTCGGGACGGGGAAGACGACCATCCTGCGTTGGATGATGAACCGGCTCGACCGCACGGTGCTCGTCGCCTACCTCTTCAACCCGCGGATGACCGTCTCGGAGTTCTACCAGTACGTCTCCTCGCCGAAGCTCCTCGACGTGCCGCGCTGGGAGAGCAAGTCGGAGCTGCTGCTCCGCCTCGGCGAAGTTTTAGATTCGCGCCACTCGCGCGGCCTGCGCACCGTGCTCGTCATCGACGAGGCGCACGGGCTCTCGCCCTCCGTGCTCGAAGAGATCAGACTGATGTCGAACTTCGAGTCCGACTCGGCCAAGCAGTTGCAGATCGTGCTCACGGGCCAGCCCGAGCTGCGCGACGTTTTGAATCAGCCGGAACTCCGCCAGCTCAAGCAGCGCGTCGCGCTGCGCTGCGAGATCAGGCCGCTCCCGGACATCGAGGAGACGGCGCGTTACATCGCCTCGCGCCTGCTCGCCGCCGGGGCCGAGCGCACGGACGTGTTCACCCCCGCGGCGGTCGATCTGGTCTTCCGCTGCTCCGAAGGGATACCGCGGCAGATTAATAACATCTGCGACAACTCGCTGCTCGCGGGCTTCGCCGCGGGCGCGCGCCACGTCGGGCGCGACATCGTCGAGGAGGTCGCCGAGACCTTCGACCTCCTGCCGAACGCGCAGCGCGGCCGGCAGACGGGCGAAGAGCGCGCCGCCTCCGCGCGCATCTTCACCTCCGCCGGTCGCTCGGAGCTCTGGGCGGCCGAGGCGAGCAGCTCCGGCGCGGACGCTTCGGCCGTGGGCCGCGCCGCGCAGGTCAGCCACGAGCGCGAGGTCGAGCGGGAGTTAGGCGACGGCGCGCCCGACCCGGACGAGCTGGGCCGCGCCTTCCGCAGTTGGGACAGCAAGGGAGATTCGTAATGGGCAGAGTCTACGAAGCACTGAAGCGCGCGGCCGAGCAGAACGGCACGAAGGCGGGGGACGCCACGCCCGAGGCCGCCGTCCCGGAGGAGAAGGCCGTCGCCGTCGAGCCCGAGTCGAATGGCAACGGCAACGGTCATGCACCCGCGCCCGCGGGCGCGGCGCACGCGCCCGAGTACCTCTTCAGCGCCTCCCGACACTTTCAGACGCCGGAGACGGCGCACACACCAGCGCCCAATGAGCAGACGTCGGCGCCGGGCGGGTCGGCACTCCCCGCCGGGCAGGCTTCGCGTGCTGCTGGGGCAACTTTGGGCGCTGCCGGTTCGGCGCGCACGCCGGAATTCGTCTCGATAGACGTTTCCGCCGCGCGCGTCGAACCACATCTCGTCGCCATCACGCAGCCGCGCTCGTCGCACGCCGAGCGCTTCCGCAGCTTGCGGACGCGCATCCTCCACGCGGGCGAGCGCCGCAAGATGCAGGCGTTCGTCATCACCTCCGCCGGCATCATGGAGGGGAAGACCCTGACGGCCGTCAACCTCTCCTGGCTGCTCGCGCAGACCGACGGCGTCTCGGCCCTGCTCATCGACGGCGACCTGCGCAACCCCTGCGCGGCCGACTACCTCGGCCTGGACGCGCCCGTCGGTCTGTCGGAGGTGCTCGGGGGCGAGGCGCGGCTCGAAGAGGCGATCATCAGGCTGGAGCCGGCGGGGCTGCACATCCTGCCCGGCGGCACGGCCCGCGACGACGTGGCGGAGCTGCTCTCGGGGCCGCGCTTCCTCTCCGTCCTCAAGGAGGTGCGGCGCATGTTCGACTACGTCATCATCGACGCGCCGCCGCTCGGCATCTTCACCGACGCCACCGTGCTCATCAACCGCGCCGACGCCGCGCTCATCGTCGCGCGCGCGGGCCGGACGCGCTACGCGGCCCTGGAGAAGCTCCTTGAGCCGCTGCCGCGCGAGCGCCTGCTTGGCGTCATCCTCAACGGCTCCGACGAGCAGTTGAACGAGCAGAACTACTACTACCGCCGCTACTCCGCCTCGCGCCGCGGCGAGGGGGGCGAAGGGTAGGCAGGAAGGCTTAAAGGTTTGGCTTCGTCGCGCCTGAACGTTAGGACGTTGTTGCTCATCATCGCGGAGGCTCTTCTGATCTTCCTCGCGATGGTGACGGCGGCCTACCTGCGCCTGGGCTCGGCGGACGCCTACGTCGAGCTGAACGAGCAGCAAGGCTTCTACAAGGCCGCCCTCGTCACCCTCTTCTGCCTCACCGCCTTCTACCTCTACGACCTCTACGACTTCGTCGTCATGCACGACCGGCGCGAGCTTGTCCTGCGGCTCGTGCAGGCGCTCGGGCTGGCGTGGGTCGCGCTGGCCATCGCGATCTACCTGGCGCCGGTGCTCAAGATCGGGCGCGGCGTGAGCCTCTTCGCGCTGCCGCTCGCGCTCGGGCTGATGGTCACGTGGCGCGCGGGCGCGCACTGGCTGCTCGGCCACCCCGGCGTGGGCGAGAAGATTCTCATCGTCGGCTCGGGCGCGTCGGCCGTCGAGGTCGCGCGCGAGGTGCTTGAGCGGCGCGACGCGGGCTTCCGCGTCGTCGGCTTCGTGGACAGTCGGCCGGAACTGGTCGGCCAGAGTCTGATCAACCCGCGCGTCATCGGGCTGACCGACGACCTCGCCGAGATCGCCCGGCGCGAGGGCGTCAACCGCGTCGTCGTCGCGCAGGCCGAGCGGCGCGGGCAGTTCCCCACCCGGCAGCTTTTGGACTTGAGCCTCTCGGGCGATGTCGTCATCGAAGAGTGCGCGAGCTTCTACGAGCGCCTGACGGGGCGCGTCTCGCTGGACATGATGCGGCCTTCGTGGCTCATCTTCTCCTCGCGCGCGCGGCAGGCGCGACTGTCCGCCCTGATTCGGACGCTCTTCCACCGCAGCGCGGCGTTCGTGGGCGCGGTCGTCTCGCTCCCCGTCGTGCTCCTGACGGCGGCGCTGATTAAGCTCGACTCGCCGGGGCCCGTGCTCTACTCGCAGGAGCGCGTGGGGAAGAACGGGCGCCCGTTCCGCGTCTACAAGTTCCGCTCGATGCGCACGGACGCCGAGCGCGACGGCCCCGTCTGGGCGAGCAAGGAGGGCGACGCGCGCACGACGCGCGTCGGGCGCGTCATCCGCAAGGTTCGGGTGGACGAGATACCGCAGTTCTGGAACATCCTGCGCGGCGATATGAACTTCGTCGGCCCGCGGCCCGAGCGGCCGCACTTCGTCAAACAGCTCGCCGAAGAGATTCCGTTCTACGAGCAGCGCCACCTCATCCCTCCGGGCCTGACGGGCTGGGCGCAGATCAAGTATCCCTACGGCGCGTCGGTCGAGGACGCGCGCCAGAAGTTGCAGTACGACCTCTACTACATCAAGAACCAGAGCCTCTTGCTCGACGCCGTCATCCTGTTCGAGACCGTCAAGACCATCCTCTTCGGCCGCGGCACCTAGTGGCCGCCCGAACGCCAGTCGTCAACTTCGGAGGTTTTAAGTCCATGAAGTCGAAACCGAAAGTCGCCGCCGCTCTTCTCCTCGCGCTCGTCGCGCTCGCGCCGCAGGCGTCGTTCGCGCAGAAGCAGAAGAAGGACTCGGCGGGCCAGAAGCCGCAGGCCGGCGAGCGCCTGGAGCCGGACGACAAGCGCGAGGTGCGCCAGGACGTGCCCGAGGAGACGCTCGCCAACCGGCGCGAGGGGCTGGACGAGGACGCGCAGGGGGAGATTCCCTACTACAACAACTTCCTCACGACCTACCGGCTCGGCCCCGAGGACGTGATCTCCGTCAACGTCTTCGACCTGCCGAAGTACTCGAAGGCGGGCATCATCGTCCCGCCGGACGGCCGCATCGACTACTACCTCGTGCGCGGCGGCATCCAGGTCGCGGGGAAGACCACGCAGCAGGTGGCCGACGAGATCGCGAGCCACCTCGACGAGTACATCATCGACCCCAAGGTCAACGTCTCGCTCGACAAGGCGATGTCGGCGCGCTACGGCGTCCTCGGCGACGTGGCGCAGCCGGGCATCCGCATCATGTCGCGGCGCCTGAGCGTCTACGAGGCGCTCTCGGAGGCCGGCGGCGTGCTGCACACCGGCGACAAGAAGAAGGTGACGGTGCTCCGCTGGGACGCCGACCGTACGCTCCATCCCACCGTCATCGACGTGTCCGCCATCGAGAGGGGGAAAGCGCCTGACGCTTACTTCCTCCGCCCCGGCGACCAGATTTTCGTCCCCGGCAACAAGTGGAAGACCGTGGACGCGATCATGAAGGCGCTGCCCATCATCAGCTTCGCGCGCATCTTCACCGGGGGGTTCTGACATTAGAAGTCAGAAGTCAGAAGTCAGAAGTCAGAAGTCGGGACGCGCTTACGCGCGCAGAGCTTTTGTATATCTCTGCCTCTTGCCTCTTGCCTCTTGCCTCTTGCCTTTGGCGGCGCAGGCCGCGGCGTGGGAGAGGCAGAAGACGGGGACGTTCGCGTGGCTGCACTCGGTCTACTTCGTGGACGAGAAGAGGGGCTGGGCGGCGGGGAGCAAGGGCGCCCTGCTCTCGACCTCGGACGGGGGCGCGACGTGGGAGTTGCGCCGGGCCCCGACGGAGGACGCGCTGCGCGACATCTACTTCCAGGACGCGGAGACGGGCTGGCTCGTCTGCGAGCGCAGCATGTTCAAGCCGATGGAGAAGGACGAGTCGGTCTCGTACCTCCTGAGGACGACGGACGGCGGCGCGAACTGGTCGCGCGTCGAGGTGACGCACGGCGCCGACGTTGACCTGAAGCTCGCGGGCCTGCGCTTCGCCGACAGCGAACACGGCTGGGTCTACGGCGAACTCGGGGCTCTCTTCTACACGAGCGACGCCGGCGAGACCTGGGCGCGGCAGCGCGTGCCGACCCAACACCTTCTGCTCGGGGCAACGTTTCTCGACGCGCGGACGGGTTGGCTCTCGGGGGGCGGGATGACCGTCCTCAAGACCTCGGACGGCGGCGCGACGTGGCGCGCGGGCACGGTCTTCCTTCCCGCGGGCGGCGCGGGCGTGCAGCGGCCGCAGGAGTCAGTGCAGGTCGAGACGGAGCAGTTGGAGTCGGAGACGCGGACGGTCGGCGGCCGGCGGCTCAACGCCGTCTGGTTCGCCACGCCGGAGCGCGGGTGGGCGGTCGGCGGCGAGGGCGTCATCATCTCGACGACGGACGGCGGGCGCACTTGGCGGCCGCAGGCGTCGGGCGTCGGAGACGACCTCAACGACGTGAAGTTCTTCGACGAGTCGGAGGGTTGGGCGGTCGGGCGTGGCGGCACGATGCTGCACACGACCGACGGCGGGCGCACCTGGGCCGACTCGAAGCGCGTGACCACGCACGCGCTCGAACGCCTCTACACCATCGGCCGCCGCGCTTGGGCGGTCGGCTTCGGCGGGACGGTCATGGCCTTGAAAGGATGAGGGCGGAGGGTCTTGGGATGAACAGGTTCTTGAAGGCCGGGCCGGCGCTGCTGCTCCTCGCGTGCGCGCCCTGCGCTTGGGCGCAAAATGAGGGCGCGCCGAAGGGCGGCGAGGTCGTGCGCGAGCGGCGGGTCGCGGCGGAGGCGCCGAGGGAAGAGACGGCGCGCGCCGCGGAGGCGGCGGCGGACGCATCGGGCGAAGAGACGGAAGCGTTGCGTGCGAAGGCCGAGGCGGCGACGAACCCCGCGGAGCGCGCACGCCTGCGCCTGTCGCTGGCGGAGTCTCTGGCCGAGGGCGGGCAGGGCGCGGAGGCGGTCGCCCTCGTGCGCTCTCTGGTCTCGGAGGAGAGGTTCGACCCGCAGTTCTTCTACAACGCCGGGAACGCGCTCGCACGGCTCGGCGAGTCCGACGCGGCGGTCGAAGCGTACCATAAAGCCATCGCACAGAAGCGGGGCAACTACTCGCGCGCTCAGCATAACCTCGGCGTCGTGCTGACACGCCTGGGCCGCTGGGAGGAGGCCGAGGGCGCCCTGCGCGCGGCGATGCGTTTGGAGAACAACACGTACGCGGAGGCGAGCTACAGCCTGGGACGCCTGCACGCGCTGCGCGGCGAGTCGGGACTCGCGGCGGCCGAGTGGGCGCGCACGCTGCGGCTCCGGCCTGACCACGGGGACGCGGCCGCGGCGCTCGCGCGCACGCTCGCCGAAGGTGGTGACTCAGAGCAGGCGCTCGCAGTGCTCGACGCTTACGAGGCGCGCGCCGCGCGGCGCGGAGCGACGGTCGCGCGCGCGGTGACGGTCGCGCGCGGCGAGATCGTCGCCGCCGCCAACCTCTACACCGCCGCGCGCGTGACGGGCGCGCCCCGCGCGGTCGAAGCCGGTGCGGTCGAAGCCGGAGCGAAGACGAAGGCGGAGCTTCCCGAGTCGATGGCGCTCCTGCGCGGCGTGCGCGCGTCGAAGGCGGCGCCCGCGCAGTTCGTGATCGAGAAGCCGGCCTACGGCCTCCTCTTGAACGCGCGCGCGGCACGCGCCGACGACCGCCCCGAAGAGGCAGTTGAGCTTTACCGGCGCGCGATCAGAGAGGGCGGCGGTTACCTCGCGCCGGCGAACATGGAGCTGGGGCTGACGCTCGTCTCGTTGCGGCGCAACGAGGAGGCGGCCGCCTCTCTGCTGGCCGTCGTGCGCAAGGAGGGCGGGCGCTATCCACTCGTCTTCTACCACCTCGGGCGCATCTACGAACACATGGGACGGCTGGCGGAGGCCGGCGAAGCCTTCGCGCGCGCCGCGGAGCTGGCCGGAGAAGAGAGCCCGCAGTTCTACCTCGACCTGAGCCGCGTCCGCGAGCGCGAGGGGCGCGGCGCCGAAGCGCTCGCCGCGGCCGAGGCTTACGTGCGCGCGATGTCGCGCACCGGCGAAGCCCCCGCGTGGGCGCGTGACCGCGTCGAGACCCTGCGGAAGCAGGCGCAACCGCCGGAGCCGCCGAAACAGTAAGGCTTCGGCATCTGCCCGGGCGAGTTCAAGACTGACACCTCAGAGCATCAACGAGCTACGAAGCGCCGGCGGCCGCGAGCTTGAGCGCATGCCGGAAGAGTGTCAGTACCACCTGCGGTAGCGGGTGGTACTGACCCGGCCACGCGTGTAGACGGAGGATCGCCGATGCGACCTGTGACTATGACACTCCTGCTCTGCCTGCTCACGCTCGCGACCGCGTGCGACCCGTGGAGCGGCGCGGAGAACGCGAAGGCGCCTGCTCCCTCGCCGCCCGCGGCGACGCCTGCGCCCGTCGCACAACTCCCTCAGAGCAGGACGTGCGCGCTCCTCTCGCCCGAGGAGTTGAAGGAGGTGCAGGGCGAGGCGCCCACGGACGCGCAGGGGAGCGAGCACGCGACGGGGCCGCTCTCGATGTCGCAGTGCTTCTACCGCCTGCCGACCTTCTTCAAGTCGGTCAACCTCGAAGTGGTGCGCGCGGCGCCGGGCGCGGACGCGGGGGCCTTGAAGGGGTACTGGCGCAAGCTCTTCCACCCCGAGGCGGTCGAGGCGCGCGAGCGCGAGCGCGAGCTGAAGGAGGAGCGCGAGCACGTGCGCGAGGAGATGCTGGAGCGCGAGCGCGCCGCGGGGCAGGTGAGGGAGGGCGGCCGCAAGCAAGAGGAGGAGGGTGAAGAGGAGGAGGACTCGCGCCCGGCGCGCGTCCAGCGTTTAGGCGAAGAGGCGTACGCGACGGGGAGCCGGAACAACTCCACGCTCTACGTGCTGAAGGGCGACGCCGTCCTGCGCGTGAGCGTCAGCGGCCCCGAGGAGCGCGCCGACAGGCAGAAGCGGGCCGCCGCGCTCGCCGAGAAGGCGCTCAAACGTCTTTAAGTCGTCTTAAGTAAAGAGCACAAAAAGGGCGCGGGCAAGATGCCCGCGCCCTTTTTGAATATAAGACTACCTACTCGACCGCGGCCTTCGTCTCGGCGAGCTTCGAGACGTGGAGGATGTCGCCTTCGACGGTGCCCTCGACATCGACCTTGAGGCCCTTCTTCGCCTTGGCGGCTTTGAGCGCCACGCCGGCCAGCTTGTTGCCCTCGGCGTCGAGCTTGTAGGTCTTGTCGCCCGAGACGACGGCGAAGCCGCTCTTCTGACAAGCCTCCATCAGCGCGCAGCCGTTGGGGTGCTTCGCGGCCTCCTCCTCCGTGCCGTGCATCTCCGCGCACATGTTGTCGATGACGTAGCCCGTCACCTTCACAGTCTTCTGTTCGCCCTGCGCGTAGGCGAAGACGGCGGCCAGCGCGACGGCGGTTGCGACGAGGGATATTTTGCGAATCATCTTAGGGGTATCTCCTTCGACCGTTAGAAAGTTGGAAATGTAAGGTTGCAGCCTCGACCGAGCCGGGGCGCCGCTCGTGCTTTTCGACGCGCGTGAATGTTAACACCCGCGCGCGCCGACACGAAACGCGCGGCGCCGGGCTTTATAGCGATTTGCACCTGGATGCGACTGGTGCGGAAGGCGGCAAGTCAGTACCGCCTGCGGTAGCGGGCGGGTAGCGCGCACGAGACCCGCCCGCTACCGCAGGCGGTACTGACTCATCCGCGGTCGCACTCATGCGCAAGCCGCTATAAAAACGCTCGGGAAGCTTTCAGCCCCGCGCCGGAAGGCTTCTCCCCCGTGCGGGAGAAGCTTTCCCCCACGAAGGAAGGCTTTTCCCGCGCGGAGGAAAGACTTTCCCTCGCGGGGGAAAGCTTCTCCTGCGCAGAGGAAAGCTTCTCCCGCGCGGAGGAAAGCTTTACCTTCGCGCGGGAGAAGCCTTCCTCCGCGCAGGTGATGACGAAAAACCGGGCGGAGAGACGCAGTTTCGCGCCGTTTTCGGGCAAACCCGCGCCGTCCGGGTCGGACGGCGCGGGTTAAGAGTCGGAAGCCTGCCCGCCTTCGTCTTCGGCCTCCGCGTCCGAAGCCTTGCGCGGGCGCATGTGCGGGAAGAGTATCACGTCGCGGATGGAGCGGCGGTTGGTCAAAAGCATCGTCATGCGGTCGATGCCGATGCCGATGCCGGCCGCCGGGGGCATGCCGTAGGAGAGCGCGCGGACGTAGTCGAGGTCGGTCTGCATCGCCTCTTCGTCGCCGCCCTCGCGCTGCCTCGCCTGCTCCTCGAAACGCTCCAACTGCTCCGCCGGGTCGTTCAACTCCGAGAACCCGTTCGCCACCTCCATCCCCGCCACGTACAACTCGAACCGCTCCGCGACGGCCGGGTCGTCCGGTGAGCCCTTGGAGAGCGGCGAGATGACCTTGGGGAAGTCGGTGATGAAGGTCGGCTGGTTCAAAAGTTTCTCCGCGGTCAGCTCGAACAGCTCGGCGATCTGCCGCGCTGCCTCGGCCTCGTCGGGGTCATCGAACTCGTTGTTCTCCTCCCCGGCCTGCCCCCACAGCTCGGAGAGATTCGCCCCGAGCGCCGCCGACCCTTCCGCTTCGTCGTCCGCCTCCGCGAGGTTCGACTTGTTGATAAGCTCGTCGAGGAGGATGAGCCGGCGCACAAACCGCGGGTCTTCGATCCAGTCCCCCTCGAAATCCCTCTGGTCTAACATCTCCCACGCCGGCGCGGGGTGGCGCAGGATCGCCTCTTTCATGGTCAGCCGCTCGAAGTAGCTGAAGTCAACCGGCACGAACCCGAACAGGGCCAGCAGGCCCCCGTTCACCGACTGGACTGTCTTCTTCAACATCGCCTCGCAGAAGTCCATCATCCAGTTCACGTCCTTGTAGGCCGTGTAGAATTCGAGCATGGTGAACTCGGGGTTGTGGCGGGTCGAGACGCCTTCGTTGCGGAAGTTGCGGTTGAGTTCATACACCCGCTCGAAGCCGCCGACCAGCAGGCGCTTCAGGTAGAGTTCGGGCGCGATGCGGAGATACAGATCGATGTCGAGCGCGTTGTGGTGCGTCGTGAAGGGGCGCGCCGCCGCGCCGGAGGCGATAGGCGAGAGCATCGGCGTCTCGACCTCGATGTAGCCGTTATCATCCAGGTGGCGGCGCATCGCCGTGATGAGCTTCGAGCGCCGCTCGAAGACTTCGCGCGTGGAGAGTTCCGGTTGAGGACCGACGGGCTCCTCGTCGGTCTTGACCTTTAAACTCGAAGCAATCAAATCCGCGTAGCGCTGGCGCTGGCGTATCTCGGGGTCGTTGATGCCGTGCAGCTTGTCGGGCATCGGCAGCAGGGCCTTCGAGAGAAATTGAATCGTCTCGACGTGGACGGACAACTCGCCGGTCTTCGTCACGAAGAGCTTGCCCTCGACGCCGACGAAGTCGCCGTGGTCGAGCAGTTGAAAGAGCTTCCAGCCGCTCTCCGCCTCTTCGACCGGTCGCAGGGAGTCGTTGCTGACGGCGACGGCCTCCTGCTTGCGCACGTAGATTTGCAGGCGCTCCTTGCCGTCCGACAGATGGACGAACGCGGCCTTGCCCATCACGCGCGGCGGCGTCGCCAGACGCCCCGAGACGCGCACCTTGAACCCGCCCAACTCCGCGTTGGCCGCCTCCAACTGCTCCGGCGCGGGGCGCTCTCCCTCTTTAACCTCGGGCCCGTACTGCCTGAACGCACTGGCGACGGAGGTGACGGTGTCCTCGCCCTCTGCGCTCTCGGTCAGGGCGGTGCGTGTGTACTTGTTCGGGTATGCGTTGCCGACGAGTTCCTGTATCTGTGCGAGGTGCTGTTGGCGCGCGCGCGTCTGGTCGTTGTCGGGGACGATCTCCTCTGG
The DNA here is from genome assembly GCA_045807865.1 of Pyrinomonadaceae bacterium. Taxonomy (GTDB): domain Bacteria; phylum Acidobacteriota; class Blastocatellia; order Pyrinomonadales; family Pyrinomonadaceae; genus QHXN01. The sequence continues at coordinate 22,666 of JBJMGP010000233.1, forward strand.
AAGCCTGCTCGTCATGATTCGTAGATGGTAAATGGTAAACGGTAAATGGTAAATCGCCGGGGCGATGTTTTGTCTATTCACTGTTAACCATTTACTATTGACGAAAACCGATGGGCGGCAAAGTCATTCTCGACAGGGGGGAGCTGTTGCGCGTCCGCGCAGAGCTGCGCGCGGCGCGGCGGAGGCTCGTCTTCACCAACGGCTGTTTCGACATCCTGCACGTCGGGCACGTGCGTTATCTGGCGGCGGCCCGGCGCCTGGGGGACGTTCTGCTGGTCGCCGTCAACAGCGACCGCTCGGTGCGCGCCCTCAAAGGGCGTGGTCGCCCTTTGGTGAATGAAGCGGAGCGCGCCGAGCTGCTCGCCGCGCTCTCTTCGGTAGACCTCGTGACCGTCTTCGACGAGGACTCGCCGCGCAGTCTCATCTCGGAACTTCTGCCCGACGTGCTCGTCAAGGGCGGCGACTACGCGCTCGACGAGATACACGGCCGCGAGGAGGTCGAGGCGGCCGGCGGCCGCGTCCTCGCCCTGCCCTTCGTCGAAGGCGCGTCCACGACCGGCATCATCGAGCGTGTGAAGGCCGCCATCGACGAGCAGGCGAGATAAGTGAAAGAATGAATTAACAGGGATGGACAGGATAGTCAGGATAAAGCAATTGAACATTTGATATTTCAAATCTCAAATCTCAAATCCGTATTTCGCTTATCCTATTCATCCTGTCCATCCCTGTTAATGTTTCCCTGCAAAGTTCGATTCGAGGGTTAATGAGTAGTTCAGTCGAATCATCTTCAATCTTGCGGGGCGCGTTGCGGCGCGTCGTGGAGGGGGAGGAGTATCGGCGGCTGGCGGCGGCCGTGGGCTCCGGGACGCGCGTGGTCTCGGTGGCGGGGCTCACGTCGGCCCCTGCGCGGGCGCTGGCGTTGGCCGCTTTGCAGCGCGAGACGGGGCGGCGGTTCGCGGTGCTGGTCGCGGCGAACCGCGACACGGAGGCGTGGGAGCGCGACCTCTCGTTCTGGTGCGCGGCGCTCGGGGTGGCCGAGGGAGACTGCGAAGCCGTCTTGACTCTGCCCGCGTCCGAGGGCGACCCGTACGCGGGCGCTTCGCCGCACGCGGAGACTCTGGAGCGGCGCGCGCTGACGCTCTGGAACCTCGCCCGAGGCCGCGGGCGGTTCGTGCTGCTGTCGTCGAGGGCTCTGGCGCGCAGGACGGTTGCGCCCGCGCGCCTGCTTGAAGCGGGCGCGGCGTTGAAGAGGGACGGGGACTACCCGCCCGAAGATTTGGTCGAAGTGCTTCTGGCTTCGGGGTACGTGCTCGAAGACCCCGTGGGCGCGGTCGGCGAGTTCTCGATGCGCGGCGGCATCCTCGACGTGTGGTCGCCGGGCGAGCCCTTCCCCGTCCGCGTCGAGTTCTTCGGCGACACGGTCGATTCGATCAGAAGGTTCAACCCGGAGACGCAGCTCTCCGTCGAGCAGCTCCAGTCAACCGAGGTCGTGCCGATGCGCGAGGTCGCGGTCGGCCGCGACGACTTCCGCCTGTGGGCCGAGTTCGCGCGCGACCGCTGGGGCGACGAGTCGCACGGGCGCGCCCTCAAAGACCGGACGGTCTACGCCGACGAGGGCGAGACCTTTCCCGGCTGGGAGTGGCTCATCTCTCTGGTCGTCAAATCCGACGCCTCCGCCTTTGAATACCTGCGCGACGCGGTGCTCGTCGTGGACGAGCCGGCGGGAGTCGAGCAGCACCTCGGCAACAGCCTTGAGACGGTCGCCGCGCGCCACGCGGAGAACGAGGCGGCGGGCGAGATCGGTTTAAGCCCCGAGGAGCTATACCTGACGCCCGCGGAGCTGCGCGCAGGTCTGGGCGGCCTCTCTCGCGTCGAGTTCCGCGCGCTGGGTCGTGCGGCGGCCGCGACCGACGAGCGCTTCGTCGGCGAGTCCGAACAGCCCGCCGCGCAGATCGGTCGCGCGCGCAAGACCGCGCCGCCGCTCTTCCTCTTCCCCGCGGTCGAGCGGGCGCCCGAGGTCGAGTGGCGCTCGCTCCCCGCGAAGCGATACCACGGACGCATCCCAGACCTCGCCGCGGACGTGCGCCACGCGCGCGCCGAAGACGCGGCGCTCACACTCTTCGCCATGCCCTCGGCCGGCGTGGCCGAGCGCGTGGGCGACATGCTCTCCGACTACAACGTCTCGGCGCGCGTCGCGCTCGCGGGCGAGGGCGGCGCGAACGCCGAAGACTACGCGGCCGTCGTGACCGTCGGGCGTCTGTCGGGCGGGTTCGAGTTGCCGTTCGCGCGCCTGAAAGTCCACGTCGAGACAGACCTCTTCGACGAGGCGAGCGGCAGCACGGTCGAGCAGCGCGCGCCGGGGACGGGCGGCGCGACGACCGGCTCGGCCAGGGGGAAGAAGTCGAAGACGGCCGCCTTCCTCTCCGACTTCCGTGATCTAAAAGTTAACGACTACGTCGTCCACATCGACCACGGCGTCGCGCGCTTCGGCGGCTTGCAGACTTTGGAACTCGGCGGGCGCAAGGGCGAGTTCATGCTGCTCTACTACGCCGACGACGCGAAGCTCTACGCGCCGGTCGAGCGGCTCGACTTAGTCCAGAGGTATTCGTCCGCGGAGGGGCACGAGCCGACGCTCGACCGCCTCGGGGGCTTAGGCTGGCAGAAGACCAAGGCCAAGGCCAAGCGCGCGATGCGCGACATGGCCGACGAGCTTCTGAAGCTCTACGCCGAACGCAAGCTGGTGCAGGGCTACGCCTTCTCGGCCGACAGCCCGTGGCAGCGCGAGTTCGAGGACGCCTTCGAGTACGTGCCGACGGCCGACCAGGACACGGCCATCGAGGACGTGAAGCGCGACATGGAGAACACGACGCCGATGGACAGGCTGCTCTGCGGCGACGTGGGCTATGGCAAGACCGAGGTCGCCATGCGCGCGGCCTTCAAATCCGTGATGGACTCGAAGCAGACGGCCGTGCTCGCGCCGACCACGGTGCTCGCCTACCAGCACTTCGAGACCTTCCGCGCGCGCTTCGCGGCCTTCCCCGTCACGATTGAATTGATCTCGCGCTTCCGCTCCACGAAGGAGCAGAAGGAGATCGTCAAGCGCGTCGAGTCGGGCGACATCGACATCATCATCGGCACGCACCGCCTGCTCTCGAAAGACATCGCCTTCCGCGACCTCGGCCTCGTCGTCGTGGACGAGGAGCAGCGCTTCGGCGTCGCGCACAAGGAGCGGCTCAAGCAGTTGAAGAAGCGCGTGGACGTGCTCACGCTCTCGGCGACGCCCATCCCGCGCACCCTCAACATGAGTCTGATGGGGCTGCGCGACATGTCCGTCATCGAGACGCCGCCGCGCGACCGCCTCGCCATCCAGACGCAGGTCGTGCAGTTCTCCGAGTCGGTCATCAAGTCGGCCATCGAACTCGAACTCGGGCGCGGCGGTCAGGTCTTCTTCATCCACAACCGCGTGGAGACCATCGAGACGGTGGCGGCGCTCGTGAAAAGGCTCGTCGGTCAGGCGCGCGTGACGGTGGCGCACGGGCAGATGAACGAGAAAGAGATGGAGCAGGTGATGCTCGATTTCGTTGGTTTCAAAGCCGATGTGCTCGTCGCCACCACGATTATCGAGAACGGCATAGACATCCCGCGCGCCAACACAATCATCATAAACCGTGCCGACAACTACGGCCTTTCTCAGCTTTATCAACTGAGGGGACGCGTCGGGCGCTCGAACCGCCGCGCATACGCATACTTATTGATACCTTCGGAGGCGGAGCTGACCGCCATCTCGCGCCGGCGCTTGGCGGCCATCCGCGAGTTCTCCGACCTGGGGGCGGGCTTCCGCGTGGCGGCGCTGGACCTGGAACTGCGCGGGGCGGGGAATCTGCTCGGCGGCCAGCAGTCGGGGCACATGGACGCCCTCGGCTTCGATCTTTACACGCAGATGCTTGAGCGGACGGTCGCGGAGTTGCGCGGCGAGCAGATCGAGGACGAGACTTCGGTCTCGATCAACCTCGGCGTCGATCTCTCCATCCCCGACGACTACATCGGCGACATGGGCCAGCGGCTCCGGACTTACAAGCGCATCGCCTCGGCGCGCGACGACGAGGCTCTGGAGATCATCCGCCGCGAGACGGAAGACCGCTACGGGCGGCCGCCCGAGTCGGTCGAGCGCCTCTTCGCCTACGCGCGGCTCCGGCGCGCGGCCGAAGAGACCGGCGTCGTCTCCATCGACCGCACGCCGACGGGGCTCGCCTTCAAGCTGAAGGAGTCGGCGCGCGTCTCGCCCGACAAACTTCTGGCGCTGGTCGGCGAGGGCGAGGGCGCGACCTTCAGCCCGAGCGGCGTGCTCAAGGTCGAGGCGGAGGGCTCCGGCCTGATCGATAAGGCGCGCGGCGTGTTGCTCAACATCCGGGGCTGAGGTTAGAATACGCGACTTCGCCAGGGCCCCGGGTTCCCGACCGTAACGCCCGACCAGAGAAAAGCCCGTTCAAGCAGGTTCAGGTTTCGGTCCGGAGAAACGGCGGTCTATTGCAGACTGCCACGTCGATCCCCGATTTTAGAGGAGTGATAATAGTGCTTTTGAAAAATATTCCGGCGCGCCTGGCCCTCGCCTTCGCGGCGCTCGTGCTCGCGGCCGCGGCCGTCACGCCCGCGCGCGCGCAGGAGGAGGCGCCGCCCGTCGTGCTCGACGAGCCCGTCGCGCAGGTGGACAACTACGTCATCATGCTCTCGCAGCTCAAGCGCGAGAACAACGAATTCAGGGAGACGCTCGTCAAGCAGCGCGGGATGACGGCCGAGCAGGCCGAGGCCGAGCTTGAGAAGCGCCAGCCCGAGATCATCCTCAACCTCATCAACGAGGCGCTCCTCGTCCAGAAGGGCAAGGACATGCCGCGGCTGCCCGAGGAGGTCGAGGCCGAGGTCAACCGCGAGGTGCTGCGCGTCGCCAAGAGCTCAGGCATCCCGACCATCGAGCAGCTCGAAGAGGCGATGCGCCAGGAGGGGATGATCCTCGCCGACGTGAAGGAGACGCTCCGGCGCCAGTTCATGCGCCAGGCCGTCCTCCAGCGCGAGGTGGACGCGAAGGTCTACTACGGCCTGACCGACAAGGAGCTGCACGACTACTACGACGCGCACCGCGACCGCTTCGTCAGCGTCACCCTCTCGGAAATCTTCCTGAGCCTCGCCGGCCGCACCGATGATGAGGTCAGGGCCAAGGCCGCCGACCTCGCCAAGCGCGCGCGCGGGGGCGTCAGCTTCGAGGAGCTGGTCGAGAAGAACTCGGAGCACGAGCAGACGAAGAAGACCAAGGGCCTGCTCGCCGACCCCGACGGCAAGACGCGCTGGTTCCTCGTCTCCGATCTGTCGAAGGAGGTCGCGGCGGCCGTCAAGGATTTGAAGGCCGGCGGCGTCTCCGACCCCGTCAAGAACGACGAGGGCTACATGATCCTGCGCGTCAACGAGCGCGACGACTCCTTCAAGGAGAGCTTCGTCCGCGCCATGATGACGCAGGAGCGCGGCGAGGCCGAGCGCGACAAGTACCTCCGCAACCTCCGCATCGAGGCCTACATCAAGCCGGCTGAAGCCTACAAGGAGGCCATCCAGCCGCTCCTCGAAAAGGACAAGCGGCCCCTGGCCGACGCCGTAGACGCGCCCAAGGCCACCACCGAGAAGAAGGAGAAGGTGAAGAAGCAGTAAGCAGAACGTGAACCGGAAACCGTAAACCGTGACCAGAGAAGACAGGCTCTTCCTCTCGTCACGGTTTACGGTTTACGGTTCACGTTCTGTTTACGGTTTACGGTTGTTATGCGTCTCGACCTCTTTCTGCGCGCGAGCCGCCTCGTCCTGCGACGCACGGTCGCGCAGGAGTTGTGTGAGGCGGGCGCCGTCTTGGTGAACGGCGCTCAGGCGCGCGCCTCGCGCCCGGTGCGCGAGGGTGACGAGATCACTATCCGCCGGCGCGGCCGCAAACTCACCGCGCGCGTCCTGACACTCCCGCAGGCCAAACAGGTCTCCCGCCACGACGCCCCCTCCCTCTACCAAGTCGTCAGCGACATCAATCTGAACGATGAGCTATGAATGTTGAGCGATGAACTGTCTGACACCTGACAGACAGTTCATTCAGTTCAACGTCGGACTTCAGGGCTCCTCGTTTTGTTTCCGTTCGCCTTCCGCTCGCCGGCGGCGGATTCTGTCCGCGGGTTCGTCTGGAAATGAAACGCGGGGCGGTCGGCCGTTTTTGGAAAAGCGGCGGATATGCGTCTCTGTTTTAGTGGAACGGCACTTGCCCAGCCTCAGTTGACCTCGGCGAATAACGTCCACAAGCGAAGCAGTGAGGACAAGTGGGGGAGTTATGAACATCCTGAGCAGTATCTTTACAGACGACCTGGCGATTGATTTGGGTACCGTGAACACGCTCATCTTCGCGCCCGACCGCGGCGTCGTCCTCAACGAGCCTTCGGCCGTCGCCATCCACAGGTACACGGGCGAGGTGCTGGAAGTCGGCGCCGAGGCCCACAAGATGCTCGGCCGCGAGCCGAAGGACGTAGAGGTCTTCCGCCCCGTCCGCGGCGGCAACATCGAAAACTTCGAAGCGGTCGAGAAGATGCTCAAGGCATTCATCGGCCGCGCCCTCGGCGGCGGCCACCGCCGCAGCCACGTCATCATCGGCGTCCCCGGCTCCTCGACGAACTTAGAGCAGCGCTCGGTGCGCGACGCCGCACGCGACGCCAAGGCCACGCGCGTCGACCTGGTTGACGAGGGACTCTGCGCCGCCTTCGGTGCGGGGCTCCGCCAGGACGACGAGCGCGCGCACCTCGTCGTAGACATCGGCGGCGGCACGACCAACGTCGCCATCATCGCCTCGGGCGCGGTCGTCTCGTCGCACAGCCTGCCCGCCGCGGGCAACGCGATGGATCAGGCCATCTGCGACTACGTGCGCTCGAAGTACGAGATGCAGCTCGGCGAGCGCACGGCCGAGAACATCAAGAAGCAGTTGGGTAACGTCGGGCCGGACTGCGAAGGGAAGTTGGAGATCATCGGCAAGCAGGTGACCGACGGGCTGGCGAAGGTCGTGGAGATAGAGGCGTCGGAAGTGCGCGAGGCTTTGGAGCCGGTCGTCTCCGAGATCATCGCTGGCGCGCGCCGCGGCATTGAGGAGTCGAAGCCGGAGGTGACGGCCGACATCTACCAGACGGGTCTCATCCTGACGGGCGGCGGCGCGCTGCTCGGCGGGATGGCCGAGCGTTTACAGAAGGACTTGCGCCTCCACGTCGCCGTGGCCGACGACCCGCTCGCGGCGGTCGCACAGGGCGCGGGGCGTCTGCTCACGGACAAGGCGCGGCTCCACCGCGTCGCCATCCGCGAGGACGTGCCCGTCTGGGAGGCCGAACAGGCGCTCGTCGTCAACTGGTAAATTTTCCGTGCGAAGGGGAGGAAGATGAGAGGGCCGGGGGCTTTTCAGTCCCGGCCCTCTTTCTCTGTCTTCCGACTCAACTCCTCGATGACGAGCGCGCGCTCGCGCGCCGGGAGCAGTTGAAGAGATTGGACGAGTTCGGCGGCGCGGTTCTCCTCCCCGACAATCTCAACCGCGGGCGAGGGCGGGAGGAGAAAGAGGCCGCCGACGTAGAGCGCGAGCGCGAAGAAGGAGAGGTAGCCGGTCGAGGCGGCGTAAGCCGGGCCGCCGAGGGCGACGCCTTCGAGCGCGGCGGCGGTCAGGCGCCGGAGCCAGCCGCCGCCCGTGTCGTTGAGCGACGCGAGCAGAAGGTGCTTGACGACGAACGCCGTGCCGAAGAGCGCCGCGAGGCTGCGCAGCAGGCGCCGCGCGTCGAACGAAGAGAACTGGTTCTGCCACAGCGTCCAGAGGAAGAAGGCGGCGAGCACGAGCCGCGGCAGCCCCGCGTCCGGCAGCACCGAGTTGAACGCCTGCGCCGACGCGAAGAAGAGTGTGCCCAGCACGAGCGCGTGCGAGACGTTCTCCAAGGCCGTGTTATCGGCCGACAGCCAATGGCCGATTCTGACCGCGCCGCCGCGTGCGAAGAGCGCGAGCAGCATCGCCGCCAGAATCAGAGTCACCAGCGGCGGCGGCACGAACAGCAGCGCTTTGGTCTCGGCCGCGACGCGCACGCCCCCGAGCAGCGCCACCGTCAGAAAGATGGTCGGCAGCAGCACGTGTCGCAGCAGCGCGCGGTTCGTCGCTCGGCTCATTTGCGTTCGCGGAAGACTTTCAGAGGGTTGAGGTCGGCGGCCGTGCGTTCGAGCCCCTGCTCAAGCTCTGCCTTCAGCTCGGCGGCGGTATGCATCTTCAGCTCGGGGTCTTCGATGGTCAGCGGGGCGTCGGGCGAAAGACTGTCGGCAAGGTCGGCGGCTGCGAGCCCCTCGCGGAAGAGCGTGTCGTCGTTGTAGACGCGCCCCCAGCCCTCTCGGTAGAAGGAGTAGGCGACGTAGAACTGCGTGCGCGCGTCGCGCCGCGCGGGGTCGGCCCGCCCCCACTCGCCGCGCGCCGCCGCGTACTGCTCGCGCAGGAAGAGTTCGCGCCCGGCGTCGAAGCGCGCGCGGTCAACCTCGTAGGTGCCGGCGGCGACGCTGGCCTGCGTCTTCACTTCCGCGATTGATTGCGGCGCGGCCGCGTAGAGCCACAGGACGAGCGCCGCGTACAGAATCGTCCACGCGATGCCGACCCACTGGATGAGCCTCTGCTGCATTGCTATAATCCTTGCGTTCGGAAAGTCCCCGAAAGGATAACGCATTTCCGGCATGATGGAAGTGAGAATAATTAACAGGGATGGACAGGATGGGCGGGATAAAGCAATTTCAAAGTCGGAATCTCAAATCCTGTTCATCCTGTCCATCCCTGTTAATTGTTTTGTTTTATGAAGCCTTTCAAGATTCGTAACGTGGAAATCTCCCCGCCGCTGGTGCTGTCGCCGATGGCGGGGGTGACGGACGTGCCGTTCCGTGCGCTGTTGAAGCGGCGCGGCGGCATCGGGCTGACGGTGTCGGAGTTCATCTCGGTCGAGGGCTTAACGCGCAACAACCCGAAGTCGAAACGGCAGATGCGCTTTCACGAGTACGAGCGCCCGTTCGCGGTGCAGATCTTCGGCGGCCAGCCCGGGCGCATGGCGATGGCCGCCGAGATGGCCGAGGAGGTCGGCGCGGACATCCTCGACGTGAACTGCGGCTGCCCCGCGCCCAAGGTCGTCAAGCACGGCGGCGGCTCGGGCCTGCTCAGAGACCTGCCGCGGCTGGAGACGATTCTCAAAGAGATTAAGAAGGTCATCACCATCCCGCTCACCGTCAAGATTCGCGCGGGCTTCTACGACAGCCAGCGCAACGCGGTCGAGGTGGCACGCCTCGCCGAAGCCTGCGGCGCCGAGCACATCGCCCTGCACGGCCGGACGAAGGAGCAGGCTTACAAAGGTCTCGCCGACTGGGAGCTGGTGCGGCAGGTGAAGGAGGTCGTCTCCGTCCCCGTCTCCGGCAGCGGCGACGTGGTCAACATCGAGGGCGCGTTCAAGCGCTGGCGCGAGACGAACTGTGACGGCATCCTCATCGGCCGCGGCGCGATGGCGAACCCCTGGATATTTCGTCAGATCGAGGAGACGCTCGAAGGGCGCGAACCCTTCCAGCCGACGCTCGACGACAAGCGCGAGGTGCTGATCGAGTACTTCGACCTGCTGCGCGCGGACATGCCTGAGTTCGCCGCCATCGGCCGCATGAAGCAGCTCGCCGGCCAGTTCACCAAGGGGCTCCACGGCGGCGCGCGCTTCCGCCAGGTCATCTACCACTCCCACTCCGTCACCGAAGTCCTCGACCGCATCGGCGAATATTTCGAGACGGTCGCCGCCGGCCGCCCCTACCTCGGCGAAGGCGGCCCCGAGCCCGAAGAGGAGGCGCCCGTCCTCGACTCCTGCGAGGCGGCTACGATTTAGAGCGGTTTTCACTTGCATGAGTGTGAATGTCGGGAGGGATTTTGACACAGAGACACAGAGACACAGCTTGAAGAGGTATAACTCAACCAGCTGTGTCTCTGTGTCTCTGTGTCTCTGTGCTCAACGCCTTTCGCTCGAACTCAAACGCACACGGCTATAAAAGGGAACCGGAGCTGCACCGACGCCGCGCGGACGTGTTCCGACGCGGCGTCCGTGTGTTCCGTTGACGCGGGGGCCGTTCAGCTCAAGCCGGAAGCGTTACAGACGCCTCGGGAACGTGTGCAGGTGAGGTCGGAAATCATTTTGGTCAGGTCGGAAATGATTTTGGCGTGCTCGGAAATGGTTTTGGTTAAGTCGGAAATGGTTTTGGTCGGGTCGGAAACCGTTTTGGTCAAGTCGGAAGCCGTTTCGATGCGGTCGGAAATGGTTTTGACGAGGTTGGAAACTGTTTTGATTAGGTCGGAAACCGTTTCGGTGAGATCGGAAATTGTTTTGGTGAGGTCGGAAACGGTTTCGGTGAGGTCGGAAGCCGTTCCGGTGGCGTGCTTGAGGGTTCGGGTGGGGCGGGCACCCGTAATTCGTCGCCGCCGACGCGTCAACCCTTGATGATGTCCCCTTCCAGGCCGAGCGGGCGGGGCGACTTGCCGCCGAAGAACCAGGCGGCGCCGACGCGGAGGCGGTGGTGCCAGGTCGGCAGCCGCGAGGTGTAGAGGGCGAAGCGCGCCTGTCGCGCGATCTCGCCGGTGACGACGTGCCCGGCCGTCAAGACCGCGGCGGTGTCGGTGCCGAGGCTGACGGCCTCGCCCAGCTCCTCGAAGTGTCCGGCCGCGGGGGCGCCGCCGTCGATGAGCTCCTGCACGTTGCGCGCGACGAGCTTCGCCTGCTGGAAGGCGAGCTGCGCCGTGCCCGCGAGGCTCGGCGGGATGTGTGGGTAAAAGGCGATGTCGCCGAGCGCGAAGACCTCCGGGCGGCCACGCACCTGGAGCGTGCGCTCGACGACGATGAGCCCCTTCTGCGTCTTCTCCACGTCGAGCTTCTCGACGAGCGGGTTGACCCGCACGCCCGCCGTCCAGACGACGCCGGCCGCCTGAATCGTCTCGCGCTCGCCCGCGTGTTCCAGCTCGACGCCGCCGCGGAGCACGCGCGCCACGCGCGTCTCCAGGAAGACCTCGACGCGCTTCTCGTGCAGCACGCCCTCGACGACCTCGCGGATGCCCTCGTCCATGCCGGGGACGAGCTGGGCGGCCATCTCGACGACGACGACGCGCGGCTCGCCGCGCAGCCCGCGCCGTTTGAAGGCGTCGCGCAGGAGGTCGGACATCTTCGTCGCCAGTTCGACCCCCGAGGCGCCGCCGCCGACGATGACGTAGGTCGAGGCGCGGCGCGCGTCCTGCGGCGCGGCGTCGGGCGGGATGTGGTCGAGCGCGTCGATCATCCGCGCCCGCAGGTCGTCGGCGTGTCGGATTTTGCGGAAGGGGAGCGCGTACTGTTCGGCCCCTTCGATGCCCCAGAAGTTCGTGACGCCGCCGACGCCGAGCACGAGGTAGTCGTAGGCGAGCCTGCGGACGCGGCCCGCGACGGCGACCTCTTTGCGGTCGAAGTCGATGTCGGTCACGGCGCCCTGGACGAAGCGGACTTTGTCGTTGCCGATCAGTTCGGTGTAGCGCGGCGCGATGTGCCAGGCCTCGACCTCGCCGCTCAGGTACTCGTACAGGAGCGGCGTGTGCAGGAAGTGATCCTCGTTGGCGACGAGCGTCACCTCGCCCGCCCCCGCTAGCTCAAGCGCCGTGAACAGCCCCCCGAACCCGCCGCCCACGACCAGTATGCGCGCCCTCTCTTCGACCTGCTCCTCGCTGGCGTCCATCAAATATTCCCCCGTCCGGTTACGAGTAAAAATCGTGCCGCATGGTAGCAGACAAATCAGGTTCGGCACACCCCTCCGCGGTAGGGCGAACGCATCTTAAATATTCAGCACCTTGAGCATATAGCTCTCATCCCACCCGGCTTTGAGCCGCTTGCTCTTAATTCCCAACTTGCAACTCCGCTCCTGCTTCAACAGATTGACGGCAATGTGCCGCAGTGTTGCCAAGTTCTCAGGCGCATGACCTGTCCGCGTCCGACACGCATCCTCTCGGAACGCGACATCCAAGACCCAGTGCAGCGAGTTCTCCACCTGCCAATGCCCGCGCACCGCTCTCAA
>JBJMGP010000234.1:0-56517 GCA_045807865.1 Pyrinomonadaceae bacterium
GAGACACAGAGGCACGGCTTTGAAGACGCATCGCTTCAAGCCGTGCCTCTGTGTCTCGGCGGTTACTTGCTTTCAGGCCGCGCGCCGTTTGTGTTCGAGCGCGAGTATCAAAAAGTTCTCGAAGAGCAGACGGCCGTCGCGCGACTCGTTGGGGTGTGCCCACATCGTCCGCGCGCTGGCCTCCGCGCGCAGCAGGCGCTTGCGTTCCTCGGGCGCGAGGTTCGGGTTGATGCGCTGGAGGTTGCTCGTCAAGTCCTGGAAAGACTTCTCCAGGTGGAACTGCACGGTGTAGATGAGCTGCCCTTCGGCGCGCTTGACCATCATCTGGTTCCGGCACAGGTACGAACTCGCCAGCAGTTGAAAGCCCTCGGGCAGGCGCGGGAGTTGGAGCCCGTGGTTCTGCCAGACCCGAAGGATGTCGCCCTCGGTCGTGTAATCCTGCCAGCCGCTCCCCTCGCGGTCGCGGATGCCCTGGAAGATGGGGTCTTCGGGCTCCGTGATGCGGATGAAGCGGTACTGGTACTCGAAGTTGCGCCCGTCGCGGCGTTCGCCCGGCTCCTTGTCGTCGAGCGTGACGCAGGGCACGCCGAAGCAGAGGCCGATGAGCTGGTGGCCGCCGCAGATGCCGAGGATGGGCGTCGTCGTCTTCACCGCCCACGCGCCGAAGCGCCGGAGCAGCTCCGGGTTGTAGTAGTCGAAGTCCGATAAAGTCCCGCTCAGCACGACGGCATCGGGTTGGAACTTCGCGGCGGCCTCGACCGCCTCGGAGAGATGCGCGACGTGTATCTCGGGCTCCTCGACCAGCCGCTTGATGTTGTTGACGATGTTGTCGAGCGCAAGCCCGGAGATGTAGCGCTCGCGTTCGAGCTTCGCCGCCGCCGACTCGCCCCACTCGCGGCGCGCCGTCTCGGAGAGGTCCGACTCGTCGCGCAGGAGGTCGTTGACGACGAGGACGCGGATGCTCCCTACCCGCTTCTCGAACGGCTCGTACGGGCAGTAGGGACGTTGGCTGTAAGGGAAGGGAAGCGCGTCGAGCTGCTCCTCGGTCGCGTGCTGGGTCGGCTGTGCAGTCATCTTGAAAAAGTCTTAAAACCCCCTCGTCGGTACTTTAGATGCGCGGCGCGCGCTGCTTTGTGTTCTGGTTGAAGGCCGGGACGGCCGTGCCCGCGCCCGCCTCTTCGATCTCGCGCTTGACCTCTCTGAGCGCCGCCGAGCGCACGCGCGCACGGAAGGAGGGGGCGCGCCCCTCGGTCAGGTGGTCGGCCAACAGGAGCGTCCGCTGCCAGGCCGACTCAAGTTCATCCGCGAGCCTCGAAATCTTCGTGATGTCGTAAGGGACGGCGACGGCGGCGACGCCCGCGCGGGCGAAGACCGAGAGGTAGCGCGCCGTCGCGAAGTCGGGGCAAGAGACGCGGCGCCGGCCGACCTTCAGCTCGATGCCGAGCAGCGTGTGCTGCACCTCGACCGGGGCGTTCTTCGCGGCCGTGGGGACTGTGTGCGCGCGCGTGCGCAGAGGCAGGATGCGCTCGTGGTAGACGCGCGGCGGCCACTCTTCGCCGAGCCGCTCGCGGACTTCGGCCACCAGCGCCTCGGCCGAGCCGGGGCGCGACGGCGCGGCGGCGCCCGCGTCGGTCGCTGCGTAAGGTTGTGCGGTCTCGGCCGCGGCTCTCATCTGTATCGCGCTCAACTGCAAAAGCAAAACCCCGAGTGGGTCGGCCCGCGCGACCCGGGCCGACCCACTCGGGGTGCCGGATGCGAAGTCAGCGCAGGGCCGAAACGACGTTCAACTGTGCGCGGAAGGCGTTGATGACGCTACCGGGGAAGAGCCCGAGGTAGAGCACCCCGCCCGCCGTCAACACCAAAGCCACCGCCAGACTCGCCGGTATGCGCGGCGAGTGCCACTGCGTCGTGCGCTCGCGGAAGAACATCACGACGATCAGCCGCAGGTAATAGTATACAGAAATCGCCGTGTTTAGCACGCCGATGATGACCAGCCACTTGTACCCCTGGGCCAAAGCCTCGCTGAAGACCACCACCTTGCCCATGAACCCGGCCGTGAGGGGCACGCCCAGCAGACTCAATAGGAAGAGCGAGAGCGTGAGCGAGAGCGCCGGCGACTGGAACCCGATGCCGCGGTAGTCCTCCACGTCCGTCCTCCGGTCGCCGCTGCGCGCGATGAGCGTGACGACCGCGAAGGCGCCGAGGTTCATCACGGCGTAGACGAGCAGGTAGAAGACGACCGCCGCGACCGCGTCGTCGCGCCGCCCGGGGTCGGCCGCCGCGCCCGCCGCCACGAACCCGACCAGCGCGTAGCCCGCGTGTGCGATGGACGAGTAGGCCAGCATCCGCTTGACGTTCGTCTGCACGAGCGCGACGACGTTCCCCATGCTCATCGTCAAGATGGCCAGCAGCCACAGCGCGTCGAGCCACGCGGAGTGGAGCTGCGCGCCGGTGTTGGACTTCGAAGTCGCCGCGGCCGCGGCCAGAGGGAAGGCGAAGAGGAAGACGCGCATGAAGGCGGCGAAGCCCGCGGCCTTCGGCCCGGCGGCCATGAAGGCCGTGACGGGCGTGGGCGCCCCCTCGTACACGTCGGGCGTCCAGACGTGGAAGGGCGCGAGCGCGACCTTGAAGCCGAAGCCGATCAAAAGCATCGCCGCGCCCGCGAAGAGGAGCGGCGGGTAGAGGCTGTCGTTGATACGCTCGGCGATGACGGACAGGTTCGTCGTCCCCGCCAGCACCCCGCCCGGGATGGCCTTTGCCGTCGCGCCGTAGACGAGCGCGATGCCGAAGAGCAGGAAGGCCGAGGAGAACGAGCCGAGGATAAAGTATTTGAGCGACGACTCGTTCGAGCGCACGTCGCTGCGGCGGAAGCCCGCCATCACGTAGGTCGCGATGGAGAGGATCTCCAGCCCGAGGAAGATCATCACGAGGTCGTTGCCGGCCGCCATCAGCATCATCCCGACCGTGGCGAACAGCAGCAGCGTGTGGAACTCGCCCGCGGGCAGACCCTCCCACTCGACCCAGATCATCGAGACGAGCACGGTCAGTGCCGCGACGACGATGAAGACCAGCGTGAAGGAGAGGCGCAAAGGGTCGAGGACGATCATGCCGTCCCAGGCCGAGCCGCCGACCTGGCCGTCGGCGCCGTTCCACAGCCACAGGGTGGCCGCGGCCGAGGCGGCGAGCCCCCCGAGCGAGACGGCCCCCGTCACCCAGCGCTGCGCCGTCCGCCGCGTGAAGGCGTCCACCAACATGACGACGACGCCCGCGATGGCGAGGAGCAACTCGGGCAAAAGGATTCCGAGGTTCACGTCGGGCGCGGACGGGTTTACGAATGCTAAGCTCAGGTTCATCGTGTCCAACTCTTCTGGTTATCTGCCCCCGGCCCCGCCGCCGGGGAGCGCGGCGAGGAGCGCGTTGACGCGTTCGCGCACCAGTTGTTTGTAGACGGTTATATCCTGCGGCATCCCCTGCTGCGCCTTGCCGCTCTGGCGCCCCTCGGCGTCGATAAAGACGACGACGGGGACGCGGTTGCCCGTCCTTTCGTACTGCGCCAGCGCCACGCCGCCCGGGTCGCGCAGGACGGGGACGGTCATCCGCCGCTCCTTCGCGTAATGGCGGAGGATGTTGTTCGAGACCTGCTTCGGGTCTTCGATGCTGACCCAGAGGAAGCGGACGGGCTTACCCGCGTACTCGACTTTGAGCTCCTCGACCGCCACCTGCTCCCAGGCGCAGGGCACGCACCACGTCGCGCCGAACGAGACGACGAGCACGTCGCCGCGCATCTCCGAAGTGTCGTAGAACTTCCCGTCCAGCCCCTTCAGCCTGAAGCCGTCCCCGTTCGTCGTCGGTGCGGGCGCGCCCTTCTCCTGCGCCGGTGCGCCGGCGGCGGCGAGCAGCAGCAGGAGCGCGAAAGCTGTTTGTGTGAGCGGACGCATCATCCTTACTTCGCCGTCTCGCGGGCCTCGGCGTGGAAGACTCCCTGCGAGCCGCCGGCGACGACGCGCGCGCGGACGGCCTCGACGCTCGCGCGCGCGCGCGCAAGGAACGGGCGCGGGTAGGCGCCCATGTAGAGCATCAGCACGAGCAGCGGCGCGAGCAGGCCGATCTCGCGCCAGCTCAAGTCCGCGAGCCCGCGATTCTCCGGGTGAGTCACGCGCCCGAAGAAGACGCGCTGTACCATCCAGAGCATGTAGACCGCCGCCCAGATGACGCCCGTCGCCGCCAGCATCGTCACGACCCAGTGGCGCGACACGTTATGGACGAGCGGGTCGGAGTTCCAGAAGCCGAACATGATGAGGAACTCGCCCACGAAGCCGTTCAGGAGCGGGAGCCCGACGGACGAGAGCGTCGTGAAGATGAAGAGCGTGGCGAAGAGCGGCATCGGCTTCGACAGCCCGCCGAAGTCGGAGATCATGCGCGTGTGCCGCCGCTCGTAGATCATGCCGACCAAAAGGAAGAGCGCGCCGGTCGAGACGCCGTGATTGAGCATCTGGTAGAGCGCGCCCTGCATGCCCCACTCGGTAAAGCTGAACATGCCGAGGACGACGAAGCCCATGTGGCTCACGGAAGAGTAGGCGACCAGCCTTTTTACGTCCGGCTGCACCATCGCGACCAGCGCGCCGTAGATGATGCCGATGACGGCGAGCACGACGAAGAGCGGCGCGTACTCGCGCGTCGCCTCGGGGAAGAGCGCGAAGTTGAAGCGCATCAGCCCGTACGTCCCCATCTTGAGGAGCACGCCGGCGAGGATGACGGAGCCGGCCGTCGGCGCCTCCGTGTGCGCGTCGGGCAGCCACGTGTGGAACGGGAAGAGCGGCACCTTGACGCTGAAGGCGAGCGCGAAGAGACCGAACAGGACCGCCTGCTCGCGCGTGGCGACGTTGCCGGCCGTGAGCGACATCTTGCCCTGCTGCAAGGCGTCGAGCAGCCGCACGTAGTCGAACGTGCCCGCGCCCGTCCCGCCCGGGATGTTGGAGTAGAGGTACCAGAGCCAGATGATGCCGGCGAGCATCAGGAGGCTCCCGACCGCCGTGTAGATGAAGAACTTGACCGCCGCGTAGAGACGACGCTCGCCGCCCCAGGCCCCGATGAGGAAGAACATCGGGACGAGCGACGCCTCGAAGAAGAGGTAGAAGAGGAGCAGGTCGAGCGAGACGAAGACGCCGATCATCGCCGACTCCAGGAGCAGCATGAAGGCGAAGAAGGCGAGCGGCCGCTTCTCGACCGAGTTCCATGACGAGAGGATCGAGATGGGCAACAGCAGCGTCGTCAGGATCACGAGCCAGAGGCTGATGCCGTCCACGCCGACGTGGTAGTGCGCGCCGAGCGATTCGACCCAGGGCACGTCCTGCACGAAGTGGAATGTGCCGCCCGTCCCCAGGCCCACGGGCTGGCTGAGCAGGAGCAGCGACGCCGCGAAGGTCAGGAGCGAGAAGCCGAGCGCGATCCACCGGTAGTGCTTCGCGTCCGCGTAGGGCGCGAAGAGCCCGTGCGCGGCGAGCGCCAGCGCGCCGACAAAGGGCAGAAGGATGAGAACGGTGAGCAGGTAGTGCTGCATATGCTTTTTACCGTGCGAGCCCGAGCTGCCAGGCGTTCCAGGCGAAGTAGCCGAGGACGGCCAGCGCGCCGAGCAGGATGATGGCCGCGTAGGAGCGGACGAAGCCGGCCTGCATGTAGCGCAGCAGCCCGCCGAGCGCGGCCGTCCCGCGGCCGAGCCCGTTCACCAGCCCGTCGATGACGCCCACGTCGAAGAAGCGCCAGAGCCCTTCGCGCGAGCCCGTCTTGATGGGGTTGATGATCGCCGCGTCGTAGACCTCGTCCACGTAGTACTTGTTCTCCAGCAGCGTCGGCAGCTTCATGAGCGGCCTCCTGCTGAAGAGCACCCAGCCGAGCCCGATGCCGAGCAGGCCGACGACGATGGAGATGCCCGTGAAGAGTCGCTCCTGCGCGACCTCGGCAGGGTCGTGTGCGTGCTCGGACGGCGCGGCCGGGGCCGCGCCGTGACCCGCGGGTGAGCCGTGCCCGGCCTCGCCTTCGCCGACCGACTGCGGCAGAGCGCCCTCGTTGCCGTGCGCGGCCGGAGCCTCGGCCGTCGCGCCCGCGGCGTGCGTCGCCGCGCCCGCGCCGTGCGAGATTGCTTCGCCGACCTCGGGCGCCTGTGCGACGACCGGCTCAAGCGTCTGCTCGAAGTAGTTCGCGACGGCCCCGCCGCTCAGGGCGTAAGGGATGCCGACCCAGCCGCCGACGACCGAGAGGACGGCGAGCACGACCAGCGGCACGGTCATCGCCCAGGGCGACTCGTGCGGCTCCAAGGGGCCGTGGTGGTGCTCCTCCTGCTCCTCCTCTTCGTCGGCGAAGTCAGCGTGGTGCGGGCCGTGCGCGTGGCCGTCAATCGCGTCGCCCGGCGCGTGGTGCGGGCGGTCGCCCTCCGAAGGCGTGTGCGCGTCGTGCGGCCCGCGCCCTTCGTCGTAGGCGTGCGCGTGCGCCTCGTCGGCCTCGCCGCCGGCGTGCGTCTCTCGGAAGCGCTCGGAGCCCCAGAAGGTCAACACCATCAGGCGCGTCATGTAGACGGCCGTCAGGCCCGCCGTGACGATGCCGATGACCCAGAGGATTTTGCCCGCCCCGGCCGTCCCCACCGTCCCGCTGCTCCACGTCTTCCACAGAATCTCGTCCTTCGAGAAGAAGCCCGAGAGCAGAGGGAAGCCGCTGATGGCGAGCCAGCCCGTCGCCATCGTCGCGAAGGTGACGGGCATGTACTTCCTGAGGCCGCCCATCCGCCGCATGTCCTGCTCGTGGTGCATCCCGTGGATGACCGAGCCGGAGCCGAGGAAGAGGAGCGCCTTGAAGAAGGCGTGCGTCATCACGTGGAAGATGGCCGCGACGAAGGCACCCACGCCGCACGCGAGGAACATGTAGCCCAACTGCGAGACGGTCGAGTAGGCCAGGACTTTTTTAATGTCGTTCTGCGCGATGCCGATGGTCGCGGCGAAGATGGCCGTGGCCGCGCCGATGACGGCGACGATGAAGAGCGCCGTCGGCGCGTGCGAGAAGATGGCCGAGCAGCGGACGACCATGTAGACGCCCGCCGTGACCATCGTCGCGGCGTGGATGAGCGCCGAGACGGGCGTCGGCCCCGCCATCGCGTCCGGCAGCCAGACGAACAGAGGTATCTGCGCCGACTTGCCCGTCGCGCCGATGAAGAGCAGCACGGCGGCCGAGGTGATGCCGCCCGCAAAAATCCAGTGCCAGCCGAAGCCGTCCACGGCCATCCCGCCGATAGTCCTGAGCGCGCTCACGACCTCGGGGCTCCCGCTCGTGCCGAGCACCGAGAGCGGCTTGTCGAAGTAGCTGATGGAGGGCGCGCCCGCTTTGGCCGTCAGGAAGAAGACCAGCATGATGCCGAGCACGACGCCCCAGTCGCCGATGCGGTTGGCGACGAAAGCCTTCTTCGCCGCGTCGCCCGCCTCCTTCCGGTCGGTGTAATAACCGATGAGGAGGTACGAGCAGAGCCCCACGCCCTCCCACCCGACGAACATCAGCAGCAGGTTGTCGCCGAGCACGAGCGTCAGCATCATGAACATGAACAGGTTCAGGTAGGCGAAGAAGCGGTAGAACCCGCGGTCGCCGTGCATGTACCCGGTCGCGAAGAGGTGGATGAGGAAGCCGACGAACGTGATGAAGCAGGCGTAGACGCCCGAGAGCCTGTCCATCGCGAACCCGTAGTCGGCGCGAAAGCTCCCGACCTGGATCCACGTCCAGAGGTGGCTGTAGACGGGCGCCGCCGAAGGGTTCCGCAGCGCGCCGCCGCCCTCGCCCGTGAAGGCGACGATGAAGGCGCAGATGGCGGAGACCGCCACCGACCCGCACGCCACCGCCGAGATGAGAGATTCGCTGCGAACCTTCCGCCCGACGAGCCAGCAGATCATGGCGCCGACCAGCGGCGCGAAGACAACAACGGAAAGTAGATGGTTAGTCATGGCTCATTCTCGGAATCGGCTTCCTCATCGTCCAAATCATCCCCGTCGTCGTCAAATGTTCCGAGAAAATACTCGTAAATGCTCTGTATTATCTCTTCTTCCTGTGGGGAGGATTCTTCGACGGCGTTGGCAAAAATGTCGTTGATATCTCCCTCGCCTAAAATATCCTTCGAGTAAAGTGATCGCAGTAATTCGCAATATAAGAGTGCCAGAGCTTCAGTCCGTGATTCTGTCTCTTCCCCCTCTTCTTTCGACACGGAGCCGTCAGACGGAACGTCCGGCATACATTTAAGACTCCTTCAGCCACTCACAACTTTAGAGTCTCAGCACGCTCGCGTCGTCCACGTCGAGCGACTCGCGGTTGCGGAAGATGGCGATGATGATCCCGAGGCCGACGGCGGCCTCGGCGGCCGCGACCGTCATCACGATGAAGACGAAGAGCTGGCCGGTCACGTCGCCGAAGTAGCTGGCGAAGGCGACGAAGGTCAGGTTCACGGCGTTGAGCATCAGCTCGATGCACATGAACATCTGGATGGCGTTGCGCTTGGTGATGACGCCGACCGCGCCGATGGTGAACAGCACGGCCGAGAGCGCGAGGTACCAGGTCAAAGGGATCATGGTTCTTCCTCCCCCCTTCTCGGGACGTTCGAGGGCGCGGCCGCGTCGCCGCTCCTGATCTGCTCGCGCGCGTAGGCGCGACCCGTGGCCGCCGTGTCGCCGGGCTTCAAGGCGAGGTCGCCCCCCGCGACCAGCACCGGCGGCTCCTCGCTCACGCTGCCCGGCGCGGCCAGCAGCGGCGTGCGCCCCTGCCGCGCGAGCGTGATGGCGCCGACGAGCGCCATCAGGATGAGCACGGAGGTTACCTCGAACGGCAGCAGGTACTTCGTGAACATGCCCGTCCCGATGGAGGCCGTCAGGCCGACATCCCCGACGGGCTCCGTGGGCAAGACCGCCGCGGTGCCTGTGCCGAGTGAGAGCATGAAGGCCGCCTCGCCGACGAGCACCGCCGCCAGCAGCATGCCGACCGGGATGAGGTAGTGCAGCCGCACGGGGCGCCGCACCTCCTCATCGACGTTCAGGAGCATGATGACGAAGATGACGAGCACCATGATCGCGCCGGCGTAGACGATGACCTGGATGGCCGCGATGAACGGCGCGTGCAGGGTCAGGTACAGGCAGGCCAGCGAGACGAAGACGCCGACGAGCGAGATGGCGCTGTAGAGCGGGTTGCGCTGGGCCACCATCGCCACGGCGAACCCCAGGGCCATCGCGCCGAAGAGCACGAAGAGCAGGAGCGGAATGCTCTGAAGCACGTTGAACATCTCAAATCATCTCAGGCGGAAGAACATGACGGTCGCCGTCAGGATCACGTTGAGGATGGCGACCGGGAGCAGGAACTTCCAGCCGAAGCTCATCAACTGGTCGAAGCGGAAGCGCGGCAGCGTCCCGCGCAGCCAGATGTAGAGGAAGAGGAAGAAGACGACCTTCAAAAGGAACCAGACGATACCAATCCACGGGAAGATGTCCACGAACGGCCCCTGCCAGCCGCCCAGGAAGAGCGTCGTGGCCAGCATCGAGACCGTGAACATGTTGACGTACTCGGCCATGAAGAAGAGCGCGAACTTCAGCGCCGAGTACTCGGTGTGAAAGCCCGCGACCAGCTCGGTCTCGGCCTCGGGCAGGTCGAACGGCACGCGGTTCGTCTCGGCGATGGCCGAGATGAGGTAGGTGATGAACCCGATGACCTGCGGGAAGGTGCCCGCGCTCCAGATGTTCCAGACGTTCCAGTTCAAGCCCCACGCGCCCCCCTGCTTCTCGACGATCTCGTAGAGGTTGAGCGTCCCCGACATCAGCACCACGCCGACGAGCGAGAGGCCGAGCGACAGCTCGTACGAGATCATCTGCGCCGCCGCGCGCAGGCCGCCCATCAGGCTGTACTTCGAGTTCGAAGACCAGCCCGCGAGCGCCACGCCGTAGACGCCGACGGACGTGATGCCGAGCACGTAGAGCAGCGCGATGTCGAAGCGCGCGATGACGAGCGGGAACTTGCCGAGGAAGGGGAGCGTGACCTCCGGGCCGAACGGGTAGACGATGATCGGCATCAGCGCCGCCGTGATCGCGATGATGGGCGCCAGGAAGTAGACGAAGCGCGTCGAGGCCGACGGCGTGATCTCCTCCTTGAAGATGAACTTCAAGAGGTCCGCGAACGGCTGGAAGAGGCCGCCCGGCCCCACGCGGTTCGGCCCCAGCCGCCCCTGTATGAACCCCAGCACGCGCCGCTCGGCCAGGACCGTGTAGGCCACGATCATCAGCACGACGACGAACCCGACGTTGATGCCGACGAACTGCCCCAACGCGCGCGCCCAGTCCGACCCGATTTGGTTTGAGAGCCAGTCCATATCTTTAGTGAATCGTGAACCGTGAGCCGTCAACCGTGACGAGATAAAACCTGTTCTTACTTGTCACGGTTGACGGCTCACGGTTCACGCCCTTTTCAGTCTCCCGCGGCCGACGCGCGCCGCAGCGAGGGGTCAACCGTGATCTGGTAGAGGGGGGAGATGAGCACGCTCTCGGGCTCGGGGTTGCCGGCGGCCAGCAGGTGGAACTGCGGCACCTTGCCCGTCAGCACGCCGAGCTTGAAGAGTTCGTGCCCGACCGGAGGCGTCTCCGTCAACTTCTCGCCGGACTCGACGAGCGCCGAGACCGCGTCGCGTAAGGCGCCGACGAGCCAGGCGCCGTCCCCGTCGGAGGCGAGGGCGTGCTTGACCTGGACGGGCTTCGACTCGTCCTTGAGCAGAGGGTAGCGCAGCCCTCCGTAAGGCCCGACGTTGCGCGCGATCTCAAGGAAGATGTTGCTCGAAGACATCTGGAAGCCGAGGTCTCGACCCAGGGCCGAGGCGAGCTGCGACGTGATGGCCCAGTCGGGCTTCGACTGGTGCACGGGCGAGATCGACTGGCGCACGCGCTGGACGAGCCCGCCGTTGTTCGTGAACGTCCCGTCCACCTCCGCGAAAGAGGCGGCGGGGAAGATCACGTCGGCCGCCGCGGCCGTCTCGGTCAGGAACAGCTCCTGCACGACGAGCAGGTCGAGCCGCGAGAGAGTCTCCTCGCGCCCTTCGAGGTGCGCCGGCAGGAAACTCCCGGCGACGTAGAGCGCGCGCACATCCGAGCCCGCGGCGTCGAGGATTTCGAGCGGGTTGTACGAGCCCGACATCATCCCGAGGTCGTGACAGCCGACGCTGTTGTTGAAGAGCGGCAGCGGGTGCAGGAGGAAACGGCGCCCCTCCTTCTCGCCGAAGGCCGAAGGGATGCGCGCGAGCACGGCCTGCGCCTCCGCGCTCAGCTCGCCGCCGAAGAGGACGACCACGTCGCCGGCGGTCTCGCTGATGAGCTGGCTGGCCCGTGCAAGCTCATCCGCCTCGACGCCGAGCTTGCGCGCCGCAGACTCCGCATCGCCCGGCGAGGCGAGCGCGAGCACGGCCGCGTCCTCCGAGCCGGGCAGGACGTGGATGAACTGCGCGGCCTGCTGCTTCAGACGGATCGGCGTGCTGTTGACGATGACCAGTTTGGCGCCGCCGTTGCGGACGGCCTGCCGGATCGCGCGTCCCGTCAGGGGCTGCAACTCCTCGGGCTCGCCGCCGATGAGCAGAATCGTTTTGGCGTGGCGGATGTCGCGGTGCGTGGCGAGGGGCGCGGACAGATTCTCGAAGAAGGGGACGAGCGAGAACGCCTCGGTCGCGGTGTACTTGTCCGTCCCCAGGACCTCGCGCGCGAACTTCAAAAGCGCCCAGTTCGACTCGTTCGTCAGGCGCGGGCTGCCGACCACGCCGACCGAGTTGCCCCCGCTCGCGTCAATCACCCCCTTCAACTTCTCTGAGGCGAAACGGACGGCCTCCTCCCAGGTCGCGGGGACGAGCCGGCCGCCCTTCTTATAGCGGACGAGCGGCGTGCGCAGGCGCTCCTCGTGGTTGACGAACGGGTGTGCGAAGCGCCCCTTGATGCAGAGGAACTCGCCGTTGTGGCCGTTGACGTAGCGGTCGCGCGCCACGACCCTCATCACCTCGCCGCGGCGCGAGCCGACCGAGAACTGGCAGCCGTCGGAGCAGAAAGAGCAGGTCGAAGTCGTGCGGTTCAATTCCCACGGCCTTGTCTGATGCCTGTATGTGGCATCAAGCAAAGTCCCGGTCGGGCAGACCTCGATGCAGTTGCCGCACTGCGAGCAGTTGAGCCAGCCGCCGTAGGTGCCGATGACCGTGTGCGCGCCGCGCCCGCCGGCCTCGATGGCGTCCTCGCCCATCCACTCGTCGCAGACGCGCGTGCAGCGCTTGCAGAGGATGCAGCGCTGCGAGTCGTTGGCGACGATGGGGGAGAGGAACTTCTCGGGCGCGTAGTTCTTCCGCTCGGTGAAGCGCTCTTCGAGGTTGCCCCAGTCGAAGACCATCTCCTGCAACTCGCACTCGCCGCCGCGGTCGCAGACGGGGCAGTCGAGCGGGTGGTTGGCGAGCAGGAACTCGACCATGCCGCGTTGCGCCTTCTCGATCTCCTCGGACTGTGTCGTCACCACCATCCCGTCCGTGCAGGTGATGGTGCAGGAGGTCTGGAGCTTCGGCATCTTCTCGATGCGGACGAGGCACATCCGGCACGAAGCCTGGAGCGCGAGGTCGGCGTAGTAGCAGAAGGAGGGGATCGAGTACCCGTTCTCCCTGCACACGTCGATGAGGCGGGCGCCCTTCTCGACCTGCAACTCCTGGCCGTTGACTGTGACTTTGACTAGTTCTGCTGACATTTGCTTCAACCGATACCGTTCACCTGATCGTGACTTCGAGCGTGTACGCGGCGGTCGCGTCCGTGCCGATGTTGATGACGTAGTCGCCCGTCTGGGGCAGTTCGCCCGACCAGTCCTTCACGCCGTCCGCGCCCTCGACCGTGTCGCCGGAAGGGGCCGAGAGCGTGAAGCTCGTGCGCTTGCCGGTCGCAAGGTTGAGGGTCATCATCTGTCCGGCGCGCGCGCGCAGGGTGTACTCGTGCGAGGTGCAGAGCCGGACGGTATCCTTGATGACCGCGGTCGTGCGCCCCTTCGGGAACCTGATCTGCTTCGGGATGGTGCGGTCTGTGCCGCGACACTGCGCAACGCCTGCCACGGCGTGCGTCGTCGCCCCCGCGCCGAGTAAACCCGCGGCGCAGACGACGGCGGCGATGATTAAGAGGAGTCTGCTCATCTTCGAGACCCTTGCGCGCGACACTTAAGCCGTCGGCAGCCCTTCACGGCCGTGGCCGTTGCCGTTCAAGACCCTGCGGCGGAAATCCTCGGGGAACTTCTTGATGGCCGACTGGATGGGCCAGGACGCGGCGTCGCCGAGCGGGCAGAAAGATTTGCCCTCGATGTTGTCCACGATGTCCAGGAGGAGCTGTGCGTCGTCGGGCCGCCCCTCGCCGGCCTCGATGCGCTTGAAGACCTTGACCAGCCAGTCGGTGCCCTCGCGGCAGGGCGTGCACCAGCCGCAGGACTCGTGCTTGTAGAACTCGGTCAGGTTCTTCGTGGACTCGAACACGTCCACCGTCTCGTCCATCACGATGAAGCCGCCCGAGCCGACCGAAGAGCCGGCCGCGACCAGCCCCTCGTAATCCATCCGTACGTCTTTGCCCACGATGTCGGAGGCCGGCATGATGTAGACCGACGACCCGCCGGGGATGACGGCCTTCAACTGCCGCCCGCCCGCGATGCCCTGACAGTCCTCCATGATGAAGCGCTCCATGTCGTCGTAGCCCATCGGCAGCTCGTAGACGCCTGGGCGGTTGACGTGGCCCGAGACGCTCCAGACCTTCGTCCCGCCGCTCTTCTCCGTCCCGAGCTTCTGGTAAGCCTCGCCCCCCATCTTGATGATGTCGGGCACGGCCGTCAGGGTCTCGACGTTGTTGACGACGGTCGGGCAGCCGTAGAGGCCCGCGACCGCCGGGAAGGGAGGCTTCATGCGCGGGTGCCCGCGCAGACCTTCCAGGGAGTTCAGGAGCGCCGTCTCCTCGCCGCAGATGTAGGCGCCCGCGCCGGTGTGCGTGTAGATGTCGCAGTTGAAGTCGGTGCCGAGAATCTTCTCGCCGAGCAGGCCGGCGGCGCGCGCCTCCGCGAGCGCCACGTCCATGATCTCGATGAGGTAGCGGTACTCGCCGCGCGTGTAGACGTAGTTGGTGCGCGCGCCGAGGGCGTAGGCGGCAATCAACATGCCCTCGATGAGCATGTGCGGGTCGCGCTCCATCAGGTAGCGGTCTTTGAAGGTGCCCGGCTCCGACTCGTCCGCGTTGCAGACGACGTACTTCGGCTTCGGCGAGTCTTTGGGCACGAAGCCCCACTTCATCCCCGTCGGGAAGCCGGCGCCGCCGCGGCCGCGCAGCGCGGACTTCTTGACCTCGCCGATCACATCGTCCGGCGACATCCCGTCGAGGACTTTCCGCAGCGCCTCGTACCCGCCGTTCGCGCGGTACACTTCGAGCGACGCGGAGTTATGAAGCTTCACCCGCCGCAGTTGTAAAGGCTCGCAGCCAATCGCGCCTATAAACATAATCTTCTTCAGCGGACGCCGTTCGACAGTTCGCCGCTCCGGCACTTGTCGATGATCTCGTCAACCCTCTCGTCGGTCAGGTTCTCGTAGTAGTCGAAGCCGATCTGCATCATCGGCGCGGTGCCGCAGGAGCCGAGGCACTCGACTTCGGAGAGCGAGAAGAGGCCGTCCTCGGTCGTCTGACCCGGCTTGATGCCGAGCCGCTCCGTGCACTTCGCCGTGACGCGCCCCGCGCCCAGGATCTTGCACGAGAGCGTCTTGCAGACCTGCAAGTGGTACTTGCCGACCGGCTCCGTGTTGATCATCGAGTAGAAGGTCGCGACCTCCCAGATGTCCGTGATGCGCACGCCGAGGCGGTCGGCCAGGTAGGCCACGCCCGGCGGGTCGAGGTGGCCGCCGCGCTCGCGCTGCACGACGAACATCAGCGGGAGGATGGCCGAGCGCTTGACCGGGTACTTCGCCAAATGCCTGTCCATCTCCGCCTCGACTTCGGGGGAGAAGACCGCGATCTCCTGCGGCACCTTCGCCTCCTGCGGCAGCGGGTTGTTCGGTGTGAACTGCTGACTCATAAGCTTAGGAGTCAGGGGTCAGGAGTCAGGAGTCAGAATGGTAAGGCGGAGGCCGCCTTTATTCTGACTCCTGACTCCTGACTCCTGAATTCATCTGTCAATCTCCCCGAGCACGATGTCAATCGAGCCGATGACGGCGACCACGTCGGCGACCATCTCGCCCTTGACCATGTCGGGCAGGGCCGAGAGGTTGATGAATGACGGCCCACGGACGTGGACGCGCGCGGGCTTGGGGCCGCCGTCCGATTTGACGTAGACGCCCAGCTCGCCCTTCGAGCCCTCGATGGGCTGGTAGACCTCGCCGGCGGGGACGTTGAAGCCCTCGGCGACGATCAAGAAGTGGTGGATGAGCGCGTCCATGTGCGTCTTCATCGCCTCGCGCTCGGGCAAAACGACCTTCGGCGCGTCGGCCTTGATGGGGCCGGGGCGGAGCCGCGCGAGCGCCTGCTTGATGATCCGGTTCGACTCGACCATCTCGCGCATGCGCACCATGTAGCGCGACCACACGTCGCAGCCCGATTCGGTCGGCACCTCGAACTCGTAGGTCTCGTAGCCGCAGTAAGGATTGGCGCGGCGGATGTCCAGGGGCACGCCGCTGCCGCGCAAAGATGGGCCGGTCAGGCCCCAGTCGATGGCGTCCTCGGCCGAGATGACCCCGACGCCCTTCGTGCGGTTCTGGAAGATGCGGTTCCCCGAGAGGAGGTCGTGCCACTCCTCGACCGCGGCGGGGAAGTCTTCGGCGAACTGCCGGCAGCGCTGGTCGAAGCCCGCGGGCAGGTCCATCATCAGGCCGCCGATGCGGAAGTAGGACGGCGTCATGCGCTCGCCGGAGGCCGCCTCGATCAGATTCAGGATGCGCTCGCGCTGGCGGAAGCAGTAGAAGAAGACGGTCATCGCGCCGATGTCGAGCGCGTGCGTCCCCAGCCAGACCATGTGCGAGGCGATGCGCTGCAACTCGCACATCAGCACGCGGATGATCTGCGCGCGCTCGGGTATCTCCAGCCCGAGGAGCTTCTCCACCGCCATGCAGTAGGCGAGGTTGTTCCCGAGGGGGTTGAGGTAGTCCATGCGGTCGGTGATGACGATGCCCTGCTGGTACTTCTTGTACTCGAAGAGCTTCTCCATCCCCGTGTGCAGGTAGCCGATGTCGGGCACGCACTTGACGACCATCTCGCCGTCGAGGACGAGTTCGAGCCGGAGCACGCCGTGCGTGGACGGGTGCTGCGGCCCGAACGAGATGGTCATCTGCGTGTCGAGCGGCCGGTCTACGACCTCGAACGCCGGCGGCAGGTTTGTCGTGGATGCACTCATGCTGCGTAGTCTCTTGAACGTCCCTACTGTTCGAGCACGAAGTTGTAGGTCAGCAGGCCGGAGACCTTCACCGGCTTTCCGCTTAAAAGCGTCGGCGAGAATTTCGCCTGCCTCGCGGCCGCCACCGCCGCCGCACGCAGGAGCGGGTGGCCCGAGACGGCCGCCGCCGAGACGACGCTCCCGGTCTCGTCAACCGTCACCTCCACCGTTACGCTGCCCGACGCTCGCGCGGCCCGCGCGGCCGGCGGGTAGGGCGGCTGCGGCTTGCTGACAGCCTTCTCGTTGAGAATGCCGCCCGGGATGATCTTCCCCTCGGAAACATTCGAGTTACCTGTGCCCGTTTCATGATCCGTAGTCTCCTCGGCCTCGTCGCCCGAAGAGCCGTCGGCATCCTCTTCAACATCAACCGTTGAACCCGAGGGCGGCTGCACGACGTTGCGGTCGAGCAGGGAAGTCGTCTCGCCGCCGACGGCCAGATCGAGCCGCTCATACATCCAGGTGCCGTCAGTGCTGACGGCACTGACGTAGAGCGTCCCGGAGTTCTTCGGGCCGGAGACCGGAACCTGGAGGTCGGCATGACCCCCGCCTGCGTCCAGCTTGACGTTGCCCTGAACGAACCAGCCGTCCTTGACCGGCTGTCCCAGACGCTCGACGGCGGCCGGGTGCGTCTGTGCGACCTTGAGCGCGCCCTGATAAACCTCCGAAGACTTGATGGCCGACATCGCCACGAAGACGATGCCGCCGATCAGTGCGACCCCCGCGAATATCAACCCGAGGCAGCCGACGGGGAGCATCCACTTCCAGTTCCGACCCAGACAGCCTTTCTGCTGCGGCTGCTGTGGCGTCCGTGGGAAGTTGCTACCGAACTGCGCTGGGTTCTGGTTCATCAAGGCTTCGGAGGCCCTCTTCAAATCAAGTCAGGCTGTACGGCTCGTAGCCGCGCAGCGGGAAGTCTTTACGCAGCGCGTGCCCCTGCCAGTCGTCGGGCAGGAGGATGCGGCGCAGGTCGGGGTGTCCGTCGAAGATGACGCCGAACATGTCGAAGGTCTCGCGCTCGTGCCAGTTGGCCGTGCGCCAGACGGTCGTCACCGTGGGGACGTGCGTGTCCTCCTGATTGAGCAGCACCTTCAGGCGCAGGCGGTGGTAGCGCTTCGTCGAGAAGAGGTGGTAGTTGACCTCGAAGCGCGGCTCCTCCTCCGGCCCGCGGTCGGCGCCGGTGATGTCCGAGAGCATGTCGAACTCGAAGCCCGGCGCCGTCTTCAGGTGCGCGCACACGTCGGCGACCTGCTCGCGGGGCACGACCAGCGTCAACTCGCCGAAAGCCTCGACGACTTCCGAGACCCAGCCCTCGTGCTCGGCGCGCAGGGCGTCAATCAGTTCGGCCGGCGGCACCGGGTAGGACGCGGACGCGCGCTTCCCGGCGGCGATCTCTTTTTCTCGCTCGATGTCTTGGGACATAAGAACTCGTGAACCGTCAACCGGGACAAGAGAAGGTACGTGACTTGTAAACCTCAAGCCGTGACGAGACACAAACTCTTCCCGTCACGGGCTACGGTTGACGGTTCACGCCTTCAGCTCGACCTGCGCCGCTCGTGACGCGAGGCGATGGTGTAGGGGCGCGAGGGCGCACCTTCGGCCGCCGCCTCGTTGGTGGCCGAGACGCCGACGGCGGGGAGCGTCCCCGGCGGCACGGCCTCGTAAGCCTCCGCGGCCGGCACGTCGTCGCGGTCGCGCAGAGACTCACGCATCACCTTCTCCTGGAGCATCATGATGGCGTGGATGAGCATTTCCGGGCGGGGGGGGCAGCGGGGGATGTACACGTCCACGGGCACGATCTTGTCCACGCCCTGGACGATGGCGTAGTTGTCGAAGACGCCGCCCGAGGTGGCGCACGCGCCCATCGAGATGACCCACTTCGGCTCGGGCATCTGGTCGTAGATGCGCCGCAGCACCGGCGCCATCTTGCGCGAGACGCGCCCCGAGACGATCATCACGTCGGCCTGGCGCGGGCTGGCGCGGAAGACTTCGGAGCCGAAGCGCGCGAGGTCGTGGCGCGAGTCGGTGGTGGCCATCATCTCGATGGCACAGCAGGCCAGCCCGAAGGTCGCCGGCCATAGACTGGACTTGCGCGCCCAGTTGACCAGAGAGTCGAGCCGCGTCGTGATGATGTCGGGCAGCGCCTCTGCGATGAAATTCTCTAAGCCCATAAGAACCTCTTGCCTGATCCGTCAGGCGGCGCGCGCCGGCGACGCCGCGACCGGCCGGGTCGCGCGCTCCCGCGACTCTTTGAGTTCGAGCGCACGGGCCTCGGCCTCGGCCTCGGTGCGCGCGCGCGCGCCCCACTCGAAGAGCCCCTTCTTCAGGATGTAGACGTAGCCGACGAGGAGCAGCACGACGAACGTCATCATCTCGAAGTAGATGAGTTGGCCCAGACCGTAATCGGTGATGAAGCTGCGGAAGACTACCGCCCAGGGCAGCAGGAAGATCAGCTCGATGTCGAAGAGGATGAAGATCATCGCCACGAGGTAGAACTTCACCGAGAAGCGCTCGCGCGCCGAGCCGACAGGGTCTTTGCCGCACTCGTAGGGCATCGTCTTCGTCCGCGTCGCCTTGTGCTGGCCGACCAGTTGCGAGAGCAGGACGTTGCCCGCGGCGAAGCCCACGGCGACGAGAAACATGAGCGCGATTGGCAGGTAGTCGGACAGACTGAACACACTATCCTCCCGTCAGCTTGCGCCGAAATAGCGGCCCCCTAGCGGCCGTCGTTGAGTTTGAGAATCATGGTACAAGGGAATCCTAGTCCACGCGGCGGGTCGTGTCAAGGCGGGCTCGGCCGCGCCCCAAAGCCATGTTTTGCAAGGAGATTGACCGGCTTCGCGGGGCTGTGCTAACTTGATTTTACCCCCGCCGGGGAGGTCGAACGTCCCGGCCACAGCCGCGCCACACACACGACTTCCGTAGCTACCAGTGATCACCGGATTCAACACCGACATTCCGTACGACGGAGTCACGTACCACGTCCAGACCGAGGACAAGGGGCTCGACACACCACTCATCCTTTCGCTCGTCTACGTCGGCGGCGCGATCATCGCCAGCAAGCGCACCCCTTACGCGGACCTCATCAGCAAGGGCTTCGACGAGAGCGTGCTGACCGAGCGCCTCCAGCGCCAGCACAAACTCATCTGTGCCGCCATCAAGTCCGGCCGCGTCGAAGACCTCAAGCGCATGAGCGCCTCCGAGGGCGGCACCGCGATGCCTGTGGCCGAGGCGTCCGCGGGCGTCCGCAAAGCCGGCCAGCGCAGGAGGAAGGCGGACGCGAACGCGCCGGAGAAGACGGCCGCGCCCGCCGTCGAGTCCGCGTCGAAGCCGGTCGAAACGGCCGCGCCTCCTTTGGTCGAGAAGCCCGCCGCGCCGGCGCCCCCGCCCGCGCCGCCGCAAGCTCCCGCCGCGCCGCCCGCCGGCGTGCAGACGAAGGCCGACCCGGACATCGTCCTCCTCTCTTCGCTGGCCGACGAGATGGGCGCGTTCGACCCTTTCCGCCCCGCGCCCGCGAAGCAGGAGGCCCCGCTGCCGCCCCCGCCCGCGGTGCAGGAGGAGGTGCCGGAGCCGGTTCCAGTCGAGCCTCTGCTCGTCACGGAAGTCTACGAGGGGCCGGAGGACTCTTCCGACGAAATCTTCCTGAGCCTGCTCGACGACGAGGGCGAGTTCCGCGCCGGCCAGTTGGTGACGATCAAGATTTACGTCGGCCGCGGCGCTTACGGCCAGAGGCCCGTCGGCGAGGCCGGCCTGACGGTCAAAGTTCTCGGCACCTCATTCCGGCCGATCATCGTGACGGCGACGACCGACGAGCACGGCGTCGGCGTCGTCCGCGCGCTGCTGCCGCGCTTCAACTCGGGGCGCGCGGCCATCATCATCCGCGCCGTCGCCGGCGAACACGCGGCCGAGATGCGGCGCATCATCCACCAGTGAACGGAAGGGGCCTCGCTTGCGCGTAGAGCTGAACGGCGAGCCGAAGGAACTGGCCGAGGGGACGACGCTGCTCGGCCTCATCGAGCAACTCGCGCTCGCGCCCGAGCGCGTCGCCGTCGAACTCAACCGCGCTGTCGTCCGCCGCCCCGACTGGCCCGCCACGCGCCTCAACCACGGCGACCGCGTCGAGATCGTCCACTTCGTCGGCGGCGGCTGACGAAGATCTGCATCAAGTTCCTCGCGTAAACGCCCCTTTGCCTTTAGCACTCAACCAGCTGTGTCTCTGTGTCCGACTTGTTCACATGATGACGCGCCTGATGCCATCCTTCAGTACCGCCACATTAAAATTCACCAACAGCCCCAGTCGATAACCCGAGAGTTTCAAATAGGTCAATACCTGCGCCCGATGCACCGGCAGTAACGCTTCGACCGCTTTCAACTCCACAATTAGCCGCCGTTCAACCAGCACATCGATACGAAACCCAGCCTCAAGCTTCAATTCATCATAGACGACAGGAAGAGCAACCTGCCGTTCCGAATTAATCCCCATTTTGGTCAGTTCGTGCACGAGACAAACTTCGTAGACGCTTTCCAGTAGCCCCGGCCCGAGGGTGTTATGGACTTTGTATGCCGCGTGAACGACACAGCCGGAGAGGCTGTTGAGGTGCTCCGGGATGATGTGATTAGTCATGACTTTTCCAACACAGAGACACAGAGACACAGAGACACGGCTTGGCCCGATTTGCTGCTCACGTTGTCAAAGATGAAGTGTGGGGAAGACGCATGTTTTTAGTTTCGGCCCGTTCGGGTGTAGATTGTGCGCAACGCGCCCTAACTTTTCGGCGTGTCATCCTTTAGAAAGAGCGCTCATAAAAATGTCCACAGCGGTTCAGGCGGAGAGGGAGACTTTCGAGGTCGCGGGGCGCGTGTTCGCTTCGCGTTTGATCGTGGGGACGGGGAAGTACCGGAGCTTCGAGGAGATGAAGGCGGCGCACCGCGCCTCGGGCGCGGAGATGGTGACGGTGGCCGTCCGCCGCGTGCCCTTAGACCGCAAGACCGAGTCGTTCCTCGACCACCTCGACCCGAGCCTCGTCATCCTCCCCAACACGGCCGGCTGCTACACGGCCGAGGAGGCGATCCGGACGGCGCGGCTCGCGCGCGAGGCTTTGCAGACCGACCTCGTCAAGCTCGAAGTCATCGGCGACCAGACGACACTCTTCCCCGACAACGAGCAGACGCTCGAAGCGGCGCGCGTGCTCGTCCGCGAGGGTTTTAAAGTGCTGCCCTACTTCTCGGACGACCTCATCATGGCGAAGAAGCTGCTCGACGCGGGCTGCGCGGCCGTGATGCCTCTGGCGGCGCCCATCGGCTCCGGCTTAGGCGTGCAGAACCCCGCCAATCTCGCCATCATGCGCGAGCAGTTGCCCGGCGCCGTCATCATCGTGGACGCGGGCGTCGGCACGGCGAGCGACGCGGCCGTGGCGATGGAGCTGGGCGTGGACGCGGTGCTGATGAACACGGCCATCGCGGAGGCAGAGGACTCCGCGAAGATGGCTACGGCCATGCGCCTCGCGGTCGAGGCCGGACGCCTCGCGCACCTCGCGGGAAGAATGCCCAGGCGTCTCTACGCCAGCGCTTCGAGCCCACTGACGGGCGTGGTGCGCTGAACTCGCAGGCTTCTAAAAGTATGTAGGGGAGCGGGAGAGTGACCTCCGGATTTGAGGAGAGCTCTCCCGCTTCGTTTTGGGTTGACGAAGAGGCGCAGGCTTGCGCGGGCGCGGAGCGGTTGCGCGGGTTGGGCTGGGCGGTCGTGAAGTCTGCGGAGTTGTCCCCGGTGTCGGTACAGCCTTCGCCCTTCCTGACGGCGGCGGTGTTGGTGCCCGGTGCCGGGGCGGGCGCCGTCTCCGAGCAGTTCGCGGACGAGCCGTAGCCGACGAGGTCAACGACGTTCGTCATAGAAGGACAGGAACCGGAGAGCGCGGCCGTCGTCTTGACGAGTGCGACTTTGCCGGCCGTCGCGCTCATGTTGGTCGAGCCGGACGCATCCGCCGGCGGGAGCGGGCTGACGCCGTTCGCGTTGCCGGCCAACTGCACGAGGTAGTGCTGTCCGGGCGTGAGTATGAAGTCGTTTAGCGCGGTGACCTGCCACGCCCCCGTCCCCGTCGCGGAGGCGTACTGTACAGACCAGCCGGCGAGTGAGATCGCGTTCGCCCCGCGGTTGTAAAGCTCGACGAAATCGTTCTTGAAGGCAGAGCAGTTTGCAGACGCGCAGCCCGCTCCGCCGTAGACCTGACTGATGACGACGAGTGGCGCCGTCGTAGTTGGCGTCGGCGTCGGTGTGGCCGTTGGCGTCGGAGTCGGCGTAGGCGAAGGTGTAGGCGTAGGCGTTGGAGTCGATGTAGGTGTCGGCGTGGGTGTAGGTGTAGGCGTTGAGGTTGGCGTTGGAGTCGGTGTAGGTGTCGGGAGTGGAGTCGGAGTCGGCGTGACGGAGCATGAGAGTACGCCCGCGCCGGTGTTGCGCGGTGCGGGCGCCGCCGCCTGAAAGTCGTTTCCGTTATCGTTCGAGTCGGTACAGCCGTCCCCCTTTCTGAAGGCGGAGAGGGTGTTGCCGGGGGCGGGCGCGGGGCTGCCGCCTGCGAAGCAGTTGGCGGACGAACCGTAGCCGACGAGATCGACGACCTGCTGCCCGGAGGGGCACGCGCCGCCGAGCGGGTCGGACGTGTTCACCAGCGCGACCTTGCCGGCGGTCGCGGCGAGTTGAACGTTGCCCGAGGCGTCCGGGGCCGGTAAGTCCTGACCGCAGGGCGAGCCGGAGCAGCCGGCGCCGCCCGCCTGTTGAATCAGAAGGTGCCGGCCGGCCGCGAGCTTGACGTGCGGCAGACTCGTCACCTGCCACGTCGTCCCCGCGGCCGAAGAGTATTGAATCGACCAGCCGTCGAGGTCTGCGTCCGTCTCGCCACGGTTGAAAATCTCGACGAAGTCGAACTTGTACGGCGCGCCGCTGTTCCCGCCGCCGCCGTAGACCTGGCTGATGACGACCGAAGGTTTCGGCCCCGGCGTCGGACCTGGTGTGGGTGTAGTGGACGGAGTTGGAGTGAGCGCCGGTGTAGGTGTCGGCGAAGGCGTCGGTGTAGGTGTTGGCGACGGAGTTGGCGTTGGCGAAGGCGTAGGAGACGGAGTGGGTGTGGGCGTCGGGGAAGGTGTGGGCGTGGGAGTCGGGTTGACGTTGATCGTGGCCGGGCCTTCGACGCCGCCGGCGCGTGCGTAGAGGGTCGCTGTGCCGGACGCTCGGGCGGTGACGTTGGTGTTCGTGCCTTCGTCGGGAGAGACGGTCAACATCTTCGAGTCGCTTGCAGACCAGATGAAGCGGACGCCGGTGACTTCCGTCTCGACCCCTTCGTTGAGGGTGAACGCGCGTGCGTTGAAAACGGGCCGGGCGCCGATGTCGAGTGTGGCCGCGGCGGGCGTGACCTCGACGCGCGCGAGCCTCGGCGAGCCGAAGGGCGTCCCGTCAGCCCGCAGTCCAGGCGAGTAGGCACGGCCCGCGGAGTTCAAAGCAGACGTGTGCGGGTTGAAGTCGCCGCCGACGTTGGAAGCGCCCGCGTCGGGCGAACGTGTCAGAGATTGATCCCTCGGCGCAGCGACGCCGCCACCGGTGCCGTACGAGAGCGACGCGACGAGGAACGTGCGGTCGGAGGCGAGCGGAAGCTTGACGGTCAGCGTGTCGCCGCCGTCGTTGAGGCTGAGCGAGCCGGTCTTGAAGACGAGGGCTCCGCCGAAAGCGTCGGCCGGGGGCGCGCCGCCGCCGAAGATAATGAGGGGCCTCCCGGCTTCGACGGTCGTGTGTTCGGGGAAGGTGAAGCGGACAGAGCCGGCGTCGGCGATTTGCAGCCCCGACAGTTCGAGTGGCGCGTCTGAGGTGTTGACCAGTTCCACGAACTCGTCGTCGTCCGCGTTGCGCGTGCCGTCTCGGTTGGCGTCGCCCTCGACCTGCGCGGTTTCGGGGTCGTCGGGCGGCACGTCTGCGAGGAGTTCGTTGAGAACAAGCGGGATGAGAACTCTCACCTCGACGTGGCTCGCAGTCTCTCCGCCGCGGTTGTCGGGTGTCGTCGCAGTGACCTGCACCGTGCCGGCGCCGGATGTACGCAGCCGGCCCTGAGCATCGACGGCGGCAACGAGCACGTCTTCAGAACTCCAACTGATGAGAGCGTCGGGGACAGGCTCTCCGTTCTCGTCGTAAGCAGTGGCAAAGAGCTGCGACGCCGCGCCGCGGTTGAGGGCGAGGGCGTTTGGGGAGATTTCCAGGCGCTCTATCTTCGGCGGGCGCTGGCGCACGAGAAGCTCCGCGTCCCGGCCGACGAGAGTGACGCCGCCTGTCTTCGCTTCCACACTGACCTTCGTCGAGCCCTGACTCTGACCACGCAGGGTCAACGTGACTGAGCCGTCGGCGCTCTCTTCGCCGACGCTCTCGACCTCCGCGACGCCCGCGTCGCTCAACTTAAAGTCGAACTTCACGCCGCGCATCGGGCGCTCGTACTGGTCGAATGCCTGCGCCTTGAAGGCGGCCGACTCGCCGGCAAATATAGTCTGTTGAAGCGGGGCGACGTTCACGCGCACGAGGCGGCCGGCGCGTTCGAGAAAGAACCCGCCGTCAGAGCGCCTGCCGGGTGAGAACCTGCGCGAGTTGTTGGCGGCAGTGTGGCGCGCGTACGCGCCCACGATGTCGGGCGCGCGCGTGACGGATTCGTTGACTGAGTCGCCGCCGAAGTTATCGCCCGCGGTGCCGTAGGTGAACTGCGTGACGAGGTTCCCCGCGGCGTCGCGCACGACGAGCGTGAGCCCCGCGTTGGAGAGCGAGAGCGACCCGGCGCTCGCCTTCGAGACGAGCGCGCCTCCGAAGAAGGGGTCGGACGGGTCGGGGCTTCCGCCGCCGAAGAGCACGAGCGCCTCGCCCGGAGGGAGCAGGCTCCCCTCCGCGAACGTGTGGCGCACGCTCTCGGACGAGCCGCCGAGAGGCCGCGTGCGAAACGTCCAGCCGGAAAGGTCGAGCGCGTCCGGCGCACCGTTCACCAGCTCGACGAACTCCTCTTCGGCCCCGACGCGGACGCCGTCATGGTTGGCGTCGCCCGCGATTCCGTCGGGCGGGTCGGCCAGCACCTCGTTGATGACGAGCGTCCGTTCAGACACACGCACAGACGACGCCGACGTGGCCTCCCCGATGCTGGCTTTAACGGCCGTGACGCCATGAGCCACACCGACGGCGAGGCCGTTCGAGTCAATCGCGGCGACGCCCGTCTCTTCCGTCTCGAAGACGACCGAAGGGTTCGGAATCTCTTCGCCGAGCGCGTCGAAGGCGCGGGCCTTGAAACGCATCTCGCCGCCGATTGGGATGAGGGCCGAGGCGGGACTCAACTCGATACGCGTGGCGCGCGCGGGCGGCCCGCCGTTCGTGAGGGTCAAGGTCGCGCGGTTGCTCTCGGCGCCGTCGGCGCGGACGACGAGCGAGGCCGCGCCCGCGCCTCTGAAGGAGGAAGAGAGCGCGAGGTGTAGCTGATCGAGGCCGGGCAGGTCGGGCGACGGGACGACAGCCTCGACCCGCGCGGGCCGATTGCCGACGAGGGCTTCGACGTGCCGCGCGCCGCGCAGTCCCGTGCAGAAGAGGATGAGGCGGCGCGGGTCGCCGGCCGCGTCCGTCACGTCGAAGGGGCCGGGGCGCAGCGTCGAGTTGTCGAGCGCCAGGGCTTCGCCCGAACCGGTCGTGTTCAAGGTGAAGACGGCCGGCGCGGCGTTCGCGACGTTGACCTCGCCGCGGATTTCAAAGCCGTCGGGGTTTCGCACGATCACTTCGTTCGGCCCGACCCCGAGCGCGGCCGGCAGTTTGATGTTGAGCTGCGTCGGCGAGGCGTAAAGGATTTGGGCCGCTTGGCCGCCGACGTTGACGGAGAGATTTGCGACGTTGGTCGGGAACGTGCCGTCGGAAATTTTTAAAGGCGTGTTGGAAGAGAGCGCGAGGTTCTTGCCGTTGATGACGGCGAGAGAGTCTTGCGCCAGTGCGCCCGCGGGCGGCGTCTTGCCGGGGAGGGCGGCGTTGAAGAGTTGCAGCCCCGACGCGAAGGGCGCGCGCGGCGGAAGGGCGGCGAGGTATATCTCCGAGTCGTTCTCGAACTGCTCCGGCACGTCGGGCCCGGAGAGCACGCGCGGGAAATTAAAGGCGACGAGCGCGCCCGCGTCGTCGAGCGAAGAGACGACCTCGGCATTGGCGCCGGCCGGCGCGTCGGTCAGGCGCGTCGTCGTGTTTGAAGGGATGTCGTAGAGGTACAGCTCGACGCTCGTGTCCGAGTTCAAACCCGAGACGTTGCGGCGCGTGGCGAAGGTGACACGGTTGCCGTCGCCGCTGATGGACGGGTCAAGCGGCACGTCCGCGGCGCGCGTGCCAAGCTGCGTCAACTGCCGCACGAGTTGGCCATTGCGTCCGTCGAGAAGAAAGACCTGCGTCGCCCCGTTCGTGCCGCGCGCCGAGTAGACGACGCGCTGCCCGTCGTCGCTGACAGCGCGACCGATGGTCAATGTGAGAGACCGAGCGCCCGAGACCGTGGCAAACGTCTCGCCGTTTGCCACGGAATAGATGAGCAGGTCGCTCAACCCGCTGTCGGCATCTCTGTCGAGAACAAAGAAGAGGCGTGAGCCGTCGCCGCTCACCTTCGCGTCGCGGGCGGCCGAACCCGCGCCGGCGTGTGTGACCTGCAAGAGCTTCTGTGCCGAGGCGTCGAAGAGAAAAATCTGCCGGGTATGTCCCGCGTTCTCCCCCGTGAGGTCGCGGTCTGAAGTGAAAGCCAAGAGCCAGCCGTCGTCGGAGATGGAGGGAAGGAAACAGCCCTGCTCCGCGCGCCGCGCCGGCTCGTCGGGAGCGGTGTGGGTCAACTGCGTGAGGCGTGTTCCGTCGTGGAAGAAGATTTCGGAGTCGCCGTCGCGGTTCTCTCCGAGAGGGTCGGCGCCCGAGGCGAAGGCCGCGCGCGTGCCGTCCTGCGAGAGTGCGGGGGCGGGTGCGCGCGAGAAGGCCAGCTCGCTGAAGGCCGGCGTTTGTGTGAGCGCGGCGGAGACGAGTCGGAAGCCTGAGCCCTTGCCCGCGGCGGCGAGGTCTGCGCTCGTCTCAAAGGCGAGGCGCGAGCCGTCGCCGCTGAGCGTCGGGTTGAGGTTGAGCGATCCGTGCTCCGTGTGTGTGATGCGGCTGATGCCCACGCCCTGCGAGCCGACGGGCGTCACTAAGAGACAGAGGGAGAAGGAGAAGAGAACTGCTAAGAAGCAACGCCTGAGTAGTGAGGGCACGCCCGACCTCCTTTACGCGCGTAGGCGAGAGGCTGGCGGGCCACTTACCGTGTCAACGGTTGAAGATTAATGTCCGAAGGGCACTTCCCGCGAAGCGGACGGGTCAACGCCGTGAGTGGGGCCGACCGTTTGTGCGCGCCATTCTACAACTTCAGGCCGGAAAGGCAAGGGCGTTTATCCCTTCGCGGCAGAAGAGCGAGAGCGCACCTTAACGCTTCGGGTTTAACTCATCCGCCCGTCCCCGCTCGACTGGCACCGCGCGGGCTGGGAAGGAGGGTCGCATTCTTAGCCCTGACCGTCGCCTGAAATTCGACGCTACCCTGATCGTCAACTTGCATCTCGTACGACTGGTTGTCGGGTGCGCCCAGAGAGGTGCGGTTGACCACGTCGCACGGGGCGGTGCCGTTCAACGTTTGCGTCATGTCCGTGAGTACTTGCGGGATGTAGATATAGGAGGAGTGTTCCAGCACCTCCCAAGGGACGAGCCCTTTGGCCTTCAACCATAAGAGATTGGCCGGGTTGACCACCCAATCGCAGTCCACGCCGTAGGTATTCGTCTCCAGCGCATTCTCTTCGAAGCTGTACGGCCCTTCCAGGCCGAGGCGTCCGGGGTAGTCCGGATTGTGATAGTCGATAAAGGTCACGGTGGAGAGTGCCAGTTCGGGGTCGGTGTTGGAATAGTAGATCGTGACCTGATCGGAGAGGCCGGCGATGGCCGCCCCGGTCCCGACATTCTGTTCGCCCGGAACCTGGAGCGCGGCGTC
Source organism: Pyrinomonadaceae bacterium (assembly GCA_045807865.1). Taxonomy (GTDB): domain Bacteria; phylum Acidobacteriota; class Blastocatellia; order Pyrinomonadales; family Pyrinomonadaceae; genus QHXN01. The sequence goes on from JBJMGP010000234.1 coordinate 28,476, forward strand.
GTTGATGTCGGCGGCGAGCATCAGGACGTGGTTAATATTCTGCCATGTCGAGAGCGGATGACCGGACAGGTAGTTCAAGCCCTGCATCAGCATGTAATTGCCTTCGGAGTGACAGACCAGGCTGACGTTGAGGGCGACCCCGCCGGCGAGCCCCGCGCGCAGGGTCTGAACCAACGACAACAGGCTCGCAAAGTTTTCCAGGCTGTCGTTGATATTCTGGCGCACACCCTCGTAATCGACGACGCTGTCGAACAGGCCATAGCTCGGCCAACTGAAGCCGATGACCAGCCCGCCAAAGTCTGCCTGCGCCAGCCCGGCGCCCAGTGTGCCCGTATCGTTGATGCCGCTCGCGAAGGAATTAGCCAGGCCGTGTATGAAGATGACGAGCTGCGCGGAGTTATTGGTGATGGTCGCGTCGAGGTCGGCTTGCAGTGCGGCCAGGAAATCGGCGGGCGGTGAGACACTCGCCTGTCCCTTCGCATCTGCGGTGAGCTGGTAGTCCGCCACGTTCGTATCATGCGGCCCGTCGGTGGAGAGGTAGAACCACAGTTCGCCCGAGGGCAGCGGCAGTGTGTTGTCAGGGGACGTGCCGGTAACGTCCTGGCGATTGGTAATCATGTAGCTGTTAGACATCTGTCGTCCTCTCTCCGGGGCCGCAAAGAAGTTGGTGTGATGAGCGGGACTAACGCTTAAAAGTGATCGTTAGTGAGAAGCGAAGAGCGATAGAGCGGGTGCAAAATATAATCACACGGTGTGAAAGTCAATACTTGCTCAAAAGGTTTATGGCCGAGGCCGGAGTATTTGAGGCGCGCGACGGATGCTCTATAATCGCGGCGCCGAATGCAGAGGGCTCCCCGGCCTTAACACTTCTCAAGGGGTAGACCAGAATAATGCGCCGCGGCAGCCTCAAGACCATGATTGAGACCGAGTCAAACAAGATCATGCAGAAGCGGAAAGCACACACGCAACCCTGAAGGGCGCGCCGATTTTATGACGACCTCATCCGCCGAACTCCCGAAAGTCTTCGTCAGTTACACGCACGATTCGCCCGAGCAGATAGATCGCGTCCTTGAGCTTGGGAACCGTCTGCAAGGGTTATGAAGAACTCTATTGGGGGACAGATTCATGGAGCGGTATCACAGACGCAGCAATGTTGAGACGGCCTTCAGCATGATTAAGGCAAAGTTCGGTGAGAGGCTCCGCAGCAAGAGCAGCACGGGGCAAGTTAACGAAGTGCTGTGCAAGGTTCTTTGTCATAACGTGTGCTGTCTCATTCAGTCCATTTACGAGTTAGGCGTTGAGCCGAGGTTTTGGGAAGAAGGTTAAAACTAACCTTCTTCCCTACGAGATATTGGAGCCGCCTTAAGGTATTGATTGATAAGCACTGACAGCCTCTTACGATGGTAAGAGAACCATAAATGCCTATCCTCGTTTAGTTCTGGAACCTGTATTAGTTTGACAGTCCCGTGCTCATAGCCGGGACAGCGCGCGTCAATTCCAGAATAGAACTCGTCAATATAGGATTCTTCAAAACACCATCGTAGTCCGTCCCAAAGGTATCCTGCCCACTCGTATATCTCAGGCTTCGGGTATTCCATATTCGAGGTTGAACATTTAGCTTCAATCGCATTTCCATAGCCTGCCACCTCGCTTAGAACCCTTACGATTTTCGCGCGTTGCAATAGCTGAGATTCTACGGATTGCTGCTCCTTTTTCAGTCCCTCAAGTTCCTCAACGTGATTCTTGCTTAGCACAACCACATCAGATTTGAGAGAGGCTATCTCCGCTTGAGGGTCAGCGTGTAAGCGCTTTGGTATTATTAAGGGTTGCGATTCTGCGAAGGGCTTGCCGTTGATAGTAATTACTAATTTTGAAAGGTTGAACTCGGCAGTCTTTGGGTCTCTAGAGGCAATTAAATCAGCCTCCGGTCTAGTAAGGCGTTGCTCAAGAGTTATTGTCCCTTCTCGGCCAAGCCCAACAGTTCCAGGGTCGTGAATTATAAGTGGCGATGAGGTTAACTGCGTTCCATCAAATTCAATATGTCCACCTACCGCACTTTCTATTGAAACGTCGAAAACAGACTTATTGATGAAATCAATACCGAATATGCTTTTCAGCATAGGGGTCTGAAGTTCTTGATAACAGAAGTAAGCTTTCTTAACTTCTACATAACTGCTAATGCTCTTCTCTTGCTCGGCGACCATATTGAATAGCCATCTATGTCGAAATACGTGTTCATTCCATCGCCCCTCTAAATCATCCCTGAGCTTTCTTAAGCCCTCTTTTTGGCTCAGTTCGGATTTGTATTTTTTTGTCTCTTCTACTAGCGCTTGCTCTAGTTCTTTTATGCGGCCTTCTGGCACTTCAACATCTGCCTTGGCATCCTTCCCCGCTTCTTTATTTTTAGGCTTCTGAAACCATCCGACCACCTTATTAACCACATTGACTAAGAAGTAGAGCACCGCCGCTGCCATGAAGATGAGCCAATACCAGGAAAGGCCACTGTCATAAGCCAGAATCGAAAAAAGGATGGAGACTATTAAGCCCACGGCGTAGCCTCCATACTTAATGACCGCCCATTGGACGAGACCCTCTCCCGTAGCATTTGCGAGCCAGTGGAAAGATTTCGCGGGTTTATCTGAATCCACTTTTGTGAGTTTGTCTGACATGCTGCAAGACTACTCGACTTTCCGCACAGATTGAAGAATCTTTTTCACGCATAAAGTCTGCCGCACTTTATATGCAGACGCCCGACTTTATGTGCAAGACGGACTTTATGTGCAAGGCCGGCCGTGGAAGTCTGTTGGACTTTTGTGGGGGCGCGACAAACGGTTGTCAGGACGTGAAAGTTGATTGAGCGGCCGTAAAGGTTGGCTCGTCGGACGTTACGGTCGATTCGGTGTGCGTGAAGGTTAACTGAGCGGCCGCGCAGATTGACTGAGCGGCCGCGAAGATTGACCCGTCGGTCGCGCGGATTCATTCGTCATTTATGCAGATTCATTGAGACCAAAATTTGATTGATAGGTCGGGCGCGCGGATTGACTGAGCGGGCGTGCAGGTTTATTGAGCGGACGCGAAGATTGACTGAGCAGACGTGTAGATCGACCGAGCGGGCGTTGCGGATGATTGGTCGGGCGTGGAGAACTGCTGATTCGGGGTGAGGGAATAGTGAGACGACTTGCGGGAAGGTTGTTGCGGGGTGTGTTGAGGGTAGACGGGGGCGATTAAACACAGAGACACGGAGACACAGAGACACGGCTTGGTGCGGGATTTCGTATCAAGCCGTGTCTTTGTGTCTCCGTGTCTCTGTGTCGAAAGCTCACGGCATAAACATTCGGATGAAGACCGCTCAAACTTCAATCAGTGCCCGCGGAGGCCGTGACCCCTTGGGACTCTTTGCGCGCGGAGAACTCGGGGAGGGCCTCGAAGACTTCGAGGGCGTATTTGACGTTGTTGAAGGGGGCAGAGACCTGTACGCCTTGAATTACATCTCGCACGTCGAGGAGGAGTTCGCGGGCGATGGCGAGTCCTTCGTCGCGGGCGGCGTCTTTGCCCTTCTCGGAGGCGAGGCGCATGCGCTCCATGATGGCGGGGGTGACGCGGACGCCGGGCACCTCGTTGTGGAGGAACTCGGCGTTGCGGTAGGAGACGAGCGGCCAGATGCCCGCGACGACGGGGACGCGGACGTGCTCGATGCGTCTGAGAAAGTCGCGCAACTGCTCGGTGTCGAAGACCGGTTGCGTGATGGCGAACTCGGCCCCGGCCTCGACCTTCCACTCGAATCGTTTTATCTCTTCATCCAGATTCACCGCGCCGGGGTTGACGCCGACGCCGATGACGAAAGAGGTCGGCGTGCCCGTCGGGTTGTTGCCGAGGTCGAGCCCGTGGTTGAGCTTGTTGACCATGTTCGTCAACCCGATGGAGTCGATGTCGAAGACGGCCGTCGCGTCCGGGTACGGCCCCATCTTCGGCGGGTCGCCGGTGATGAGCAGAAGGTTACGCAGGCCCAGCGCCGCCGCGCCCAGCAGGTCTGACATCATCCCGAGCAGGTTGCGGTCGCGGCAGCAGTAGTGCAGCACCGACTCAAGCCCGATCTCACGCTCGACCAGGACGGCGGTCGCCTGCGCGCTCATGCGCGTCTGCGCGCGCGGGCCGTCGGGGATGTTGACGGCGTTGACGCCCGCCTCCTTTAAGAGCCTGATGCTCTCCAGAGTCTTCGCCGCGTCCCACCCTTTGGGCGGCAGCACTTCGACGGTCGTCACGAACTCGCCGCGCGCGAGGCGGCGGCCCCAGTTCGAGCGCTCTTCGAGCGGCGTGACCGGAATCTCCTCCTCTTTAATCTCCTCGACGTGCGCGGCGGCCGAGGCGAGCTTGCCGGTGGCGCCGGTGTGGCGCGGCGAGAGCGGGCGGACGGCGTCGGAGATGAGCTTGATGTGCGCGGGCGTCGTGCCGCAGCAGCCGCCGATGAAGCGGACGCCGCCCTGTATCAAACGCTTCGCGTACTTCGCCATGTACTCGGGCGAGCACATGTAGAACTGCCGCCCCTGCACGTCGCGCGGCAGTCCCGCGTTCGGCTGCGCCGAGAGCTTCTTCGCCGTGACGAGACGCATCTTCTCGACGGCCGTCAGGACGGTGACGGGGCCGACGCCGCAGTTCAGTCCGATCACGTCGGCGCCCCACTCGTCGAGGCGCGCGGTGAAGACCTCGGGCGTCGTCCCGAACGAGGTGTTGCCGTCGAGCGAGATGGTCATCTGCGCGATAATGGGCAGGTCGGAGAGTTCGCGCACGGCGCGGATGGCCTGCCGCACCTCGGACACGTCGGAGAAGGTCTCCAGCACGAAGAGGTCTACGCCGCCTTCGAGGAGCGCCTCGGCCTGCTGCTTGAAGAGTTCCTTGGCCTCGTCGAAGGAGGTCGGGCCGTACGGCTCGATGCGGAGGCCGAGCGGCCCCATCGCGCCGGCGACGTAACAACTGCCGCCCGACGCCTCGCGCGCCAAGCGCGCGGCCGTCGCGTTGATCTCGCGCAGACGGCCTTCGAGTCCGTACTGCTGGAGCTTGTGCGCGGTGGCTGTGAACGTGTTCGTCTCGATCACCTCGGCGCCCGCGCGGACGTACTCCTCGTGGACGGCGCGCACCAGGTCGGGGTGCGTCAGGTTCAACTCGTCGTACGAGCGGTTGATGTAGACGCCCTTCGCGTACAACTGCGTCCCCATCGCCCCGTCGAAGACGGTCACGTGGTCGGTCTCGATCAGCTCTCTGAAGGTAATCATCTGACTACTCAAAAAAAATATCCCGCGCCTAAACAACGCGGGACTTCTGGTCGGAGAAGTTGGCGACGCCGGAAGCGCCGAGCTGTTTAGCTGCTTGTTTTACGTGGCCGCAAGTCGCCTTAACTCACCACGTCTTGTCCACGCGCTTATACGCCCGGCCGGGCGCGTCTGTCAAGTTTGGCCCACGTTCAGACGAGCTGGCAACGCCCGCAGAAGTAGGTCGAGCGGCCGGCGTGCGTGACGCGGCGGATAAGCTCTTTGCACTTGGGGCAGGGCTCGCCCTCGCGGTCGTAGACGCGCCAGCGATTCTGGTAGCCGCCGGCGCCGTAGTAGCTGCCGTCGATGTTCTCGGGGTCTATGTTCATCGTGGAGCCGAGCGCGAGCGCTTCGCCCAGCACGTCGAGGATGGCGCGGTGGAGTCGCGTGACCTGACGGCGCGGCAGATGAGAGGCGGTGGTGAAGGGGTTGACGCGCGCGAGGTGGAGCACCTCGGCGGCGTAGATGTTGCCGAGGCCCGTGACCTTCGTCTGGTCTAAGAGCACGTCCTTGAGCACGCGCGTCGTGCGCGCGAAGACGGAGGCGAGGTAGTCGGGCGTGAACTCCGCGGAGAAGGGCTCGGGCGCGAGGCCGCGCAGCTCGCGCGCGTCGGCGAGACGTTCGAGGGAGACGACTTTCATCAAGCCGAAGTGGCGCTGGTCGGTGAAGGCGAGGCGGCGGCCGTCGTCGAGGCGGAAGAGCGCGTGCGTATGTTTCGGCAGAGGGCGGCGCTCGGGGAGCAGGAGGAAGCGGCCCGTCATGCGGAGGTGCGTGATGAGCACCCGGCCGTTGTCCAACTCCGCGAGGATGTGCTTGCCGCGCCGCCCGACCTTCTCAAACTTGCCGCCGCGTAAGGAGCGTGCGAACTCGCGCGGCGTGTGCTCGGGCGCGAGCCCCGGCCGGATGAGTCTGGCCGCCTCGATGCGGAGGCCGGAGACCAGTCGGTCGAGCGAGCGCGCGACCAGTTCGACTTCGGGAAGCTCGGGCATGACTTCAGTGGCGAAAACTTTCGGCGAGGCGGCAGCCCTCTTCGAGCAGCGCGTTCATCTTCTCGACGGAGGTCGCTTCCGCGTAGACGCGCAGGACGGGCTCGGTGCCGGACTGCCGGAAGAGGAGCCAGGACTCGTCGCCGAAGACGAGCTTCGTGCCGTCGAGCGTCTCGACCGACTCGACCGCGTAAGTCCCGGCCGCGGCCGGCGGCCTCGTCTCTAAAGACTCGACGAGCGCGAGGCCCCGCGCGACTTCGATGTGCAGGTCGCGCCGGCCGAAGTAGAACTCGCCGAACTCGCGGTGCATCTCGCGCACCAACTCGGCCGGGGTCTTGCCGGAGGCGGCCACGGCTTCGAGGAAGAGGAGCGAGTTGAGGATGCCGTCGCGTTCGGGGATGTGGCCGCGGACGCCGATGCCGCCCGACTCCTCCGCGCCGATGAGGATGTCTTCGCGCAGCATCAGGTCGGCGATGTATTTAAAGCCGATGGGCGTCTCGTGGAGCGGGAGGTTGTGTGCGGCGGCGATGCGCTTCAGGAGCACGGACTGCGAGAAGGTGCGGACGATGCCGCCGGACTGCCCGCGGACGCGTGCGAGGTGGAGGAGGACGAGCGGGACGACCTCGTGCATCGTCATCGTCTCGCCCCGCTCGTTGACGGCGCCGACGCGGTCGGCGTCGCCGTCGGTCGCGAGTCCGACGAGCGCGCGGCGTTCCTTGACTCGCTCCCTGAGCGGCGCGAGGTTGCGGTCGATGGGCTCGGGGGCGACGCCGCCGAAGAGCGTGTCGCGTTCGCCGCGGATGGTCTCGACGCCGAGGCGGCCCCCGTGTAAAAAGCTCTCGACCCAGCGCCCGCCGGAGCCGTGCATCGAGTCAACCACGACCCGACCCCTCAACGCGCGCATGCGCTCAAGGTCAACGTACGAAGCGACCTGCGCCCTGTAACTCTCGGCCTCGGCTTCCAGATTTGCAGAGGTGTTCTGGAGCTTCGCCAACTGAGGCGGCTTCGCGTCCACCAAAGACTCGACGACGACCGTCGTCTCCGGCGTCGCGCTCCCGCCCCAAGGGGCCTTTATCTTAAAGCCGTTGAAGGTCGCAGGGTTGTGCGAGGCCGTGATGACGACGCCGCCGGCCGCGCCGCGCTCGCGCACCGCCCAGGAGACGAGCGGCGTCGGCACGGCCTCGACGAAGAGCGAGACTTCGATCTCGTTGCCGGCCAGCACCTCGGCCGCGCGCGCGGCGAACTGTTCGGAGAGAAAGCGTCGGTCATAGCCTACGACCACTCTCTTTGGTGCGGTCAGCTCTGCGTCGTCTTGAGGTGGCTGCTGGTTGACGAAGTCGGCGTAGGCCTGTGCGACCCGCTCGACGTTCTCGAAGGTGAAGCCGTCGGCGATGACGGCGCGCCAGCCGTCGGTGCCGAAGCGGATGGGCGTCAGGTGCCCTCGGCGCCCGTTCACAGCGCGCCCCCGGTCTGCGTGTAGTCGGTCAGGTTCGTCTTGTCCCCGAGCACGGCGCCCGCGCCCACGAGCGCCGAGCGGCCGATGTGGCAGCCGCGCCCGACCACAGCGCGCGAGAGGTGCGCGCCCGCGCCGACGCGCGTGTGCGGCCAGACGACCGAGTTCTCGATCCGCGCCTTCTCCTCGACGTGGACGCCCTCACCGAGCACGGAGTTGATGATCTGCGCGCCGGGCTTGACGGTGCAGTCGTCGCCCAGGAGCGAGAGTTCGTCAACCTCCGCGACCGTCGCGAGGTCGCAGTCGCCGCGGCGGTTCTGGAAGCTGATGCTGCGGACACGCCCCGCCAGGATGTCTTGGTGGACTTGCAGGTAGCGCGCGGGCGCGCCGATGTCGAGCCAGTAGGCGCCGTCGGGGACGTGCGCGTAAAAACGTTCTCCCCTCTTTAAAAGGTCTGGGAAGAGGTCGTACTCGAACGAGTAGCTTTGCCCCGCGGGTATCATGTCTAAAACTTTCGGGTCGAGGATGTAGGTGCCGGCGTTGATGGTGTTGACGCTGACCTCTTCGGCGCGGGGCTTCTCGGAAAAACTTTTGACGCGGCCGTCCTCCCCGGTCTCGACGACGCCGTAGACCGCCGGGTTCTCGACGGGCGCGAGCACGACCGTGGCGACCGCCTCGCGCTCGTCGTGCTGACGGATGGCCGCGCGCAGGTCGAGGTCGGTGACGATGTCGCCGTTAAAGACGACCGTCGGTTCGCGGATGAGGTCGGCGGCGAACTTGTAGGCGCCGGCCGTGCCCATCGGCTGCGGCTCGACGGCGTAAGAGAGCCTGACGCCGTAGTCGGAGCCGTCGCCGAGCTGCTGCTCGATCTTGTGCGGTTGATAAGAGAGCGAGAGCGTGATGTCGGTGACGCCGGCCCGCTTGAGCGTGTCGAGCTGGTAGAGCAGGAACGGGCGGTTGCAGACGGGCACAACCGGCTTCGGTGTGTAGACCGTCAGCGGCCTGAGCCTCGTCCCCTTGCCGCCTGCGAGTATGAGAGCTTGCATATCGGTATCGTCGGCGCGGCAGAGTCTAGCACCGTGCCGGGAGGCTTTTCAACGGGGTAGATAGCGGAAGCCATTTGACACAGAGACACAGAGGCACAGAGACACGGCTGGTTGAGTTATTGGCCCCAAGCTGTGCCTCTGTGTCTCTGTGTCTCTGTGTCAAAAAAAACTAACGCCATGCGGAGTTTGAGCACATAGACTGTGCTTGCGGAGGCGTTGCTTGACACCCCCTTGGGCCAACGTATAATCGCTCTTTGGGCTAATCAATTATATTTCTTCGGTTTGAAATGGATGCGCGCACGGCGCGCGCGGGAGGGGAGTAATCGTCATGGCCGAGAGACGTGAGGCCGTCATCATCAGCGCCGCGCGGACGCCGACGGGGAAGTTCCTGGGCTCGCTCAAAGGGTTCACGGCGCCGCAGCTCGGCGCGCTGGTCGTGCGCGAGTCCGTGCGGCGCGCGGGCGTCGCGGTGGAGGACGTGGACGAGGTCATCATGGGCTGTGTCGTGCAGGCGGGGCTGGGGCAGAACCCCGCGCGGCAGGCGGCGCTGCACGGCGGCATCCCGTTCGGCGTCTCGGCCGTGACCATCAACAAGGTCTGCGGGTCTGGTTTGAAGTCGGTGATGATGGCCGCGCAGGGGATTCAGCTCGGAGACTCCGAGGTCGTCGTCGCGGGCGGGATGGAGTCGATGTCGAACGCGCCGTACCTTCTAAAGCAGGCGCGCGAGGGGCTCCGGATGGGCGACGGCAAGCTCGTCGATTCGATGATTAACGACGGGCTCTGGTGCGCGTTCGAGAACTACCACATGGGCAACACCGGCGAGGTCGTCGCCGAGCGCTACGGCGTCACGCGCGAGGAGCAGGACGAGTACGCGCTCAACTCGCACCGCAAGGCCGCGGCGGCCGTCAAGGCCGGCAAGTTCAAAGACGAAATCCTGCCCGTCGAGATTCCGCAGAAGAAGGGCGCGGCCCTCTCCTTCGACACGGACGAGTCCGTGCGTGAAGACACCTCGCTCGAAGCGCTGGCGAAGCTCCGGCCCGCCTTCAGGGAGGGCGGCACGGTCACGGCCGGCAACGCGCCGGGCGTGAACGACGGCGCGTCGGCCCTGGTCGTCACGTCGGAGGGGCGCGCGCGGCAGTTGGGCGTCGAGCCGATGGCGCGCGTCGCGGCGCAGGCGACCTCGGGCATCCAGCCCGAACTGGTGATGATGGCGCCGGTCGAGGCCATCCGGAAGGTCTTGCGCAAGGCCGGGTGGTCGCTCAACGAAGTCGATCTGATCGAGCTGAACGAAGCCTTCTCGGTGCAGGCCATCGCCATCATGCGCGAGCTGGAGCTGGACCCTTCGAAGGTCAACGTCAACGGCGGCGCGGTCGCGCTCGGCCACGCCATCGGCCAGTCGGGCTCGCGCCTGCTGACGACTCTGCTCTACGAGATGAAGCGCAGGGACGCGCGGCGCGGTCTGGCCGCGCTCTGCCTCGGCGGCGGCAACGCCGTGGCGCTGGCCGTCGAGCGCTAAAGCGTTTTTGAAACGGAGTCTGACATGACCCCCCAAGACCACAACAAGGTCATCGGCATCATGCACCTCATCTGGGGCGGCTTTAACACCCTGATCGTGCTTATCCTGTCCCCCTTCATCATCACCTTGATACGGCAGCTCTTCCGCAACGACCCGAACGTGCCGCCGGAGGTTGCCTCCTTCGTCACCTTCGTGATGATGTTGGCGCTCGTCTTCACGTTAATCTTCAGCCTGCCGCCGCTGCTGGCGGGCTACGCGATGCTCAAGCGCAAGCGCTGGGCGAAGGTGATGAGCGTCATCGCGGCCTGCTTCGAGGCGCTCAGCATGCCTTTCGGGACGGCGCTGTGCGTCTATACGCTCTGGTTCCATTTTGGGCCGGGCCAGAACTTCAACCGCGAAGGCGAGGCTTATGCGCCGGAGAACTGGCGCGGTAGCTTGCGCGACGGGAGCGCCTACGACTGGGAGTCGCAGCGCGCCGCGCAGACGAGCCGGCCGCGCGAGTACACGCCGCCGCCGCAGCCGCCCGACTGGCGCGGGTAGCAAATTTTTTCGGAGAGCCTGAGACGTGTCTGAACTGATCGGAGTCGTCGGCGCGGGGACGATGGGCAACGGCATCGCGCAGGTCGCGGCGCGCGCCGGCTACGAGGTCGTCCTGCGCGACGTGTCGGAGGAGTTCCTTGAGCGCGGGATGAAGGCGATTAACAGCAGCCTGCAGCGCGACGTGGACAAGGGGCGACTCCAGGAAGAGGAGAAGCGCGCCATCGTCGGGAGGATTCGGACGACGACCGCGCTCGCAGACCTCGCGGGCGCCGGCTTCGTCATCGAGGCCATCTACGAGAACCTCGGAGCCAAGCAGGCGGTCTTCCGCGAACTGGACGAGACGTGCGGCGGCGGGGCGATCCTCGCCTCGAACACTTCGTCCATCTCCATCACGAAGCTCGGCGCGGCCACGCGCCGGCCCGAGAAGGTTATCGGGATGCACTTCATGAACCCGGTGCCCGTGATGAAGCTGGTCGAGGTCATCCGCGGCATCGCCACCTCGGACGAGACCTGGGCGCGCACGCGCGAGCTGTGCGACCGGATGGGGAAGACGGCGCTGGAGTGTCACGACTCGCCGGGCTTCGTCTCGAACCGCGTGCTGATGCCGATGATCAACGAGGCGATCTTCGCCCTCCACGAGGGCGTCGCGACGCGCGAGTCCATCGACGGCATCATGAAGCTCGGCATGAACCACCCGATGGGGCCTCTGACGCTCGCGGACTTCATCGGGTTGGACGTGTGCCTCGCCATCCTCAACGTGCTCCACACAGAGCTGGGCGACCCGAAGTATCGGCCGTGCCCTCTGCTCCGGAAGTACGTGGACGCGGGCTGGCTGGGGCGCAAGAGCGGGCGCGGCTTTTACGAGTATTAAGGACGGGCGGCGGCGCGCGCGGAGTCACACGGGACTTCGCGCGCGCTCTCTTTGTAAGCCATGACGAACGTACGCGGGAAAATCTTCTGCCAGCGGTGCAAGTCGCCCAACGAGCTGGGCGAGGACTCTTGCGGCCAGTGCGGGACGCGGCTGATGCTTTTGGTCGAGCCGTCGGGCGCGCGCTTCGAGAGCCGGGGCACGGGCGGCGGGATGGAGGAGCACCTGCTTGAGCGCGTCACCGCCATCGAGACACACATCTCGCGCGTCATCGACAAGCTGGAGAAGATGGCCGAGCTGATGCTCAAGCAGTCGCGCTCGGCCTTCTTCGACCACGAGCTGCTGGACACGCTCATCGACGTGCTCGGCGAGTCGGGCGCCATCAGCCGGCAGCGCCTCGCGGAGCTCTGGCGCGAGCGGCGGAAGAAGGGGACGGGCGCGCCGGAGGCGGAGTCCGTGACGGAGCAACGTTCGCGCTTCGAAGGGCTGTTGAAGGTCGTGCTCGAAGATTACGAGGGGGACGCGCGCGTAGAGTTCGAGCGGATCGTCCGCGAGAGTTTCGGCGAGATGGAGAAGGGGCGCATCGTCGCCGGCGTCCGGCAACTCGAACGCGCGGCGGCGCTCGCGCCCGGGAACGCGCCGCTCAACCACTTTCTCGGCGTGCAGCTCTACAAAAAGGGGAGGATGGCGCCCGCGCGCGACTACTTCGAGCGCGCACTGGCCGTCGATGGGGAGAACGGCTGGCTACACCTCCTGCTCGGGCTCATCTGCGGCGACGAGGGCGAGGCGGAGCGCGCGCGGCAGTTGCTGAAAGACTCCGTCATCCTCAGCGGCCCGACCTTCGCCGCGCATTACGCGCTCGGCCGCCTGGCGGCGTTCGAGTCGAACTGGAAGGTCGCGCTCTCCGAGTTCAGACTGGCGCAGGCGACGCGCCCCGGCCCGGAGGCGCACTACCTGCTCGGGCTTGCTAACTTCCGCCTCGGTCGCGACAGGACGGCGCTGCGCGAGTTGAAGAAGGCCGTGGGACTCGACGAGGTTTACGCCGAGGCACACTACCTGCTCGGGCTCGTACACCTTCGCCTCGGCGACCGCGGGGAGGCGCGCGGGAGTTTCGCCGCCGCCGCCATCGCGCGGCCCAAGGTGCAGCTTTACCGCCACGCATTTGAAACGCCCGAGGCCGCGGCCCTGCCCGCCCCATTCGAGACGGTCGGGCGCGGCCGGCGCCGCAGGCTCATCACGGGCGGCGACGAGCGGCTGGCCGCTGCGCTGCGCGAGGACGCGCTCGGCCCGGCCCAGGGCGCTTGAAGAGTCGGCGCCGGCTGGTTTGACACTTTCGCTTAAGCCGTTATAATTGCAACTTTTGCGCGAGTGCGCCTTGAAGGGCTGTCGCTGACCGGGGGTGTTTCATGCGGATTGGGGTCGACAATCTGACGGCGGCGGCCACGCCCTTCGCCCACACGTACCGCCCCGAAGAGGTCGAACTCGAAGAGGAGGGCGCGCGGCTCGTCGCGGACGCGGCCGTCGAAGGGGGCGCCACGCGCAAGGGCGAAGAGGTTCGCCTGCGCGGCACGATCAAGACCGAGGTCGAGTTGCTCTGCGACCGCTGCGCCGCGCCGGAGCGCGCGCCGCTCGCGGTCGAGTTCGACACCTCCTTCATCCCGCAGGAGGTCGAGGCCGTGAAGGCCGAGCACGTCGAGTTGCGGGCCGAAGACCTGATCCTGTCGGCCTACGAGGGCGACGCGGTTGACCTCGACGAGCTTGTGCGCGAACAGATACTGCTCGCGCTCCCCTCGCGCCACCTCTGCCGCGAGGACTGCAAGGGGCTCTGCCAGAAGTGCGGCGCCAACCTGAACGAGAAAGACTGCTCATGTGAGCAGGGCGAAGTTGACCCGCGGTGGGCGGCGCTCGCAGAACTTAAAGACCGTGAACGGTAAACCGTAAACCGTGACGAGGTAAGAACTGTTTCATCTTGTCACGGTTTGCGGGTTCACGGTTTACGTAATTTCATTCTGAAGATTTAGTAAGGAGTTATCAAATGCCTAATCCGAAACGACGCCATTCCAAGTCGCGCACGCGCCAGCGGCGCGCGCACGACGCTTTGCGCGCGCCGCAGACCGTCCTGTGCGAGAACTGCCAGGAGCCGCGCCAGTCGCACCGCGTCTGCCCGAAGTGCGGTTTCTACGACGGCCGACAGGTGCTGAAGGTCGAGCAGGAAGCGTAGTCGCGCCCGCCACGGCGGGGCCGTTTTGATGAGACAGACCCAACCGACCGGCAGAGTCGTCGTCGATGCGATGGGGAGCGACCGCGCGCCGCACCCGGAGATTGACGGCGCGCTCGCCGCCGCGCGAGACTTCGGCGTCGGCGTCACGCTGGTCGGCCAGCGCGAGGTCGTCGAGAAGGAGCTGCGCCGCTGCGGCTGGCGCAGGGACGGGGACAAGGGCATCTGGTTCGTCGAGGCCCCCGAGTTCATCGGGATGGACGAGGCGGTCGCCACGGCCGTCCGCCGCAAGCGCCGCAGCTCGATGCGCGTCGGCGCACGGCTCGTCGCCGACGGGCAGGCCGACGGCTTCGTCTCGGCCGGCAACACCGGCGCGGCGATGGCGACGGCGAAGATGGTCCTGGGGATGCTGCCCGGCGTTGACCGCCCGGCGCTCGCGGCCCTGCTCCCGACCAAGTCGGGGCGGCCGACCCTGCTCCTGGACGTGGGGGCCAACGCCGAGTGCAAGGCTCACCACCTCGCCCAGTTTGCTATCATGGGCGACGCCTACTCGCGCTCGGTGCTGGGGACGCAGCGGCCGATTGTCGGCCTGATGTCCATCGGCGAGGAGGAGGCCAAGGGGAACGACCTGACGAAGGAGGCGTTCCCACTCCTGAAAGAGCTTTCGAGCTTGAACTTCGTCGGCAACGTCGAGGGGCGCGATGTCTTCTCGGGGCAGGTGGACGTGATCGTGACCGACGGCTTTACGGGGAACGTCATCCTCAAGCTCTCGGAGGGCCTGCAGGACGCGGTCGTGACTTTAATCAAGCGCGAGCTGTCGGCCTCGGTCATCACGAAGACGGGCGCCGTGCTGGCCCGTCCCGCTTTCCAGAATTTGAAGAAGCGGCTCGACTACGCCGAGTACGGCGGGGCGCCGCTGCTGGGCGTGCGGAAGATCGTGGTCGTCGGCCACGGCAGCTCGAACGCGCGCGCCGTCCGCAACGCCATCCGCAGCGTGAAAGAGTTCTCCGAACACGGCGCGCAGGGGCGCATCGAGCGCGGCATCGCCGAGACGAACGCGCGCGAGTCAGTCGCCGCGGGCGCGCCGGCCGAGTAAGGGCCTGCGGCCTCGGTCGAAGGTCTGGAAGGCGTAGACGAGATGGAACCCGCGCACGCGGGAGCCCGAGGCCGCTTAGCGACCCCGCAGCTTTGTGGTATGTTCTCAGAAATCTTTAGAGTCTGAAGAAAGCAGGCGGCTGATGGCAGAAGTCAGATCGGCAATACTCGGCACGGGGCGCGCCTACCCGCAGGGCATCCTGTCGAACGCCGACCTCGAAAAGATGGTCGAGACCTCGGACGACTGGATTACCACGCGGACGGGTATCAAGGAGCGCCACCGCGCCGCCGAGGGCGAGTACACGTCGCTCTTCGCCGTCCAGGCTTCGCGCCAGGCCATCGAGCGCGCGCGCATCGACCCCATCGACATCGGCCTCGTCATCTGCGCCACCGTCTCGCCCGACCAGATTCTTCCGTCCACGGCCTGTCTGATACAGGCCGAGTTGGGCGCGCACCGCGCCGCGGCCTTCGACCTCGTCGCCGCCTGCTCCGGCTTCCTCTACGGCCTGACGATGGCCGACAAGATGATTAAGACGGGCCAGGTGCGCTACGCGCTGGTCATCGGCGCCGAGGTGCTGACGCGCTACGTCGATTTCACAGACCGCTCGACCTGCATCCTCTTCGGCGACGGCGCGGGCGCGGCCGTCATGGGGCCGGCCGAGGGCGACCGCGGCGTGCTCTCGACGCGCATCTACTCGGACGGCCGCTTCGCCGAGCAGCTCTACTCGCCGGGCGGCGGCACGCGCATCAGGCCGACGGCCGAGACGCTCTCGCAGGGCTTGCACTACTTCAAGATGAAGGGGAACGAGCTGTTCAAGATCGCGGTGCGCTCGATGGCGGACGTGAGTGTCGAGGTCTTGAACGAGGCGGGCTACAAGCCCGAGGACGTGAAGCTCTTCATCCCGCACCAGGCGAACCAGCGCATCACGGACGCGGTGGCGTCGAGGCTGAATGTGGAGCCCTCCATCGTCTACTCGAACATCGCCTACCACGGCAACACCTCCGCGGCCTCCGTCCCCATCGCGCTCGACGAGTGCGTCGAGAAGGGGATGATGTCCGAGGGCGACCTCGTGCTCCTCGCCTCCTTCGGCGGCGGCGTCACGTGGGGCGGCGCGTTAATCAAGTGGTAGCGCTGAAATTTTTATGACGCTGGCTTTCATCTTTCCGGGTCAGGGCTCGCAGGCGCCGGGCATGGGGCGCGAGCTGGCGGAGAAGTACGCGGCCGCGCGCGAGGTTTTTGCAGAGGCGGACGAGGCGCTCGGCTTCCCGCTGTCGCGCCTCTGCTTCGAGGGGCCGGCGGAAGAGTTGCAGTTGACGGAGAACACGCAGCCTGCCATCCTCGCGGCCTCGGTCGCGGCGCTGCGCGCGGCCGAAGGCCGGGGCCTGCCGCGGCCGGACTTCGTGGCCGGCCACAGCCTCGGCGAGTATTCGGCGCTGGTGGCGGCGGGCGCTCTGAGCTTGAGGGACGCCGTGACGGTCGTCCGCAAGCGCGGGCGTTACATGCAGGAGGCGGTGCCGGTGGGCGCGGGCGCGATGGCCGCCGTCCTCGGCGCAG
Source organism: Pyrinomonadaceae bacterium (assembly GCA_045807865.1). Classification (GTDB taxonomy): domain Bacteria; phylum Acidobacteriota; class Blastocatellia; order Pyrinomonadales; family Pyrinomonadaceae; genus QHXN01. The sequence goes on from JBJMGP010000234.1 coordinate 45,059, forward strand.
AGATCGAGACGGTCGAAGCCGCTTGCAGGGAGGCCGCGCGCGAGGGAGAGGTCTGCTCCCCGGCGAACCTCAACTCGCCCGGGCAGATCGTGATTGCCGGGAGCGCCGCCGCGGTCGAGCGCGCGCTGCCCATCCTGAAAGAGCGCGGGGCGAAGCGCGCGATACCTTTGAAGGTGAGCGCGCCCTTCCACTGCGCGCTGATGCTGCCGGCGCAGGAGCGTCTGGCGGCCGACCTCGACGGAATTGAGTTCAAAGACTTGAGCGTGCCGCTCGTGACCAACGTGGACGCCGCCCTCATCCGCACCGGGGCGGAGGCGCGCGCCTCGCTCGTCCGACAGGTCTCCAGCCCCGTGCGCTGGCGCGAGTCGGTGGAGCTTTTGACGCGCGAGGGCGTCGGCCTCTTCGTCGAGGTCGGGCCGGGTAAGGTCTTGAGCGGGCTCGTCAGGCAGACCGCCCCGCAGGCGCGCGCGGTTAACGTCGAAGATGCCGCGAGTCTCGAAGCGGCACTCGCGACTGTTAAAGAAGCGAGCGAGTCGGGCCAGGCCGCCGCGGGCGATTAAGGTTTAAGGGTTTTCCAACTTCAGACGCAGAGGAGCAGGACTAATGGCCGATCAGGAGATCGAGAATAAGGTTAAGCAGATCATCATCGACGAGCTGGGTGTGGACGAGAACGAGGTCACGCCGAACGCGCGCTTCATCGACGACCTCGGCGCCGACTCGCTCGACACGGTCGAGTTGGTCATGCGCTTCGAGGAGGAGTTCGGCATCGAGATTCCGGACGAGGACGCCGAAAAGATTCAGAGCGTCCGCGACGCTTACAACTACATCGACCAGCACCAGGCGAAGAAGTAGTCCTTCGCCTCTGTCGTCGCGCCGGGTGGAGGCTTGAAGTCCCCGGCGCCCGCCGCGGCCGCGCCCTCTTTGAGCGCGGCCGACCCGCCCCTGCGAGACGGTTCGCGGGGGCGCGCGCGGCCCTTCCGAGGGCTCCCGCGCCGTCCGCACTCCTTCGGAGGAGCAGAAGCTTTGAAACGTCGCGTAGTGGTTACGGGCCTGGGATTGGTCACGCCCTGCGGGCACACCGTCGGGGAGACCTGGTCGGCGCTGATGTCGGGCAAGAGCGGCGTCGGCTACATCGAGAAGTTCGACACCGAGAAGTTCTCCGTCAAGATCGGCGCCGAGGTCAAGAACTTCGACCCGCTCAAGTTCATCGAGAAGAAGGAGGCCCGCAAGATGGGCACCTTCATCCACTTCGCCGTCGCGGCCGCCGACGAGGCCGTCCACGACGCGGGGCTCGTCGAGCGCGGGCAGAAGCTCTACGACCGTTACGGCGAAGAGACATCCTGGCGCATCGGCACCTACATCAGCAGCGGCATCGGCGACTTCTGGGCCATCGAGCGTGAGCACTCGAAGCTCCTCGACGAAGGCCCGCACCGCGTCTCGCCCTTCTTCATCCCGTCTTCCATCGTCAACCTCGCCGCCGGGCAGGTCTCGATCCGCTTCGGCGCGAAGGGGCCGAACTCGGCGACGGCGACGGCCTGCTCGGCCGGCGCGCACGCCATCGGCGACTCTCTCAAGATCATCCAGCGCGGCGACGCCGACGTGATGATCTGCGGCGGCGCCGAGTCGGCGATCACGCCGATGTCGGTCGCGGGCTTCGCCGCGATGCGCGCTCTCTCGACGCGCAACGACGACCCGGAGCATGCCTCCCGGCCGTTCGAGCGCGACCGCGACGGCTTCATCATCGGCGAGGGCTCCGGGTTGATGGTGCTCGAAGAGCTTGAGTTCGCGAAGGCGCGCGGCGCGAGGATCTACGCCGAGTTGGTCGGCTACGGCATGACGGGTGACGCCTTCCACATCACGATGCCGGACGAGACCGCGTCGGGCGCCGTGCGCGTGATGACGATGGCGCTCAAGGACGCGGGCGTGTCGCCGGAACAGGTCGGCTACGTCAACGCGCACGGGACTTCGACGCCGTACAACGACAAGTTCGAGACGCTCGCCATCAAGAAGACCTTCGGCGAGCACGCCTACAGGCTCGCGGTCAGCTCGACCAAGTCGATGACCGGCCACCTGCTCGGCGCCGCGGGCGGCATCGAGGCGGTCTTCAGCGTCCTCGCCATCCACGACAATCGTCTGCCGCCGACCATCAACTACTTCAACCCGGACCCCGAGTGCGACCTCGACTACGTCCCCAACGAGCCGAGAGAGGCGCACCTCGACTACGCGCTCTCGAACAGCTTCGGCTTCGGCGGGACGAACGCGGCCTTACTCTTCAAGCGCTACGAGGAGTAGCGTCCATCTGAAAGCTCACGTATGAAGATTGTCGTCTTAATGAAGCAGGTCCCTAACAAGGACGCCGTCCTGCGCGTGCGCGGGGACGGGAAGTGGGTGGAGGAGGGCGACCTCTCGTTCGAGGTGAACGAGTCGGACGGGTACGCGCTCGAAGAGGCGCTCCGGCTGAAGGAGAAGAAGGGCGGCGAGGTCGTCGTCGTCACGCTCGGGCCGCAGCGCGCGAAGTCGGTCATCAAGGACGCGCTCGCGCGCGGCGCCGACCGCGCCATCCACGTCATCGCCGAGGACTTCGGGCAGGCGGGGCCGTTCGCCGCCGCCAGGGTGCTCGCCGAGGCCGTGCGGGGCGAGCAGCCCGATCTGGTGTTGGCCGGACTTCAGTCCGACGACCACGGGTACGGGCAGACGGGCGTCATCGCCGCGGAGCTTTTGGGGCTGCCGCACGCGACCATCGTCATCGAGGTCGACTACTCGGGCGAGCAACTGCGCGTCAAGCGCGAGCTGGAGAGCGGCTGGTACCAGTGGTACACGATGCAGACGCCGGCGCTGCTCACCATCCAGTCGGGCATCAGCCAGATTCGTTACGCCACGCTCAAGGGCATCATGGCCGCGAAGAAGAAGGAGATTCGCGAAGTCCAGCCGGCCATCGCCGCGGGCGAGGGCGAGTTCCAGACGGTCGAGCGCGTCTACCTCCCGCTCAAGCAGAAGCAGACGCAGTTCCTCGGCGACGGCGACGCCAAGAAGGGCGCCGCGCAACTCGCCGAGAAGCTCCGCAACGAGGCCAGAGTCATCTAGCAAACATGAGCAACGGAATACTCGTCTTCATCGAGCACCGGCAGGGTGCCATTAACAAGACTTCGTTCGAGGCCGTGGCCGCGGCGCAGCAGTTGGGCGCCGGCACGGGGCAGGAGGTGTGGGCGGTCGTGCTCGGCGCCGACGCGACCCTTGCGAACGAGGTCAAAGGCTTCAAGCTGGCCGGCATCGTGTCGGCCGAGAACCCGAAGCTCGCCGACTACACGCCCGACGCCTACGCCGACGCCTTCGAGCAGGTCGTCCGCGCGCGCGACCCGCAGTACGTCATCTTCCCGCACACGTACCTCGTGCGCGACTTCGCGCCGAAGCTGGCCGCGCGCTTCGGCAAGGGGCTCGTGAGCGACTGCATCCGCATGAAGGCCGAGGGCGGCAGCGTCGTCTTCACGCGCCGCCTCTTCCAGGGGAAGATGGACGCGGACGTTTCGGCGCGGGGCGAGGGCACGGTCTTCGCGACCTTCCAGTCGGGCTCCTACCGCGGCGAACAGGCGGAGCGCGGCGCGGGCGCGGCCGTTGAGTCTCTGCCGGTCGAGGTCGGCCAAGTGCGCATGCAGCCGGAGGCGCCGTTCCAGGAGGTGAAGCAGGCGGTTGACCTCTCGAAGACGGACGTGATCGTCGCCGTCGGCCGGGGCATCAAGAGCCAGGAGAACATCGCGCTGGCGCAGAAGCTGGCCGAGCTGCTGGGCGGCGACATCGCCGCGTCGCGCCCCATCTGCGACGCGGGGTGGCTGCCGATTGATAGACAGATCGGCTCGTCGGGCCAGACGGTCGCGCCGAAGCTTTACATCGCGCTCGGCATCTCGGGCGCCATCCAGCACCTCGTGGGGATGAAGAACGCCGGGACCATCGTCGCCGTCAACAAAGACCCGGAGGCGCCCATCTTCGACATCGCGGACTACGGCATCGTCGGAGACCTGTTCGAGGTCGTGCCGACGTTGACGGAAGAGATACAGAAGTTGAAGGGCTGAGCCTCGCACGAAAATTTAACAGGGATGGGCAGGATGTGCAGGATAAGAGAATTAACTCTTAATCCTGCCTGTCCTGTCCATCCCTGTTAATTCATTCCCCCTAATGTTCTGCCGCTCAATCTCTATCCTGGGCCTCACGAGTTTCTGAGAAACAGAGATGATTCTGTAGGATTGTCTTTCGCACGCGGCTTTTGCCGATTCATTACATAATTTGACCGAATGATGCGGCTTTTGCCACCCTGTTACGGAGTTTGACCGAATCATTCGGCAAAATAGTAGTTAGGTGCCTATCACTTAAAATCACATGGACACAAACCAATTCCCAAGAGACATAGCCGAAGCCGTACGCGCCGAATTGAGGAAGAGAGCGTCAACCCTTCTCAAGCTAGAGGTATTAGTTGATCTATTTGAATCAATGTACTTTGCTAGTCTTAAAACTGAAGAGTCTCAAACTATAGTTTTCCACGTTGTTTATCTTGACCCAGATAATCCTGATCCTAACCCTCCTGAGCGGATTGTTAAAGACAGATGGAGCTATGTGAGGCTTGCTAAATCAATCCCTGCGACAATTCCAAATCTAATCAAAATTGCTAAGGCTTCAGACCCTCGAACTTCCTCTTTAGCGATTTATCCAAATAATGATGGCCGTCTATCAATCTGGGGATTGATAGACCAGGGGAATCGTTATCACGACTATGTAAATTATGATACGGAGAGCGGTGCAGAACGCCCCGGAATTTTTCAAGCTAGTATTGCAGGAGCAGGTCATTTAATTGCTTATATGGGATTTTGGAAGATTGCTGAACTTAAAACCAATCTCCTTTTAAGGAATGCCTTTGATGTTTTTGCGGGTGGCCCGGTGCGTGAGATGATTGAGCCAGGGATTCAGTCGTACGTTCAAAGAGTCAAAGGCGAAATCTCCGAGTATATATATAGTGACCGCCCCCATTGGGAATCAAGTCTATCATCGTACTGGATTTCATCACTTTGTCGCCTTTTGCTGCGGGTACAGAATTACCATCATGGAGGGGCTATTCTCATTACACCTGATAATTCTTTTGCCGGGTTAAATATAAAATACGGCATTGATTATGCGCGATTACGGGTTGCCCTTGATGCTCGCGCCATAGCAACGATTCAAGAAACCTTCGCCGCTGATAAAATTTTTGAAGGCTATCTGGACAAAGATGCAGATGAAGTGCCTGTAGATCTGTATTTAGATGAAACAGTGAGTAGTAATCAAGTGTCTGAAAGCCGGAGCGAACTAGACAGTACAATTTGGTTCATTTCTCTTCTCTCGCGTGTTGATGGGCTTGTTCTGCTAAATCCAAATCTTGAAGTAAAAGGCTTCGGAGTCGAAATAACATATTCTGAAGAGCCATCTTCCGTCTTTGTAGCAGGAAATCGTAATGGGACGAAAAAGGGATTACGGAAAGTTGATTATAATCACTATGGCACACGTCACCGATCAATGATGCGCTATTGCGCTCAAGTTCCTGGCAGTCTTGGCTTCGTAATCTCGCAAGATGGTGATGTGAGGGTAATAACTCAAGTTAGCAGTCAAGCAATAATGTGGGACAATATAAAACTACAACAGCATCATTATTTTGTTCGCCGCAAAAAGAAACAGCGTAAGGGAATCAGCGCCGGCACCTAACAACGGCATGCGCCCGACCCGCGACACGAAGGCTCTCATGTTTCAGCAGAGGCTCGGGCGAGCGGGTGAGGCCGGGCGTTATGCTTCTCCAATTTTGAGAGTGTGGAAAATTGCAAACATCAAACAGAACTTCGACCTAGCTCTTCCTGATCTGCTTCGCCCTGGTTTTCTACGGTATGGGCGCGTCCTTTGTGGAAAGCTTCGTCAACTACCCGACGTGGCGTCTGATCGGCGCCAACGAGTTCCGTCCGTACCACCAAGCCCTTGGCCCGCTGGTCATAGGCTACATGGTCATCCCGATGCTCATCACCACCATCTGGACGATATTTCTGCTGTGGTTTAGGCCGGCTCCTATCCCGCGGTGGACGATCCGGCTGGCGGTCGTGCTTCAACTTATAATCTGGGGTTCAACTGTCGCCATTCAACTCCCGATCCAGATGCAACTGAGCCGGGATGGCTTGTCACTGCCGCTCATCGAGCGTCTCATCTTCACTAACTGGTGGTTACGTAAAGTGCCACAAATTATCAATGGTCTCCTTTTCTTATGGCTGATGTCTTTGTTGCTCAGGGAAAATTCCCAACGAAGCGCCGAAGCATAACGACGGCCTGCACCCGACCGCCGACACTGTAGCTTTCAAATTCCAATAATCGCCCGGAACGGCGGGTGATGCCGGGCGTGAGAAAGGTCTCATCCGGCCGGCAGACTCCTTAAATCGGTCAACACCTCTTCCGGCTTCCACTCGTTCCCTCGGTATATCTTCAGAAGCTTCCCCTCAGGCGTGACGACCGCCGTGCGCAGGGAGTGGATGACCTGTCCGCCCTCGGCCTTGTAGGTCAGTCCGAAGAACTCCGCCAGCCGCCTCACCTCGGCCGGCTCACCCGTCGCGAAATCCCAGTTGTCGAACTTGCCGCCCGCGTACGTCGCGCCGTAAGCCTTGAGCACGGGCGGGCGGTCGTACTCCGGGTCGAGCGTCACGCTCAGAAGGTGCGCGCGCCTGCGCAGCGTCTCGTCCCCCAGGATGGACGCATTGAGCTGCGCGAAGTTGGCGCTCATCAGAGGGCAGTAGTCCGGCAGAGGGCAGCGCGTGTAGATGAAGGTGACGACGAGCGCGCGCCCTTTGAACTGTCTGATGCTCAAGGCGCGCCCGTCCTGATTGACGAGCTTCACGTCGGGCACCTCGGCGCCGGGTTGCGGCTCGGCGCCGCCCGCGGACGACGTGGCAACGTCGCCGCCGGGCAGGCCCTTGGTGATGACGGGATTGTCGAGCCAGTAGCCGTCGTCCGTCACGACGAGCGAAGCCTGCAACTGGTCGCCCGCCTCCAGGACCTTGAGCGCCTCGGCGTCGCGCAGAGGGAAGGGCATCGTCATCGCAGGCATGTAGCCCTTCACATCTCCGTGATCGACCGTCACCTCGCCCTTCGCACGGTCAACCGAGACGACCTGACCCTTCAGTTCGTAGCGGTGTTCGTTCGCGGATTTTGGCGAGCAACCCTCAAGCAGAAAGGACGCGCACAGGACGGCCGTCGTCAAACGAAGGAGTCTGCGGGGGAGTTGATTCATGCGCCGATTGTGTCGCAGCGCCGCGGCCGCGCGCAACCGCACGAGAGTTCAAAGTCGCCCTTTCACGCGCGCCGGGCGAGATGTGCTAGGATGTTTATCAACCTCCGATGGAAACGACAGCACAGACGAAGGCGAGCAGACTCGACGGCTCGCGCGTGGCCGGGGAGATCAAGCGCGAGGTGGCCGAAGAGGCCGTGCGCCTGCGCCGAGAGCACGGGGTGACGCCGCGGCTCGTGACCGTCCTCGTCGGCGACGACCCGGCCTCGGCCGTCTACGTGCGCAACAAGGTGCGCACCTGCGAGGAGCTGGGGCTCGCCTCCGAGCACCACCACCTGCCCGCCGACACGCCCGCCGCGCGGCTGCTGGAGATGATCGCCGAGTTCAACGCGCGTGAGGACGTGGACGGACTGCTCGTGCAACTCCCGCTTCCGAAGCACATGGATGAGTCGGCCGTCATCGAGGCCATCGACCCCTCGAAGGACGTGGACGGCTTCCACCCCGTCTCGGTCGGCCGCATGATGCAGCGGCGGCCGACGCTCTTGCCCTGCACGCCCGCCGGTGTCGTCGAACTGCTTGTGCGCGAGGGCGTCAAGATTGCCGGCACACGCGCCTGTATCGTCGGCCGCAGCAACATCGTCGGCCGCCCGGTCGCCGAGCTGCTCCTGCAAAGGGACGCGACCACGACGATCTGCCACTCGCGCACCGAGCGGCTGCCGGAGGTGACGAGGGAGGCCGACATTCTCGTCGTCGCCATCGGCCGCGCCGGCTTCATCCGCGGCGAGCACGTCAAGCCGGGCGCGACCGTCGTCGATGTCGGCATGAACCGCCTGACGGACGCGGCCGAGGTCGAAGCCTTCTTCGGCGCAGAGGCGCCGCGCCGCCTGGAGGCTTTAGCCAAACGCGGCCACACGCTCGTCGGCGACGTGCACCCGGCCGAGGTCGAGCGCGTCGCCGGCCGGCTCACGCCCGTCCCCGGCGGCGTCGGCCTGCTCACGGTGGCGATGCTGATGAAGAACACAGTCAAGGCCGCGCGGCTCCGACGCGGCCTCTAGTCTCCAACGTTTATGTTGAGAGTTGGACTGACCGGTTCGATTGCGGTTGGGAAGTCTTACGTCTCGGGCGTGCTCCTGGAGCTTGGGTGCCGCCTGGTGGACGCGGACGTGTTGGCGCGGCGGGTGGTGGAGCCCGGGTCGGAGGGCCTGCGCCGAATCGTCGAGGCGTTTGGCGAATGGGTCGTCCGGCCCGATGGGACCCTCGACCGCCCGGGCATGAGCGCCGTCATCTTCAAAGACGGGGCGAAGCGCGAGCTGATCAACTCTCTGCTGCACCCGCTCGTCATCGCGGAGCAGGACGAGCTGCTGCGGCAGTGGGAGCGCGAAGACCCGCGCGGCATCGGCGTCGTTGACGCGGCCTTGCTGATCGAGTCGGGCGGGCACGGACGTTTCGACAAACTGGTCGTCGTCCACTGCCGCCCGGAGGTGCAGCTCGAACGGCTCATGCGACGCAACGGTTACTCACGCGAGGAGGCCGCCGCGCGCATCGCCGCGCAGATGCCGCAGGGGGAGAAGCTGCGCTACGCGGATTTTAAAATAGACACTTCGGGGAGTTTCGAGGAGACCCGCAGGCAGACCGAGGAGGTCTACGCGGAACTGCGCGAGTTGGCCGATGAGAGCAGCCTTTAAAAAAATCTCGGGGCGTGGGCGCGCGAAGTACGCGCGCGGCTTGCGGCTGTGGCTGTCGCTCGTCGTGTCGGCGACGCTCCTGCTCGGCGGCTGCTTCAGGGAGGAGCAGGGCGAGCGCTTCTACGGGAAGGTCTCGGTGCCCGCCGCGCAGGAGTTTCGTTGGAGCGACGGAGGGCTCCCCAAAATCTTCGACCCCGCGCGCGCGGCCGCGCCGCCGGACACGGACGCCGTGCGCGCGCTCTACGAAGGGCTGACCGAGTACGAGCCGGGGACGCTACAGCCCGCGCCCGCGGTCGCGAATCGCTGGGAGCCGGCCGAGGGCGGGCGGCGCTGGACGTTCCACCTCCGCGAGGGCGCGCGCTGGACGAACGGCGACCCCGTCACGGCACAGGACTTCGTGCGCTCCTGGCAACGCACGCTGCGCTTAGGCGAGCGCGCGCCGCACGCCGCGCTGCTCTCGAACATCGAGGGCGCCGGGGCGCTCACGACTCAGACGACGGAGAGGGAGCAGGCCGGCGCGGCGTCTGAAGATGAGTCGGCCGCGGTCAAACGTCGGCGCGAGGGCGAGACGGCGGCGAGGGGCTCGGGCACGAAGCAGCCTCTGCGGCCGAAGGCGTTCGGCGTGGTCGCACTCGATGCAAAGACACTACGTGTGACGCTGAGTCGGCCCGACATGAACTTCCCGGCGCTCGTCGCGCACCCCGTCTTCCGGCCAGTCCATGAGCTGAGCCCGGAGGCCGTGCTGCCCGACCTCCTGGAAGAGCAGAAGCAGGGAGGCGGGGCGCTCACCGAGCCGGGCATCGTGACCAACGGCGCCTTCAGCCTCTCACGTCTCGCGGGCGACAGCGTCGAGCTTGAGCGCGCAGAGAGCTACTGGGACGCCGCGTCCGTGCAGCTCGAACGTGTGCGCTTCGTCGAGAGCAAGGACACGGAGACTGCGCTCGCCGCCTACCGCGCGGGCGAGGTCGATGTCGTCTCGAACGCAGCCGTCGAGCCTCTGGCCGTCAAGCTGCTCACGCCTTACGAAGACTTCCGCCGCGAGACCTTCGCCGCGCTCAACTACTACCGCTTCAACACCGCCCGCCCGCCCTTCGACGACGTGCGCGTGCGCCAGGCCCTCGCCTTCGCGCTCGACGTGGAGCGCCTGAGCAAGGACACGCTGGGCGGCTCGACCGAGCCGACACGCACGTTCATTCCTGCCCCGGGAGAAGAAGAGGTGACGGACGCCGCCTCGAAGGCGGACGCAGACGAGAGCGTCGGATCGGGCCTTGAGCACAACGTCGAGCGCGCGCGCAGGCTGCTCGAACAGGCGGGTTACCCCGGCGGCGAGAACTTCCCGCGCGTGCGCCTGCTCGTCAACCGCAACGAGCAGCAGCGGCTCGTCGCGCAGGCCGTCGCGCGCATGTGGCGCGAGGCGCTCGGCGTCGAGACGGAGATCGTCGTCCGGCCGTGGGAGGAGTACGAGGCGATGCTCCGCACGGGCGACTACGACGTGGCGCGCCGCAGCCTCGTCATGCAGACGACCGACGAGGAGACGAATATGCGCCAGCTCTTCGGCGAGGTGGGTGAGACGGAAGTCTCCGCGCCCGAGAGCGAGACGGCACCGGCGGCGACTCCGTCGAACACAAGGGCCGGCGGCGAAAGCCACGCGGAGGCCGAGCGCGCGCAGGCCAGACCGACGCCCGCGGCCCTCTCCGAGTCGCAGGCGCTGCGCGAGCTGCCGGCCATCCCGCTCCACTTCGCCTCCTCGTACGCGCTGGTGAAACCCTACGTCGATGGATTCGAGTCCAACCTTTTGGACGCGCCCTCGCTCAAGCACGTCCGCATCAACCGCGACTGGCGCCCGCCCGCGGTCGAGCAGTCCGCGCGTTTGGCCCGCGCCGCGAAACGATGACCGCCCGGGGGTCAAACGTGCAACGGCCGGAGCCCCTCCGCGCATCGTTATCAGCGTGCATCTTCATCCTTGATTGACCGTGCGCGGCGTGATACTTTCGAGGTCGGTCCGTAAGCCGAACACTTTTTCTAAAGACCCCCGCAGCCCAGACGCAACGAACAGCAGTCCCCGGACGGATTCGGCCGCGTGCCTCCCGGGCGCGCGGGCCACGACGGTCTCCCGAGAGCGCGTGCCCGTAGCCCCGAGGCGCGTTTCGCTCCGCACAGTCTCGGTTGAAGCAGGAGTACAGACGGCCATGACCGACAGAAAGACCGCGCGCATATTGAGCCTCGCCCTCGCCGCCTCCTTCCTCCTCGTGGCCTGCGGGCCGCCCGTTCAGAAGTCCGACTACTTCGGCAAGGTCGATCCGCCCGAGGGGCAGACGCTCCGCTACATCTCCGGCTCCGAGCCCGAGTCGCTCGACCCGCAGATGAGCACGGGGCAGCCCGAGGCGCGCCTCGACATCGCCCTCTACGAGGGGCTGGTCGAGTACCATCCGAAGACGATGGAGCCCATCCCCGGCGTCGCCGAGAGCTGGAAGAGCAACGGCAACGCCAGC
>JBJMGP010000235.1:0-45427 GCA_045807865.1 Pyrinomonadaceae bacterium
ATCGTCCACAGCGTCCTCTCCCTCCCCGAGGGCGAGCGCGTGATGGTGCTCGCGCCGGTGGTACGCGGCCGCAAGGGCGAGTTTAAGAAGGAGCTGGAGAAACTTCAGAAGGACGGTTTTCTGCGCGCGCGCGTGGACGGCGAACTCGTCTCACTCGACGAGGAGATAAAACTCGACAAGCGGCGCAATCACACCATCGAGGCCGTCGTTGACCGCCTCCTCATCAAGCCTGGCATCGGCGAGCGTCTGACCGAGTCCGTCCGCACGGCCTTGAAGCTCACCGGCGGCGCCGTCCTCATCTCCGTCGTAGACGGCGAGGAGAAGCTCTACTCGGAGCGGATGGCCTGCGTCAACTGCGGCATCAACGTCCCGCCGCTTGAGCCGCGCTCCTTCTCCTTCAACTCGGTCTACGGCGCCTGCAAGCGCTGCCACGGCCTCGGGACGATTTTAGAGATAGACCCGGCGAAGATCGTCACCGACGCCACCGAGCGGGCCGACAAACTCTTCGTCGCGCTCGGCGCCGCCGACAAGCAGGGCGCGGCCTATTTAAAGGCCGCGTTACTCGCCGTCGCCGAACACTTCAAGGCCGACCCTCAGGTCCCCTTCGCGGAGCTGCCGCGCCAGGTGCGCGACGCCTTCTTCCACGGCGTCGAGGGGCAGATAACTTTCCGACAGGGTCTCTACAAGTACGAGAGCGACTGGAAGGGCGCCGTCCGCCACCTCTCGGAGCGCATGCACAACGCGCCGAGCGAGCGCGTGCGCGAAGCGCTCGAAGAACTGGTCTCGCCCGTCGTCTGCCCAGACTGTCAGGGCCAGCGCTTGCAGCCCGAGTCGCTCTCCGTCCGCGTCGGCGGACTCGGCATCGCCGAGTACACCGCGCTCCCGATTGAAGAGGCCGTGGCCGCCTTCGACGGCCTCAAACTCAACGAGCGCGAGGAACAGATTGCCGGCCTCGTCCTGCGCGAGATACGTAACCGCATTCGCTTCCTCGCCAAAGTGGGCCTCGGCTACCTCACGCTCGACCGCGCCTCGGCCACGCTCTCCGGCGGCGAGGGGCAGCGCATCCGCCTCGCCACGCAGATCGGCTCACAGCTCCGCGGCGTGCTCTACGTCCTGGACGAGCCTTCGATTGGACTGCACCCGCGCGACAACCAGAAGCTTTTGGAGACGCTCTCGGCCTTGCGCGACCTCGGCAACACCGTGCTCGTCGTCGAGCACGACGAGGAGACCATCCGCCGCGCCGACTACGTCGTAGACCTCGGCCCCGCGGCCGGCGCGCACGGCGGCGAGGTCGTCGCCGCCGGCACGCCCGACGAGGTCGCCTGCAACCCTGCCTCCGTCACGGGCCAGTACATCTGCGGCAAGCTCTCTATCGAGGTGCCGCGCCAGCGACGCGCCCCCAACGGCAAAGCCGTCACCGTCCGCGGCGCGCGCGCCAACAACCTCAAGTCCATCGACGCCACGTTCCCGCTCGGCCTGCTGACGGTCGTCACCGGCGTCTCCGGCTCGGGCAAGTCAACGCTGGTTGACGACATTCTGTATCGGGCGCTCGCGCGCCATCTCTACGGCTCGCTGGAAGAGCCGGGCGAGTACGATTCGATTGAAGGTCTCGAACACGTAGACAAGTGCATCGAGATCGACCAGTCACCCATCGGACGGACGCCGCGCTCGAACCCGGCGACCTACACGGGACTGTTTACGCCCATCCGCGAGCTGTACGCGATGCTGCCCGAGTCGCGCGAGCGCGGCTACAAGCCCGGCCGCTTCTCGTTCAACGTCAAGGGCGGGCGCTGCGAGGCGTGCGAGGGCGACGGCATGAAGCGGATCGAGATGAACTTCCTGCCCGACGTTTACGTGCTGTGTGACGTGTGCCGCGGCGCGCGCTACAACCGCGAGACGATGTCGGTCAAGTACAAGGGCAAGTCCATCGCCGACCTCCTCGACACGACCATCGAAGAGGCGATGCCGCTGCTTGAGAACATCCCGCAGATCAAGCAGAAGCTCCAGACGCTCCTGGATGTCGGGCTCGGCTACATCAAGCTCGGCCAGTCGGCGACCACTCTCTCGGGCGGCGAGGCACAGCGCATCAAGCTCGCGCGCGAATTGTCGAAGCGCGCCACGGGGCGCACCATCTACATCCTCGACGAGCCGACGACCGGCCTCCACTTCGCGGACGTGCACAAGCTGCTCGACGTGTTGCAGCGCCTCGTCTCTCTGGGCAACACCGTCATCGTCATCGAGCACAACCTCGACGTGATCAAGTCCGCCGACCACATCGTAGACCTCGGCCCCGAGGGCGGCGTCGGCGGCGGCCGCGTCGTCGCATGCGGCACCCCCGAAGAGGTCGCCAAAGTCAGAAAGTCCCACACCGGCCAGGCCCTCCGCCCCGTCCTCAACGGCCACTCGACGAACGGCCACGGCCCCGCGCCCGCCAAGTCCGCCGACGGCAATGGCTCCAAGGCCAAGTCCAACGGCCGCGGCAAGCGCAAGGACGCTGCTTAGGGAAATCCATTCAAACATGGATGGACAGGATTCACAGGATAAAGATTTTTCTTTTGCTATCCTGTGAATCCTGTCCGTCCGTGTTAATTTTTCCGAGCACTTAAAGGAGCGCCGCTAACCAGTGTCCATCTACGAAAACATCCAGCCGCTCGGGCTCGAAGGCGTGAGCACGTACCCTCTGGCGTCGCGGCCGAGCAAGGTCACGGTCGAAGACTTCGCGCGGCCGTTCGGCGAGGAGGCTTCCCTGCGGGACTTCCTCGCGTCACTGCCGAACATCTTAGCCGTGCAGTCCATCCGCGAGATCGCGGCGCGGATGCGGCGCGCCCGCGAGTCGGGGAAGCCGGTCGTCTGGGGCATCGGCGGGCACGTCGTCAAGACTGGACTGGCGCCGCTCATCATCGACCTCATGCGCCGCGGGTTCGTCACGGGGCTTGCCGCCAACGGCTCGGTGCTCGTGCATGATTCGGAGGTGGCTCTGGTCGGCTCGACCTCGGAGGACGTGGACGCCACCCTCGGCGCGGGCGCCTTCGGCGCGGCCGACGAGACCGGAAGGTTTTTGAACGAGGCCGCGCGTCGTGCGGCGCGGGACGGCGTCGGGTTGGGTGAAGCGCTCGGGCACCTGCTCGTCGAGTCTGAGCCGAAGCATGCAGAGCTTTCACTACTCTGCGCGGCTTATCATTCTCGTACACCCTTCACGGCGCATGTCGCCATCGGGACGGACATCGCGCACTTCCACCCGGAGGCAGACGGCGCGGCCCTCGGCGCGGCGACCCACACGGACTTCCGTCTGCTCTCGGAACTCGTGCGGCGCATGAGCGGCGGCGGCGTCTACCTCAACGTCGGCTCGGCCGTCATCCTGCCCGAGGTCTTCCTCAAGTGCGTCACGCTCGTCCGCAACCTCGGCCACCCGCTCGAAGACTTCACGACGGCCAACTTCGACTTCATCCAATCCTACCGCCCGCTCACCAACGTCGTCCGCCGCCCCACGAGCGGCGGGTCCGGACGCGGCTACTCCGTCACCGGCCACCACGAGCTGACCATCCCGCTCCTCGCCGCCGAACTCCTCTGCGGCGGTTCCGAGAAGTAAACACGCCCGAGCACTCTCTCGGCCGGACTGCGTTGACACCCTCTCCGCAAGGGGCTTATACTCCTGATGAAATTGAAAACGAATTTCAATTTTGGCCGGCAAGCTCTTCGACTTTTTGGCCTTCAAAAAGGCAGCCTTAAAATGCACCGCCCTTATATCCCGAGCCCTCTGCTTCAGTTCTTACTCCTCCTATTATTTGCCTGCCCCGCGCTCGCTGACGCGGACTCCGCCGCACAGCTCTCTTTGCGCGGGAGGGTGCTCGACCCGAACGGGGCGGCGGTGGCCGGCGCCTACGTCACGGCGGAGGCGAGGGGGCGCGCGGCCGTCTATTCCGCGACGACCGACCAGAACGGCGAGTTCGTGCTCGCGGCCGGGCCGGGCGAGTACCTCTTGAAAGTGTTCGCCGCGGGCTTCTCCGAGGCCGCGCAGACGGTCACACTGAGTCAGCCGGGCGGCGCGTCTCTGGAGGTGACGTTGCAGGTCGCGGGGGTGGACGGCAGCGTGACGGTCTTTAGCGCGAGCGGGGGCTACCAGACGGATGTCATCGGCAGCGCCACCAAAACGCTGACGGTGCTGCGCGACGTACCGCAGTCCGTCGCCGTCGTCACCAAAGAGCAGGTGCGCGACCAGCAGATGCAATCAATCGCCGACGTGGTGCGCTACACGCCCGGCCTCTCCGTCCACCAGGGCGAGAACAACCGCGACCAGGTCATCATCCGCGGCCAGAGCACCAGCGCCGACTTCTTCCTCAACGGCGTCCGCGACGACGTGCAGTACTACCGAGACCTCTACAACCTCGAACGCCTTGAGACCCTGAAAGGCCCCAACGCTCTCATCTTCGGCCGCGGCGGCGGGGGCGGCGTCATCAACCGCGTGACCAAGGAGGCAGACTTCTCCAGGACGCGCGAGATAAACGTGACCGGCGGCTCCTTCTACAACCGCCGGGTCTCCGGCGACTTCGCGCAGCCCCTCGGCGAGAAGGTCGCCTTCCGCCTCAACGGCGTCTACGAGAACTCGGAGAGCTTCCGACGTTTCGTCAACCTGAACCGCACGGCCTTCAACCCGACGTTCACCTACACGCCCGGCGCGAAGACGAAGTTCACGCTCGGCTACGAGTTTGCGCGCGACCGACGCGTCGCCGACCGCGGCCTCACCTCTTTCCAGGGCAGGCCGGCGAACGTTCCCGTCGAGACCTTCTACGGCAACCCCGACGACAGCCGCGTCCGTTCGAACGTCAACCTCCTGTCGGGCACGTTCGACCAGCAGGTCGGCCGTTTAAGCATCCACAACCGGACGACCTACGGCGCCTACGACCGCGGCTACCAGAACTACGTCCCGGGCGCGACGAACGCGGCGGGCACGCTGGTCACGCTCACCGCCTACAACAACGCCACAAGGCGCAAGAATCTTTTCAGCCAGACCGACCTGACCTACGTCGCCTCGCCCGGGCGCGTCCGGCACACGCTCGTCGGCGGCTTCGAGCTGGGCCGCCAGCTCACCGACAACTTCCGCAACACGGGCTTCTTCAACAACACGAGCACCTCCGTCCAGGTGCCCTTCGACGACCCGACCATCGGCACGCCGGTGACCTTCCGCCAGAGCGCGACGGACGCGGACAACCACCTCAAGACCAACCTCGCCGCCGGATACGTGCAGGATCAGTTGGAGCTGTCGCGCTACGTCCAGCTGGTCGCGGGCCTGCGCTTCGACTACTTCGACCTGCGCTTCCACAACAGACGCAACGGCGACAACCTGCGCCGCATCGACAACCTCGTCTCGCCGCGCGTGGGAGTGGTCGTCAAGCCCTTCGCCGAACTCTCGCTCTACGGCAGCTACAGCGTCTCGTACCTGCCCAGCTCCGGCGACCAGTTCTCTTCCCTGACGACGTTGACGCAGCAGGTCAAGCCCGAGAAGTTCAGCAACTACGAGGTCGGCCTCAAGTGGGACGTGCGGCGTTACCTCTCGCTTACGTCCGCGCTCTACCGACTGAACCGCACGAACACGAGGTCAATCGACCCCAACAACCCGGCCGCCATCATCCAGACCGGCAGCCAACGCACGGACGGCTTCGAGGCGGCCCTGAGCGGCGCCGTCACAAAGGATTGGAGCGTCGCCGGCGGTTACTCCTACCAGGACGCCTTCATCACGAGCGCGACCGCCGCCGCGGTCGCCGGCCGCCAGGTCGGGCAGGTGCCGCACCACACGCTCTCCGTCTGGAACAAATACCAGTTCAACCGTCGGCTGGGCGCGGGGCTCGGCATCATCTCCCGCACGGGCTCGTTCGTCGCGGTCGATAACACCGTCGTCCTGCCGGGCTACACGAAGGTTGACGCCGCCGTCTACTACTCTTTCAACGAGAGCTGGCGGCTTCAGGGGAACGTCGAGAACCTCTTCGACCGTCTGTACTACTCGAACGCCGACAGCAATACCAACATCACGCCCGGCAGCCCGCGCGCGCTGCGCGTCGGCCTGACCGCTCGCTTCTAAAAAGCCGTAAACCGTGAACCGTCAACCGTGACCAGAAGGCGCTGCCTTTCTCTGCTCACGGTTTACGGTTTACCGTTTACGGCTCTTGTTGGGTTATAATCCGCCGCTCCCAAAAACTATTTTCATCAGGGGTATCAAGGAGAAGTGATGGACGAGAAGAGACTTGACCACTACCGCACGGTGCTGCTCGAACAGCTGCGGCAGCAGACCGAGGCGGCGCGCGGGAATCAGAACGACGCGCTTGAGTTCGCCGCGAACGACGACGGCGTCAAGGACGTGGCCGACCAGTCGGTCAAGGACGTGAGCCAGGAGATCGAGTATCGCTTGAGCGAGCGCGCCTCGCAGCTCGTCGCCGACATCGACCAGGCTTTGCTGCGCATCGACGAGGGCAGCTACGGCGTCTGCGCCCGCTGCGGCAAGGAGATCCCCGAGCGTCGCCTCGACGCGCTGCCCACCGCCCGCTACGACGCCGAGTGCCAGGCCATCATCGAGCAGTCCTCCGGCGAAGACGAGCACGCGACTCTGTAAGGCAAAAGTAAAAAAGCTCAAGGCGAAAGTGAAAGACGGAGGGCGTGCCCTCCGTCTTTCACTTTCGCCTTTCGTTTTTGCCGCGGCAGCCCCGCGGGCGCCGGGCCGGAAAAAATTTCTCTTGCGCGGGCTTCGGCCCGGTTGCTATATATTTATAGCGGCTTGCGCATGAGTGCGACCGCGGATGAGTCAGTACCGCCTGCGGGAGCGGGCGGGTAGCGCGCACGAGACCCGCCCGCTACCGCAGGCGGTACTGACTTGCCGCCTTCCGCACCAGTCGCATCCAAGTGCAAATCGCTATAGAGGGCCGTCATCTCGCGGCGGCCCTTCCCGCGCTGAACGGCCCCGACCGCTCGCCTTCCCCTTTACCCTTTACCCTATGCCTTGGGGTGCGCCTTGTCGTAGACCTCGATGAGCTTCTCCATGGAGACGTGCGTGTAAATCTGTGTGGTCGAGAGGCGCGCGTGTCCGAGCAGCTCCTGTATGTCGCGGAGGTCTGCGCCGCTGTCGAGGAGGTGCGTGGCGAAGGAGTGGCGCAAGGAGTGCGGGCTGATGTCGTGGATGCCCGCGCAGATTTTGATGTACTTGTCCACCATGCGGCCGACCGAGCGCGTCGTGATGCGCGTCCCCTGATAGTTGAGGAAGACAGCTTTCTCGTCGCGCTCGGCGATGGGCGCGTTGTTCAAGAAGGCCGGGCGCACCTCGGTCAGGTACCGCATCAGGGCGTGGAGCGCCGGCTCGCCGAAGGGCACGACGCGCTCCTTGCGCCGCTTGCCCTTGACCCTGATCGTCCGGCCCCGAAAGTCGATGTCGCGCAGGTCGAGTTTGACCAGCTCGGAGACGCGCACGCCCGTCCCGTAGAGCATCTCCAGGATGGCGCGGTCGCGCTTGCCGAGGTCGATGTTGGTGTCCGGCGTCTCGATGAAGCGGACGGCGTCCTCGACCGAGAGGTGGTTCGGCAGCTTCTTCTCCAGCCGCGGCGTCGAGACGAGCTTCGCCGGGTTGGCCTCGACCGCGCCCTCGCGGATGAGGAACTGGAAGAAGGTTCTGAGCGCCGCGAGCTTCCGCGCGATGGAACTCTTCTTCTTCTGCGCGTCGTGCAGCTCCGAGAGCCACTCGCGGATGGTGATGTGGTCGATCTCTTTCACGTCCAGCTCGCGCCGCTCGCCGGTGGCGGGGTCGGCCGGCGCGAGGTGTTCGAGGAACTGGCCGAGGTCGATGGCGTAGTTCCTGAGCGTGTGCTCGCTCACGTTGCGCTCGTAGCGCAGGTGTTCGAGGAACTGCGTCAGTAGTTGATCCATAAAAAAAAGTAGATGGTAGTCAGTAGCCAGTAGTAAACCACAACGGCAGCGGCTTCAGAATAGAACAAACCGCCGCCGTCTGCTACACCTTTCTTCCTACTGGCTACTGCCTTCTATCCTTTCGGCGCGTAGTAGCCTTTGCGGGTGCGGACGCGGAGGCCGGGGCGGGTCTTGACGTTGAGGGTGAAGAGACGGAAGCGGCCGTCGCGGACATCGCCCGAGGGGTAGTAGCTAAGGACGTACTGCTGCGAGAGGTCGACGGCGATCTGCCTGAAGGCCGCGCTCAGCTCCTCGTGCGTGCGCGGGACGTAGACGGCGCCGCCGGTCTGTGCGGCGAACTCTTCGAGGCGGTGCGCGCCGGCGAGGTCGTGGAGGTTGGGGCTGTCGCTGTTCCCCGTCTGGACGGCGTAGACCTGACAGTCGTCGGCGATGAGTTGCGCCATCGTCTCGTCGAAGCCGAGGTCGCTGACCGTGTCCGTCCCGTCGGAGATGATGACGATGACCTTGCGCGTCCGCTGCGGCTTGAGGTAGTCGGCCGCCTTGTAGACCGTGTCGAAGAGCGCGGTGGCGGCGGCGTCGGGCCGCTCGAAGTTCTTGATGGTGCGGACGAGCGCCTTCACGTCGTTCGTCAAAGGCTGCGCCAGTTCCGGCTCGGTCGAGATGGAGAAGACGGCGGCGCGGTCTACGGGGCGGATGACCGATTCGAGGAAACGGATGCCGGCCTGCCGCTCGAACTCGCGCGAGCCGACCTGGCTGGAGCTGTTGTCGAAGAGGAGCGCGATGGCGACCGGCGTCTCCGCGCGCGCGAGGTCGCCGATGGGCTGGGCCCGACCGTCCACGAGCAGCTCGAAGTCTTCGGCCTTCAGGTCGGCGACGGCGCGCCCCTGCGCGTCCACGACCGAGGCCGGGAGCGGGACGAGGTTCGAGCTGATGCGGACGACCTCTTCACCCTCGTCCTCGTCGGGCGCGGCGGCCTTGGGCTTCTGTGCGGTGGACTCGGGCGGTCGGAGGCCGCTTCCCTGCTTGTGGCCTTTGACTTTGGGGTCGGGGGGCGGGGGCGGCTCGGCGATGGGGCCTTCCAGTTGCCGGAGCGGCGTCGGCGTGGGCGTCGCGGCGGCGATGGGCACGGCCTTCTTCCCCTGCGTCTCGGGCGCGGGCGCGATGCTGCGGCGGCCCGACTGCGCGCGCAGCGCGGGCGACGAAGAGGCGAGCAGCGCCAGAGCGCAGACGCACGCCGCGAGCGCGCTCTGCAAACGCACCGAGACGAAGACGCCCCCGCCGCGCGCGCTCAGAGAGTCGCGGCCAGCGGCTCCCGCTCCCCGCCTTGAATCTGTTCTAACCACCTGTCCCATTCTTCGAGTGCCAGCGCGACCTGCCTCGCGTGGCGGTCGCGCTTCTTCTTAAACCTGCGCCGCTCCTCTTCGCTGAGCGGTACGAGCAGCGCGAACGTGATGTTCACCGGCTGGTATTTGTTCGGGTCGGCGCCCGAGACGTAGCGCGCCAGCGCGCCCACGGCGGCCAACGGCGGGGCTTTGAGCGGCGCCGCGCCGCGGGCGACTCGCGCCGCGTTCCGGCCCGCGAGCCAGCCCGTGGCGACCGACTCGACGTAGCCCTCGACCCCGCTGATCTGCCCCGCGAAGAAGACCCCCGGGCGTTCGCGCATCTGCAAGGTCGGCCCGAGCACGCGGGGCGCGTTGATGTACGTGTTGCGATGAATCTGGCCGTACTGCAAAAACTCGGCACGTTCGAGGCCGGGTATGAGACGGAGCACGCGCGCCTGTTCGCCGTAACGTAGATGATTCTGGAAGCCGACGAGGTTGTAGGCGTCGGCCATCAAATTCTCCTGCCTCAACTGCACGCACGCGTAAGGCTCGCGCCCCGTCCGCGGGTCTCTTAAACCCACCGGCTTCATCGGCCCGTAGCGGAGCGTATCGACCCCGCGCCGCGCGAGTTCTTCAATCGGCAGACAGGCCTCGAACCAGCGCGTCTCCTCGAACCGTTGGAGCGGCACGCTCTGCGCGCCGGCGAGCGCCTCGTAGAAACACGCGTACTCCTCCTCGTTGAAAGGGCAGTTGAGGTAGTCGTCGCCGCCCTTCCCGTAGCGGGCCGCGCGGAAGGCGATGCTCGTGTCAACGGAGTCGGCCGCGACGATGGGCGAGATGGCGTCGTAGAAGTAGAGCCCCGTCCCCTCGGTGAGCCGCGCGATCTCCTCGGCCAGAGCGTCCGAGCAGAGCGGCCCGGCGGCGATGATGGTCACGGCCGTCTCATCAACCCTCAACGCCTCTTCCCGCACCACCTCGATGTTCGGGTGCGACTCGACGCGTTCCGTAATCGCTTCGGCGAACTGCTGCCGGTCGACGGCGAGCGCCGCCCCCGCCGGCACTTTCGTCCGCATCGCCACGTCCAGCACCAGCGAAGCCCCGCGCCGCAACTCCTCTTTCAAAAGATACGGCGCCGTCCCCGGCTCGTCCGACTTCAGAGAGTTCGAGCAGACGATCTCCGCCAGCCTGTCCGTCCGGTGCGCGGGCGTCTGTCTCACGGGGCGCATCTCGTAGAGCCGCACCCGCGCCCCCTCGCGCGCCGCCTGCCAGGCGGCCTCCACCCCCGCGAACCCGCCGCCGATGACCACCACATCCTTCATGCGCCGATTGTAACGGGTAAGGAGGCTTTTAACCACAGAGACACGGAGGCGCGGCCCCACATTGAAGCCGTGCCTCCGTGTCTAAAATTATTCCCGATCTACTTCAGGGCTGCGGCGGATTCTCGCCCTCTTTCTTCGGCGCGTTGAGCTTGTCTTCGCCGGTCTTGGCGCTGAACTTTTTGAAGTCGGAGAACTCGTTCGTCTCGTTGATGCTCATGCCCTTGAAGAGCATGACACGGGCCGAGGCGTTGACCTGCGAGTAGCGCGGCAGCCAGATGCCCTCTTCGAGCCGCGTCTGCTCGAAGAGGAAGGCCGAGCCCGGCTTGATCGAGGCGAGCAGGCCGCCGCCGATGCCGAACGACTCGACCAGACGCGCCTCCAGGCGCATCACCTGCCGCTCCGTCGGATCGACCCAGATGACCCCGCTCAGCTTCGAGACGAGCGACTCGCCCCTGTTCGAGGGCTTGAAGCCGGCGCGGGGCCGGAAGTCGAAGACGATCAGGTCGCGGTCGCGGAAGCGCTCGCGGCGCGGGCTGACGAACTCGCACGCGCGGAGGAAGGTCGAAATCTCCACGTCGCCATCCTCTTCGCCCTCATCATTACTGCCGGACTTGGCGGCCTGCTTGCGCCGCTTCGCGCGGCGCTCGGCGCGCTCACGCTCGCGCTTCTCCGTGCGCTTGGGCGCCTCGCGCTCGGCCTTCTCCAGCTCCTCCGAGACGCGCTTCAGCTCCTTGGCCTCGCGCTCGGGACTCAAGGGCACGCCGTTCTCGCTGACGAGCTTCTCCACCCAGCCGTAGCCGACGAAGGGGTAGACCTCGTAGACCGTCACCTTCTCCTTCTTCAACTGCCCTTTGTCGTCCAGCTCGCGCTCCGTAATTTTGCGCGTGAAGGTGTAGTCGTTGATGCGCTTGTCGGTCTCCTCCTGATTCTTCGAGAGGTCGCGCAGCAGCGCCGGGATGTCGAGCGTCGCGTCGGCCGGCGGCTCGAAGAGCGACTCGGCGAGCCCCGTGTTGTAGCTCGCGTTCGTCAGCGTGAGCGTGAGCGCGGGCTCGCCCTCGCGCTCGATCTCGATGCGGTGCGGCTCCAACTTCAGAGGGCTCCCCGCGCGCGCGCGCCAGTCCGAGTAGCGCACGCGCGTGTGCCGCGCCTCGTCGGATGATTGCAGGAGGAGTTTGCTCTGCGCGTCGAACCAGTAACGCAGGCGGGCGCCGGCGCGTGTGGCGAACTCGACCGAGTAGGCGCTCCCGCCCGCGGCCTCTTCGCGCCCGACGGTGCGCGCCAGCACCTTCTGCTTCTTGTAGTCCGCGAAGTAGACGGGCTCCAGCGACGCCTGGAGACGCGCGGCGAAAGCCTCCCGGTCGGTGAGCGTGCTCAGCCGCCCGTCGCGCGTGCGCAGCCAGGCGGTGCGGAGGTTGGCCGCCGCGTCCCACTCGCCGTCCGGGAGGAGGAAGTCCGTGCGGAGCGCCCCCGTCGCCCTCAACTGTGTGCGCGCCGTGCCCGCCTCTCTGCCTTCGCGCGTCACGGCCCATTCGTAGGTCACGTCTCGCAGAGGGGCCACGCGCCCCTTCCCGCCCAGGGCCTTGAGGTACTCGCCGATGATCTTGTCCGGCGCAGGGAGTTTTCCACTCTGCGCGCGCGCAGCCGCGTCGAAGCCGGAGAGCAGGAGCAGGAGCAGGAACGTTCTCGACAGTAACACTCTCATGTTCAGGCGAGCGGAGGGCGCGTGCGTACGCGTCAGGGGGTGTGTCTTCATCATGGGTTCTAAGACGCGGGGAGACGTGAGACCGTTGACTTTAAGGATTAAGAGTCGGAGGCGAAAAAAGCCCGGAAGGATTGAGGCCGGACACCGCTCTCAATCTACTTCCGGGCTTCTTACGGCCGGCGGCCGCCGTTTGTTTCAGGAGCGGCAGACCTTCACCGTTGAAAGTCCGCCACGTCTACTCTCAGGAGGGCTGCTCCTGTCCGGGGTCAGGGTAGCCGGCTGGGTGTGGGACTTCGGCCTCCATCGCCTTCGCAGACTCCGCCTCCGCGCGCACCTCGGCCTCCTCCATTCCCGCCGAATCAGACCCGTGCGCCGTGCCGCCCGCGCCGCCGACCGACTTCTCGTCCGTCTCTTCCATCCTCTTTCACTCCTTCGCAGAATCAAGTCAGGGGCACGGCCTCAACGCCGTGAGCCGCCCTTCTTTGCTGCAACCTTCTGAGCACCGCCCTTCCTGGCCGCAGCTTTCTTGGCGCCACCCTGACCGGCACCCTTCTTCGCGGCAGACTTCTTCGCGGCGCCTTTAGCGCTGCCCTTCCTGGCCGTGCCCTTAGAGCCGCCTGCCTTCTTGGCCGCGCCCTTCGCGCCACTCTTCTTCGATGCGCCCTTGACTGCGCCCTTCTTCGCGCCGCCTGCCTTCGCCGCCCCCTTCTTCGCGGCCGAAGCCTTCGCCGCGCCCTTCGCAGCTTTCTTCGCGGACTTCGCCGCGCCCTTCTGCGCGCCACCGCCCTGCTTCGCCCGGCGGCGCTCGACGATCTCGTGCGCCCGCTCCTCGACCTGCCGGATGCGCTCGGCCACGTTCTCGGGCAGGCCGGGCTCGGCCGCCCCGCGCAGGCCCTCGACCGGCGCGTCGTCCGGCACCTGGTGCGCCTGCTCCTCGTACTCGCCCTTGCTCTGCTCGTACTCGTACTCGTTCAACGAGCCGCCGCCGATCTTGTACTGGTCCTGGACTTCAGCTCGATCCTTTGGCATCTCTCCTCCTTGCTGGTTTCAAGCCGGGCGCCGCGCTTGACATCGCGCGCGGCCACTCCGTATATTTTCAACCCGACGGGCCACCTTAGCTCAGTTGGTAGAGCAGCCGATTCGTAATCGGCAGGTCTGCGGTTCAAGTCCGCAAGGTGGCTCCACAATTTTTAAGTTGCCGTATAGCTGTGACGCAGTTATACGGCAATTTCATTTGCGCCTCAATCCTCGGTTAAGGGTCAAACAGCTTGTCTTCAAAAAACCTTAACAATGACCTCGACGCCGGGAACAGACTTCGGCGGCTGAGTTGTGTCTGCGCCGCGCTCCTCCTCTGCCTCGCCGCGCAGGCGGCGGCCTTCCCCGCTTTCGGCCAGACGGCCGCGGGCAAGCTCATCGTGACGGCCGCGGGCGCGCGCCTGCGCGAGCGCCCCGAGACGGCCGCGGCCGAGACCGGCCGGCTTCAGCTCGGCGCCGTCGTGGACGACCTGGAGCGCTCGGCCGAGAAGTCTCGGGTCGGCGCGGCGGAGGAGTTCTGGCACCTCGTCGCCGCGCCCGGCGGCGCGCGCGGCTGGGTCTTCGGCGGTCTCGTCTCGCCCTTCGACCCGGCGCAACGCGAAGCCCTCTACCTCAAGCTCGCCAGAGACCGTCTCGCCAACTCCTCCGCCACTTTCGCAGACCTCTCCGAGCTGGTGCGCTTCCTCGACCGCGCCACGCGCGAGGTCAAAGGCCGCGAGGCGCTCGCAGAGCTTGAGCTGTCGCGCCTCGTCGCCCTCGCCCGCTCGCTCGCCGCCATGCCTTTCGCACACCTGAGCGAGCAGCCCTACAAGTCCTGGACGGACGAGCGCGAGAAGGAGGTCGTCTACAGCGAGCCCGCCGGCCAGTGGTACGTGCGCACGGAACTCTTCTGGAACCTGCAACGCAGGTACGCGGGCCTCCCCGTCGCCGAGCGCGCCGCGTGGGAGGGGGCGCAGACGCCCATGCCCGGCGAGTGCGAGGGCTACCTGCCCTGCTACCTCTACATGGAGATCGAGAGCAACGGCAAGTACCTCAAGCTCTACCCGCGGGGCGCGCACGCCGACGCGGCCCTCAAAGCCCTCTCCGAGATGCTCGGGCAGATCGTGGAGAGTTTTCGCGAGGCCAATTCGCCCTACGAAGTCCCGCGCGCAGACCGCGCGAACTTCCGCCAGAGCGTGGCCCGGCTCCGCGCGCAGCTCGCGCTCGTCCCGGCCGCGAAGAAGGCGCGCCTGCTCGGGCAGCTCGACGCCCTCACCAAACGCTTTCCCTGAAAAGCCTATTGACGGTCGGGCGGTTTTGCAATACAACCGCGGGGCTTGAGCCGCTCTAACAGCTTCGGAGAGTCACGAGGAAACGCCACACATGGCTAAGAGTAAGGGCTTCGTTCAGGAGTTCCGCGAATTCATCGCGCGCGGCAACGTCATCGACCTCGCGGTCGGAGTCATCATCGGCGCCGCCTTCACCAGGATCGTCACCTCGCTGGTCGAGGGCCTCCTTATGCCGTTCGTCGGCCTCATCACCGGCCGCATCGACTTCGCGGGCATGTTCTACGTCCTCGACAAGGCGAAGGGCATCCCCGTCTCGCTCGCCGAGGCGAAGGAGAAGGCCATCCCCGTCGTCGCCTACGGCCAGTTCATCAACGACCTCATCAGCTTCCTCATCGTCGCCTTCGTCATCTTCCTCATCGTCAAGCGCGCCAACCGCCTCTGGAGCGACGAGCCCGCCGAGTCGGAGGAGCCGACGACCAGAAACTGCCCCTTCTGCGTCTCCTCCATCCCCGTCAAGGCCACACGCTGCCCGCAGTGCACGAGCGAACTGCAAACGGCCTGAGCTACGCCCGATAGAAAAAGCGAAGGAGGATGACAGAGAGGCTGTCATCCTCCTTCGCTCATTCAAACTCTTCGGGGTCTGTCCGCGCGCTCAGACGGCCGGGCGGAGCAGGCCGCGGAAGATGCCCTGGACGGCGACCTTCGAGGCGTGCAGACGGATGGGCGCGTGCTGCGCGTTGGCCGGTCGCAGCTCGACCTCGGTGCCGAAGCGGTACATTCTCTTCAAAGTCGCGCGCGCGCCCTCGACGAGCGCGACGACGATCTCGCCGTCACGCGCCTCCGTCCGGTTCTCAATCAGAGCGATATCGCCGTCGCAGATGTGCTCGTCGATCATCGAGTCGCCCGTCACCCTCAGAGCGTAGACGCGCCCCGGGCGCACGCGCCCCAGAAGGAAGCGCGGCACGGTGATCGTCTCGCGGTCTACGCTCACGTCGAGCGGCGCGCCCGCCGCGATGCGCCCGAGCAGAGGCACCTCGCACGTCGCGTCCACGTCCACCTCCTCGTGCTGCACGGTGAGGCCGAAGGCGCCGTCGTTGCGGTGGCGCGAGATGAGCCCGCGCCGCTCCAGCGCCTCGATGTGCTTGGCGATAGTCGCCTTCGAGGAGACGCCGAAGTGGCGCGCGATCTGCGCGTAGGAGGGCTCGTAACCGTGGCGCTCGATGAAGCGCGTGATGTATTCGAGGATCTCCCTCTGGCGCTGCGTCCGGGGTTGCATCAGTAAACAGACTCCTTGCCGTGTGAGCGTCCGGTCTCTTTGGAAGGGGGGTGTCTTGCTCGCTCTTACGGGACTGCGGCGATTGTATGGGGCGTTGACTGAAGCGTCAAGGAATAAGATTGCGAGCGTCGCTTCAACCCGAGTCCGAGGGAGCCCGATTTATAATCCTATTGCATTCCGCGCCGCACGGCGTTAATCTGCGTCCCGCGTCTGCTGCGGGCGTCACGCCCGGCCGAGTCTTACTCGAAGCTTCTCTCCCGCCACACACATGAAGCGTCCGAGGGAGCCAAATCGTCAGCCCTGTACAGGGCCGGCGATTTTTTACTTCCCGCCAGAAATACTGCAACCCCACTTAAGGAAAAAACCGAGATGACTTTACCCGACGAACGCCCGGAGGAGCCGGGTGGCTTTTCGGCCCACCCCGACGAGCAGCCCGCACTCGCCCTGCTCAAGTTGATCGAGGAGCAGGGGGCCACCTCTAATCTGCACAGTTCCGAAATCTACGAGCTTTACCTGCGCGCCGACGGGCTCTTGCAGGAGACGCAGAACGCGGAGGCGCTGGCGCGCCTGCGTGCCTGCGCGCGCCTCGTCATGCACAGGCTGGCCGGGCCTGAGGTCGGCGATGAGGGCTTCAACATGTACGAGGCCGTCCACGACTTCGAGTCCCGTCTCATCGAACGTGCGCTGGAGGAGGCGCGCGGGAGCGTCACGAAGGCCGCGCGCCTTCTGGGGCTCACACACCAGACGCTCGGGACGATTCTCAACACGCGCCACAAGAGCCTCGCGGGCAAGCGGACGCCCGTGCGCAGGCGCCTGCGCAGCATCTTCAAGAAGCAGACCATTAAGCCCAGACACTGAGACCCGCGCCCCCCTTCCCGTTGACGGCGGGGCGCTGTAACAGCCGGTGCGCCCGCCCCAGAGCGCCTTAAATGTTGCAGCATCATTTAACCTCAACGGATAGGCACGAGGCATCTCTACAGTGCCGGATTATTTTATTGATTTGACCTGAGCCAGAGGCTAATCTCGCCACGCTGCGCACGAACCTCGGCCAGAGCCGAAGCAAGACGCGTGCGGTGCCGCCTCACCGTACGAGAGCCTCGCAGCACTTACGAACCAACTCAATTTGCCGACCTTGAGAACCCTTCGTGTGTTGGGTTTACGGAGGCCGTGCCGCGCATGAATCTCTCACTCCTCGCACCGAAAGTCTCTCCGGTCGGAGGCCGCACCGAGCCGGCCTCGTCCGCGGATGGACACGGCGCGCGCCGATTCTCGATTCTCTACGCGGAGCAGGCGCCCCTGGTCGCGGACGCCGTGCGGGAGACTCTGGAGGCCGAAGGGTGGCGCGTGGAGGTCTGCGCGCGCGGGGACGAGGCGCTCAAGCGTCTACAGAATGGCGGGCGCTTCGACCTCCTGATTCTCGACTTCCGCCTACAGGGGCTCGACGGATTGGAACTCGCGCGGCGCGCACGCGCACTGCCGCGGGCCTTGCGGACGCCGATCATCATGTTCACCGACAGCGAGGTTGAACGCGACGCGCGGCGTGCGGGCGTAGACGCTTATTTGAGAAAGCCGCGCGGCGTCTACAGCCTCGCGCGCACCGCGGCCGGGCTGCTCGCGCGCGCTTGAGGAAGGGTTTGGAACTTCTGCCCTGAGTTTGAGGGATTGAGTAGGGGCGCGATGCGTCGGGCAGCCGCACCGCCCCTGTACGGCACGTCTGCTGAAAGGGCACGGCGGACTGTGCCGCCTGGCCGGCGCGAGCTCACCCGCGCGCCGGCCTCCCATTGCACACGCCACAACGTTGCAGGCCGCCGGCGAGTCTTAGCGACTCGCCGGCGGCCTTCTCTGCCCGTCGTGGAGAGAGATTACTTAATCGAGTAGCGCGCGAGGGTGTTGGGGAAGTTGATGAGGCCGGGGGGCACGTCGGCCATATCGACCTTGTTCGCGCCCGTGAGTATCTGCCGCGCCTTGAGGCCGTAGAGCGCTTCGTTGAGGTTGTTGTCGGGGTTGATCACCGCGCCCTTCAGCTCAAGGCCGGCGAAGAGGCCCTTGCTGCGCGAGTAGGAGAGGATGCCGGCGTCGAGCGTGAGGTTGGTGGTGGCACTGGCCGTGCGCCCGACCGGCCCCGCGGCCGCGCTCGCCTCGCCACCCATCTCAAGCTTGTCTTCGAGCAGACCCCGCAGGGCGTCCTCGTTCATGAAGAGGAGGATGAGGTCGGTTCTGGCCGCGCCGATCTGTAGGCCGACGCTGGCGCCGCCCATCTTGAAGAAGGCGGGAGCGCTCCACCCGCCCGTGACGCGGCGACTGATGATGCCGCTCCCGCCGCGCCCGCCGACGACGAAGCCGGCCTTGAGCATGCCCGGGAAGACGGCGACCGCCTCCGCGCGGTCGAGCAGCTGGCGTGGTATCGAGCGGTCGGGCGCGCCCATCACCTGCTGGAAGACTTCGGCGGCCGACTCGGACTTCTTCGAAGCCTCCTTCTGCTGCTTCGGGCTCGCGTTGGGCGTCGGGTGCGTGGCGACGCGCTGCCGCTCCTCCTGCCGCGCCCGCGTCTTCGTGGGGAACGTCGCGGCCGCGAGCGCGACTGCGCCCACCATCGCCAAAAGGGTCAAACGGGTCGAAAGCTTCATTCAAATCTCCTCTTTGAAATGATGAAGGACGGGTGATGAATGATGAATAACTCGATGAAGTTAGATTCATCATCAGTCATTCATCGTTCTTCTCAATTGGGGAGCCGGACGGAGTAGCGCGCGAGCGCAAGGGGGAGCGAGCGCACCTGCGTGGGGACGGACGTGTCCTCCTGCCCCCGGATCAGCTCGGAAGCCTTCTTGCCGTAGAAGGCTTCGTTGAGGTCGTTGTCGGGCGTGATGGCGACGCCTTTGAGCGAGACGCCGAGGAAGCCGCCCTTGCTTTTCGAGTAGGTCAGGATGCCGGATTTCAGGTGCAGGTTGGTGGAGGCGCCGGCCGCGCGCCCCACCGGCCCCGCGGTCGCCTCGGCCTCGCCGCCGATCTCGAACTTGTCCTCCATCAGACCCTTGAGCGCCTCCGCGTTCATGAAGAGCAGCACGTAATCGGTCTTCGCGCCGCCGACCTGTGCGCCGACGCTCCCGCCCGTCATGTTGTAGAAGGCGGGCGCGCCCCACTGCCGCTTCAAGGTGCGACGGCTGATGACGCAGTCCCCTTTGCGGCCGCCGACGATGAAGGCGGCCTTGAGCACACCGGGGCAGATGGCGACGGCCTCGGCGCTCTCCAGAAGGTCACGCGGAATCTCCTTCTCGGGCACCGACATGATCTTGCGCAGAACTTCGGCGGCCTCCTGCGCATGGCGCGAGGCGTCGGCAGCGCGCTTCGGGGCCGGCGCGGCGCGCCTCTTCTGCGCCGACGCCTCGCCGTGCGACGCGCACAGGGCGGCCGCCGCTGCGAGCGCGAGCAACACGGCGCGTAAAGACTGTCTGAACACGGTCACCTCCTTGGCCCGAAGGGGGTCTCAAGCCGCTCGAAGATTGTTACAGGGAGAATTGTCCGGGCCATTATTCTACACGGGACGACTGCGCCCGGCTAACGGCACGCGCGGCGTTCGAGTAAGGGATGACCGTTGACGGCGCGGCCGTTGCACGCGTGGCGTCAGGAAAGATTGTGGCTCCCCTTCAGTTCGACTCGGGGTGCCGGGAGGCGTCGAGGTAGGCTTCGACGGTGCGGTAGATTTCGTCGTCCATGAAGACGTTGATGCGGTGGAAGGAGCGCGCCAGCTCCTCGGGCGGGCGCGGGGGCAGCGCGCCGCGGTAAAGCTCGATGAACTCGACGAGGGTGACGCGCAGAAGCGTCAGCTCGCGCACGACCTCCTTCAGCTCGTAGCCCTGGCGCCAGCGCTGGCGTCCGTGCTCGCGCCCCTCGGTGAGCGCGGGCGTCCCGCCGTTCGCGTCGCCGAGCGCGTCGTGCAACTCCTCGACGATCTGCGGGATGTGATCGACGAGTTGCAGGTAGGAGAGGTGCTCGTCGGACTGCACGCGGCGGTCGGCCGTCACCTTTTCCGTCCAGGTGCGGACGATGGTCTCCTGCCCGTTCTTGAGCAGGCGGCGAATCTCATCGGTCATTTCGGGGGAAACCCTCCGGGTCATGTCGGAAGTGGCGCTCGCGGCGGCCGTTTGGGAGAAGGGCCTTGAAGCGGCGCGGTTCGAGCGCGAGTATAAGTCAAGCGGCGCACGGCCGGCAACAGATTTGACCGGCGGGCGCCGGAGATGAGAGGATGCAGCCTCCCCGAACCCCCTTTTGGACGCAATGATGATTCGCGAGGTGAGAACCTTTATGGAAGACTCGAACGGCAAATTCGTGACGCAGGATGATACAGGCGAGGTGGCGCCGGTGGACGAGGTCGAGGGGCGCGTCGAGGCCGAGATGAAGCGCATCGAGGGCTCCGCGCGCGAGGCGGTCGCGCAGGGCACGCAGAACCCCGAGCGCGAACGCGAAGGGCGCGAGCTGCGCGAAGAGGGCGAGCGCGAACTCGACGAGCAGCGGGATCAGCAGTGAAGGGTTAAGGCGCGGCCGCCTCACGCACAGGCGAGCACGTCCGAAGGGGGGAGGCGTCGTCGCTCAAACTTGAGTGACGACGCCTCCCCCCTTCGCGCCGAAAAGAGCTGTGTTTCGGCCGGGCGCTTTGTTACAATCCCCCGCCATGAAATCCTCCGTCACACGCCTTCTGTCGCTGCTCCTCGTCACGCTCTTCGCCTGCTCGCCGGCCTTCGCCACCTGCGGCGGGGGAGGCGGCGGGGGCGGGGGCGGCATGTCCTCCGGCAGCTCTACGAGCCCGCAGGTCTATTACGTGCCGTGGAAAGTCCGCGAGGCGAAGGCCCCGCCGCCCGCGGGGCTCGTCCTCTACTGGTTCCCTCTGAGCAAAGACGAGTTGAAGAAGTCGAGCCTCCGCGAGTCGCGGACGCTCTCGCTCTACGCCTCGCAGTGCGTCTCGATGGAGCTGGCGGACTTCAGCACGCCCGAGGGGCAGAAGCTGGTCGGCGACTCGAAGCCGCCCGTGGCCGTGCTCGCCACGCCCGAGGGCGCGCCCGTCGGTAAGGCGGAGAGTGCGGGCGGCATCCTCAAAGTCGCGCAGGTGGAGAAGCTGGTCGAGACCGAGGTCAAGCAACGCGAAGGCGCGCTCGACGCGAAGCTGAAAGAGGCAAGGGAGAAGGCTAAGGCCGGCGACACGGCCGCCGCCGTCGAGTTGCTCCGCCCCGTGCTCGAACAGAAGTGCATGTTCCCGGGCAAGGCGAAGGACGCGGCCAAGGAGTTGAAGAAGCTCGGCGCGAAAGATGTCGCCGACACGACGGCGCCCGTCTCTCCTCCCCCCGTCTTCGACCCGGCCGTGAGCGCGCGCATCGAGCGTGTGATGCACGAGGGCTTAAGCGCCGAGGTGGCCGCGCGCTACACGGAGGCCGAGAGGCTCTACAGTCTGGCGCACAGTCTCGACCCGGCCGACCCTACGCCGCTGCGCTACCTGGGCGAGCTGTACCGGCACCACACGGGCCAGTGGGGCAAGGCGTACGCGGTCTTCAACTCAATCCTTCGGATGCCCGCCGACCCCCTCTCGCGCGCCGTCGCACAGCACGGGCTGGGGAAGATGACCATCCACGACGGCGACTTCAAGAAGGGGTTGTGGCTGATGGAGAGTTCGGTCAGGACGTACCCGCTGGCGCTAACCTACCGCAACCTGGCCGTCTACTGGAACTCCGAGGGCGACCGCGCGAAGACCGCGCGGTACGTCGAGAAGGCTTTGGCGTACGACCCGGAGGACGCTTACAACCTGATCTTCGCCGCCGCCTTCATGGCGGGCAGCGGCCGCGGCGAAGAGGCGCTGAAGATCGCGCGAGATAATGAGCGGCTGCTCTCCGCCTCGTACAACCTCGCCGCCATCTACGCGCAGCTCGGGGAGCGCGAGAAGGCGCTCGCGATGCTCAAGCGCCACTTCTTCGAGTTCGAGCGCTACCGCGCGGTGCGCTCTAAAGAGATGATGGAGGCGCGCGTCGATGCCGTCTTCTCCTCGCTCCATGCGGACGCGGACTTCGTCGCACTCACGCGCGGCGCGGACGGCAAGCTGCCCCTCCCCTCCGGCAACACGGGCGCGCGGACGGGAATGGAAGAGAAGTAGGCATTAGACAGAAAAGGCGTCAACCGTAAACCGTGAACCGTGACCAGAGGTGAGCTTCTAGTCACGGTTCACGGTTTACGGTTGACGCCTTTCTCTCAGTCCCCCGTCTTCTCGTTGGCCTTGTCGATGGCGGCGCGAATCATGCTGGGGATCTGGTTGCTGAAGCCGCGGAACTTGGTGACGATGCGGCCGCCGGGGGCGATGACGAAGGTCTGCGGGATGCTCTGGTTGCCGTTCATCAGGGCGATTGAGACTTCGCGCGGCGACCAGCCGACCTTGTAGTTGATGTTGAACTCTTTGGCGAAGTCGCGCACCTGCTCCGCGGCCTCCGCCGGGTCTTCGGTCGTCAGGCCGATGATCTCGACGCCCTTGCCGCCGTACTCCTTCTGCAAGTCTACGAGGTGCGGAATCTCCAGCCGGCACGGGCCGCACCAGGTCGCCCAGAGGTCAACGACGACCACCTTGTCCTTGTAGTCCGAGAGCCGGAACTTCGCGCCGTCCACCGACTGTATCTCGGTGTTCCAGGCGACGGCCGGGACGGTTTCGAGCTGCGGCGCCGGCTGCGGCTGTGTCTGCGGCTGCCCGCCCGGCTTCGAGGTGATGCTGACCTGCGGCGCGCGCTTGGCCTGCGGCCCGCTGTTCGCCGACAGGTTCGCCGTGTCGTTCGACTTGCAGCCCGACGCGACGAGCGCCACGCCGCCGAACGCCGCGCACGCGAGCGCGACGCGCGCGCCCGTCCAGAAACGTCTCTCTTTACCAGCCTGATTCTTCATGTCGATGAGTGCCTTTAAAACTTACTGCCTGACCAAAAGTTGAACCGCCCTCACTGCTCTGCGCGCACGAGGCGGAAGCCGAGCGTCGCGTCGCGGAAGTCCCGCGGGAACCAACTCCGCGCGGTGACCGTGATGGGCTTGTCCCCGTCGGGGCGGTTGTTGTAGGCGCCGCCGCGGATGATCAGCTTGCCGCGGTCTTCGTCCTTCAGCACCGTCCGGTCGTTACCTTTGTACATCGAAGCCTCGGACGCCGTCCACTCCCACACGTTGCCGACCATGTCTTCGAGCCCCTGCGGCGTGCGCCCCAGAGGGAAAGAGCCGACGGGGGCGGGACCCGCGCCGCTCAGGTTGGCGTAGCCCTGCGACCACTCCGCGCCCCAGGGGTACATCCGCGCCGAGTCACCGCCGCGCGCGGCGAACTCCCACTCCTCCTCGGTCGGGAGGCGGTAGGTCACGCCGTCGCGCTTCGAGCGCCACGTGGCGAACTGCTTCGCGTCCTCGTAAGAGACGTTCGAGACCGGCAGACGCTCCTCGCCCGCCTTCGGGTGTGTGCCGTCCCAGACGCCGGGCGGGGGCTTGTGCCCCGTGTCTTTGACGAAATCCGCGTACTCGGCGTTGGTCACCTCCGTGCGGTCGATGGCGAAGGGGCCGACCGTCACCTCGTGCGGGGGCCACTGGTTGTACATCCAGAGCAGGTGCGCCGCGCGCGTCGCCTTCAGGTCGTCGGTAATGGGCGGCACGTCCGCGCGCCCCATCTGGAACGTGCCGCCGGGAATCCAGAGGAGGTCTGTGCGCGTCCCGCCCGGCCCTTCCGAGTTCAGGTTCGTGGGGCCGGGGGTCGGGGTCATCTGTGCATTGACGTTCGTCCCGGCGTTCGTGTTGACGGCGCCGTTCGAGTTCTGCGCGCGGAACTTTTTAATCGCAAAGTAGCCGAGGCCGACGACGCCCGCGAGCAGCCCGAACAGGACGACCAGGCCGATGATGACGAGCGGCGTGGTCGAACTCTTAGTCGTCCTGGAGCCGTCCGGCGGCTGGACTCCCGGCGGCGCGATGCCCGGCGGGATGACGTGCGGCCGCGTGGCCGCAGCCCCCACGCCCGCCGATGCCCCGGCGGCAGCCGCCGCGGCCGCCGCGCTCTCTTCCGCTTCGCGCCGCTGTCGCTCCTCCGCCTCTCTCCTCTGGCGCTCCTCAAGCTCCCGGCGCTGGCGTTCTTCAAACTCGCGTCGCTGTCGCTCTTCGAGTTCCAGCCGCGCGCGCTCCTCTGCCTCAAGCCTCTGCCGCTCCTCCGCCTCACGCCGCTCGCGCTCCTCGGCCTGCCGCCGCAGCTCCTCTGCCTCCTGCTGGCTGCGGAGAGACTCGGCGCGGCGGCGCTCCTCCTCGGCAAAGGTGTCGGGCGCGAGCGGCTCGGTCAGCGCGTCTTGCGGGAGGAGCTGCGCGGAGGTGGGCTGGCCGCCGACGAACGGGCCGACGGTCTGCGCGGGGGTCTGGCGCCCCGTCTCCTTGCCGGCCGCGCCAGGCTCGGAGGACGCCTCGGAGGCCGCCTCGACGTTGCCGGTCGGAAGCACCTCCGTGCCGCTGGCGATGGTCTTCAGGCTGTCGGCGCTCTCCGCCTGCATGCTCGTCCGCATGCCCTGCTGATACTTGAGGCCCATCGTCTCGGACGGGCCGATCTGCACGGTCGTCGCGCCGGGCTCGCGCAAGTCTCCGCCGCCGAGCTGCGGCATGGCCTCGCGCAGCTCCGCGATCAACTCCTCGACCGTCTGCGGGCGCTTCTCCGGGTCTTTCTCTAAAGCGTGCTGGACGGCGCGCTCAAGGAGCGGCGGCACTTCGATGCCGCGCTCGGCCAGCGGGACGGGCGCGGCGTTGAGGTGCATCTGCATGATCGAGGGGACGGACTTGCCCTTGAAGGGCACGTCGCCCGCGATCATCTGGTAGAGGATGACGCCGAGCGAGTAGATGTCCGCGCGCACGTCGATATCTTCGTCGCTCCACTGCTCGGGCGCCATGTAGAAGGGCGAGCCCATCATCCCCTGGGTCTGCGCGGCGACGAACGAGCCGAGCAGCTCGCCCGACTTGATCTTCGCCAGCCCGAAGTCCAGAACCTTCAAGGTCTCGCCCGGCGGCTCGCCCGGGCGGAACATGATGTTCAAGGGCTTGAGGTCGCGATGCACGATCCCCTGCCGGTGCGCGGCGGCCACGCCCGCGCCGACGGCGAGCATGATCTCGACGGCCGCGACGGGCGAGAGGCGCCCCTGCTCGGCGAGGACTTCGTGGAGCGAGCGCCCCTCGACAAACTCCATGACGAGGTAGGGCGTCGTCCCTTGCAGGACGCCGTAGTCGGTGACGCTGACGGTGTTGGGGTGGCGGATGGCGGCCGCGGCCATCGCCTCCTGGCGGAAGCGCGCGGCGAGCGAGGGGTCGTTGCCGACGAGGTCGGGGAGGATGACCTTGATGGCGTGCTGCGTCTTGATGAACTTGTGGTGCGCCTTGAAGACGAGGCCCATCCCGCCCTGCCCGAGCTTGCGTTCGAGCAGGTAGCGCTCGTCGAGCGTGGTGTCGAGGTTGATGAGAAACTTCAGGCGGTCACCGTCGCTCGGACAGTGATTGACTTGGTCTGCGAAGCAGCGATGGCAGGCCGGACACTCTTTCATTCAGACGGCTCGCTCGTCACCCCTTACGGACTCTCGGGAATCGGACTCTTAACGGGAGACGTAAACGGCCTGGAGGCGGTTCCGTCTTCGGGGCAGTGCGCGAAAAATTCTAACAACTAGGCAAAGGTAAGGCAAAAGGAAAAGGCACGTGAACCGTGAATCGTGACAAGAAAGAACCGTAAACCGTGAACCGTGAACCGTGACAAGAGAAGAACGGGTTTTATCTTGTCACGGTTTACGGTTCACGGTTTACGGTTTACGGTTCACGCGTCTCTTCAGCGTTCGCGCAGAGAGCCGTTGGTGACGGAGGTGGTGACGCGCTCCATGTCCTCCTTCGCCTGGTCGGAGGCGGAGCGGATGCCCGCGACGCGGAGGCGGAACTCGTCCGGGTTCGACGCGCCGCGCAGCGCCTCCTCCATCGAGATGAGCCCCGACTGGTGGAGCGAGAAGAGCGACTGGTCGAAGGTCTGCATCCCGTACTGACTGGTTCCGGCGGCGATGGCGTCGCGGATGAGCGAGGTCTTCTCCTCGTTGATGATGTAGTCGCGGATGAGACCCGTCGAGACCATGATCTCGGCCGAGGGCACGCGCCCCGGCCCGTCGGCCGCGCGGATGAGTCGCATCGAGATGACCGCGCGCAGGATGCCGGCGAGCTGGATGCGGACGGACTTCTGCAAGTGCGGCGGGAAGGACGAGACGATGCGGCGGATGGTCTCGGTCGCGTCGAGCGTGTGGAGGGTGGAGAGGACGAGGTGTCCGGTCTCGGCGGCGGTCAGAGCCGTCTCGATGGTCTCGTGGTCGCGCATCTCGCCGACGAGGATCACGTCCGGGTCCTGGCGGAGCGCGCCGCGCAAAGCCTCTGCGAAAGAGCGCGTGTCCACGTCCACCTCGCGCTGCGTGACGAAGGACTTCTTGTCGCGGTGGAGAAACTCGATGGGGTCTTCGATGGTGATGACGTGGCCGCCGCGGTGCGAGTTGATGTAGTCGATCATCGCGGCGAGCGTCGTGGACTTGCCCGAGCCGGTGGTGCCGGTGACGAGGACGAGCCCGCGCTGCTCCTCCGCGATCCGCTCGATGACGGGCGGCAGGCCCAGCTCGGTGATCGAACGAACCTTGTCGGGGATGACGCGCAAGACCATGCCGACCGAGCCGCGTTGCTGGAAGACGTTGGCGCGGAAGCGACCCAGGCCGGGGACGCCGTAGGCGATGTCGGCCTCGGAGACCTCTTTGAAGCGCTGCTTCTGCCGGTTCGACATCATCGAGAAGGCCATGTCGAGCGTGTCCTCCTGCGTGAGGCGCGGCGCGGTCGAGATGGGGCGCAGCTCGCCGCCGATGCGCATGAAGGGCTGCGAGCCGGCCTTGCAGTGCAGGTCGGACGCGCCGAAGGCGGCGGCCACGCGCAGGAGTTCGTCGATTTTGACTGGCATACTTTCTTTCTGAAAAGCCCTCGCGACAAAGGAGCAGCGGAGCGACGGCACACGTCTGTCGGCGCGCTACGCTCGGTCTGAAAACTGTCTCGGGTTGTTTCGCCGGGTGGATTGCGGCGGGGGCGGCGCCTCGGCGGCTGCGAGTGCGGCCGGCGCGTACAAACATTCTAACGGCCCGCCCGAACGGGCGTCAACAGCCTTTTTCCGCGAAAAATTGTTGCTAACTCCGGCCGGCGCGTGATATACGGGCGCGACACAAACTAAAGGAGCACCCTGATGAGTAACCA
Source organism: Pyrinomonadaceae bacterium (assembly GCA_045807865.1). Lineage (GTDB taxonomy): Bacteria > Acidobacteriota > Blastocatellia > Pyrinomonadales > Pyrinomonadaceae > QHXN01. The sequence continues at coordinate 27,102 of JBJMGP010000235.1, forward strand.
TCGCGACATTCTTAAAGCCCAGCAGTCAACTTACGAGGAGCGCGCGCGCGGCCTCAAGTCCTACCTCAAAGAGCTGCGGGAGACGGCCGCCAAACACGGCACGGACGAAGCGCTCATCCACGATGATTTAACCAAGGCGAGTTTCGACCTGGAGTTTTATGAGTGCCAGATCGGCGACTGCGCCAGCGCGCTGGCCGACGACCCGGCCGCCCGCAGAACCTTCCAGGTTTATCAGGACGCCGCGGGCGAGTGGCGCTGGCGCCTGGCCGCGGGCAACGGCCGGCTCATCGCCGCGTCGGGTGAGGGTTACCAGCAGAAGCAGGACTGCCTCCACGGCATCGAGCTGGTCAAGGCGTCGGCGGACGCTCGGGTCGAGGGCGGGGACTAGGCCGCACGCCGTTGCGCATAAAAAAATGGCCGGGGTGCGCTGACGCCCCGGCCATTTTTGTGCCCGACTGTTTTTAGACCCGCGTCTACTCGGTGAGCGTGACGCGGACGGCGTCGCGCGTGTCGCCGGAGGTTGACTGCGTGGCGGCCTTGCGCACCTCTTCGGTCTGGGCGGCGTGGTGGCCGTTCGGGCTCTCGGGGGCGGCCGGCTTCTGCTCGCCGACGAAGGTGAGCCAGTCGCCCGGCGCCTCGCGCTCGCCCGAGGTGATCTCGAAGAAGAGCTTCTGGATGCGCTCGGTGACGGGGCCGCGGCGGCCTTCGCCGACCTGGATGCGGTCTACCGATTTGATGGGCGTGATCTCGGCCGCCGTGCCCGTAAAGAAGAGCTCGTCGGCCACGTAGAGCGCGGCGCGCTGGATGCCCGACTCGACGAGCGGGATTTCGAGCCCGCGGCAGAGCTCGATCACGCTGTCGCGCGTGATGCCCGGCAGGATGGACGAGGCGAGCGGCGGCGTGACGACCTTGCCGTCGTGGACGAGGAAGATGTTCTCGCCGCTCCCTTCGGAGACGTACCCGCGGTCGTCGAGCGCGATGCCCTCGGCGAAGCCGTTCAAGAGCGCCTCCATCTTGATGAGCTGCGAGTTCATGTAGTTGGCGCCCGACTTCGCCATCGCCGGCATCGAGTTCGGCGTCAGGCGGTTCCACGAAGAGACGCACACGTCCACGCCATGTTCGATGGCCTCCTCGCCGAGGTACTTGCCCCAGTCCCACGCGCCGATGTAGCAGGTCATCGGGTTGGGGAAAGGGTTGACGCCGAAGGCGGGGCGCTCTTCGTCGAGCGCGCGGAACATGATGGGGCGGACGTAGCACTGCTGGAGCCCGCTGCGCCTGACCAGCTCGACCGTCGCCTCGCAGAGCTGCGCGAGTTTCCAGGGGTGATCCATGCGGTAAATCTTCGCCGAGTTGAGCAGACGCTGCATGTGCTCGCGCAGGCGGAAGACGGCCGGGCCGCGCCGCGTCCTGTACGTGCGGATGCCCTCGAAGACGCTCGACCCGTAGTGCAGGACGTGCGACATGACGTGGACGCGCGCATCGTCCCAGCTCATGAACTCGCCGTCGTGCCAGACCTCGGGCGCGATCTCCGGCTTCTTAAATTCCTTCTTACCAAGGTTGTCATTCGACATCGTTTTATGGCTCCTTAGACTGTCCCGGGCCGCACACGGCGGCGGACTCTACATGACTTGACATGATTCGAACGGTTCCGATGTGGGCGGCGAGGGACAGAGATTACGGCGATGCGCGTCAAATCTCGGGTCGCGTCGGTGCTGATGTTCACGGGTGTTCAAGGCGGCACGATACCTTAAACCGGACGCGCTTGGCAAGAAACCCGAGGCGCCCGGCAGGGCCGCGAAACGCGCGCACACGGCTCCCTCTTTGCCCCACGATACACGCACCGCAAGGGGTGTGCTTGCTTCCCCCGCGGCGCGCGACGTACCATCACGCCACACGGCATTCAACAGAGGACACAGGGACACATTGGACGCAGACCAGACTCCGAACCGGGACGCACTCTCCATTCAACGCCGCGCCGTCGCCGTGGACATGCACGCCGACACGGTGCAGTTCGTCATCGACGAAGGCGCAGACCTCAGCCGCCGCGTCGAGACCACGCACCTCGACGCCGTGCGCATGCGCGAGGGCGGGCTCGACGCGCAGTTCTTCTCCGTCTGGGTCGAGCCGGAGTTCTACGGCACGGGCGGAGGGGGCGCCATCGCACGCGCCGACGCGCAGGTCGAGGCCGTCCGCGCTTTAGCCGAACAGCATCCCGAGGTCTGGACGTTCGCCACCACGGCCGCCGACATCCGGCGCGCGCACGACGAGGGCAAGCTCGCCGCGCTCCTCGGCCTCGAAGGCGGCTACGCGCTCGACGAGAAGCTGGAGAGGGTCGAGCACTACTTCGACCGCGGCGTCCGCTACATGACGCCGGCGTGGACGCACAGCCTCTCCTGGGCCGGCTCCTCGGGCGACGCCGAGGGCGCGGGGCGCGGGCTGAACGACTTCGGCCGCGCCGTCATCCGCGAGATGAACCGGCTCGGGATGCTGGTGGACGTGTCGCACGTCTCGGACAAGACCTTCTGGGACATGGTCGAGGTTTCGGCCTCGCCCGTCGTCGCCACGCACTCGAACTGTCGCGCGCTCGCCGACGTGCCCCGCAACCTGACCGACGAGATGATCCGCGCGATAGCGGGGACGGGCGGCGTCGTCTGCGTCCTCTACTATCCGGGCTTCCTCGACACCGTCTGGAGGGCGCAGAGGGACGCGGTCGAGGCCGAGATTCGACCTTTAATCGAAGAGGCCGAGCGCGGCGTCGAAGGCGGCGGCTCAATCAGACGCATCGCCGCCGACCGCGTGCGCCTGCGCGAGTTCGCCGCGCGCCTCGCGCCCGTCCCCTACACCCGCGTCGCCGACCACATCGACCACATCGTCGGCTTAACCGGCGTCGGGCACGTCGGCTGCGGCTCCGACTTCGACGGCATCACGGCCACGCTCGACGGCCTCTCTTCGGTCGCCGAGCTGCCGAACCTGACGGGAGAGTTGTTGAGGCGCGGTTACACCGCCGAAGACGTGACCATGATTCTCGGCGGCAACGTCCTGCGCGTGATGGAAGAGACCGAGAGGAGGGCCGCGCGTTGAGCATCCTCGTCAACAACGACGCCGCGCGCCGCCCAAGAATCGGCCTGCACACGGGCATCGCGGGCGGACTGCACAACGCCCTTCTGAAAGCGCAGACGCTCGGCGCGGACACGGTGCAGATCTTCTCGCGCAACCCGCGCGGGTGGCAGGCCAAGCCGCTCGTCCCTGAAGAGGTCGAGCAGTTCAAGCGCGTGCGCGCAGAGACGGGCGTCAACCCCGTCGTCATCCACGCCAACTACCTCATCAACCTCGCCGCCGCGGACGAAGCCATCCGCGAGAAGTCCGTCGCCTCCTTCCGCGAGGAGGTCGAGCGCGGCCTCACGCTCGGCGCAGACTACCTCGTCCTCCACCCGGGCAGCGCCCGCGGCGCCTGCGAAGAGGATGCCATCCGCACCTGCGCCGAAAGTTTGCAGGCCGCGTGCGAAGGGCTCGAACTCGACACCTTCAGGATTCTTTTGGAGAACACGGCCGGGCAGGGCGAGTGCATCGGCCACCGCTTCGAGCACCTGCGCGAGATCGCCGGCCGGTGCCCCGAACTGAACCTCGGCGTCTGCCTCGACACCGCGCACGCCTTCACGGCCGGCTACGACATACGCGACGAGGACGGCCTCGCGGCCGCGCTCGACTCGCTCGACGCGAACGTCAAGCTTGAGAACGTCCTCGCCGTCCACTTCAACGACTCGAAGGCCGCCTACAACTCGCGCGTAGACCGCCACTGGCACTTGGGAGAGGGGCACATCGGCGCCGAAGCCCTGCGCCGCGTCGCCTCGCACCCGCGTCTCGCTCACGCCGCATTCCTCCTTGAGACGCCCGCGGACGAGACCCGCGACGACGCCGGCAACCTCGAAGTCCTACGCTCTTTCGTCCGCATCCCCGACACGCAGGAGACCGCCTGACATGGACATCCGACTCAAAGGCCCCGCCGAAGGCGGCCCACACTACCAACAGATTCGCGAGCAGATAGAGACGCTCATCCGCGACAAACAACTCGCGCCCGGCGACATGCTCCCCTCCCCCGTCTCGCTCGCGGGCAAGCTCTCAATCGACAAAGGCGAAGTCCAACGCGCCTACTTCGAACTCGAACACACCGGCCTCGTCACCAAAAAGACCGGCAAAGACTTCCTCGGCAAGGAAAAAACCACCTACACGGTCAAGTAAAGCGAAATAGACGCCATTCTCATCGAAACAGACGCCTTCCGCAGCAGAATAAACGGCTTCCGCAGCCGCACAGACGCCTTCCGCAGCGAAATTTATGCCTTCCGCAACGAAATTTATGCCTTCCGCAGCGACACAAATGCCTTCCGCAACGAAAATTATGCCTTCCGCAACGACACAGATGCCGTCCGCAATGAAATTTATGCCGTCCGCAACGACATTTGTGCCTTCCGCAACGAAATTTATGCCGTCCGCAGTGACACAGAAGCCTCCCGCAACGAAATAGATGGCGTCCGCAGCGTTACAGACGCCTTCCGCACGGCAACAGATGGCTTTCGCAACGACACAGACGCCTCTCGCAGAGGAAAATCTTGCTTCCCCCCCGCGTGAGAAATGGCTTCTCCAAAGAATTTCCGCACGCCGGGAGCGCGGGCATCCCTGCCCGCGCTCCCGGCCTTGATGAAACCTTCGACAAAGGTCGAGCGTTTGCGGTAACATGGTTTTCGAGATGAAGCGTTTCGGCCACCCAGTCAAACTCCTCCTTACGTAGCCGCACGGCCGGCGTCGCGCCAGAGGTTTGCGCGCGGCGGGCGGTGCGGCGACACACTCCTGACGACAAGAATCTTAAAATCGAATTAAAGCCCCGCGCGTGCTTGAGAAAGCCGGGGGCGGTCGTTTACCTTTAAGGGTAAAGGAAAGGCTGCGGGACTATCATGGACGAAAAGTATTTCCCCGAGAGCATCGAGGAGAAGTGGCAGAAGTTCTGGGAGGAGTCGGGCGCCTTCGAGGTCGAGCGCGACCCCGGGCGCGAGAAGCGTTTCTACTGTCTGGAGATGCTCCCTTACCCCTCGGGCTTCCTGCACATGGGGCACGTGCGCAACTACTCCATCGGCGACGCGCTGTCCTGGTACAGGCGCTTGCAGGGCTACAACGTCCTGCACCCGATGGGCTGGGACAGCTTCGGCCAGCCGGCCGAGCAGGCCGCCATCAAGCGCGGCGTGATGCCCCGCGAATGGACGGAGCAGAACATCGAACACATGCGCAGGCAGTTCAAGCGCATGGGCTTCAGCTTCGACTGGCGGCGCGAGATCGCCGCGCACACGCCCGAGTACTACAAGTGGGATCAGTGGTTCTTCCTGAAGATGTTGGAGCGCGGCCTGGCCTACAAGAAGGTCTCGCCGGTCAACTGGTGCCCCGCCGAATCGACCGTGCTGTCGAACGAGCAGTCCTCGGGCGGCGTCTGCTGGCGCTGTGGCGCTGTCGTCGAGAAGCGCGACATCGAGCAGTGGTTCCTGCGCATCACCGACTACGCCGAGCAACTGCTGGCGGACATGCAAGAGATCGAGGGGGGCTGGCCCGAGCGCGTCCTGACGATGCAGCGCAACTGGATCGGCCGGAGTGAGGGCGCCTCCATCGACTTCCAAATCAAAGACACGGACGAGCGCGTCCGCGTCTTCACCACGCGCATCGACACCATCTACGGCGCCAACGCCGTCGTCGTCGCGCCCGACCACCCTCTGGTCGAGCACTCGCCGGTCAAAGAGGACGTGCGCCGCTTCGCCGAGCGCGTCCGCGCCGAGCGCATGGCCGCGCGCGAGCCGGGCGCGCAGGAGGAGAAGGAGGGCGTCAACACCGGCCTGCTGGCCGTCAACCCCTTCAGCGGCGACTTGATTCCCGTCTGGGCCGGCAACTACGTCCTGACCGAGTACGGCACGGGCGCGGTGATGTCCGTGCCCGCGCACGACGAGCGCGACTTCGAGTTCGCGCAGAAGTATTCCTTGCCCATCCGCCGCGTCATCGAACGCATCTCGCACGAACAGCCGGCGGCCGAGCGTGACCCTTCGGTCGAAGACCAGTCGGTCGCGATGAAGGAGGCGTTCACCGAATACGGCATCCTGGTCGCCTCGGGCGACTGGAGCGGCAAGCTCTCCGAAGAGGCCGTCCGCGAGATGGCCGAGTTCGCCGAGCAGAACGGCTTCGGACAGCGCGCCGTCACCTATCGTCTGCGCGACTGGGGCATCTCGCGCCAGCGCTTCTGGGGTGCGCCGATCCCGATCATCTACTGCGAGCGCTGCGGCGTCGTGCCCGTTCCCGAAAGCGATCTGCCGGTCGTGCTGCCCGAGCGCGCGGAGTTCACGGGCTCGGGCCAGTCGCCGCTGGCCGGCGTCCCCGAGTTCGTCAACACGACCTGCCCCAAGTGCGACGAGCCCGCGCGGCGCGAGACGGACACGATGGACACGTTCATCGACTCGTCGTGGTACTTCTTCCGCTACTGCGACCCTGGAAATGCGTCCGCGCCGTTCGACAGAGAGGCGGCCGCCTACTGGACTCCCGTAGACCAGTACGTCGGCGGCGTCGAGCACGCCGTGATGCACCTGATGTACACGCGCTTCTGGACGAAGTTCATGCGCGACATCGGGCTGGTCAACTTTAACGAGCCGGTCAAGCGTCTGATGACGCAGGGCATGGTCGTGGCCGAGACCTTCTTCCGCGAGGGCGAGGACGCGGGCTCGAAGTTCTACATCAACCCGGCCGAGGTGGACGTGTTGCGCGACGAGAAGGGGCGCATCCATCAGGCGACTCTGGTCAAGGACGGGCAGCCCGTGACCGTCGGGCCGTTCGAGAAGATGTCGAAGTCCTCGAACAACGGCGTGGACCCGAACGAGATGATCGGGGCCTACGGCGCGGACGCCACGCGCCTCTTCATCCTGTTCGCCGCGCCGGTCGAGAACGACCTGCGCTGGCAGGAGACGGGCATCGACGGCACGCTGCGCTTCCTGCGCCGCGCCTACTCGTTCGTCTACCGCTGGCGCGAGGCTCTGGGCGGCGCGGCGAAAGAGGCGGACGGCGAGTTCTCCGACGCAGCGAAGGCTTTGCGCCACGAGACGCACCGGACGATAGAGCGCGTCACGAACGACTTCGAGGGGCTGCGCTATAACACTGCGGTCGCGGCCTTGATGGAGCTGCTGAACGAGCTGTACGACTTGAAGGCGCAGCCCGCGTCTGCTTCCGCTTCAGACCTGTTCGCCGTGCGCGAGGCGTTGGAGGCTCTGGTGCTGATGCTGGCGCCCTTCGCGCCGCACGTGGCGGAGGAGTTGTGGGAGGCTCTGGGCCACGAGGGCGGCATCCTGCGCAGCGGCGCGCGCTGGCCCGAGTTCGACAAGGGACTGGCGCGCAAGGACGAGGTCGAGATCGCCGTCCAGGTCAACGGCAAGCTGCGCGGCCGCGTCAACGTCGCGGCCTCCGCCACCGAAGACGAGACGCGCGCCGCCGCCCTCTCCGACGAGCGCGTGCGCGCCTGGACGGAGGGCAAGCAGCTCGTCAAGACGGTCGTCGTCCCCGGCCGCCTCGTCAACGTCGTGGTGCGTTAGGCAAGAACAATTTCAACACAGAGACACAGCTTGAAGAGAATTACTCAAGAAGCTGTGTCTCTGTGTCTCCGTGTCTCTGTGTTTAATTGCCTACGACATCCGAGCGGCCTCAGCCCGTGGTATGAACCGCGGCCGACTGTCTTCTCAAGGGTGAGCGCAGCATGAGCCAGGCGGAGGGGCCGACGACGAGGGCAATGCCGAAGACGACGAGCGGGCCGAACTGCCTCTTCCACAACAGCAGGTCGAAGAGGAGCGCGAAGATGATCTGCATCAGCCCGACGACCGAGACGCGCGAGGGGCTCCCCAGCGCGAACGCCTTCGTCATCGCCAACTGCCCGACCGTCGCCGAGAGCCCCACGCCGAAGAGCAGCCCGAGCGTCGCCCCTTCGTTCAAAACCGTATAGTCGATCCTGCTGCCCGACGCGAACAGGAAGACCAGCGTGAAGACCGTCGCCACGCCCGAGAAGTGCGTCACGACGGCACGCGCGTCCACGCCGCCCAGGCGGTTGAGCCCGAGCATCGAGAACGAGGTCGAAAACGCATTGGCGAGCGCCATCGCCGCCGCGAGGCGGTTGCCCACGGCCTCCGGCCTCTGAATCAGAACGATCCCCGCGAGCCCCGTCCCAATCGCCGCCCAGACGGACGCACGCGGCCTCTGCCCCAGCACCGGCCACGCCAGCAGCGTCACCCACAGAGGCACCGTGTTCGAGAGCGTCAGCGAAGTCGAGACCGGCAGGTGCGTCAGCGCGTAGAAGGCGAAGAGCACGCCGAGGCTCCCCGCGACGCTGCGCATCCAGAGCACGGCCGGGCGGAAGAGGACGAGCCGGACGCCGGTCAGAAGGGAGAGCGTCAAAGTGAGGACGAACGCGAGCGAGCTGCGCGCGACGGCGACGAGATGCCAGTCGCAGCGCTCGCCCGCGAGGTGGCTGAACGCGCCCATCGACGCGAACGCGAGCGAGCTGAGGAGCATGAAGAGGTACGCGCGCCCGCCCTCGCCCTCCGCGTGCGCCGGCCCTTTGGGGGTTTCCATTCCGCACAGAAAGATAACAGCCGCGCCCCGCCCTGTCAGCCGAACTCCGCCTTTAAAACGGATGTGTGCGCCGTGGCATGTTGGTTGCGACCACTAACGGCACGAGGTAGAAAGCGACTGATTTCACTACAGGGTTCACCGAACGGGAGGCATGCGGCAATGCGTAAAGTTTTGACATCGATTTTGTTCTCGCTGGCACTCGTCGCCGGCGTGTCGGCGCAGGAGAGTACGGTTGACAAGACCGTGGATCAGACGAAGTCGGCCGCCAACGAGGTCGGCGACAAGGCCGAGGACGTTAAAGACCAGACGGTCAAGGGCGCCAAGAAGGTCGGCCACGAGACGAAAAAGGGCGCCAACGAAGTCGGCGACAAGGCCGAAGACGTAGGCGACGCGACCAAGAAGGGCGCGAAGAAGGCCGGCCACGAGACCAAGAAGGCTGCTAACGAAGTCGGCGACAAGGCTGAGGACGTGGGCGACCAGACGGCCAAGGGGGCGAAGGTCGCCGCGCATGAGACGAAGAAGGGCGCCAACGAAGTCGGCGACAAGGCCGAAGATGTCGGCGACGCGACCAAGAAGGGCGCCAAGAAGACCGGCAACTGGTTCAAGCGCACCTTTGGCAAGATTTTCTAAAGCGGTCTCCGCTTGAGTTAATCCGTAAACGTCAAGGGGCGGGCCTCGGTGGCCCGCCCCTTGACGTTTACACGGTGTCCTAAAAACCGACTCAGCGCACGCCGCCGACGCGGCCGGTGGAGCGGAGGCCCATCAGGCGCGCCGGGAACTCGCCGAAGTCCTCGACCACCCAGTTGTTGTCGCCCTCAAGCCTGACCTTCGCCGAAGGGATGAAAGTCCCCTCTCCGCGCCCGCCTCTGTCGAGGTAAATCTCCGCGTAGCCGAAGCGGTAATCGGCCGAGCGCGTCCCGTAGCGCAGCTCGAAGATGGCGACGTTGCGCTCGTAGAGCACGGTCAGCTTCGTCCCGCCCTCCGCGGTCGGCGTCGCGATGACGGCGTTCGCCGTCACGCCCACGTTGTTCCCAATCGAGACGCGCCCCGCGTTCAGCTTCGAGAGCACCCGCAGCAACTCGTCCTGCCCGCCCGAGCGTAGAGCCTGATTCAACTGCTGCACGTCGTCCGGCGAGCTGTAGTGGTTAATGGTGAGCGAGAACGGCCGGTTAAGACCCGCCCGGCGCCCGCCGATGCCGACGACCTGCCCCTGCACATACTGCCTCGCCTGCGCCGCCGCCGACACGGCCGAGCCCGCGACGAGGCAGAGCGCGCCCAACAGAAAGACTGTCCCTCTCTTCCTCATAATCCCCCCTTGAGTTGATGGATTCGGGCGATTATACGAGAAGGCGCGCGCACAGTCGGCGCGCTCGCGTACTTTCTTCACCTGCCGGCGCGTTCCGACGCGGACGGGTAGCTCGGCTCGATGTCCACGGGCACGTCCTTCAAGCGGTCGAGCGCGCCCTGCATCTCCGGGCGGACGACGCCGTACTTGTCGAGCATCGCCTTCGCGCCTTCGTACGAGCCCTCGGCTTCGAGCGTCAGCAGGTCGTGCGTCAGCTTGCGCACGGCCTCCTTGATGCGCGAGGGCACGACCGAGAACGTCTTCGTCGTCGGGTCGTACTTGAAGGCGCCCTCGTCCGTCAGGTAGTTGAACTGCATGGCGACTCCCTTCCCGTGCGCCTCCTTGATGCCGAAGCGAACGGAGCGGAAGGCGCTCGCGAGGTAGGTCGTGTAGAGCGTCCGCTCGAACGACTTGTCGAGCACGCCCTTGTCGATGAGGTACTGCATCGCCCACAGCCCCGTGATGTCCGCCTTCGCCTCCTCGATGGCCGAGTAGTTGTCCTTCAGCTCCTTGCGCACGCTCGTCTCACGCCCGCCGACCGTAATCGTGTGCGGCCCGAGCCCGTGCATCAGCTCGTGCGCGAGGACGTGCGTGAAGAAGGCTTCGAACGAGACGTTGGCCTGGTCCGCCTTGGTGAGCACGACGCCCGAGATGGGGATGAGCGTCTTGTCGAACTTGGCCTGCTGCACGTTCTTGAGCATGACGCGCTTCGAGCCCTTCTCGTGCACGACCCGCTCGTCGTTCGGCAGGTTGAAGGCCGCCGTCTGCACGCCCGAGTTCCCTTCCCCCGAGGAGTAGACGACGTTGACGACGCGGATGGGCGCGGCGGCGCCGAGCTTCGGGTTGCGGTACTTCGGGTCGATGGGCAGGTTATTCTCAAGCTCCTGCAACACGCCGCCGAAGCGCGCCAGCTTCGCCGACTCCGCCTCGTCGCGCAGCGTCACGTAAGCCTCGAAGGCCGCCTTGTAGCCGAAGAGGCCGTCGGAGTATGTCTCGTAAGGCCCGATGGTCACGTCAATCGGCGCGTCCAAATCCATCCACGCCACGTCCGACTCGTAGTAGTCGTCGTTGAGAAAAGCGTCGGCGCGCTTCGAGAGGAAGTTCTTGAGCGTCGCGTTCGTCGTCAACTCCGACGCCTGGCGCAGCAGGGCCGCGGCCGGCTTCAGGAACTCGCCGTACTCCTGGCTGTAGGGCACGAGCTTCAGCTTGCCGGCCGGGTCGCGCCGCACGGCGTAGAAGAAGCCGGTGGCCTTCTGCTTCTCCGCCTCCGGCAGCGTCGCGACCCACGACTCGAACTCCTGCTTCGTCATGTCGTCCGGGTAGTGCGCGGCCGTCGCGGGCTTCTCCTGCGGCACGCCGGGCAGGAAGGCGATGTTCTCGTCGAGCTGCGACCAGGGGCCGTCGTTGAGCATGAAGTAGTGCAGGCGCGCGCGGCCGAGCGGCGTCTTGTCGGCCTGAAGTTTCTGTTCGAGCGCGACGTTGCCGCTCCAGACCTGCCGGAGGAAGAGCGGGTCGAGGAGGCGCGCGGCCTCGACGATCTTGGCGAGCGCCTGTCGGTCGCCCGCCGATAGCTTCGACGTGTCGGCCGTGACGACCGTCGGCGCGAACCGCCGTATCTTCGCGTTCAGCTCGGCCAGCTCGCCCGACTGCTCCGCGCCCTTCTTCTGTCCCGCGGCGCCCGTCGGCAGGAGCACACACAGCGCCGTCAACAGCGCGCAAACCTTAAGCGTCACTCTCATCGGAAGCGATTCCTCTCTCGATACGTGTCTATGTTTTGAACCATGCCGGAGGCTTCCATCATACGCCAAAAACGAAAAGAGCCGTAAACCGTAAACCGTGACCAGAGAAAGGCGACTTGCCTTCTTCCTGTCACGGGTCACGGTTCACGGTTTACTGTTTACGTTCTTACTTCTGGCCGGCCTTCGCCTCACGCGCCTCGGTCTTGGTGGTGAGCGTGACGCCGTTGCCGCCGCTCTGCGCGTAGCGCGCGCCGATGGTGCGGACGTAGTTCTGCGTCTCGGCGTAGGGCGGGACGCGGCGGCCGTACTTCATCACGGCGCCCTCGCCGGCGTTGTAGCCCGCCAGCGCCAGATCGACGCGGCCGCCGAACAGTCGCAGAAGTTCTGCGAGGTAGCGCGTGCCGCCCATGATCGACTGCGCGGGGTCGTAGGCGTTCACGACGCCGTAGCGCGCGGCCGTCCCCGGCATCAACTGCATCAGCCCCATCGCGCCGACCGCGCTCGTGGCCGTCGAGCGGAAGCCCGACTCCTGCCGGATGACGCAGTAGACGAGGTACGGGTCAACCCCGTAGCGCTTGCCGTTCAGACGAATCAGGTTGTCGATGGTCTTGTTGCCGGTCGTCCAGGCGACCTCCGTCTGTCCGGCCGTCAAGGGCGCGGACGTGTACGTCTCGACCGGCTTGCGCGCCGCGGCGATGGTCGCGTCGGCCTTGGCGATCTCGGCGCGCATCTCTTCGACCTTGGCGCGCGCGTCGGCGATCTCCGTCCCGCTCGCCTCGTAATCCTTGCGCGAGATGAGGCCGTCGGCGTAGAGGCTCTTGAGCTGCTCCTGCTTCTCGGTCTGCTTCTTGAGACCCGCCTCGTAGGTGTTGGAGAGTTCGACGAGGCTCGCGCGGTAGTCCTCGGCCGCTTTGATGAACTCCTGGCGGAACTTCTGCAAGTCGGGCGCGGGCGCGGCCTGCGCCGTCTCGGCCGCGGGCGCCGCAGCCTTCTTCGCGGACCTCGAACGGGTCTGCGCCCCGGCCAAAGTGACGGAGGCGAAGACGAAGAGGGAGGCGAGGAGGATTCGGGGAACGAGATTTTTCATCAATTCTTCCGGGTCAATAAGTCCAAATAAAAAGGCACCGCGGTGCCGGAAATGTCAGCCGGGAGTCTGTACGCGGCTCTCGGCCGTTTGGTTCTAGGGTTTCTCCGCAAATCTCAAATGGGGGAGTAAATTGTTGCGAATTAAGATGCTTTTCCTCGCCTTTGCGTTGCGTGGGTGGAGCCTTCCGTGCCCCGTTCGTTTCTCCCCCTTTCTGTTGTAAGGTAGCAGCGCGGCCGAGGTCTGGGAACATCATACAGCCGTCCGCCGGCGCCGCCAAACTGACCGATGTGCAAGACGACGACTCTCATCACGCTGCTTCTCATCACCTGTGGGACGCAGGCGCGCGCGCAGTGGGTCGCGCAGGTTTCGGGGACGAGCGTGCGCCTGCGCGGTGTGAGCGCCGTCAGCCGTCGCGTCGCGTGGGCGAGCGGCGCGGTCGGCACCTACGCGCGCACGTTGGACGGCGGGCGGACGTGGCAGGCGGGGCAGGTGCCCGGCGCCTCCGAACTCGACTTCCGCGACGTGGACGCCTTCGACGCCGACACGGCCTACCTCCTCGCCATCGGCGAGGGCGACCGTTCAAGGATTTATAAGACGACCGACGGCGGCCGTCACTGGACTCTACAGTTTCAGAACAGACGCGCCGGTGCCTTCTACGACTGCATGGCCTTCTGGGACAGGGCGCGGGGTCTCGCCTTGAGCGACCCCGTGGACGGTCGCTTCCTCGTCGTCAGGACTGAAGACGGCGGGCGCACGTGGAAGGAGTCGGACGCGGCCGGCATGCCTCCCGCGCTCGCGGGCGAGGGCGGCTTCGCCGCGAGTGGTACGTGCGTCGCCGTCGGCGGCAAGTCTGCGGCATGGTTCGGAACGGGTGGGCCTGAAGGCCCCCGCGTCTTCCATTCAAAAGATGCCGGGCAGTCCTGGACGGTCGCGCCCGCGCCGCTCGCGGCCGGCAAAGCGGCGGGCGTCTTCTCGCTCGCGTTTTGGAACGACGCGGCGGGGGTGGCCGTCGGCGGCGACTACACGAAGGAGCAGGAGGCCGCGGGGAATGGCGCCGTCACGTTCGACAGCGGTAGAACCTGGCGGGCGCTCGGCGCAGGGGCACGCCCCGGCGGCTACAGGTCTTGCGTCGCGTACGTGCCGAGGACTATGGGCCGCAAGCTCATGGCCGTCGGCCCTTCGGGGTCGGACTACTCCCTTGACGGCGGGCGCACCTGGCGGCAACTTGGCGCCGGAGGGTTCCATGCCATAAGCGTCGCACCCGAAGGCGACGCGGCCTGGGCGGTTGGCGAAAACGGCCGGGTCGCGCGTTTCCACTCGCCGTCGAAACTCGGGCGCTTTTGGCGCGGACAGTGACGGTCGCGCTCGGCTGTGACATCAGTTGATTGACAGATGACTGAGTTCTCCAAGTTCTTGACAACGTTGCGGTCGCGCGCCGGTGCGGGCGGCCTGGATTTGATCCGCGCGGGCGAGCTGGATTCGCGTACTGACGGCACGCTGCGACTGGCGGCGGTCGCGCTCGTGCTGCGGGAGGGCTCGGAGGCGCCGGAGCTGCTCGTCATCAAGCGCTCGGAGGCGGAGCACGACCACTGGTCGGGGCACCTGGCCCTGCCGGGCGGGCGCGTCGAAGCCGAGGACGAGAGCCTTCTGGCGACGGCCGCGCGCGAGACGTTCGAGGAGGTCGGGCTCGACCTCGGAGCGGGCGGCGAGGCGGTCGCGCGGCTCGGCACCGTCACGCCGCAGAGCCCATACGCGCCGCGCGTCTCGGTGACGCCGTTCGTCTTCGTCGCGCCGCCCGCGTCTCAAGCGGCGGGCGGGTCGAAGGAGCTGGTGTTGAGCGGAGAGGTCGCCGCGGCCTTCTGGGTTCCGGTTGATGAATTAAAGAAGGGCGGACGCTCGGCCGTCTTCCGCATGGTCTTCGCGGGCGTCGAGCGCGAGTGGCCCGCCTACCCTTCGCAGCACGGCCCGATCTGGGGCATCACCGAGAGGATTCTGACCGAGTTCCTTTCGTTGATAGACTGATTGATGAAAGTCGTCGGGTTCATAATATGAGCAATACCATGCGAGTCTTGATGAGCCTGTTCTTGCTCGCGCTCTGCACGGCGCTGGCGAGCGCGGCCGAGCCCTGGTCAACGAAGCTCGACTCAAGCGTCAGCTTCTACCAATCGACCGACGTGGGCGTGCTCGTCGTCGGCACCGAGAAGTCGCTTTACGGTCTTGAAGCCGAGACGGGCGACGTACTGTGGCGGCGCAAGGACGCGCGTCTGGATGAGACGGACGTGTCGGCGGTGCCGGGCACGGACGTGCTGCTGTTGACGCTTGAGAGCGGGAGCAAGACGCGCCTCGAAGCGCTCGACATCCTGACGGGCGACGCGCTCTGGCGCAGCGACAAGGTGCGCGGCGCGGTGATGCAGACGGCCTTCGAGCCGTCGGCGGACTTACTCGCGGCCGTCTTCGTGCGCGACGCGAAGTCGAAGCCACGCTCCGGGTTCAAGCGTAAGCCCGAGCTGCACGTCTTCGACCTCGCCACGGGCGACGAGCTTTGGAAGCGCGAGCTGGAGAGCGAGGTCGAGATGATGCCCGTCGCGTGGGGCGACGACAAAGATAAAGAGGTTCCCTACACGCTCGACAACTACCGGCCGCCGGCCTTCCTCGACGGTCGTCTGTATCTCTTCTACGAGGGGCTGACCTCGCTCGACGCGCGGACGGGCAGGGAGCGCCGGCGCGAGAAGTTCAAGATCAACGAGGACGGGCTCGCGCTCACCGAGTCGGACCCGGTGGCCGACGAGCGTTACGTCTACGTCTCGGGCCGCGGCCGCGTGCGCGCCATCTCGCGCACGGACGGCGAGGTCGCTTGGGAGTCGAAGGATTTGGGGATGACGCCGGAGCTTGTGCTCGCGGGCGGGACGCTCTACGCGAGGACGGGCGGACAGTTCACGCGGCTCGAAGACGGCGAGGCCGCGGCGCGCGGCCCGTACGGCGTGAGCGCCATCGACGCGACGAACGGTAAGACGCTGTGGAGGTATAAGGGCGCGGACAAGGGGCTGACGAACTTTGCCATCCCGAACGCGGGCACGGTGGCGGTCGCCGACCGCGATGATCTGATACTGCTCGACTCAATGACGGGCAAGGTGCGGCTGAAAGTCTCGCACGGGGTGGAGGCCGCGGCCTTCCTGCTTCTGAACGAACGCGGTGAATTGGTGTTGGGAGGTAAGAACGAGCTGGCGGCGTTCGACGGCAACGGGGCGACGCCGCTCTGGCGCGAGCGGCACGAGCCGCCCGGAAGGGGCCTGCTGCGCACGGTGGCGGCCGTGGCGGCGCGGGCGGCGTCTCTCTATTTCAGGTATGGCGGCGCGGCCTCGACCGTCTTCCGCGGGGCGCGCATCGCGGGGGCGCTGGCGAGCCTGCGCTCGTCGGGGCTGGCCGCGCACGTTACGCTCGCGGATTTGACGAGCCTCGCCTCCGACTACACGCGCTCCTACGCGCGCCAGTACGCGGCCGACCGGCTTTCGACCTACGGCGTCCTCGGCCGCGTGCGGCGCGGCGTTTCGACTTCGACCAACGTGGCGACAAGGCCGCGCGTCTCGACGCCTTCGGGCGGTGACGTGTCGGAGCGCCTGCTCGACCGTCTCGACCCTTCGAGCCAGCTCGCGCGCCTGTCGCGCTTCCTGATGCGGACGCGGCGCCTCGCCGCCCTGCGCGGGCGCTGGATGTACTTCTACAGCTCTTTGAACGGCGGCGGGCGCGGCCTCGTCGGCGTGGACGTAGAGACGGGGCGCGCCTCGCGCGAGGTGCGACTCTCAGACCCGGACGAGCGCTTCGTCAGCGACGAGGCCGCCGGGCTGTTGTACGTCTCAAAAGGCGACCGCCTCGTCGCGCACCGCTTGAGCGAGAGCTATTAGAGCAGCAGGCAGTGAGCCCCGGCGGGGCTCATCACTGCCTACTGCTATCTTCCGACCGCTCTCCTCTTGATTCCCGCGCACATTGTCTGATACACAGTGAGGCGTCGTCGTCCTGCCTTGAAGCTGCAAGGGATTGCTCTCGCCGCGGCGTCTCGCCCCGACGCCCATGAATCAAACGGGAAGAGGTGTACCGATGAAGCTCCGTCCGGGCGGACTCGCGCCGTCCCTTCTGGCCTGCGCGCTCGCCTGCTCTGCCGCCGCCCTGCGCGCCGCTTCGGCAGCCGAGCGCTCTGCCCCGGCGCGCCCCGCGCTCGGCTGCGCGCATGTCCGGTCGCACGCGGACGAGTGGGTCGCTTCGAGCGTAGACGCGCTCGTGCGTGCCGCGCACGCGGCGTACGAGCGGGACGAGGCGGAGCCCGCTTACACGCAACTGCTCGGCCGGCTCGCGGGCACCCTCAAGCGCTGCGGGCTCGCGCGGGACGCGGGCTTCGCCCGAGCCCACCGCGAGTTCGTCGAGTACGTCGAGGCCGCGGCGCCCGTCGCCTCTCCCGACCACGAGCTCGGGTTCGCCGTGCCCGACAGACAGTACTTCGAAGAGACGCGCGCCTACGTCGAGATTCCGGACTTCCTGACCGAGACGGGCTTCGTGCGCTCCGCGAGCCGCTTCGAGACGCTCCCGCGCGCGAAGTCGTACCTGCGTAGACTCAACTTACAACGCGCCCCCTCCGAACAGCTCGTCTTCTTTAGCTACAAGTCGCGCCACCTCGGCACGCCCGACAATGATGACAGCTACGTGCGTCTGCTCGTCGTCGTCCCCGGCGACGAGGCGCGGGGCGTACCGGAGCGCTGGGTTCAGTTCGGCGTCACAGACCCAGGCGTCCGCGCGCGCACGCGCAACGTCTCGGTCGTGGCGTCGCTGGCGCGGGCCAACGGGACTTCGGATGTTTACTTCAAGGATTACTACCGGACGTTCGGGCGCGGCGGCACGATTCCCATCAAGGGACGCTGGGAGCTGGGCTACGGCGACGACAACTGCGTGCAGTGTCACAAGAGCGGGGTGCTGCCCATCTTTCCCGAAGAGGGCAGCGTGAGCGCACAGGAGCGCGGGGCAGTTGAAGAGGTCAACCGGCGCTTTCGCGGCTACGGCTCGCCGCGCTTCGGCGGGTATCTGGATGCGTCGAAGTTCGGGCCGGGTCTCGGCGCTTCGAACGAGGAAGACCGCGCGGGCCGCTTCGGCCTGGGCTTCCGCGGCTCGACGGTCGCGTCCGCGATGACGTGCGCGGCGTGCCACCGCCCCGACTACCTCGGCTCGCTCAACTGGCCGATGGATCGCACCATCATCAGCTCATACATCGAGGGCGGCCAGATGCCGCGCGGCCACGCGCTGCCCGACACCGCGCGGCGCGAGTTGTACGCGAAGCTCGTGCGCGAATACTTCGACGCCGACCCGGCGCGCCCCGGCATCCTCAAGTCGTGGCTGCTCGGCAGACTCCGCTGAACGGGAATTAAACAGAGAGACACAGCTCGGGGTCTTATAGCCCCGAGCTGTGTCTCCGTGGTTAATTCCCGTTCAGCGGAGTCTGCCGAGCAGCCACGACTTGAGGATGCCGGGGCGC
>JBJMGP010000236.1:0-15513 GCA_045807865.1 Pyrinomonadaceae bacterium
CACGTCTACGCCGAGCGCACGATCTTCGAGTTGCCGAAGATTTACATCAACGGCGGCAAGCGCGGCTTCCTCGTCTCCCTCGACCCGAAGGTCTTGAAGGAAGTCCTGCACGCCGAGGAAGTCGAAGTCGCAATCGAGTAGGGCGCGCGGGGCGCCTGACCGGGAAGACTTTTTAAGAGGTTATTTATGCGAGACGCAGTCATCGTCTCCGCCGTGCGCACGGCGGTCGGGAAGGCCCCGAAGGGGACTCTGAAGCACACGCGGCCGGACGAGATGGGCGCGGCCGTCATCGAGGAGGCCGTGCGCCGCGCCGAGGGGTTGGAGAAGTCGTTGATCGAAGACGTGGTGATGGGCTGCGCGATGCCCGAGGCCGAGCAGGGGATGAACGTCGCGCGCGCCGCGGCCATCCGCGCGGGTCTGCCCGTCGAGACTTCGGCGATGACCATCAACCGCTTCTGCTCCTCGGGGCTCCAGTCCATCGCCATCGCGGCCGACCGCATCCGCTCGGGCGGCGCCGAAGTGATCGTCGCCGGCGGATTGGAGACGATGTCGCTCATCCCGATGGGCGGCCACATCATCCGGCCGAACCCGTACCTCGTCGAGCACTACCCGGACTTCTATCTCAACATGGGGCTCGCGACCGAGAACGTCGCGCGCAAGTACGAGGTCTCGCGCGAGGAGCAGGACGCCTTCGCCATGCAGTCGCACAGGCGCGCGGCCGCCGCGCAGGACGCGGGCAAGTTCGAAGACGAGATCGTGCCTTTGACAGTCACCTTCGAGGAGCTTGACGCGAAGGGGAAGAAGCAGACGCGCCGAGTCACCTTCGACAGAGACGAGGGCGTGCGGCGCGACACTTCCGCAGAGGGTCTGGCCAAACTCAAGCCCGCCTTCCACGCGCAGGGGACGATTACGGCCGGCAACGCCTCGCAGATGTCGGACGGGGCGGCGGCCGCCGTCGTCATGTCGGACGAGCGCGCGCGGCAGTTGAACCTGAAGCCTCTGGCGCGCTTCGTCGCCTACGCCACGGCCGGCTGCCCGCCCGAGGAGATGGGCATCGGCCCCGTCCAGGCCATCCCGAAGGTCTTGAAGCTCGCCGGGTTGAAGCTCGAAGAGATCGACGTGATCGAGCTGAACGAAGCCTTCGCCGCGCAGAGCCTCGCCGTCATCAAGACCCTGGGCCTCGACCCCGAGCGGGTCAACGTCAACGGCGGCGCCATCGCCTTGGGCCACCCCTTAGGCTGCACGGGCGCGAAGCTGACCGCCAGCATCCTGCGCGAGCTGGAACGCCGCGGCGGGCGTTACGGCATGGTCACGATGTGCGTCGGCGGCGGCATGGGCGCCGCGGGCATCTTCGAGCGGTTGAGTTGATTCGTTACAAAAATTAACAGGGATGGACAGGATGAATAAGATAAGGAAATACAGATTTCAAATTTGAAATTCCAAATCCTTTATCCTCTCAATCCTGTCCATCCCTGTTAATTTTTCTTCCCATTAATGACCTGACGAAAGGATGAGCTTATGTCTGCCGTTGCCGAAGAGAAAAAGATAGTCGTGGGCGGGAGCTTTCTGATTGAAGAGCGGACGCCCGAGGAGGTCTTCACGCCCGAGGACTTCACGGAGGAGCACCGCATGATCGCCGACACCGCGCGGCAGTTCATGGACAACGAGGTGCGGCCGCGCACCGCGGAACTTGAGCAGAAGGACTGGAAGCTCGCGCGCGAGCTGGTGCAGAAGGGCGCCGAGATCGGCTTCATCGGCGCGACCGTGGACGAGGAGTACGGCGGTCTGGGTCTCGACCAGGTGTCGTCCTGCATCCTCGGCGAGGCTCTGGGCCGCGCCGCCTCTTTCGCCACGACGATGGGCGCGCAGGGCGGCATCGGGCTGCTCCCCATCGTCTACTACGGCACGGAGGAGGCGAAGCAGAAGTACATCCCGCGCGTCATCACGGGCGAGCTGATTACGGCTTACGCCTTGACCGAGGCCGGCTCCGGCTCGGACGCGCTGGCGGCGAAGGCGACGGCGAGACTCTCCGAAGATGGCACGCATTACGTCATCAAGGGCGAGAAGATGTGGATCACGAACGGCGGCTTCGCAGACCTCTTCGTCGTCTTCGCCAAGGTTGACGGCGACAAGTTCACCGGCTTCATCGTCGAGCGGCAGGAGGGCCTGTCGAGCGGGGCCGAGGAGCACAAGATGGGCATCAACGGCTCGTCCACGACGGCGCTGGTGCTCGACGACGTGAAGACGCCCGTCTCGAACCTGCTGGGCGAGGTCGGCAAGGGGCACAAGATCGCCTTCAACATCCTCAACATCGGCCGCTTCAAGCTCGGCGCGATGTGCCTCGGCGGGATGAAGCTGGCGACGGCCGAGTCTGTGCGCTACGCCAACGAGCGGCACCAGTTCGGCAAGCCCATCTCGTCTTTCGGCGCCATCAAGCACAAGCTCGCCGAGATGGCCGTCCGCACGTGGGTCGGCGAGGCGATGACCTACCGCACGCTCGGCCTGATCGAGGGCGCCATCAACGCGACGGCCACGGCCGCAGACCCCGAGTCGAAGCTGCGGGCCATCGAGGAGTACGCCGCCGAGTGCTCGGCCATCAAGGTCGCCCTGTCCGAGTACTGCCAGTACGTGACCGACGAGATGGTGCAGATTTACGGCGGCTACGGCTACTCGGCCGACTACCCGGCCGAGGCCGCCTACCGCGACGCGCGCATCAACCGCATCTTCGAGGGCACGAACGAGATCAACCGCATGCTCATCCCGGGCATGCTCATGAAGCGGGCGTTGGGCGGCAAGCTCGCACTGCTGCCCGCCGCGCAGGCCCTGATGGACGAGGTGCTCTCCCCTTCGATGCCTTCGCTCGACGAGGACGAGGCCGTGCTCGCGGCCGAGGCGAAGCTGGCGAAGAACGCGAAGAAGGTCGCGCTGATGGTGCTGGG
This sequence comes from Pyrinomonadaceae bacterium, assembly GCA_045807865.1. Classification (GTDB taxonomy): domain Bacteria; phylum Acidobacteriota; class Blastocatellia; order Pyrinomonadales; family Pyrinomonadaceae; genus QHXN01. The sequence continues at coordinate 2,940 of JBJMGP010000236.1, forward strand.
CACCGCGGCGCAGAAGTTCATGACGGCGCTCTCCGAAGAGCAGGAGGTCTTGATCGGCGCGGCGAACATCATCATGGATGTCTTCGCGATGGAGTCGGCCATCCTCCGCGCGCAGAAGCTCGCGGCGTCACAGGGCGGGGAGGCGGCCGCGCTCTACCTCGACATGGTGCGCGTCTTCTGTAACGACGCCGTCGGGCGCGTCGAGGCCGAGGCCCGGAACACGCTCGCGGCCACCGCCGAAGGCGACGAGCTGCGCATGCTCCTCGCCGCCCTCAAGCGCTTCACCAAGCACACGCCCATCAACACCGTCGCCGCCCGCCGCCGCATCGCCGACGCGATGATTAAGGCGAACCGCTACGTCTACTAAAAGCCGTGAACCGTAAACCGTGAACCGTGACCAGAGGAAGGCAAATCCTTCTTGTCACGGTTCACGGTTTACGGTTCACGGGCTTTGTTCTATAAACGACGCGTGCATCCTTCCCGTCTGAACATCTTCGTTAAGCTCTGTCTGGCCGTGCCGCTCTGCGTCGGCTCTCTTCCGGCGGCGCGCGCGCAGACGCTCGCGCCGGAGCAGCAGCTCGCGCGCGACATCTTCCGCGAGCTGATCGAAATCAACACGGCCGAGCCGTCGGGAACGGCGAAGGCCGCCGAGGCGATGGCCGCGCGTCTGCGCGCCGCGGGCTTCCCCGAAGAGGACTTAACAATCGTCGGGCCGAACGCGCGCAAGCAGAACCTCGTCGCACGCCTCCGGGGCCGCGGCGCGGCTCGCCCGCTGCTCCTGCTCGCGCACCTCGACGTGGTCGAGGCGCTGCGCGAGGACTGGACGCTCGACCCTTTCAAGTTCACAGTGCAGGACGGCTACTTCTACGGGCGCGGCACGTCCGACATCAAGGAGGAGGCCGCCGACCTCGTCGCGAACCTGATTCGCCTCAAGCGCGAGGGCTTCAGGCACGACCGGGACATCATCCTCGCGCTCACCGCCGACGAGGAGACCGGCCCCGACAACGGCGTCGCGTGGCTCCTCAAGAACCGGCGCGAACTGATCGACGCCGCCTACGCCGTCAACACCGACGCGGGCGGCGGCCAGATCGTCAAAGGCCAGCGCGTCCGCAACGCCGTGCAGACGAGCGAGAAGGTCTACCTCACCTTCGCGCTCGAAGTGAAGAACAAAGGCGGGCACAGCTCCCTTCCGTCGAAAGAGAATGCCATCTACCGCCTCGCCGAAGGGCTCGCGCGGCTCGCGCGCTTCGACTTCCCCGTCAGACTTAACGACACGACGCGCGCCTACTTCGAGCGCATGTCGGCGGGCGAGTCGGGACAGACCGCCGCTGACATGTCGGCCGTCGCCCGCACGCCCACGGACGAGGCGGCGGCGGCGCGCCTGTCGGCCGCTTCGGTCTACTACAACGCGCTCCTGCGGACGACCTGCGTCGCGACACAGCTTCAGGGCGGGCACGCCGAGAACGCCCTGCCGCAGACGGCGCGCGCCACGGTCAACTGCCGCCTGCTCCCCGAGGACACGGCCGCCGGGGTCGAACAGACGCTCGTGCGCGTGCTCGCGGACGAACAGATCAAGTTGAGCATCATCTCGCCGGCCAAGCCGAGCCCGGCCTCGCCGCTCACGCCCGAGCTGTTCGGCGCGGTCGAGCGCGTGACGAAAGAGATGTGGCCGGGCGTCTACGTCGTGCCCGTGTTGGAGACGGGCGCGAGCGACGGCCTCTTCCTGCGTCAGGCGGGGGTGCCGGTCTACGGCGTTTCGGGGATGTTCTTCGACGTGGACGACGTGCGCGCGCACGGCCGCGACGAGCGCGTCGGCGTGCGCTCCTACTTCGAAGGCGTCGAGTTCATGTATCGCCTCCTGAAGACGCTCACCGGTGGACACTAGGGTTTCAAGGTCAAGACTCCATGCGCATCATCCCCATCTCCGTGCCAACGCCCTTCTACGTCGGGCCGGTCAACTGCTACCTCGTCGCGGAGGAGCCTTTGACGCTCATCGACACGGGGCCGAAGACGAAGGAGGCGATTGAAGCTTTAAAGGAGGGCTTGAGGAAGGCGCGCGTCCGCGTCTCGGACTTGCGGCGCATCGTGCTGACGCACGCGCACGAGGATCACTGCGGCCTCGCGAAGCAGTTGCGCGACGAGGCGAAGGATGCGCAGGTCTACGTCCACGGCTGGGAGACGGGGCACCGCAAGGGGCGTCTGGAGTACGGCGAGAACCGCGCGCTCCTTGAACGTGCGGGCGTCCCGCCCGACGAGCTGGCCGAGATGCGCCGCATGTACGAGGGCGTCCGCCGCTACGCCGACGCGCTCGAAGACCACGAGCACGCCGAGCTGTTCGATGACGAAGAGATAGAGTTCGAGAAGGGCGTCCTGCGCGTCGTCCACACGCCCGGCCACACGCCCGGGTCTTGCTCCTTCCTGCGCGAGGCCGACCGCACCGTCATCGCCGGCGACTGCGTCCTCAAGCGCATCACGCCCAACCCTGTGCTCTCGCCCGACCCCGTAGACCCCGCGCGCCGCTTCCGCTCGCTTGCCGAGTATCTCGTCAGCCTCGCGCGCCTGCGCTCGCTCCACCCCACGCTCGTCTACGGCGGCCACGGCGACGCCGTCGAAGACTACGAAGAGCTCTTCAACCGCTACCTGCGCGCGATCAACGACAGGCAGGCGGAAGTCGTCCGCCTCATTCCCATGGCCGGCGCCAACGCCTGGGAGATCGCCCAACAACTCTTCCCCGGCTCGACGGACGTACACCGCTTCCTCGCCGTCTCCGAAGCGGTCGCCCACCTCGACCTCGCACACTCCGAAGGCAAGCTCGCCGTCGAGCTGAGCGAAGGCCGCGAAGTCTACCGCAAGCCTTAAAGGTCTTGATTAACGGGCCGTCGCGTAGTAGCTCGTGCGACCCTGCACGACGTATTCGGGGTGGCCGCGCACCTCGATGTGCACCCTCCGCAGCCTGCCGTCCTGCGCCTGGTCGGTCGGGTAGTAGCTGATGACGTAGCGGTGGTTGATGTCGGCGAGGATGCGGCCGTAGACTTCACCCGCCTGCCCGGGCTCTTCCAGAAAGGATGTCCACCCGCCCGTGAGGTCTGCGACCCGCGCGGCGGCCGTCTGCTCTTTGACCGCCGCCGCGCGCATCCTCTCTAACATCCCGGAGGGGTCGAAGCCCGGCGGGAAGCCTTGCGGGAAGCCCTGCGGGACGGCGCTCGACTTATTCTCTTTCTCCGTGGGCACACGCTTCATCCCGAACCACATGTCCTGATACCTGGCCCGCGCCAGCCTCGACCTCTCCAGGGCCTGGCTGAAGCGCCTGCCGACCTCTTCTTCGGGCACACCGATCAGCCGCACGTTCGGGATGACGGTGTAGATTTTGGCCCGCGACTTTTCGACCTCCGAGTAGACGGTCTCCATGTCGTACTCGGCCGGCCCGTTCTGGCCGCGCGAACCGTCCAGCCGGACGACCTCGTCGCCGTCGGTCTGAAAAATGATGATCGGCCGGCGGGTCTCGCCGTTGACCAGCTCTCTGAGGGAGGCGAGCAGCGCGCTGAACTGCATGCTACGCGTGCGGTAGCCCTTGAATGACAGCTTCTTCAGCGAATCCAGCGTCTGCCTGAGCCGCTTCTTGTCTTTGGTGAAGCCGGCGGCCAGTTCCACGTCGTCCGTGACGACGGCCATCTCGTCGGACGGGGCGAGCTGGTTGACCAGCATCTTCGCGGCTTCGACGCTGGCTTCGAGGTAGGGCAGCTCGCTCTGACTGCGGTCGAGGAGGAGTATGATCGAGCGCGGCAACCGCTCCGCGTCGTCGCCCACGAACACGTTCGAGATCGTCTGCGGCCGCTCGTCCTCGGTCAGGACGAAGTCGTCTTTGGTGAGCCCTGTGACGTAGCGAGAGCCCTCCGCGTCCGTGACCAGCACGTCGAGGTTGACGAGCGACGTGTTGACCCTCACGACCTCTTCCGGCTGGGGCGAGTCCTCCCCGGCGGGCCGCCGTCCGTCACGCCCCCGCGCCTCCACTCCGGCCTCCGCCTTCGGCCTTTTAAGGCTCGCCCCGAAGCGAGGTGACTGTTCCGAAGACTGCGCCGCGGCTGTAAACGACGGCGCGGCGTAGACCAGGGCCAGGACGAGAAGCGCCGTTGAGGATTTGAACGCCGGCCTGTTTTTCATGCCCCCTCCGAAGGAGAAACGTCTGACACGCGGTGCGTATTACTAACGCTACGCGCGGCAAAACACAACCCCTATTTCGCGGCACGACAAAGCCTTGAGCCCGGGCCGAAGGTGCCCGGGCTCAAGGCTTGGGTTGCGTTCGAACCGGTCTAGTTGCCGCCGCCGGTCTGCGTGGGGGCGCCCTGCGGGCGCGGGAGGTTGACGCGGTTGTTCATGTCGCGCAGGGCCGCCGCGTTCTTGTCGCGCAGGGCGAAGGCGGTCTTGCCGACCGAGAACTCGACGTATTCGGCGCGCGAGAGCTTTTGGAAGACTTCGTAGGGGATTTCAACTTCGAGCGTCTCCTTCATGTCGTCGGCGGCCCAGCCGTCGCCCACGTCCTGCGAGACGAGGCTCATCCGGCCGAGCCGGATCGTCTCGCCGTCGGCGACGGCCGAGACTTGCCGCTCGTTCGGCGGGTGGCGGCTGTCCCAGTTCTTCGCCTCGAAGGTGAAGCGGAGAATCGCCTGCCGCACGTAGTCGAGCTGCTTGCCCGGGCAGTGGAGCGCCGCGCGCATGGTCACGCAGAGTCCCTTGACGACGCCCCCCGACCCGTTCGTCACCTGGCAGGTGACGTTCATGCGCTTAAGCTCGACGACCGTCTCGTGCGCGAAGCCGTCGTAGGCGCTCTCGATCTTGCCGCCGTGATTGAGCGGCGTGGGTGCCGGAGCCGGAGTCTGTGCGGGCATGCGGGCGCCCTCTTGCGCGCACACGCCGGCCGCGAGCGTCAAAAGGACGCAGCAGAGCGTAAAGAACCTTTGCATGACTTGAAAAATCCTGACCGGGGCGCTTGGTTTCTCGTGCGCTGAGGCGCGTGCGGCGTGGGGCCTTGCGAGGGCGACGTGGCATTTCGACGAGCAGCCGCGGGCGTCGTGTCGCCTTACAAAGATACTAGGGAGTCGCGCGCTCGGCTGTCAAGAGGGAATCCATTCTACCGGGCGAGGGGCCGGCGGTCTTCCTCGCGACGATGGCGAGGTGCCCCTTGGAAGAAGGGTCGTCCTCTTCGCAAAGCTCGACCTCGAAGCCGGCCGAGGCGAGCAGGCGCAGGGTCTCGGCGGGGTCGTGGGCGCTGTAGAAGAAGGTGTGGCCGTGCATCTCTGAGGTGAAGCCCGCGTGGCCGGTGCCGCCGGCGGAGAGCAGGAGCCGGCCGCCGGGCGAGAGCAGCGCCGAGAGTTTTTGAAAGACCGTGTGGTGGCGGCCGCGCTCGACGTGGAAGAGCGAGTCCCAGGCGACGGCGGCCGCGAAACGCTCGTCCAGTTCCAGCTCGCACATGTCGGCCCGGATGAACTGCGCCTCGGGGACGACGCGGCGCGCGATCTCAAGCATCGCGGCCGACTCGTCCACGCCCACCACGCGGAAGCCCTTCTCGACGAGGTAGCGGGCGACGGGCTCGCCCGTCCCGCAGCCGAGGTCGAGCACGCCCGCGCCCGGTTCGAGTCGCCCCGCGAGCAGGTCAACGTACTTCTGCGCCGTAAAGGCCCGCGGCCCTGCGTGCCACGCTTCGGCGATGCGGTCGTAAGGAGTCTTCAAGCCGGCGTTCCCCCTTCAAATGCCGTAGGCCGTGAAGCCGCCGTCGATGGCGACGCACTGGCCGGTGACGTAGGAGGCGGCGGGCATCGAGAGGAAGGCGACGACCGCGGCGACCTCCGCGGGCTCGCCGATGCGCCGCATGGGCGTGCGCGAGAGGATGCGCTTGAGGCGTTCGGCGTCGCTCAGCACGGGCTCGACGAGCGGCGTGCGGATATACCAGGGGGCGACGGCATTGACGCGGATGCCGTCCTCGGCCCACTCGACGGCGAGGCTGCGCGTCATCTGTAAGAGCGCCGCCTTGCTCATCGCGTAGGGCGTGCCCGTCGAGGTGTGCGTGAGGCCGGAGACGGAGGAGACGTTGACGACCGACGCGCCACCCGCCCTCTTCAGCAGAGGGTGTGCCGCGCGCGTCAGCTCGAAGGCCGAGGTGAGATTGGTCGAGATGACGCGCTCGTACTCTTCCGCAGAGAACTCGACCGCGGGCTTGCGCACGTTCGTCCCGATGTTGTTGACGAGCACGTCGAGCCGGTCGAACCTTTCCAGGCGCCGCCGCACCGTCTCGCGCCCTTCGGCCGTCGAGAGGTCTGCGGCGATGCCTTCGGCGCTGGAGCCGGTGCGCCGCCACGCCTCGACCTGCGCCTCAAGTCTCGCCGCGTCGCGCGCGACCGCCAGCACACGCGCCCCGAAGGAGAGGAACTCTTCGGCCACGGCCAGCCCGATGCCGAGCGTCGCGCCCGTCACGAGCGCCGTCCGGCCCGCGAGACTCCAGCGCGCGGCGACCGTTTGCGAATTAGCTTCAGACAATCTGCAAACCTCCCGTCGGTTCGCGGGAAAGAATAAACAGGTGCGACCGAAAGGGGAAGCCTTAATCCCGGGAGTTGCTTCAAGTTCCGGCCCGCACGAACAGGACGAGGAAGGCCCGCTGCCCTTGCGCGGACGCTTCGTAGACGCGCTCGGCGCGGTAGCCGCGCTCCGTGATGAGCTTTAAGGGCTGGCGCGACTCGTCCCAGTTGGTATCGCGGAAGGCGGCCCAGAAGCGCTCGCCCTTGAGTGTGTCCGTCGTCGCCACTGAGACATCTTGAAAGTCGCGCGGGAGGAAGTAGGCCGGGTCTTCCGCGACGCCGGGAGCGCCTTTGACGTTGACGACGCGGAAGCGCCCTTCGCGTTCGAGCGCGAACCAGAGGTGGTAAGCGACGAGGTCTTCGAAGGCGTACACGTCACTCGAAGTTATCGCGCCCCCGGCAGGGTCGCGCGCCTCGTCCCTCGCGGCCGAGGCGGCAAGCCCCTCCCAAGCGCACCAGACGTACGCGGGCTCGCGCCGCACGGCCGTGAGCGCGCCGACGAGGGCGAGCCAGCAGCAGAGGAGCAGGAGCGCCGCCCACCTCCACCAGGCGGGTCGCAAACGCCCGAGCGCCAACCCCGCGAGCAGCGCGTAAGGCCCCGCCGCGACGATCAGGTGGCGCGCCCCCCAGACCGACTGCGGCAGCACGTAGCTCGCGGCGAAGGCGAGCGCGACCGGCAGCAGCGTGAACGTGAGGAGCAGCTCGACCGTCCCCGTCGTGCCTTCGTCCCTTGCGTCGCCCGCGTCGCTTTTATCTCCGCGCCTCACACTCTCGAACAGCAGCGCGACGACGGGCAGGCCGACGAGCAGCAGCCCGAGCAGCGCGCCGCCGCGACCGTAGGACGGGTCGGCCGAACTCTGCCGGAAGTAGAAAGGCTGATTGAAGAGCGTGTACAGCTCGACGAGGTCGGACGGGCCGGGCCGCCCGATCCAGCCGATGTTCTGCGCGAGCCCGCCGCCCCCGCCCGCCGCCCGCGCGCAGGCCAGAACCCACGGCACGTACGCGAGCACGAGCCCGCCCGCCGTCAACATAAAGGGGCCGAGCCTCCGCCTGTCTCGAAGCGCGAGAAAGGCGGCCTCGCACACGACGACGAGCCAGCCGTAGTAGTGCGTGTAGACGAGCAGTAAGTTGACGAAGAGGAGCGCGAGGAGCAGCCCGCGCGCCCGACCCTCACGGTTGAGCAGACGCGCGAAGAGCCAGAGCGAGGTGAGCGTGAGCAGGAGCAGCAGGCCGTACATCCTGACCTCCTGCGCGTACTTGATGAGGTAGCCGTTGGCCGCCGCGAAGAGGAGCGCGACGTTGGTCGCGGCCGTCCCCAACTTCAGCTCGCGCGCGAGCAGCAGCAGCGGCACGAGCGCCGCGACGGACGCGACGCAGGGGAAGAGGCGCAGCCAGTAGAGCGACTCGCCGCCCGCCGCCGTCCACACCTTCAGCAGCGCGTAGAAGAGCGGCGGGTGGATCAGGTCGGCCGCGACGAAGCGCCACAGCCCCGACCAGTTGTGTCGCGCGGCATGGACGCTGAACAGCTCGTCGAACCAGAGGCAGGCCGCCGTCAGCCGCCACAGGCGCGCCCCGACGTAGAGCGCGACGAGCAACGCCGTCAGCAGCACTCCGGGGCGCGCCGCGAGCCGTCTCAAATTCTGTGTGCCGAACGCTCCCACTCCTCCTTGAGCATCCCGTAGTGGTGTAGGTCGTAAAACTGCCCGCCCGTGTAGACCATCCGCCGGAGCGTCCCCTCGTGCACGAACCCGAGCCTCTCGTGCAGGGCAATCGACCCCGGGTTGTTCGAGTGGACGCCGACCGTGCACTTCTGGTAGCGCAGCTCCTCGAAGTAGTACTTGAGGATGAGCAGCACGGCCTCGGTCGCGTAGCCGCGCCGCCTGTGCTCGCGCGCGACGCTCAGCCCGTAGCGGAAGACGCCGCGGCGGTGGTCGCACTGGTGCGTGCTGATCGACCCGACGGCCTGCTTGTTCGCGTCCTCGATGACCCACGTGAAGGCGTCGGCTTCGAGCTTCTTCATCGACAACTCCGCGAGGTCGCGCCTGATGAGCGCGAGCGAGATGGGCGGCCAGACGAAGTGCAGCTCGCGCGCCGCCTCGCTGTCGAGGTTCCAGCGCGCGGACGTCTCCGCGTCCGACGGCTCGACGCCGCGCAGGCGCACGAGACGGCCCTGCCAGAAGTTGAAGCTGTTGCCGTCCGGGCTCATCTCACCAAGGGAGCGGCTCGCCGTCGCGGAAGAATCCGCCCGTGGGGCCTGAGTCGGGGAGCGTCGCGGCCCAGACGACCGAGGCCGCGCCCTCCTCGGGCGTGCGCGGCGCGTCGGGGCCGCCCATCTCGGTCGCCACCCAGCCGGGGCAGACCGAGTTGACGAGGATGCGTGACGGGCGCAGCTCGGCGGCGAGCTTCCGCGTCAGCACGTTGAGTGCCGCTTTCGAGACGCTGTAGGCGGGCGTGCCGCCGCCCATCGAGGCGAGCGAGCCTGACTCGCTCGACACGTTGACGATGCGCGGGTGTGCGCCCCGGCGGAGCAGCGGCAGGAGGCTCAGCGACACGCGCCAGGGGCCGAGCGTGTTCGTCTCAAACGCCTCGCGCGCGGTGTCGAGGTTCGCGTTCTCGGCGCGCTGCCAGTCGTCGTAGAGGATGGCGGCGTTATTGATTAAAACGTCGAGCCGGCCGAACCTCTCTTCGACGAAGCGCGCACACTCTTCGACGCTCTGCGCGTCGGTCACATCTAACTGGAGGGGGACGACCTTCAGTCCTTCCCTCTTCAACTCGTCGGCCGCGGCCGCGGCTTTGCTCAAGTCGCGCGCGGTGAGAATAACGTCGAAGCCGCGCCGCGCGAGCTGGCGCGAGACTTCGAGCCCGATGCCGCGGTAGGCGCCCGTGACCAGCGCGACCCTGCCGCCGAACTCATTCATGTCGGCCCCTCACGGCAGAGTCTCCGGCGCGCCCGCGCCCTCGTCCGGCTCTTCGTCGGGGTTCTCGCCGGAAGCCTCTTCGAGGTCGAGCGCGGCCTCGCCCAGACGTGCGGTGAGCCAGTTGAGAAAGACCTCGGCCTCACGCCCCTTGCCCGTCCAGCGCGCGCGGTCGAACATGGTGAGCGCCATCGACAGCGCGTGGTGCTGGCCCGCGCGGTCGCCCGCGAACTCGAACTGCCGGTAGAGTCGGTCGATCAGGCTCACAGACTCGCCCGCCGTCTCCACGTCCTTGAAGCCGAGCTGGTTCGCGAAGAACTTCGAGTAGATGTTCTGCGGGTGCGCGGTCGAGGTGTAGAGGTCGAAGTAGCCCGAGTGCAGCCCCGCCTCCTGCAAGACCGACCCGACGTACGAGGCGCGTGCGCCCGTGATGACCGCGATGTCCTCGATCTCGCCCATCCCCGAGAGGAAGAGCGAGACGATCTGATCCTTCTTCGAAGGCTTGGCAGACGACCTGCGCGGTGACGGCGGCGCGGCGCCCGCGGACTTCTTAGCCTTGCTGCTCATCGGAGTCCTCCCTCCTTTTTGTCTGACATTTCTCGCAGGGGATGTCGGCTACTTTATCACTTCGAACTCAAAATAGATTGTCTTCCCGCGTACGACGAAGCAGAGGTACTGCTCCCAGAAGCGGCGCAGGAAGCGCAGGGAGGGATAACGGTTGCAGGCGTTGACCGCGAGCTCGAATCCGAGCGCGCGCCAGAGCTTGAGCATCGTGACCCGGATGAGGCGCGGCCGCAGGCGCACCTGACTGTAGAAGTCGAAGTCGGGGCGGTCGCCGGTGAAGTAGGCGAACGACTCGGTCGTCAGGTGGTGCCGGTGCGTCGGGTCGGTGTAGGAGGCGATGTCGGAGTAGTGCGGCGTGTCGAGCCGGATGAGCCCGCCCGGCTTCGCGACGCGGTAGAGTTCGGCCACGACCGCGAGCACGTCGTCCACGTGTTCGATCACCTGGTTACCGACGACAAGGTCGAACTCGTCGTCGGGGAAGGGGTAGGGCACCTGGTCTAAGTCGTGCAGCACGTCGGCGTCCGAGCGCGGGTTGCTGTCCATGCCGACCGCCCCCGGCGTCTTATGTTTGCCGCACCCGATGTCGAGTATCTTCATGCGCGCCGGGAAGTGTAGCGGGCGGGCGCGCGCGCGGACAAGCGGCGCGGAAATTTTCGGAACCGGAGGGAGCCGAGCGGCGTGCAAACTCGTTGAAGAACTTTCCAAAGGAGGTCTTGCCAAGCAGTGAAACCCAAAGCTCTGCCGCTCGTCGCCTTCGTACTCCTGGCCGCGGCCGCCGTCTCCGCGCAGACGCCCCCGCCGGCCCCGCCTGCACCGGCCGCGCCCGCCGTCGCGCCGGCGCCGCCCGTCTCTGACGTGCTGCCGGCCGTCGCCGCCGCGCCGGATGCGCCGGAGGCTCCGCTCGCCCCGCCCGCCCCGTTCGCGGACGAAGTGCCGGAGCCGGCACTCGCGCCATTGCCTCCGCAGGAGCCCGCGCCCCCGTCGGCGCCGGCCGTCGCCACGACCCTTTTCGTCTCGGGCAACTTCCTCGGCGTGCGCACCGAAGAGGTCACGCGCGAGAACATGCAGCGCTACGGTCTGACGGGCGAGCCGCGCGGCGTCGGCGTCCGCGAGGTCGTCAAGGGCAGCCCGGCCGAGAAGGCGGGCCTGCGCACGAACGACGTGATCGTCCGCTTCGACGGCGAGCCGGTGACGAGCGTGCGCAAGCTGACCCGACTCATCGAGGAGTCGGCGCCCGACCACGTCGCGCGCATCACGGTCGCGCGCGGCGGCTCGGAGCAGGAGCTTTCGGCCACGCTCACGCGCCGCGAACCCTTCGTGAGCGCGGGCGGCGAGGGCCTCTTCCAAATCTCGCCCGACATCGTCGGCGACGCGATGGGGCTCGGCGACCAGGCGGCGCGTAACACAGAGCAGTGGAAGCGCGCAGAGGAGAAGGCGCAGCGGCAGTGGGAGCAGATGGCACGTAAGTCTCCCGGCCTGCTCGGCACGACGCGCCGCATCGGGGTGACGACGAACGCACTGGGTAAGCAGCTCGCAGACTACTTCGGCGTCACGCACGGGGTGCTCGTCAGCTCGGTCGAGGAGGGCAGCCCGGCCGACAAGGCGGGGCTCAAGGCCGGCGACGTTGTGACCGAGGCCGATGGCCAGAAGGTCGAGGACTCGGACGACCTCACGCGCGCCCTCTCGGCGAAGCAGGAGGGCGAAGTCACGCTGAGGGTCGTCCGCGACCGCAAGCCGCGCGCCGTGCGCGTCATGCCCGAGCGTCGCACGGCGCCGCAAGGGCTGTTCGCGCCCGGCACCTTCCGCGTGTTCGAGACGCCCGTCGCCGCCCTCGCGTTCCCGGGCATACAGATGCACCCGGACGTGCTGAGCGGGACGCGCAGCTTCGTCACGCCGCGGCTCCTGAACGCTCCGCGCATTCGCGTCACGCCGCGCGCACGGGTCCTTCGCCCCGGCGACAGAGTCCTCTAACGACCGTCATAGCGGTCAGAACCGCCCGCGGTCGCGGGTGGGTCGGTCTTACGCTTAGATGTTTCCGCGTAAGACCGACCCGCTCGCTTAACGCTCGCGGTACTGTTTAGACGACGGCGTTGCGTGCGATAAGCTCGCGGTAGAAATCTGCGCTGAGCTTGGGCGTGCGCTTCTGCGTCTGGTAGTCAACGTAGTGGAGACCGAAGCGATTGGTGTAGCCGTCGGCCCACTCGAAGTTGTCCATCAGGCTCCAGAGGAAGTAGCCGCGCACGGGCACGCCCTCGGCCGTCGCGCGACGCAGTTGCGTGAGATAGCTGCGCAGGTATGTGACGCGGTCTGTGTCGTAGACCTTGCCGTCCGGCGCGGGCACGTCCGACGAAGAGCACCCGTTCTCCGTGATGTAAATCTCCTTCGCGCCCCACAGCTTTGCGACGTGGCGCGGCCCCCAGTAGAGCGCCTCCGGCCCGATGTAGAGCCACGGCGAAGGCGCGTGCGGGAACGAGGGCGGGTGCGGGACGTGCGTGAAGCCCACGGGCGAAGATTCGTCAGCGCGGA
>JBJMGP010000237.1:0-8841 GCA_045807865.1 Pyrinomonadaceae bacterium
GCCCTGCCACCTCGCCGCCAGGAGCGAGGCGTTAGCCGCCGCGCTCGACATCCATCTGGTGTGGCTGCCGAAGCAATGCTCGGAACTCAACAGCATGGATCAACTCTGGAAAGAGCTGAAGGGTAAGGTGTCGGCAAACCATCAGTTCTCAAGCATTGAGGAACACGCCGCGTATGCCGAGGACTGGCTGCTGAGCCTCACCGACAAAGAGGCATTGCGTAAAGCCGGCGTCTTGTCAAAGGACTTTTGGTTACGATCTTTTGTGCAATAACTTTTGGCTACTCACTTAGCATTGAGACGATGTTGGTGATACCCACATATAAAGGACGTCCCATCAAGGGTATCAGATGAATTGTGTAAGCGAGTTTCCGTCGAGCGTCGGCACACGCCCTTCGTAGATGATCGCGAACGCCTGCATCGCGCGGCTCCAGTGCGGCACCGGCATCGTCCACTTTTTCGCCGCGTGACGCAAGGCCAAGTACAGCAGCTTGAAAGCCGCCTCATCGTTCGGGAACGAGGCCCGCGTCTTAATGACTTTGCGCAGGCTCCCTTCTGGCTGCTGTTGCGGCAGGAGATAGGCCCCGGAGCGAAGCTGACCTACGCGGCGCTGGCACAGCAGGCCAACTCCCGCGGAGCAGTCCAACTCCACTTCCGTGTGCAGGCCGCGGCGCTCGGGGAGGACGAGGGGCAGTTATCTCGTCACCTGATGGAACTGGAGGAGGTCGGGCTCATTCAGGTCTCGCGCGGCAACGTGAACCAGGATGACATCCGAGTCTTCTTCCCGCCTCACCCGTGGATGACGGGGCTCGAACAGTCACCCCATGCCGTCGCGTCCCAACCTGCCACGACTGAGGCGGCCGCTCCGGCGCGTCTGTTTCCTCAAGGCGCGCCCCCCGCGCATACCTCCCGCCTGTCGCCGCGCCGGGCCGCCGGCGCGGAAGCTCGGCCTGGCGGGCGGGGGCGGAGGCGCGGCAGGGGGAGGAGGCAGCCGCAGTCGAAGCACTCGTTCGAGGTCTGTCTGCAATTCGTCACGTACCAGAAGGAGGTCTTAGGCTACGACCACATCTGGAACGCGACGGGGCTGGCGCGCCACCTCCACCTGTCCGGTGAGCAGGATGAGGAGATCGACGCCTACCTCGCCGAGCAGGCGTCGGACGCAGCTTAGGCCCGCCGGGCAACTGTCTGAAAACTCGAAGCCCGCGCCGGTGACGTGAATCACCGGGGCGGGCTTTTTTTATGACCATTCAGCCGACCGTATTCAAGGCGTCGCCCCGGATCGCGCATCTTCTCTACATCCACATGTGCACCGGGCTCTCACTAAGGGAGATTTATCGGGCCACACCCTTTCCAGCCTTCCGCGACCAGCCGCTCCACCAAGCCGGGCAGCATGTCTGACATTGAATCTGCGAATAAAGAGTGCCCGTGCTCCGGGAGTTCGTCCCTGTTGAGACCCGTAATATAAATTGAGCTGTGATGATGGCGGGCGACGAGGTATGAGAGCCAGACGTCGCTGGCGTAGCCGATGTAATCGGGCCAGTTCTCAAGCCGGAGTCTTTCGTCTTCTAAAATTTCGCGCCTGTAAAGACAGCCGCAACTCCCGACGTAGTCAACTTTCTGTAGCTGCCCCGGTGACAGGTTGTACCTGTCCTCTATCGGCGTCAGCAACTGTGAACCTCCGATCTCGGTCCCGGACCAGCCGACGGGGGCCAGGCGGCCGCCTTGGGGGTCTATCTTTTGAACCTCGTTGTAGGCGTCCATCAGAATGGTCAGCGTGTCTTCGCCGAAGACCCGGTCGTCGTCCAGCGTGCAGATGAATGGCGTCCCCGCGGCGAGCGGCAGCCTGTATTTCGGCTCGTCGATGCGGTTCGGTCCGAAATGGATGCTGAACAACTCCCCGTCCTCGAACCTGAGCGCTTCCACCTGCTCCCTGGCGCTTTCCTCCGTCTCGCCGCTGAAATAGATGAACGCCCGAACTTCATTGGCGTAGTTCATCGCCATCCGCTCTATCGAGCTGATTATCGCCTGATAGTTAGGAAACCGTTGGTAGAAGCAGCACCCTATCGCGATAGGCGGGTAGGGCGAGTCGGGTTGGGCCATGTCTCGACAACTCTCCGAAGAAAGGACTTCCGACGACCGTTCGGGGGCCACGCCAAGAGGCTCTTGATGAATGTCGAATTACCTGAGACCGGTTCCGGCGACTGACCCGGTCCTTCCGGGATTGGTCGAAGGTTCAGGCAGTCATTCGAACTGAGGCTCTCTATTCATACTGCAAAATGTCTTGTACTATCAAGCCGGTCGGTGGGACGTGAGAGCGCCGGCCGCGCTCGAAAGCGACAGTCTGATTACCTCTGTATTCACCTCCCTGAGGATGACGCCGGTGGACAAATCAAGGAACCCTGTGAATCTCGGAGACCTGCGAAGGGTGTCGCCCATCAGCCGCGTTCATGGCACCGACAGGGGCTCGCCCATAGACCGGTATTACATAGAGAGGTTTTTATCCGCCAACGCCTCAGACATCAAAGGCCGCGTGCTGGAGTTCGACGACGACGCGTATACGCGCCGGTTCGGCGGCGACAGGGTGTCGGCCAGTGACGTGCTCCATGTGGAGGCGGGGCACCCGGGCGCGACGATCACCGCAGACCTTGCGGACGCCGCCCACGTCCCGGATGAAACGTTCGACTGCGTCATCTGCACGCAGACTTTGATGTATATTTACGAAGTCAGGGTCGCGGTCAAGACCTTATACCGAATTCTCAAGCCGGGCGGCGTCGTGTTGGCCACCTTCCCCGGCATCAGTCAGATCAGCCGCTACGACATGGACCGTTGGGGCGAATACTGGCGCTTCACCATCCTTTCGGCCAAGCGGCTATTCGCGGAAGCGTTCCCGCCCAAGAACGTCGCGGCCGAAGCCCAGGGAAACGTGCTGTCGGCGGCCGCCTTCCTGTACGGGATGTGCGCGGAGGAGTTGCGGCCTGAAGAGCTTGACCACCAAGACCCGGACTATGAAGTCCTGCTTGCTGTCAGAGCCCGGAAGCCCGCGAGCGCTGGAGGCGGAGCCGCCGCCTAGTCACCGGGAGGCGGCCTGCCGCGGCGGGCGTTTTACAGCGTGAGGTGATGACGCCAGTGCAACACGTCTCATTCGATGATTTGCGACAAGTCGTTTTCATCAGCCCCCACCCGGACGACGTGGAATTGTGTTGCGGCATCCTGGTCAGGCGTTTAGTTCGCGCCGGCGTGGGAGTCCACTACCTCTGTGTGACCGACGGCGCCCCCGCGCAGGGCATCGCCGTTGACCTCGGAAGCCTTCCGGGCGACTACAATCAGAGGGCCTACAAACTCACGCGGCGGCGGGAGTCGCTTACCGCGCTGGACATCCTGGGAGTGGCCCCTTCCGACGTAAGGTTTTTAGACTACCCCGATCTGGGGACGCTGAATCACATCGACTCGATTGTCGAGGACTTCGGCGCGGCCCTGCAAAACGTCGACGCCGTGTTCTGCTGCCCGTTCGAAGGCGGCCACCCGGACCACGACCTCTGTCGTTTCGCCCTCGGCGTGGCTGCGGACCGAATCGCGTACGCCGGGGGCGTGTTCGAATACGCGAGCTATAACAGCCACGGGTATCAAGTATTCCTCAGAGACGCCCCTCCCCCCTTCACCTTGAGCGCGGAGCCTGATGAGGAGCGGATCCAGAGGCGGGTGGCTCAAGCCTTTCTTTCGCAGAGGGAGATGGCGTCGCACTTCAACACCCACGCGGAATGTTTCCGCCGGGGGGGGAGTGTCTTTAACGCGGCCGACTACCTCACTTACAGTGAGGCGCCGGAGTATGAGCAGTTCGCCTTCCCGGCCTCCCGCTTGTTGGATAAGATTCGCGAGTATTTAAGTGTCGGGAGCGAACAATGGACGAGAGTAGTAACGAAATGAAACGGGGGGAGTTCCCTTCAAGGGTGGCGGGCCTGTCGCCGGCCAAACAGGAGTTGCTCGAAAGGCGGAGGCGTGGAAAGCCACCGAGCGTTTCGCGTAACGCTCCGGCCCCGACCATCCGGCGCGCTGACCGCGGCCGAGAGCTGCCGCTAACCTTGCTCTTAGAGCATCAGGTGGGACAACTATGGGCTGCGCCGGGCGACCATGATGTGTGCGCCAGGTGCTACCGGCTGAGGGGAGCGTTGGACGAAGAGGCGATGCGGCGGGCGGTCAACGAGCTGGCGTGCCGCCACGAAATTCTGCGCACCACGTTCCCGCTGGTGGAGGGTCGAGTTACGCAAGCCATCGCCTCATCCATGACGGTGACGATGCCGGTGTGCGACCTGCGCCAGACCCCCGAGGCCGAGCGCATGGAAGGGGCTTTGAGAATCGCGACGGAGGAGGCGCGGCGGCCATACGACCCCGGCAGGGAGCCGCTCTGGCGTGTCGCGCTGGTCCGGTTTGATGAGAACAATCATCTGCTGCTGCTTAACATCTCACACATCATCTCCGACGGCTGGTCGCTGGATTTATTCGTCCATGATTTGTGGACACTGTACCAAGCATTTTCGGCCGGCGAGCCGTCGCCCCTGCCGGAACTTCCCATACAGTTCGCCGACTATGCATCCTGGCAGAGGGAAACGTTGCAGGGGCAGACGCTGGAGAAGCTGACAAGTTACTGGGAACGTCAGCTTGACGGCCTGAAGCTGATTCCCGAAATACGACTTCCTATCGAACGCCCCCTCCAGCCGGAGGCGGCGAGGGAACTGCTTTACATCCACGGGGCCTTTCAGTGCTTGAGAATACCCGCGGCCTTGCTCGAATCTTTGAAAGAGTTGAGCCGCCGCGAGGGCGTGACGTTGTACATACTGCTGCTGGCGGCGCTGGCCTCGCTCCTACACAGGTACACGGGAGAGGAGGATTTCGGGATTCCCACTTCGGTGGCGAAGCGGTATTTGCCGGAGACCACACAAGTGATCGGACCGTTCGCCGACAGGCTCGTGCTGCGGATTAAATTCGACAGCGGGGACACGTTTTCCGAGCTACTGCGACGCGTGAGGAAAGTCGTCCTCGAAGCTTACGAACATCAGGACCTCCCATTCATCATGTTCCACGGCAACACCACCGAGGCGTGGGACATGATGAATTACCCGAGCGTCAGGTTCAACATGCAGAAGCGCTCAGACGTGTGCGGGGTCGTCGGGGCGGAAGCCGGGACGGAGGTGAGGGTGGCGGGGCTGACCATCTCCCCTATCGACCTCCCTCAGTGCGCGGGCGAGGATCAGCCTTGGGACCTGCCCGGAATCGAAGTGGACGTTCAGTATAACGACAAAGAGATGCTGGTGACTCTGGTCTACGAGAGAGAGCGGTACGAAGCGGCCGCCGCCGAGGAACTGCTCAGGAATTATCTCGCCATCCTGGACGGCGCAGTCGCCCGCTACGACCAAAAGCTTTCGGAGTTCCCGCTCGCTATCAGAACAGCGGTGTAACGCCGAGAGTCATGGGCGGAGTCAGGAGAGCCAGTCGGAAGCCGCGGCGATCAGTTCCCGCGCCTCGATAGAATCCATACAGTGCGGGCGTACGTCGCAGGAGGGGAGGTAACAGCACCTGCACGGGAGCGACGTGACGACCTTGCGGCCGGACCCGAAGAGGTCGATTTCGGCGGCGGAGGTCGGGCCGAAAAATCCGACGACCGGGACGCCGCTCGCGACGGCGACGTGCAGGGCTAGCGAGTCGCTCGTGACGATGACACGGCAGAGACCCACCAGGGCTGAGAAACACTTCAGCCCCCAGTCGGTCGGAGCGGCGACGCAGCTTCCGCCTGCCATCCTCTCGATTCTTTGGTTGCGCTCCTTTTCCTGCTCCCCACCCAGTATCACCACCCCGACGTTAAACCTCAGATTCAACTCCGCCGCCAGGGCCGCCGTCTGCTCCTCCCCCCACTTTTTGAGCGTCCAGCGCCCCCCCGCCCCGGTATTCAGTCCGACGAGCCGCGAGTAACCACCGAGCGCCGTTCCGGCTACCCACTCCCGCGCCTGTTGTCGCGCCTCGGGCGGGACAAAAATTTGCGGGCGGGAGACCGGGAGCGGGAGCTTGAGGCATTCGTAGAGAATGGTGCTGTAAGGCCGTGAGTTATTTCGCTTCAAGTCATTCGCGCGCGCCAGCCCCCCCTCGCCTTCCGGGCGCAGCAATCCCATGCCGAACCATTCGACCGTATCGTCGGTGTAGCCTGACGTCGAGTCAGCCGCCATGTAGGCGCCCGACAGGCGGCGCGTCTTCAGGCTGGACGCCAGGCGACAAGCCGCCGGCTCCTCATCCAGCGAGATAACCCAGTCATAAACATCCGTGCGCCATGCGGCGGGCCCGCCTTCTATCGGAGTCAGCCTGTCTATAAGAGTGTTATGTTCCAGCAAAGGAAGGGCGGGCAGGGCCGTCACCCAGGTTATCTCCGCCTCGGGGCAGAGACGCCTGAGCGCGGGGAGTAACACCGTCGTCCTCAGAACGTCCCCGAGGGCGCCGGTTTTGATAATCAAGACTCTCATCCCATGCACCGAAGACACCCGCCCCGCGCACCGTCAAAACCGGCGCGCGCCGTCAGCGGGGTGACAGTTCATCCTTCTGCTTTGAGACCTTGACGAAAGCGGTGGCCATGTCCTTCATGTCCGACTCGTCGCCCAACAGACAAAAATGTGGCGCGGCGAGACAAGACCTCTGCTGCTCCAGCGCATTCGGCAGTTCAAACCGGGCCGGGTCGAACTCCTTCGCGTCGGGCCTGCGCGCGATCCTGGCCACTTTCAACGGCTGGTAGAGCGGGCTGTGCGTGAAGGGCATGTCGATGGGCTCGACCGGCAGTCCCAGTTCCGCCGTCACGGCTTGCCCAATCATCGCCACGTCCAACCCGCCGAAAGCCTCACGGTCGATTCGCAGCACCAGCCGCCAGACCACACGCTTCGTCACCTCCTTCAGGCAAGGGATTACTCCGACGCCCTCAACCTCTTCGAAAAACCGCTCCAGCGAGGCGAGGTTCGTACGGCGCACCTCGTTCTCCGCCTCCAGCCTTGAGAGGCCGTCTAAAAGCAATGCGGCGTTAAATTCTGATAGGTTGAAGTTCCTCCCGGGCTTGCCCTCCACGGTGTGTATCCACATCCAGTTATCCGGATTAAAAGTGTCGTTGTAGACCTGCCCGTCAGTTCGCAGCTGCTGCAACTTCACGTAGAGAGCCTCGTCGTCCGTGCAGCAGAGCCCCCCTTCCCCGCTGGTTAACAATTTCGATTGTTGAGTCGAGAACGCGGAGATCAGACCGAAAGAGCCCACTCGTCTGTCGCGCCACATAGCCCCGTGCGCCTGTGAGCCGTCTTCAATGATGGGGATGCCTGTTTCTTCCGAGATGGCGAGGAAAGCGTCCAGGTCGGCCAACGAGCAGTAGGCGTGGACGACCATGATGGCCCGCGTCCTCGGGGTTATAGCCGTCCTGACGGCGTCGGGTGACATGCAGAGCGTGGCGGGGTCAATGTCTACGAGAATCGGGGTGGCCCCGAGGTTGTACACAGCCTTGGGGCATGCCACCCAAGTCATCCCGGGAACGATGACTTCGTCACCCGGCCCCAAGTCCAAGGCTTCTAAAGCAATCGTCAGGGCGGCGGTCCCGCTGGCGCACGGCAGCGCGTAACGAACCCCAACGTAGTCGGCCCATTGGCGGCGAAGTTCCGGGTCGAAGCGTGGCGGCGCGAGTGACTGACCCGAGATGGCCCAACTCGTGCCGTTGAGAACTTCGCCGAGTAGATTCTTGGTATCCTCGGTGACCACCGGCCAGCGCGGCCAGGGTCGTCGCCGCACCGGTTCACCACCTCTGATGGCAAGCTTCATCGGTCCCCTCCGGGTTCTCAGGGTCGGAAAGATGAGCGGTTAAGTTAGCACACGCCGGGCGGCCGTTTAAATGACAGGACGCCGGGCGGCCGTATATACTCCGCTCGCCCTGTTCATTACAAGCCGGCCGGAAAATCCCCGAACTCAACATGCGCCTTTATCTAATCCGCCACGGGCAGTCAATAGACAATTTCGACATGGAATACCCGGGGACTTACCAGGTCGAAGATTTATACGGCGACCCCGAACTCTCGGACATAGGTGTTAGTCAGGCGAGGCTCCTTGCCGACTTTTTGGCCCAGCCTGAACCGGAGAAAGGCCTCATCCCTCCCCCGGTGCGCGGCGTAGAATCCAGCTGGCGGGGCGGTGACGTTCAGGACGTTGAAGGCTTCGGGATAACTCACGTCTACAGCAGCCCCCACATACGGGCCATGGCCACCGCCTTGACGGCGGCCTCACTGTTGGGCATCAAGCCCGCGGTGCTGGAAGATCTGTGCGAATTTCAAGGTAACTGGACGCGGGACCCACACACGCAGGAGATCATCGGGCTCCCGGGTCCGGATCGGAAATACCTGGCCGGCCGATTCCCGGAGTTCGAGTTCCCGGACGGCTTCGGGGAAGAGCCTTGGTGGGGCGGACGGACTGAAAATTCAAATCAATGTCGTGACCGGGCGCAGCGCTTAATCGCGGAACTTCTGCGGCGTCACAGCGGGACGGATAACAACGTCGCGGCGTTCACTCACAGCCATTTTTACAACGCCTTCCTCTTCTCCCTGCTAGAGATACCTTCGGACTGCGGCGTCTGGTTCGCCTTCAACAACGCCGCCATAACGCGTATAGACTTCGGTGACAAGGAAACTTCTCTGATGTATCAGAACCGTGTGGACTTCCTCCCCACGGCTCTAATCACTTGAATCGAAGGGCGATCATGTAACGACTCGGCCTAAGTGAGTAGCCAAAAGTTATTGCACAAAAGACCGTAACCAAAAGTCCTTTGACAAGACGCCGGCTTTA
>JBJMGP010000238.1:0-5041 GCA_045807865.1 Pyrinomonadaceae bacterium
ACGCGCCGCACCGTCTGCCACGGCCGGGGCGAGTGGGCGAGAGACGACGACGGGGACGGGGTGCGCGAAGTACACACCAATACCATCGAAGGGCTGTGGACGACGGCGCGCAACTTCCTGCGGCCGTTCCGCGGGGTGCATAAGAAGCACCTGAAGTACTACCTGGCGATGTGTGAACATCACATCAACTTAAAGCGCGTCACGCCGCAGTTCATCGCTCAGCTTGTGGCCGAGCGCCAATCGGTTA
This sequence comes from Pyrinomonadaceae bacterium, assembly GCA_045807865.1. Taxonomy (GTDB): domain Bacteria; phylum Acidobacteriota; class Blastocatellia; order Pyrinomonadales; family Pyrinomonadaceae; genus QHXN01. Next base: position 248 of record JBJMGP010000238.1, read on the forward strand.
CATGAGCCGAGACAATAGTGGACACGGTAGATGATGCGCATCGTGCCGTCTGTGCGATGTCCCACATATGATATGCTTTGCCGGCAGCCTCTTCTGACCAGGTGCCGGGACAGAAACGGCGAGACCGATTATGCCGGCCAGCGCAAACACACCCGCCCCGACGAAGAATCGTCTCCTCGCCATGCTCCCGCGGGAGGAGTACGAGCGAATACTGCCGCACCTGGGTCACGTCTCCTTCTCGCTCGGCGAGGTCGTCTACGAGTCCGGCGGCCTGATGAGTTACGTCTACTTCCCCGCCGACGCAATCGTCTCTCTGCTTTACATGATGGAGAACGGCTCGTCCGCCGAAATGGGGATGGTGGGAAGGGAGGGGCTGGTCGGCATCGCGCTGTTTATGGGGGGCGGCACGATGCCCAACCGCGCCGTCGTGCAGAGCGCCGGCGCGGTCTTCAGGATGAGGGCGAAGGTGTTGCAGGACGAGTTCGCGCGGGGCGGGGCGTTCCAGCGCCTGCTGCTGCGTTACACGCAGGCGCTCATCACGCAGATGTCGCAGACGGCCGTCTGCAACCGCCTCCACGAGATAGAGCAGCAGCTCTGCCGCTGGCTGCTGCTGAGCCACGACCGCCACGACTCGGACGAGCTGGTGATGACGCAGGAGCTGATCGCCAACATGCTCGGCGTGCGCCGCGAAGGCGTCACCGCGGCCGCCGGCCGCTTGCAGGAACAGGGACTCATCAGCTACGTGCGCGGCCGCATCCGGATACTCGACCGCGGCGGCCTCGAAGCGGCGGTCTGCGAGTGTTACAAGGTGGTCAAAGCCGAGTACGACCGCCTGCTCGGCTCAGAATTTCCCACTTCCCGCCGGCCCCTCTAAGTGTCCTATCGCACAGACCGACTCTCCCCCTCGTGTTACTCGTAAGGGGTTCATCCTCGGCGAGCACTCGAACTCTCGACGTCGGAACCGGCCCGCTATCTCTATCCTGAAGTCTGTCGAGTTCTCATCTACAGACCAGACCAGAAGCCCCGGCGCGGGCAGTCGCGGGAGAGTATTTAACGCCGGCATCATAGCCCTTCTTTAATCGACATGAGCACAGACCCTCGAATCAGAGTCATCAAGCTCGCCGAGCGAAAGCGGCGGGCGAAAGCGCGAATCAAGCAGGGCCGGGATGCCGCCCGTCACCCTGGGCCCGGTAAAACGCGGGAGGCCGCCGACACCATCACGGGCTGGATTGACGAGTTGCGACAGCAGAAGCAGCAGAGCGCCGACGCGGCGAGCGATTTCAATAATCTGTTTGAAGACGCGACGTAAAAGATGCGTCCGACGCCGACGACCGGCCCCTCGAAGGGACATTGAAGGATGCCACTCACCGACCAGCCGCGCTCCACGGCCACGAACCGGCTGCTCGACGCCCTGCCGAGGAGGGAGTACGAACGCCTGCTGCCCGAGCTGGAGCTGGTCACAATGCCCTTCGCCGAAGTCCTCCACGAGCCGGGCGAGCGGATTCGCCACGTCTATTTCCCGAATGACTCCGTCGTCTCCTTACTCGCCGAAGTGTCGGCCCGCTCGCCGCTCGAAGTCGGGCTCATCGGGAACGAGGGGCTGGCGGGCATCTCCGTCTTCATGGGGGTAGACACGTCGCCTCATCGCGCTGTCGTGCAAGGCTTAGGCACGGCCATGCGTCTGCGGGCTTCGGTGCTGCGAAAGGAGTCCGAGAGCGTCGGCCCGCTGCACCGCCTGCTGCACCTCTACGCGCACTCGCTGTTGACGCAGGTCTCCCGCTCGGCCGCCTGCAACCGCTTCCACATGGTGGACGCGCGCCTCGCACGCTGGCTGTTGATGACCGGCGACCGCCTGGGGGCGAATGAGTTTCGTCTGACGCAGGATTTCATCTCCAACATGCTCGGCGTGCGGCGCGAGGGGGTCAATAAGGCCGCCGGCGTGCTTCAGAAGGAGGGGCTGATTACCTACAGCCGCGGGCGCATCGAGATTCTCGACCGGGTGGGATTGGAGGCGGTCTCATGCGAATGCTACCGGATCATCAAGGACGAAAGCGATGGCTACCTCGGTAAGCGTCAAGCCTTCGGCTTCTCCTCAGCCATCAACTTCTAGCCCCGTCCGTCCACCAAGTGCACCGCCGTCGGCGCGCCGATTCGCGGACGCGCCTGTCCCTCAGCCTCATCGTGCGCTGCGCCCTCACCACATATAGTGTTCGGCCATCCTCGCTTGCAACGCGAGCGGCATCTCGTTCTGATTTGAGTGTGAAAGTACCTTCGGATTCCATTCGGCCGGATGCAGGCGGGTGAAGCGCCATTGGCCGGGCTCATCCGCAGCAAGCCACCAACGGTAGTGTGGGCCGCCCGCGCGTTGGGAGTAGAACACTCCACCGGCGCAGGGCGTGCCCGCGCTCACTCTGTCAGTATGGACACGTAGGTTGAGCATCTGGTCTTTCCCGAGCTTTCAAAGCTCAAATGACTTTCGCCAACTCAGGCGGGGTTGTGGGAAGCTCCGAGAGGCCCGGCGGGTCGGAGAGTTTCTCTATCTCGTCGAGACTGTAGATCATCACCGGCTGGCTGTTCCCCTTGAGCTGAACTTTGATGACGGTGTATGTAGAAGGCGGGCCGGCCTGGTGGTCGAAGGCGACTACCTCCCCGGTTCTGCCTCCGTGCCAGCCCCGGCGGATCCTGACCGTCGCACCCAGTAAATTATCTATCGCCATGTTTACCCTTCTCGCCCGGGAGTCATTTCGATGTTGGGGGTTCGTAGAGCGAGGAGAGGGGAGCGTAGAAGTAAGCCCCCGTCATCTTACCCCGCTCCACATTGAACAGCCGGCGCGCGCCGCATCTCATGCAAGAGCGGTACGTTTCCGCGCCCCCCGTGAAAGGGGGGCTCATGTGGCGGTGCCGGCATCCGAAGAGGCGCGTGAGCCAACGATTCGGAATCGCCGTTTGCAAAGGCGAATCCATACGATCCCCGTCTTGTACGGCCATGTTTTTAACGGCTTTCACGAAGAGTCCGGCCGCAAGGCGACCTAATGCTGAGACACCATTAACCGGTAGATGGAGTGAGCTGTGGGCTTCAGGCGATCTGGAAAATTCCAGAGGAGCTGAGAAGGGAGCGAGCTAGGCTCGGTTCGTAAACACGTTGCGCTACCTGCCGAAGCTTGTCAAGCCGTTGCGATTAAGAGAGGCGGAGCGGGCGGCGAACGGAGCGTGGTGACTGACGGAGTGGCCGTAGTCTTCCGCACCTGCTCAACGCTTTCTGCTCGCCGTCCGCTTTTTGCCCGTTTGCTTCTTGCTCGCCAGCTTCAACACGTCGCCCGGCTGACAGTTAAGTCCCCGGCAGATTTTCTCCAGAGTGTCGAAGTTGATCCCGAGCGCCTTGCCCTTCTTGAGCCGCCACAGCGTCGTGTGACTGATGCCGGTCTCTTTCGCCAACCAATAGAAAGACCGCCCGTGCTCTTCCAGTAGCTCGTCGAGTCGAACCTCAATCACAATACACGCCCTCCCTCCGGCGCCCGTCATCTGTTATCTCCGAGTATCTACCATCCAACGAGAGATTGTCTATGAGGTATATCTTACATTTGACATATATCCTACATCTAAAATACAATCGCCCGGAACCGAGTCCAGCTCAACTCTCTTCTCAGCTCCTCTGGAATCTTCCAGATCACCTGAAGCCCACAGCTCAACTATCAGGGATTTCAAATCTTTCTGCCTGGCACGACAATCCTGAAACGTGAGGTGGGCATGAAGCTCAACTTGAATCCGCCGTTCCCGGAAAAAGGAGATTGAAGAAAGTTATGACGACGAATATCAGACCATTACATGACCGAGTGATTGTCAGGCGTATCGAGGAAGGCGAGCAGGTGCGCGGCGGGATCATCATCCCCGACTCGGCCAAAGAGAAGCCGCAGGAGGGTGAAGTGCTCGCCGTCGGCGAAGGCAAATACAGGAAAGACGGAACGCGCCAACCGCTGGACGTGAAGGCGGGCGACCGGGTCTTGTTCGGCAAGTACAGCAGTTCGGAGATCAAGATCGACGGGGAAGAACTGCTGATTATGCGCGAGGACGAGATTCTCGGCGTCATCCACCGCGCGGGCGCGGCGGCCGGCACGGGCGGCGGCGGCAAGAAGAGCGGCAAGTAACCCTTCCGGCGTCAGAAGAAGTGATCGACGGAGTCCCATGCGGGGAGCGTCACAAACAGTTTTGAAGAGGAAGAGAGAAAGATTATGGCAAAGCAAATAGTTCAGGGCGGCGAGTCGCGCGCGGCGATTCTGCGCGGCGTCAACCAGTTGGCAGACGCGGTCAAGATTACGCTCGGGCCGAAGGGGCGCAACGTCGTCCTCGATAAGAAATACGGCAGCCCGACGATCACGAAGGACGGCGTGACGGTGGCGAAAGAGATCGAACTCAAAGATTCGATGGAGAACATGGGCGCGCAGATGGTGAAGGAAGTCGCGTCGAAGACCTCGGACGTGGCCGGCGACGGCACCACCACGGCGACCGTGCTCGCGCAGGCCATCTTCCGCGAGGGCGTCAAGACCGTCGCGGCGGGCGCGAACCCGATGGCCCTCAAGCGCGGCATCGACAAGGCCGTCGAGGCCATCGTCGGCAAGCGCGACGGCAACGGCGTCGTCCAGGGCGGCGCGCTCTCGAAGTTCTCCAAGCCCGTCTCGGGCGAGATGATCGCCCAGGTCGGCACCATCTCGGCCAACTCCGACGCCACCATCGGCAACATCATCGCCGAGGCCATGAAGAAGGTCGGCAAGGACGGCGTCATCACCGTCGAAGAGT
>JBJMGP010000239.1:0-13505 GCA_045807865.1 Pyrinomonadaceae bacterium
CAACTGCTCTTCGGCGCGGCAGATTTCGAGGAAGCGCGTGCAGACGGCGGCGGTCTGCTCGGCGTCGAGCGGCTCGAAGCTCTCGCCTTCAACTTCGGAAGCGTCCGGCGCGGCGCGCGAGGCGAGCGAGGGGCGGCGACCTTTGCGGCCGTCGAGCCCGAGGTCGCGCGCCAGTTCCCTCACCGCGCGCGCGTAGCTGACGCCGTGCATCAATTCATAGAAGGTGATGGCGTCGCCGCCCTCGTCGCGCGAGAAACAGTTGAAGAGTCCCTGCTGCAAGTCGATGGAGAGGCTCGGGTGCCCCTTGCCGCTATGCGCGTGTGCGGGGATGGGACACAGGGCCTGGAGGCGCGCGCCGTTCTGGCGCGCCTCGGGGCAGTAGCGCAGGTAGAAGGCGCGGTAGTCGATGCCGCGCTTGACCTCGTCGCGCAGCTCGCGCAGCTCTGCGGGCGCCCCGGCGTCCGTCCTCATACTCAAGAAGTTAATCGGCGGCGGCCGAAAAGTGAAGGGTGAGTGCGGCGGCCCGGCCAGACCGTGCGAGAAAAATTCTGCCGACTTGAAACTTGCCCAACCCTTCGGCCGGAGCTAACATCTAGGCACAGCGGTATCTTTACAAACCCCAGGGAGAAGCAAGCACCCAATGCACAACCAAAGTTTCAGACGCCCCGGCCTGAAGGCCGTCTGCGCCCTGATGATGCTCGCACTTTGCGCCGGCACCGCCTCCGCGCAGCTCGGCGGCCTGGGCGGCCTCGGCGACAAGCTGAAGAAGAAGACGCCGAACCTGCTCGGAGACAAGCAGCCGATTACGACTTCCCTGCCCGACGCCAGGTGGGGCGACACATCGAAGGACGGCTTCTCGCCGCGCGAGCCCGAGCGCTCTTTGATGACCTTGCAGCGGACGCCCAACGGCGGCTTCGTGTTGCAGCCGGGCTACTACATGCTCGTCGACCAGAGCTACTGCCTCCATGCCGGCACGCATGGCCCGGGCGGCGGCGACGGCTACCTCTACGCACCCCCGAAGGGGCCGGCCGAGGACGCCGTGATGACCATCGTCCGCAACTCGGTCAATCATCCGGAGATTCACCAGCACGACATACAGGTGCTTCTCTGGGCCATCATCGCGCGCGCCAAGTTCGAGGACTTGCAGTCCGAGCTGAAGGCGACGGCCTCGCGCCTGCTCACGCCGCGCCAGCTCGCGGGCCTGAACCGCAGCGCGCTTGACGCGCTCTCGGGCAACGCTTTGACCGACAAGCTCGGCGGCGTCCCCGAGCCGCTCAGGCAGATCGCGCAGGCAGAGGCGCAGCTCCGCCAGATGATGACCACCCCCGGCGCGACCTTCGCCGAGATGGAGCGCGTCGCGGTGCTCTCAGGCAACGCCCCGCTCGGCCCCGGCAGCCAGGAGATTCCCTCGGGCCGCTGGTCGGTGCACCCGGACGGCTACTACGTCCGCTACATCCCCTCGGGCTACAGCACGACGCGGGTGGAAATCTACGTGCCGCAGGGCAGCCCGGCCGTCGGCAAGGAGTACGACCCGGCGACCCACATCGCCGTCCCCGGCAACACAGCGCGCCAGCGCCTCATCCAGTCGGGACGGCCGCAGCAGGGGCAGTGAGGGAGTAGTCAGTAGGAAGAACGAGCGGCGCGCCTTAACCTTCAGGTCGGGCGCGCCGCTTTGTCTTCCTACTGGCTACTGACTACTGTCTACTTCTTTGGTGTTGGCGGCGGCGAAGGCGCGGCGGCGCTGCTCGCGCGCGGCGTCCTCTTCGGGGTGGCGCTGGCGGTACTCGGCCCACAGGCGGCAGACCTTCAAACGGTATTCGATCAACTCGCGGCTCACGTTGAAGTGGCGCGACATCTCGATGGAAGACCGGTTCTGCTTCAGCAGACGGCGCAGCCCCGCGTAGGGCACGAGCGCCGCGGCACCCACGGCGTACGCCGCCTCCTCGTCCGCCTCGTTGTAGTCGCGCGCCGCCGTCTTGCCCTGCTTGTTCTGCGCCACGATGGAGAGCCGGTTCGCCTTGTGCCCGAGGAAGACGTGACAGACCTCCTCCATCAGCGTCGCGTTGTTCCGCGCCTTCCCGTGCTTCGGATTCAGGATGACGAGCCGCCACCCGTTCGGCAGGGGCCGCGACGAAGTCCCACCCGACCAGTCGTTCATGCCCGCCCCCAGCAGGTGCTCCCGCGTCTCCTCCGACAACCCCGCGATCTCGTCGAAGTTAATCACCATCAACTTCGCGAAGTACGCCAGCTCGAAAGGGTCGAGCGGCTCGTCCTCCCGGCGCAGCCCCGCGAAGTCGCGCAACCCCAGAGCGCGCACCTCGTACTGTCTCCCCTTAAAAGTCGGCGGCAGATTCTCCGTATCCACGACGCAAATTATACCTGCCCTGCTACGCTTTTCCCTTATCGAATTCGACACCCCTTCCGCTCGATCCGCGCCACCCAGGTGTTCCGCCCCGCCGACGCGCGCCGCTGAAATCGACGCCGTAGACCGCCTTGAACTTCAAACAACTTCCCCTTGCTCGTCCTTTGTGAAGTGAAATGGCGGGGCGGCACCAGCGGCGCGAGGCCGGTGCCGCCCCGCCGTGTGCGAAAGCTCAGGCGCTCACGGTCTCGCCCGCGCACTGCCCCATCTCGGCGTCCATGCGCCGCTTGACCTCTTCGGGCGTAAGGTCTTCGATGTGCGTGGCGATGTACCAGTGGTGTCCGAAGGGGTCTTCGACGCTGCCCGTGCGGTCGCCGTAGAACTGATCCTTGACCGGGCGCGTCAGCCGCGCCCCGGCGGCCACGGCCCGCTCGACGCACGCATCCACGTCCTCGTCATAGAGCATGAACTGGGCCGCGGTGCCGCCGATGGACTGCGGGCTGCGGAAGTTCATTTCGGGAAACTCGTCGGCGAGCGCGACATACGAGTCGCCGATCAAAATCTCGGCGTGGCCGATCTTCCCGCCCGGCACCTCCATGCGCTTGATCTCGGTCGCACCGAACGCCTCCTTGTAAAACTCGATGGCCCGCGCCGCATCGCTGACGCACAGGTACGGCGTTACGTTGTGATAGCCTTCCCGCTTATAGTTCGTCTTCTCTGACATGCTTTTCTCTCCTTACAGTTAAGAATCTGATCGGGAGTTCAGATAGCCGCCAGACTCGGAAGATCATCTGGCCCGGAGCGAGGATTCGATAGGACTGCTCAAACGAAGAGGCGCCCGAACCCACCCGGAGTCGAGCGCCTCACAAACCCAAGCCGCGCCGGCTCTTTTACTTCCGGCCCTTGCGGGCGCGTGCGTCGGTGCCGGGCGCGGAGAACTGCTGGTAGGCGACGCGGAAGAGTTCGGAGAGGGCCTTGGCCGTCTCGGGCGTGAGGTTGCGGTCGGCGCGCAGGTGCGCCTCGACGATGTCGGGCGTGGCCTCGTGCGGGAAGTAGACGACGGCCGAAGTGTCCGTGCCCTCTTCGGTCTTGCGCGCGCCCATCACGCGCTCCATCGGCATGTCGAGCCAGCCCGTGAGGCGCGCGATGTTGTCGGCGTCGGGTTTGCCCGTGCCGTTCTCGATGCGCGAGAGCGTCGAGGCCGAGACGCCCGTCACGTCGGCCACGTCCCTCAGACTCAAACCCAGCTCCTCGCGCTTGCGGCGGATGGCACGGCCCAGCTCGACCGTGTTGACTAAACTTTTCGACTGATCTGCCATATTCGGCCTCCTTCGGGGCGCTCCGGTAAAGTCCACACGGACTCCGGCGCCCACCTTTGCAACCCCAACATAGCACAAGAAAATTTCCTGCGCAAGACCTTGTTTTATGCTTGCAACAAACCTGAAACGCTGGTACACTGTTTCACGTATGAAACAGAGCGTTGCAGCAAACATGCGGCGACTCTGAGATTCGAGGGGTGAAACAGAAGGTGAGCGACGTGATCTGGGAGACGTTCGACGGGCTGTTCAAGAGCCTGCACCGGCAGGGGCGGCGCGTCGAGGAGTTGGAGGCGCGGGTCGTCGAACTGGAGCGTCGCCTCCAGGAACGCGCGGGGTTCGCCCCGCAGCCCGAGGCGGCCGAGCGGGTCGTCAAGCAGATGCCGACCGAGAAGGCCGCCTGAGAGTTTCAGGGAAAGTTTGGACGGAGGATTTAAGCCATGACTGCCGTACTCGACAAGAAAGCTTTGATGCGCGACAAGCGCGCGCAGGGCATCGCTGCGATGGGTCTGGTGAACCGCGAGGGCGACCGCTTCCGCGTGACCACGCCGACGCTGCGTGGGCGGCGCGCCTCCTACGAGGTCTGGCGCGACGAGGCGGGCCGTGTGCGCTGCACCTGCCTTGAGTTCGAGGAGCAGTCCGCGGCCGACCCGCGCTACCGCTGCGAGCACATCCTCGCCGTCAAGCACGCCGTCCTGGCGAAGAACACCGAGGCCGCGGCCAAGCAGCAGGCGGTCCCCGGGCTTTCCGCCCCGCAGGCGCAGGGCGCGACTCCCGAGAACGTTGTTGCGGCGGAGACGCCCAACACTTTGACGCAAACCGCATCCGAGAAGCTCGGCGAGGCTGCCGCGGAGGCCATACTACGTGCCCCGCGCAAAGCGCCGCGCTTCGTACGGGAGCAGAACGAGCAGCCGGAGGTTAAGGCCGAGGTCGAATCAATCGCCGACGCCGAGACTCCTCACCGTTCGCTCGCGGAACACGAAGAGACAGAGGAGCTGGAGATGACGAAGAAAGCAACCGCACACGTTCAGAAGGCGGAAGAGGAGCAGGACTTCATCACCGCCGAAGAGTACGAGCAGCAGACGGCCGCCCCCGTGGTGCCGCTCTCTTTCGCGAAGACTTTGAGCACTTTGAAACAGCCGGTCGAACCGCGCCTCATCAAGACGCGCGAGGGCTGGCGCGACCGCAACGGCAACCAGCACATGGTCGAGTACGTCGAGTGGCACACCGTCGCAGACATCCTCGACCGCGTCGCCCCGACCTGGTCGCACGCCGTCCGCGGCATCGTCCAGATCGGCGAGATGGTCGCCGTCACCTGCGCCATCACCATCGACGGCGTCACGCGCGAAGGCGTCGGCACCGGTAACGCGGACAACGAGACCGGCATCAAGAAGGCCGAGCACGACGCCTTGAAGCGCGCCGCCATCAAGTTCGGCATCGCGCGCGAGCTTTACCAGCGCGAGTCCGAGGTCATCGAGCGCGAGGGCGCGGGGCCGCAGCCCGGCGACTTCCCGAAAGACCCTCTGGCGAAGTCGATGGCCGACCTCGTCACGCCGAAGCAGCTCGGCATGATCCGCGCGCTCGCCCGCGAGGCCGGCGTGGACATGGACGAGGAGTGTCAGTCGGTGATGCGCGTCCGCACCGAGGAGCTTTCGAAGCGCGCCGCTTCGAGCTTCATCGACCACCTCAAGGGTCTGCAGAACCAGCAGACCTTCGAGGTGCGCCGCGCGAGCTAAGTGAGCAGTGGGCGGCGGGCAGCCGGTGGATGAGAAGCGAACTGCCCGCCGTCTCGAACATCTAAACAACTGCTTACCGGCAAGGGGGTGAAAGAAGATGACGACCGAAGAGATTCTTGAAGAGATGAAGCCGCTCACGCTTGAGCTGGACTACGCCGACGAGGCGTTGGAGCGCGAGAGCGTCGAGGCGGCGCAGGCTGAGATAGGCGAGGTCGAGCCGGCCGAGCAGCGGACGAAGAAGGAGCAGATCGTCTCGCTCTTCACGTCCGGCACGAAGGACATCGCGGAGATCGTGCGCCGTGTGAAGGCGCGCCCCTCCTACGTCGCGCAGGTCTTGCAGCAGGCCGGGCACCTCGACGGCTACTTCGACCTCTACACGACCACGGGCCGGGAGCAGAACGTCTACACGCGCTACTTCCGCAACGTGCTCCACTTCCGCAACGTCGAGGCCGCGCGCGAGTCGGTGGCGCGCATCGACCGGCTCTACAACTACTTCGAGCGGCTCGGCGACCGCGCCGGCCAGCATCAGGCGATGATCCTGGCGCTCACGGGTAAGAACCGCGCCCGCTGGTCGGGCAAGACCGAGGAGTCGCAACTCTTCAGCGACTGGCTTGCCGCGCACTAACCGACGACGAAGAGCCGACACGTTTTCAGTGAGTGGCCCGACTCTTTAAGGGCCGAGCAGCTTTAAGAAGGAACTTAAATTTTCCCCTCGCAGTATCTCTCTTTTCCGCACGAACAAGGGGTCAGGTTGAAAGGTGAGTTTTCAAGTGTTTGAGGGCTCACCTTTCATCTATTTGCGCCCGTAAGTTCACGGCCGCCGGCGTGCGGCCTCCGTCCACCAACGAAGTATCTCAAACAGGAAGGGGTTTAGACGTGCTCAGGGCACTCTCGCTCGCGCTCGTGTTTGCCTGCTTCGCGCTTGTCGTCACAGACCAGCAGCGGAAGAAGCAACCCGCCGGGAAGCCCGTCGCCCCGCAGGAGACGAGCATGATTCAAGGACTCCGCACGGTCGTCTACCACGTGGACGATCTGGAGAAAGCCGGGCAGTGGTACGCGAAGGTTCTCGGCCGAGAGCCCTACTTCAACCAGCCCTTCTACGTGGGCTTCAACGTCGGCGGCTACGAACTCGGGCTCAGCCCCGACGCCACGGAGACGAAAGGCGGCAGCGCCTTCGCCTACTGGGGCGTCGCCGACTGTAAGGCCGCTTATCAACGGCTGCTCGACCTCGGCGCCCAAGCCCACACCCCGCCCGAGGAGGTCGGGGGCGACATCGTCGTCGCGACCGTCACAGACCCCTGGGGCAACATCTTCGGCGTCATCGAGAACCCGCACTTCCAGGCCGAAGCCGCGGGCGAATGAACGCCGCAACGCACTCGTCAACCTATCCTCGCTGAGCGTATTACCAACACCGAACGAACGGAGAGGAGACAGACATGTCCGAACAAAAGATGCCCGCCAACGGCGCCTTCTGCTGGCAGGAGCTGGCGACGACCGACCTCGACGCCGCGCAGAGTTTCTACCGGACCCTGCTGGGCTGGGAGATTAAGCAAGGCAAGGCGCCCGAGTGCGAGGGGGCCGAAGGCCCGCCGATGGTCTACAACGAGATAGTGGTCGCGGGCGACCACGTCGGCGGGATGTACAAGATGGGGCCGGAGTACGGCGAGACCCCCTCGCACTGGATAGCCTACGTCGCCGTGGACGACGTGGACGCGAGGGCCGCGCAGGTCACGGAGTTGGGCGGCTCGATCCGCGTCCCGCCGACGGACATTCCCAACGTCGGGCGCTTCTGCATGATCAACGACCCGACCGGCGCGACCATCTCGCTCATCACGCTCAAGGGCGCGCAGTCCTGAGTCGGGTTGCCGCCGCAAGCCCCCCTGTACCCGCTAACTGCTTCCCCTGACGGAAAGGAGAAGGGTCGAACATGAGAATCAACTACCCGGCCGTCGCCGCCTCGGCCGTCGCCTACTGGCTGCTCGGCGCCCTCTGGTACTCGCCGCTGCTCTTCGCGGGCCCGTTCATCGCGCTCAAGGGCTACAGCCCGGAGCAGCTCGCGGCGATGCAGACGCAGGGCCACGCCGGCGAGATCGGGCTGGCCTTCCTCACTTCGCTCGTGCTGGCCTACGTGCTCGCGCACTTCGTCAAGTTCACCGGCGCCGAGACGGCCACGTCGGGCGCGCTCACGGGCTTCTGGCTCTGGCTCGGCTTCGTGGTGACGACGAACCTTGAGACGGTCATCTTCGAGGCCCGCCCGCTCGGGCTCTACCTCATCAACAACGGCTACCACCTCGTCGGCCTGCTCGGCATGGGCGCCCTCCTCGCCGTCTGGCGCCGCGAGCGCACACGCGTCCCCGCGTACCAGAGCTAAAGGCGCGTCAACCGTGAACCGTCAACCGTGAGAAGAGAAGAACTGCTTGCCTCTGGTCACGGTTGACGGTTCACGGTTTACGCCTTTACGGTTCAAGCGGCATAATTGCCGACATGCCTGCGAAGAATGAAGACCTGCATGGCAACGTGCCGGACAAGTCGAACGTGGCGCTGCTGCTCATTGACGTGATCAACGACCTTGAGTTTGAGAGCGGCGAACAACTCCTGCGCCACGCGCGGCCGATGGCCGAGCGGCTGGCCGTACTCAAACGGCGCGCGAAGGAGGCGGGCGTGCCCGTCATCTACGTCAACGACAACTTCGGCAAGTGGCAGTCGGACTTTAAGAAGATTCTCGAACACGTCCTCAAGGAGGACGTGCGCGGCCGGCCCCTGGCCGAGACGCTCCGCCCCGAGGAGGACGACTACTTCGTCCTGAAGCCGAAGCACTCCGGCTTCTTCTCGACCACGCTCGACATCCTCCTCGACTACCTCCAGGCCAAGACGCTCGTCCTGACGGGTTTGACCGGCGACATCTGCGTCCTCTTCACCGCGCACGACGCCTACATGCGCGACTTCAATCTCGTCATCCCGGCCGACTGCATCGCCTCGAACGACCCCCGGGAGAATGAATACACGCTCAAGAAGATGGAGAGCCTGATGGACGCCGACATCAGCCCTTCGACCGAGCTGGACTTCGAGAAACTCAAGGCCGCCTCGCGCCGCGAGCCCGAGCCCAACCCCACACCCGAGCCCCAGCCGGCCGCCCGCTGAAACCCCTCCGTACCGTAACGCTCAAACTTCCCCTTGACGCCGAAGGCCCCTCGGCATTAGTTTTACACGCCCCCCGTGCTGGGAGGCGCTTCCGTACAACAGGGCCTCCGGCGGCGCGAAGGGCTCCCGCCGCGTCCGGCAAGACTGGCTTTCAAACAAACACCTCGCGGCAGTTGTCTCTCGATGGGCCGCTCCGTTCGGCCCGCGACTTCCCCAAGGAGAATAACCGAACCGATGAGAATCAAACTGATCTCCCTCTTCGCGCTCTGCGTCCTGATGGGCGCGGTCATGCTCGCCTGCGGCGGCGGCGCCGACAACGCGAACACCACCGCCACCAACAGCACCGCCGGCAACGCGAACACCAAGGCCGCCGCCACGCCCGCCGCGACCAACGCCAACACGACCACCGCCTCGACCGGCGAGAAGATCGGCGTGGCCGAGTGCGACGACTTCATCACGAAGTACGAGGCGTGCGTCACCGGCAAGGTGCCCGCAGCGCAGCAGGCGGCCTTCAAGTCCTCCATCGAGCAGTGGCGCAGCTCCTGGAAGAAGCTGGCCGACAACCCTTCGACCAAGGGCACGCTGGCCTCGGTCTGCAAGTCCACGATGGATACGGCTAAGACCTCGCTCAGCAGCTTCGGCTGCACCTGGTAGCAACGAGTCAGGACGGAAGACTAAAAGGCCCGGCGAGTTTTAGACTCGCCGGGCCTTTCGTCTTCGGGCGCGTGCGCAACCGTCTTACTTATTCGAAGGTCTTCGTCTGCGGGTTGCGGCCGCGCATGGCGGCGGTCGCGAGGTCGCGGGCGCGCGGCAGCGAGTCGATGGCCTTCCCCACCTGCGGGTCGTCGATCATGAGCACCTGCGTCGCCTTGACCGAGCCGTAGGCGGCGGTCGTCAGGTCGTAGCGCAGCTGGCGCGCGATGAACTCGCGCCCTTTGTCGAGCTGGGCATCGGTCAGCTTCAGCTCCTCGCCGTAGTTGGCGATGGCAAACTCCTTGAAAGCCTTGTAGACCTTGTCGTCCACCTCGAAGGCGCCGGCCTCGACGTTCTGCTCGAAGTCGGGCATCCCGCCGACCTTGAAACTCTGCGGCACGCCGGGCACGCGGCCGTTCACGGCCTCGCGGACGAAGGCGAAGATCGGGTCGATGAGCCGCACCTGCTGCGGCGTGAGCGCGCGCGCCTTGATGGCCTCGTCGGGCGCGATGCCGCCGCCGCCGTAGAGCGGCCGGCCCGTGTCCGTGTGCGTCTCGGAGCCCTTCGGCTTCTCGACCTGCTCCTCGGTCTGCGTGCCGTTGACGCGGCCGTAGATGTAGTCGTAGTAGCTCTGGTTCGAGTAGTCGCGCTGGATCAGGCGGCCCGAGGGCGTGTAGTACTTCGAGGTCGTCAAGGTCAGCGCCGTGCCGTACTCAAGCGGCATGATCGACTGGACGAGTCCCTTGCCGAAAGAGGTCTCGCCGACGATGAGCGCGCGGTCGTGATCCTGCCACGCGCCGGCGACGATCTCGGAGGCCGAGGCCGTGCCGCGGTTGACGAGGACGACGAGCGGCGTCGGGTCAGGCTGGCGATTGTCGGAGGTCAGCTCGCGCTGGATGCCGTGCGTGCCGCGCCCCTTCTGCGTCAGGATGACCTGGTCTTTAGCGAGGAACTGCTCGGCCACAATCTTGGCCTGGTCGAGGATGCCGCCGCCGTTGCCGCGCAGGTCAACGACGAGCCCGGTCATGCCGTGCGTGCGGAGGTACTTCAAGGCCGAGACGAACTCCTCGGCCGTCGTGTAGTTGAAGCCGCGCGTCATGTCGATGTAGCCGACGCCGGGCTTGATGAAGTAGGCGTCCGGCACGGTCGGCTGCGGGACTGCGTCGCGCGTGATCTCGACCGTCTCCTTCTGGCCGTTCGCGGCGCGCTCGACCGACACGCGGACGGTGGTGCCGCGCGGGCCGCGGAGCATGTCGCGCACCTCGCCCGAGGCCTTGCCCTTCACGGGCTTGCCGTCGATCTCCGTGATCTTGTCGCCGAAGCGTAGGCCCGCGCGGAAGGCGGGCGTCGCCTCGAAGGTGGCCAGGATGTAGGTGTCGGTGACACCGCCGAGCTTGCGGTCGCCGATGGTGGCGCCGATGCCGTAGTACTCCGAGCGCCAGTCGGCGCGCTGCTCCTCGAACTCTTTCGCGTCGTAGAAGTTCGAGTGCGGGTCGAGCGTGCGCAGCATGCCGATGATCGAGGACTTGAAGACCTCGTCGTACTTCACCTTGTTGCCGTCGACGTAGTTGTCCTGGATGACGGTGAGCGCCTCGGCCACGTCGGCCTCAAGGCCCTCGGTGGCGTCGGTCGGCCGCGGGCGGCGGGTGCGCGTGTTGGGCGCCGCCGTTGTCGGGCCGTCGCCGACCGAAGGGGCCGGGCGGCGTGTGCCGGGCGCGGCGGGCGGCTGCGCGCCGCTCTGCTGTGCGATGACGAAGGCCGGGAGCGAGACGGCAAGCAGGAGGAGCGTCGCGAGCGCGGTGGTGATTCTCTTTTTCACGGAGTACAGACCCTCAGTTAAAACCCAAGATTCGAAGGGACGCCGGGCGGCCGTTGCGCGGCGCGTAAATCCAAGCCGTGACTGCTGCCCGTTCCGAAAGGCAGGTCGGTGTAGTGTAATTGATGACGCCACCCGCGGCAAGGTTGCAACCCTTTGGACAGACGGGGAGAGTGGGAGACGGGAGGGCGGTGTGACGTGGAGAGTTCACGGTGCGCTGTCTTCTTCAATCTCCCCGTCTTCTCGTCACCCCATCCTCCCATCTCCGCACCGCCTTGCGCCGTCTTCGGCGCGCCCTTAGAATGCTTCGCAAGTAGTCCGCCGCAGAAGAAGAAGTGTGTGAGGCCGCGCGCCGTCTGTTTCGGCGCCCCGCGCGAGCCGCGCCACGGCGGCCGAGTCGGAGAAGGAGGTCCCCGCAATGAGCAACCCGAACGACCCGAGAGAGCCCGAAATCCTCGACCCCATCGACGACCTGATGCTCCCCGAGCACGACGACGAGGGGCCGCACGGCGAGCGCGCGCACGTCTCCTCGTCGGTGCGCGAGATCGCCTCGCGCATCCCCGAGTCTCTGGCCTCGATTGGCCGCGACATCAGCCGCACGGTCGAGCGCGCGCTCTCGGCCAAGGACGACTACGTCGTCGCCGTAAAAGTCTCGCACGAGGCGCAGGAGCGGCTCGAACAGCTCGTCCAGGCCGGCGTCTTCCGCAGCCGCGCCGACGCCGCCGCCTTCCTCATCGACGAGGGCATCAAGGCGCAGGCCCCGCTCTTCGAGCGCGTCTCGGCCAAGCTCTCCGAGATCGAGCGCCTCCGCGCCGAGCTGCGCGGGATGATTACTAAAACGGAGTAAACCGTCAACCGTGACCAGAGGCAGGCAGTTCTCATCTTGTCACGGTTGACGGCTCACGGCTCACGCCCAGGGGGTTCACTTGTCCACAGTCACGCTGCCGCAGGCGGCCGTCGAGATTTACACGCTGGGGAACGGCCTGCGGGTCGTCCTGAGCGAAGACCATTCGGTGCCGGTCGTGTCGGTCGCCGTCTACTATGATGTCGGCTCGCGCAACGAGCGCGAGGGGCGGACGGGCTTCGCACACCTCTTCGAGCACATGATGTTCCAGGGCTCGGAGAACGTGCCGAAGGCCGGCCACTTCCAGTACGTCTTCAACAACGGCGGCACGATGAACGGGACGACCTCCACGGAGCGCACCAACTACTTCGAGACGCTCCCCAGCTCACAGCTCCCGCTCGCGCTCTGGCTTGAGTCAGACCGCATGCGCTCGCTCAAGGTGACGCAGGAGAATCTCGACAACCAGCGCGAGGCCGTCAAGGAGGAGAAGCGGCTCTCCTACGACAACCGCCCCTACTCGAACGCCTTCCTGCGCCTGAACGAGCTGGTCTACCAGAACCACCGGAACGCGCACTCGACCATCGGCTCGATGGAAGACCTCGACGCCGCGACGGTCGAGGACGTGCAGGAGTTCTTCCGCGTCTACTACGCGCCGAACAACGCCGTGCTCACCATCTGCGGCGACTTCGACTCCGACGAGGCGCGCGTTTTAGTCGAGAAGTACTTCGGCACGATCCCTTCGCAGCCCGCGCCGCCCCCGGTCGATGTGAGTGAGCCGGAGGAGGTCGCGGCGCGTTCGGAAATCTACCGCGACCCGTTCGCGCAGCTCCCGGCCATCATGCTCGGCTGGAAGGCGCCCGCGCGGCGCACGCCCGACTTCTATCCGCTCTCGCTGGGCTCAGACCTGCTGCTCGACGGCGATAGCTCGCGCCTCTACCAGCGTCTCGTCAAGGACGAGGAGTCGGTCGTCGGCATCCAGGGCGGCATGGGCGAGCGGCGCGGGCCTTCGACCCTCTACATCTTCGCCATCCCCAAGCCCGGCCACACGACCGAGGCCATCCGCGCGACGATTCAGGAGGAGGTCGAGCGGCTCGGGACGGAAGGCCCGACGCCCGCGGAGATGGAGAAGCTGCGCAACACCATGCTCAACGACACGGTGCGCAGCCGGCAGTCCACGCTCTTCCGCGCGCAAAGGCTGGCCGAGTACACGCTCTACGACGGCGACCCGCTGCTCTTCAACACGGAGTTGGAGCGCTACCTCGCCGTCACGCCCGAGCAGATCCGCGAGGCCGTCAAACGCTACCTGCTCACCGACAACCACTCCATCATGGAGGTCGTCCCCGCGCACGCGGCCGACGCGGCGGCAGAAGCGCCCGCGCCGTCCGCGCCCGAACCTTCGGGCGAGCCGGCCGAGCCCGGCGCCCCCCCGCCGCAGGTTCCCGCGCCCCCGCCGGCGGAGCCCGCCCCCCCGACCGAGCCCGCGCAGGTCTCGGCCGAATCGGCCGCCGCACTGCTACAGGAGCAGGCACCGCCCGCTAATGACTGAAAGGGATTGAAGAGCGTGAACCGCGAACCGTAAACCGTGACAAGAAAAAGC